>CAWDGY010000019.1:0-234468 GCA_963801865.1 uncultured Gammaproteobacteria bacterium | reverse complement strand
TCCGGCATTGCCGAGCCCAGCCACGCCGATGAGCTCATCACGCAGCGGGTCAAGGAGGCGCTCGCCTTGGTGGACATCAGGCTCCTCGATCACATCATCGTTGGCGACGCCGCGAGCGTGTCGCTGGCGGAGCGCGGGTTGCTTTGAGGCAGCCGTCTCGAGGCGGGCAGGCGCACACGGCGTCGGAGACGCCCGGGGAGGCGGTTGCCCCCGCGGCGGTTGCTCCTTTCCACCCCGCCTGGTATAAAGCACGGCTGTTCCGAAGGTCCGAGTTCCCGAAGGTCTAAGCCATGTCGCGAGTCTGCCAGGTCACCGGCAAAGCCCCGAAAACCGGTAATACGGTCTCCCACGCCAACAATCGCAAGCGGCGCCGGTTCTTGCCGAATTTGCACTCCCACCGCTTCTGGCTGGAGAGCGAAAAGCGCTTCGTCAGCTTGCGGGTGACCACACGCGGCCTGCGCACCATCGAGAAGCGCGGCGTGGACGTCGTGGTTGCCGATCTTCGCGCCAAGGGCGTCAAGGTATAAGGAGCACTGCCAATGCGCGACAAAATCAAACTGGTGTCATCCGCGGGTACGGGACACTACTACACCACGACCAAGAACAAGCGTCTGCATCCGGACAAGATGGAGACCAAGAAATTCGATCCCGTGGTGCGCAAGCACGTCCCCTACAAAGAATCGAAGATCAAGTAGCTCCTGCCCGAGCTGCCTGAAGTAGAAACCACCCGGCGCGGCATCGCGCCTGCTCTGCGAGCACGGCGCATCGTCGAGCTGGTGGTGCGTGACCGCCGCCTGCGCTGGCCGATCCCCGCGAATCTCGAGGCTGCGATCCGCCATCAGACCGTGCGCAGCGTCGAGCGGCGCGCCAAGTACATCTTGATCGCGCTCGATCGCGGGACCTTGATCGTCCATCTCGGCATGTCGGGCAGCTTGCGCCTGCTCGGCGCCGATGTGCCGCCGCGCCCCCACGACCATTGGGATATTCTCCTCGACACCGGGCAAGTTCTGCGCTTCCACGACCCGCGCCGCTTCGGCAGTCTGCATTGGACGGAATCGAATCCCGATGCGCATCCGCTGTTGGCCAAGCTAGGCCCGGAGCCCTTGAGCAAGGAGTTCGATGCGGACTATCTGTATCGCGCCACGCGCCGGCGCAAGGTCGCCATCAAACAATTCATCATGAATTCGCAGGCGGTCGTCGGCGTCGGGAACATCTATGCGAGCGAAGCGCTGTTTCGTGCACGCATTTCGCCGCGTCGCGCCGCGGGCCGCATCAGCCGGGCGCAGGCGAAAGTCCCTGGCGCAGGCCGTCAAAGACGTGCTGGCCGAAGCCATCCGCATCGGTGGCACGACGCTTCGCGATTACGTCAATGCCGAGGGCATACCCGGTTATTTTCGGCAGCGTTTGTTCGTCTACGAACGGGCCAAACTACCCTGCCGCGTGTGCAAGGCTCCGGTGAAGCAATTCATGCAGGGTCAGCGCTCGACGTATTGGTGCGCCGCTTGCCAGCATTGACATGGGCCGGCGGCCACTCTGTTCGCCCACCTGGCCGTCTAATAGACCAACCCCTCGCCCTCGCCGCGCGGATCGGCCGCCGCCTGCACCTTGCCGCTGGCAAAGTCCCACGTAATCACTTGCATGTTGCCCCAGGCGCGGCTGCCCAGTTCGAGCTTGTGGCCCATGCCCTCGAGTTGAGTGATTTCGTTCTCCGCCAGCGCCCCCTTTTCGTACTCGACCACGTCGGGCAAGTACTGATGGTGATAGCGCGGATCCTTGACGATTTCCGCCGCACTCATGCCATTCAGGTAATCGAGCGTTCCCAGGAGCACCATGCTGATGATGTAGCTGCCGCCGGGCGTACCGATGATCATCAGGCCTTTCGGCGTTTCGACGAAGCGTCGGCGTCATGCTCGACAAGGGACGCTTGTTCGGTGCGATGTCGTTCTGTGCGTTGCCCACCAAGCCGAACGCGTTCGGCGATCCGGGTTTGACGGAGAAGTCGTCCATGGTGTTGTTGAGCAGCACGCCGGTGTGCGGCACCATGTCGCCGGTGCCGAAAAACAAATTGACGGATATCGTCCCCGCCACGCGATTGCCGTCGGCATCGAGGACCGAGAAGTGCGTGGTCTGCAGTCCCACCGGGGCTGTTTCGACTCCCGGCAGCAGATCGCTCGGCATCGCCTTGTCGGGCCGGATGCTCGAGCGCTGACCCGCCGCATAATATTCATTCGTGAGCAGGGCGAGCGGCATCTGCACGAAATCCGGATCGCCCAAGTACACCGCGCGGTCGCGATAGGCGCGGCGCATCGCTTCCACCACCAGATGCTTGCGGGTGCCCGAGTCGACCCGCTGCAGATCGAAGCCCGCCAAAATATTGAGCGAGTCGAGCAGCGCGACGCCGCCCGACGACGGCGGCGAGGCCGAAACGATGCGGGCGCCGCGGTAGTCGCCGACCAGGGGCTTGCGCTCGACCACGCGGTACGCCGCGAGATCCGCCAACGTCCAAATGCCGCCGCCCGCGCGCACGCCGCGCACGAGATCTTCGGCGACGCGGCCGCCATAGAACCCCTTCGCGCCTTGGGCGGCCATCGCCTCGAGCGTCATCGCGAGATCGGGCTGTTTGATGAGTGCGCCGAGCTCGGGCACCGCGCCATCCGGGGTCAAGAACACCTTGGCGGCATCGGGCGAACGCAGCAGCAGCTCGCGTTTGTAGCGGATCGCCCCCTGTAGGCGCGCGTACAGCGGAAAGCCCTCGCGCGCCAGCCGGATCGCCGGCTGCAGGCTCTCCTTCAAGGGCAGCTTGCCGAACCGGCGCGCCAGATAGTCGAACGCCGCCGGTTCGCCCGGAATGGCCGCCGCCAGCGGCCCGTCGACCGAGGCGCGGGCAATCGGATTGCCGGCTCTTGTCCAGATACATGTCGCGAGCCGCCGCGGCGGGCGCCTTTTCGCGCGCATCGAGCATGGTCTCGAAGCCGTCGGCCTGGCGATGAAGCAGATAGAATCCCCCGCCGCCGAGCCCGGAGCTCGTGGGTTCCACCACCGCGAGCGCCGCCGACACCGCCACCGCCGCATCGAATGCGTTGCCGCCTTTCGCGAGCACTTCCTGGCCGGCGCGGCTCGCCAGCGGATAGGCGCTCGCGATCGCTCCTTTGTGAGGAGCGGCCGCAGGAATGGCGGGTGCGTGGATGGCGCCGGTGGCAGCGGCGGGGAGCGTCGCGACCGAACGCGAGGGCCGGCGCCCCAACGAGAAGCACGATGAGTCCTGCGGCGAACGCTCGGCTCGTCGCGCACCGCCGCGGCCGGCGCTGCGATTGGCAGACTCAAAGCTTGCGGTGCCGTTTCAGTTCGATCTTCCACGATCGGATGCACGAACTCGGACACATTGCCGCCCAGCACGGCGATTTCCCGTACCAAGGTCGAGGAGATGAAGGTGTATTGCTCTTGCGGGGTCATGAATACCGATTCGATTTCGGGAGTGAGGTGCCGGCTCATATTAGCCAACTGAAACTCGAATTCGAAGTCCGATACCGCGCGCAAGCCGCGCACGATCACGGCGAGCCCGTTTTGCCGCGCGAAGTCGACGGTGAGGCCGACGTAGCCCTTCACCTCGACATTGTGGACGTCCGCCAGCACGCGGCGCGCCATATCGACCCGCTGCTTCGAGCGAGAACATCGGTGCCTTGTTCGGATTGGCGGCGATGGCGACCACCAAGCGATCGAAGATGCTCGCCGCGCGGCGTACCAAATCATGGTGGCCATTGGTGATCGGATCGAAGGTTCCCGGATATACGGCGGTTCTTTTATTCATTGTCCTCAAGACCGAGCGCTGACGCGCACCAGATGATACCCCACCTCGCCCGCAGACTTCGATTTGAGCAATTCCCAATGCGAAGGCAGCGGCGGCACCCCGGCCGCCCGTTCGTTTTCGAGGTAAACCAGGCTGCCGGGCTTCAGCCACTTGCCCGCCGTCGAGCAGGGGAACATATTCCGCCAGCGCGTTTCGCCCGAAGGGCGGATCGAGAAAGACCAGGTCGAAGGGTCCGCCTACGGATTCGGGCGCACTGCGCAAAAATCGCGCCGCCCCGAGTTCCATGACGCGTGCCCTGGGCGTGCCGCCGAGACGCTGCAACTCGCCCTGTAGCGCACGCGCGGCCGCCTGCGCCTGGTCGACGAAGACCACTTCCCGGGCGCCGCGCGACAGCGCCTCGAGGCCCAGCGCGCCCGAGCCGGCAAACAAATCGAGACAACGAGTGTCCACGATGGAATGCTGCAGCCAATTGAACAACGTCTCGCGCACGCGATCCGGGGTCGGTCGAAGTCCGGGTGAGTCCGGAAAACTCACGCGTCGGCCGCGCCAACCGCCGCCGATGATGCGTACGAAATTGCGGCTCCCCGGCGCCGGCCTTTCGAGCTTGGTACTCACTCGCTCATCATACCCTGCGGCGGCGCCTCTCTTTGGAAACTCAACTCCGCGACCCCCTCTGCTAAGCTTCGCGGCCTATGACGAACGAAGTCGACAAACCCGTCCGCGGCTTCTTCAAGCGATTGCGGGCGAAGTTGAACGTCGGGCCTGCCTGGTTGACGACGGACATCAAGGAGCTGCTGCCGGGCCGCAAGATCGATGCCGAGATCCTGGACGACCTCGAAACCCGCCTGATTACCGCCGATGTGGGGATGGAGGCGACGACGCGCATTCTCGAGGGCCTCAAACGCAGGGTCGCGCGCAAGGAACTCAACGACGTCGATGCCTTGCTCAACGCCTTGAGCGAGGCGATGGTCGAGATTTTGAAGCCCGTCGAACAGGCGCTGGTCATCGATCCCGACTTGAAACCTTATGTGATCCTGGTCGTCGGCATCAACGGCGCGGGCAAGACCACGACCATCGGAAAACTGGCGCACCGGCTGATCGCCGCGGGCCACAGCGTCATGCTCGCCGCCGGGGATACCTTTCGCGCAGCGGCGCGCGAACAGCTGCAAGTGTGGGCCGAGCGCAACCGCGTGCCGATCATCGCCAACCAATCCGGCGCCGAACCGGCGGCGGTGATTTTCGACGCCCTGCAGGCGGCGCGGGCGCGCAACATCGATGTCTTGATTGCCGACACGGCCGGACGGCTGCACACTCAGACGCACCTGATGGATGAGCTCAAGAAGATCAAGCGCGTGCTGGCGAGGCTCGACCCCGGCGCGCCGCACGAGGTGCTGCTGGTGCTCGACGGCACCATCGGCCAGAACGCCGTTGCGCAGGCCGAGCAATTCAACAAGGGCTTGGGCGTCACCGGGTTGGTCGTCACCAAGCTCGACGGCACCGCCAAGGGCGGCGTCGTGCTCGCCATCGCACAGCGCTTGAACATTCCCATCCGCTTCGTCGGGGTCGGCGAGGAGAGCGAGGACTTCGGTGTATTCAATGCCCGGGAATTCGTGTCGGCGCTGCTGAAATCGGCGGACGAACCGGAAGCCGCGTGATCCGCTTCGATCAGGTACACAAGCGCTATGCCAACGGACGCGAGGCCTTGGCCGGGGTGTCGTTCGCGGTCGATGCGGGCGAACTCACGTTTTTGACCGGACATTCCGGCGCCGGCAAGAGCAGCGTCCTGAAGCTGATCGCGCTCATCGAGCGGCCGACGCGCGGTCAGGTCTTCATCAACAATCAGAGCACCTCCTCCATCAAGCCCCGCGGCATTCCGCAATTTCGCCGCTCGGTGGGCGTGGTGTTTCAAGATCACAAATTACTGCACGATCGCACCGTCGCGGACAATGTCTCTTTGCCGCTGATCATCGCCGGCGTCCCGCAGCGCGAGATCGACAAGCGCGTCCGGGCGGCGCTCGATCAAGTCGGCTTGCTCTCGAAGGAAAAGTGCCGGCCTCTGGAACTCTCTACGGGAGAGCAGCAGCGCGTGGGCATCGCTCGCGCAGTGGTCGCCCGGCCTCAGCTGCTGATCGCGGATGAGCCGACGGGAAATCTCGACCCCGATCTCGCCCTGGAGGTCATGCGCTTGTTCAAGCGCTTCAATGACGTCGGCGTGACCGTGGTCATCGCCACCCACGATGTGCACCTCATCGATCGCTTCGACGCACGGCGCATCGTCCTCGACGACGGGCGGGTGGCCGCTTGAAGATGCGTGAAGCGATTCGAGCGTGGCTCGCACGACATGCCCAGACGCTGGTCGGTTCCCTGGGACGCATCGTGCAGCAGCCCATCGCCACCGGCATGACGATGGCCGTGGTCGCCCTCGCGCTCGCCCTGCCGCTGTTCTTGAACGTTCTGCTGCAAAACACGCGCTCGGTCACCGCCCATTGGAATCAAGCGTTCGACTTGTCGGTGTACCTCGACACGAAGGCGGGTATCGAACGGGCCAGGGCCTTGGCGAAGCAGCTGCGGACCCGCGAGGATGTGGCCGACGTGCGCCTCATCACCGCCGAGCAGGCGCTGGCGGAGTTTCGCACCGTGTCCGGCTTCGGCAAGGCGCTCGACGCGCTCACCG
This sequence comes from uncultured Gammaproteobacteria bacterium, assembly GCA_963801865.1. Classification (GTDB taxonomy): domain Bacteria; phylum Pseudomonadota; class Gammaproteobacteria; order Steroidobacterales; family Steroidobacteraceae; genus Bog-1198. Next base: position 227,986 of record CAWDGY010000019.1, on the reverse strand, counting down.
ACAACCCCTTGCCGAACACCCTGCTGGTCACCCCGACGCCGGCGGCCAGTACTGCGGCGGGCACCGCGGCTCTGAGGGCGCGCATTGGCGCGCTTGCCGATGTGGCGGCGGTGCAGATCGATACCGAATGGGTCGAGCGCCTGAACGCCATGCTGGAGGTGCTGCGGCGCTTCGTTTGGCTGACGGGAGTCCTCCTCGGCCTCGGCGTCATCGTCATCGTCGGCAATACCATTCGCCTGGATATATTGAACCGCCGCGCCGAAATCGAGGTCATGAAGCTGGTGGGGGCGACCGACCGCTTTGCGCGCCGGCCGTTCTTGTACAGCGGGGTTTGGTATGGACTTGGCGGCGGGTTGGGTTCGTTGGCCGTAGTGGGAATCGCCTTTGCGGTGCTTGCCAGGCCCATCGAGCGCCTGGCCGGTTTCTACGGCAGCGATTTTCGTCCGCGGGGCCTGTCGCTCGGGCCGGCGCTGGGCGCTCTGGCGCTCGCCGTCTCCTTGAGCTGGGTGGGATCCTGGCTTGCTGCAACGCGACATATCCGCGCCGTCGAGCCAGGCTAAGCCGTTGTCTTCATTGATGTTTTGCGGCGCGTGAACTCTCTGGGTCGTTAGCACTCTAACGTTAGGAGTGCTATCATGGCACTCCAGATTTCTCAGGAGGTTTTAGATGGCTTCCGCTTTGATCCCCAAGCAAACCGCATTGGTATTCGCGGGCCCCGTTGGGAGCCTCGATGCGTATATCGATCGGGTTTCGCAGATTCCGGTCCTCTCGCGGGAAGATGAAGTCGCGCTCGCCGCTCGATTTCGTAACGAGGCGGACTTGGATGCTGCCCGACAACTGGTGCTCTCGCACCTGCGCTTCGTCGTGCACATCGCGCGCGGCTATTTGGGATATGGCCTGCCGATGGGCGACCTGGTGCAAGAAGGAAACGTGGGCCTGATGAAGGCCGTGAAGCGCTTCGATCCCGGCGTTGGGGTGCGTTTGGTGTCCTTCGCCGTGCATTGGATTCGCGCCGAAATTCATGAATACGTGCTGCGCAATTGGCGGCTGGTGAAAGTCGCGACCACCAAGTCGCAGCGAAAACTATTCTTCAATCTGCGCCGCATGAAGAAGAATCTGGCGTGGCTTTCCGAAGAGGAGACTCGGGCTGTGGCGCGCGATTTGGGCGTCGAAGTGAGCGACGTTCGCGAAATGGAGCAGCGCCTCGCGGCACGCGACATGTCCTTCGATCCCGCGCCGGAAAGTGATGAAGAGGAGAATTACTCGCCGGCCATGTACCTGCCGGCCAGCAACGCCGATCCCGCCCTCGAGGTGGAGCGCGAGGAGTGGGACGAGGACTCCAGCGACCGGCTGACCATCGCGCTCGAGAAGCTCGATGAGCGCAGCCGCAGTATCTTGAAGCGCCGCTGGATGACCGACAACAAAGCGACTCTCCACGAGCTCGCGGACGAATACGGCATTTCGGCCGAACGCGTGCGTCAGGTCGAATCGAATGCAATCAACAAGCTCAAGGGGCTGATGGCAGCGGCATGAGCCGCTGCCGCGGACTCGCGTGGCTCGCCGCGCGCTACGGGCATGAGCTCCATGCGCAGCGCCGCCGAATGGCTCGACGATTACGGGATCAGTCACCGCAATCCCACCAATAAACTGCTGCACTGGATCTGCGTGCCGCTGATCGTGTGGTGCGTCGTCGGATTGTTGTGGTGCCTGCCCTTCCCGGCGGCGGTGCACGGTGCGATTCCCGCCGCCAATTGGGGCAGTCTCGGCGTGCTCGCGTCACTAGTCTATTACGCGTTTCTCTCCCTGCCCCTTGCGCTGGGCATGCTGCCGGTGTTTCTCGCCATGCTCTGGTCGATCGATCAGCTGCAGCGCGCGGTGGCGGTCCCGCTGTGGAGCATCTGCGCTGCGCTGTTCGTGCTCGCATGGATCGGACAGTTCATCGGACATGCCGTCGAGGGCAGGAGGCCGTCCTTTTTCAAGGATCTCCAATTCTTGTTGATCGGGCCGCTCTGGCTCTTGGCCGATGCGTATCGGCGGCTCGGCATTCGGATCTAACCGCGCGTCAACGGCTCGCCGGGCTCAGCCGCGCCCGCGGCAAACCCGCTGCTCATACGCCGCCGCTTCGCGAAACGCGTGCGCATGCAACGCCGCGGTGCGCGCACGCGTCGCCGCATAGCCGCCCGCCAGCACGATCACCAGAGGCACGCCGCGCGTGCGCGTTGCATCGATGACCATGCGCTCGCGGCATCGAATGCCATCCTCTGTGAGGTCGAGTTTGCCGTAGCGATCGCCGGCGGCCACATCGACACCGGCCAGATAGAAGGCGATGCCGGGCTCCGAGCGCTCCAGTACCGAAGGCAGATTCCGCTGCAACGTCTCGAGGTATTCGGCATCGCCGACGCCGTCCCGCAGCGGCACGTCCACATTGGAACGCATTTTTGCCAGAGGATAATTTCGCTCCCCGTGCATCGAGAAGGTGAACACGTCCTCGACGTTCTCGAAGATTGCCGCCGTGCCATTGCCCTGATGCACATCGAGATCGATGACCGCCGCGCGCTCGACGGCACCTTCCGTCCGCAGCTTGGAGATGGCGACCGCGACGTCGTTGAGCACGCAAAATCCCTCGCCGTGATCCGCGAACGCATGATGCGTGCCGCCCGCCAAATTGCCGGCCAGACCATCCGATAGCGCCGTGCGCGCGGCCAGCAGCGTTCCCGCCGAGGCCAGTCGGGAGCGGTGCCAAAGTGCCTCTGACCACGGCAGGCCGAGCCGCCGTTGTTCCGCGGTCGACAGCCTCGAGGATTGCAGCTTGTCGAGGTACTCGCGCGTGTGCACGAGTTCCAGGGTCTGCATGTCGATCGCCTCGGGCTCGAGAATGTCGGCATCGACGAGTACACGCTCGGCCAGGAGTTGCTGCGCGAGCAGCGGATACTTGCTGATCGGAAACGGATGACCGGTGGGCAGAGGGACCTGGTACCCCGGGTGATAACTACACTTCATCGGACGAGTATGCCCGTCCGGGCGGATTCGTCCAGATCCGTCAGGCTGCCTGTCCCACCGGGAGTGCGGTCGGCTCGACGATGATCTGGTCGCGCAGCTTCGGCCAGTCGATCAAGCGCAGCTGACCGTTCATGTCCTCGACCAGCGAAGTGCAGCTTTCGACCCAATCCCCGTCGTTGCAATACAGAAGTCCGTTGATGTCCCGCACCTCCGCGCGATGTATGTGCCCGCAGACCACCGTATCGACGCCGCGTTTGCGCGCCGCTTGGGCGACGGCTTCCTCGAAGCTGCCGATGTATTGAACCGCGGTCTTGGCCTTGTTCTTGAGGTAGGCCGAAAGCGACCAACGGGGCAACTTGAACAGTCGCCGCACCCAGTTGATATAGGGATTGGCAGCCAGCAGCACGTCGTAGATGGTGCTGCCCAATCTGGCCAACCACGGACTGCACTTCACCACGCTGTCGAATTCATCGCCGTGCAGCACGAGCATGCGCCGGCCGTCGGCGCCCTCATGGATATATTCACGATGTATTTCCAGATTGCCGAACACGGCGCCGTCGAAGTCGCGAAACATCTCATCGTGATTGCCCGGGATGAAGATGACCTTGGTGCCGCGCTTGGCCTTGCCCAATATCGTGCGTACCACGTTATTGTGCGGCTGCGGCCAGAACATGTTCCTCTTCATGCTCCAGACATCGATGATGTCGCCGACGAGAAACAGATAATCCATCTCGACGTGGTGCAGATAATCGAGCAATAGGTCGGCACTGCAGCCTTTGAAGCCCAGATGAATGTCCGAGATGAAGACTGATCGCAATCGCAGCGCTGGTGCGGCACTCCGTTCAAGCATGTCCTGTCCTCCACGCCTTTCACGTCGCATGCTACGTTCGCCGTTTTTCATGACGAATACGTGACCCGCGGAAGAAGAATTCTTTACACCAAAGGCACTTGCGCGTGAAACATCGCGTGAAACACTAAAATCGTGAACCGCCGCTCATTTTATCGGGTGGCGCGAATCGATAGCCGAAGCCGCGTACCGTGTGAATGTAGGGCTTGCACCCGGGCTTGTTTAGGATTTTTCTGAGGCGCTGTACGTTCACGTCGACGGTCCGCTCGACCACGGCGCTATCGTCACCCCAGACTCGCGCGAGCAGCTGGGTCCGATTGAACGATTGGCCTGCATGCGACATGAAAAACGCCAGCAGGCGATATTCGGCGCGGCGCAGGCGAACGGGTTCGCCGCCGACGGTCACCCGATTGGTCGCGGCGTCCAATACCAGATCGTCGCAGCTGAGCGACGCCGGCGATGACTCGGCACGGCGGCAACGCAGGACGGCCGAGACCCGCGCCAGCACTTCGCGCAGCGAAAATGGCTTGGCTATGTAGTCGTCGGCACCGAGATTGAGTCCCGTCACGATGTCTTGCTCGCCGGACAAGTTGGACAAGATGATCAGCCTGATCGGATGAGGAGCCTGCGCATCGCGCACACGCTGAATGAAGTCCAGCTCCGCAAAGCCCGGCATGAGCCAATCTCCAATCACCAGATGCGGAGGCTGCTTCGCAACTGCCACCGCCGCGGCGAGCGGGTCGGTAACGGTGTGCACCGAATATCCGGCGCAGCGCAGTTCGTGACCGAGAGGCTCGACTGTGGCCAGGTCCGTGTCGACGATCAGAATGCGTTTACTCGTGTGCGGTGCGGGCATTCCTTGATTAGAGGTTTCCTGCTTTACAGTACGTTGACGCTTTTGTGACCGCACGCACCGAGACGTACGAATAACCGCGAAGCTTCTCGGGTCGGCGCACGGTTCGGTTCGCATCGTTGTCGGCGCTGTTCCACGCCGCGAGCAGCATCCCGAGCGCCAGCCAATTGAGGGAGGCTTCACGGCGCTGCGCCCAGAAGCCGCTCCGCGTGGCGTATTTGCGAGACAGGGTAAAATCTTGCATGGATCGACCTCACTGCTGAGTACCCGCCGGTGGGACACGAGATGCAGTGTCGGCTTCGAATCGCACGCTGAGCGGCCGAAAAAGCGGCCGCCGGCAGGCGAAATCTGATCAATCATGGCAAACGACCGCCTCGAGAGCCAAGCCGGCTTGAGCCCTCATCCACTGAGCTATGATCGCGCCATGAAGAAGCACATCGCCATCGTCGAGGATGAGCCCGCCTTGCGGGATAACTACGCGGCCGCGCTCGCGCGCCACGGCTATGTGGTGAAAACCTACGGCAACCGCAAATCCGCCATGCAGGCATTCACTACCCACCTGCCGGATCTTGCCATCATCGACATTTCGCTCGAGGACGAAGCGGAAGGCGGCTTCGACCTGTGCCGCGATCTTCGGGCGCTCTCGGCGGAATTGCCGATCATCTTCCTCACGGCGCGCGACAGCGAACTGGATGCGGTATCGGGCTTGCGCCTCGGGGCGGATGACTTTCTGACCAAGGATGTGAGCTTGCCGCATCTGGCGGCGCGCGTGGCGGCGCTGTTTCGGCGCATCGATGCCCTGCGCCGGCCGGAGAATGCGGCGGAGATCTTGAAGCGCGGGGCGCTCACGCTCGACGGCGAGAAGATGCAAACCACCTGGAATGCCGCGCCGGTGACGCTGTCGCTGACGGAATTCTGGATCGTGTTCGCACTCGCGCGCAATCCGGGACATGTCAAGAATCGGCAACAGTTGATGGACGCCGCCAACGTGGTATTGGACGACAGCACCATCACCTCGCACATCAAGCGGGTGCGGCGTAAGTTCCAGTTGATCGACGCCGATTTCGACGCCATCCAAACGGTGTACGGCATGGGTTACCGCTGGGTCGAGTGAGCATTCGCTTCCAATTGCTGATCGTCGCGCTCACCACCCTCGTGCTGCCGTGGGCCGGCTGTCAATATGCCCGCGAGCTCGAGACGGCGCTGCGCGCGTCGCAGGAAAATGCCCTCGAGGCGAGCGCCGATACGATTGCGCAGGCCCTGTCGGCCGAGCCAGCCCGCGTGTTTCGCGAGGAGGACAGCGGCCCGTTCGAGACAAATCAGGCGGACCTATATGTCTATCCGCTGCGGAACCAGCCGCTGCTCGATGGCTATCGTGACGATTGGAATGTGTCCGCGGACCCCAGGCCGCTGCCGGGCGCCGCCGGGCATCCGGCCCGTCTCCTGGTCGGCGTCACCGACCGCTACCTGTTCCTGTACCTCGAGGTCGATGACCCGAAGTTCGTCGCCGAGCCGCCCGACGTCCATCCCGAACATGACCGCTTCGATCGAGTCGATCTCACGCTACAAAGGCCCGATGGGGCGCTTGAATCCTACTTCTTTGCGACCGGCGCACCGGGCCTCATCGAGGCGCAATCCGTCATCAAGGGGGACGACGGCGTCGATCGGGCGGCGGGCGAACCGCGCATTCAGGCTTTTTGGCTGCAGACGGCCCGCGGCTATCACCTGGAGGCCCGCCTGCCGCTGAGCATGGTGGGTTCGCGCCTCTGGCTCGAAGCGCGGGACGGGAGCGGCGGGGTATCCGGGTTCATGGGCGCCGATTCGATGCGTGGCGGCAGACTGTTCACGGCGACGCCGGGCCTGAATGAGCTGCTCGACATTTTCATCAGGCCCGGCACGCGCGCGACGGTGGTCGATGCGAATGCGCTGAAGCTCGGCGTGGCGGGTGCGCTCGGTTCGAGCCCGACCGGTGAAGCAGCGGGGACCGACGGCACGTGGTACCGGCACTTCCTCACCGTGGAGAGCTCCCAATGGCCGCTCCAGGTCTCGTTGCCTGACCGACTGACGGGAAAAAGCGTCGCCACCGCGCTCGCCGGATCGACGGCGGCGGAGTGGCTGCGCAGCGGCAGCGGACGCGAGGTGCTGCTGTCGGCGGCGGCTCCGATCACGGTCGGAGGCCGGGTTCGCGGTGCCGTCGTGCTCGAGCAAGCGGGCGATGAGCTGTTGGATTTGCGCAATCACGCCTTGGCGCACCTCTTCAACCTCACGTTGCTCGCCACCGCGCTCGCCCTCGCCGTCGCATTCGGCGTCGCCACGTGGATCAGCGTGCGCATCGGGCGGCTCGGCGCCGCTGCCGATTCCGCCCTCGGCCCGGACGGTCGAATCCGGCTCGACATGCCGGAATCCGCGCGTGCCGATGAAATCGGCGCCCTGTCGCGCGGGTTCGAGCGCCTGTTGGCTCGCCTCAACGAACACACGCTGTATTTACGCACGCTCGGCGGCAAACTCTCGCACGAGCTGCGAACGCCCCTGACCATCGTGCGCTCCTCGCTCGACAATCTGGAATCCGAGGGCGTGCGCGCGGACCAGCGCGGCTACGTCGTGCGCGCGCGCGAGGGAGTCTTGCGGTTGCAGTCCATCCTGAGCGCGCTCGGCGCGGCCGCCCGCGTCGAGGAAAGCATCAAGCAAGCCGAACGCGTGAACTTCGATCTCAAGGAATTGATCCAATCCGCCGTGGCGGGTTATCGCGATGCCTTTCGCGGGGCGCGCATCGAGCTCGAGACGCCGCCCGATGCCTGCTTCATGCGCGGCGCGCCCGACTTGATCGTGCAGATGCTCGACAAGCTGATCGAGAATGCCGTCGATTTTTGCCCGGCGCAGGGCACGATCATCGTGCGCCTCGCGCGCGCAGGAGGCCGCTACGAGCTCGCGGTGATCAACGACGGGCCACCGATCCCGAGCGTCCTGCTCGAGCGCCTGTTCGAGTCCCTGTTCGAACACCGCCGGGACCAGGACGGCAAGCCGCACTTCGGCTTGGGACTCTACATCGTGCGGCTCATCGCCGAATTTCACGGCGGCAATGCGCGCGCGGCGAACCGCCCCGACAGCGGCGGCGCGACCTTCACGGTGAGCTTGCCGCTGATTTGATCGGTCCGCACCGTTAATATAGAGCGTCAATCGGGAGCCATCCGTGAAACAGCCTTCTTCGCGCCATGCTGCAAGTCGCTCGAGCTGCGCCCGGTTCGCGCTCCCCGCCCTGTTCGCCCTGTTCTCCCAGCTCGCCGCGGCGGCGACGCTTGCGGATTTGCCGCCGCCGGGTGGCTCGCTCTCCGGACACGATCTACTCGCGGCGCTTCAGGGCGGCGGCTACGTGATCCTCATGCGTCATGCAAGCTCTCCCGGCAAGCCGCCCGACGCGGCGCAGACGGATCCCGATAACCTCCGTCAGGAGCGGCAGCTCGATCAACAGGGGATCACCACGGCGCGCGGCATGGGCGAGGCGCTGCATCGGCTGCACATACCGGTCGGCGAAGTGCTGTCGAGCCCGACGTATCGCGCCCTCGAGACCGTGAAACTCGCTGAGTTGGGCCGGCCGGTGACGGCGCCGGAGCTCGGCGAGGGCGGCGCGGGCCAGGACAAGAGCGGTGCGCGCGCATCGTGGCTCAAAGCCAGAGTCGCGCAGACGCCGCCGGCCGGCAAAAACACCGTCATCGTCACGCACTATCCCAACATCGTGGAAGTCTACCCCGACGGGGCGAACGCCCTTGCCGAGGGCGAGGCATTGATCCTGCACCCCGACGGACGCGGCCGGGCCCCGATCGTGGCACGCGTGAAGATCGATGAATGGGCAAGTCTGGAGACCCGCTGAGCGGGCCTGCACCATGGCATCGTCATCGGCGACTCGGTACTTCGGCGGCCTCTCGCGCAACGTTTTTCTGCTGGCCCTGTCGAGCCTGTTCGCGGATATCTCCACCGAGATGATCGTGCCGATCCTGCCGATCTTTCTCACGCAGACGCTCGGCGCCGGCGGCAGCGTCGTTGGCCTGGTCGAAGGCGTTGCCGGCGCCACTCAGAATGTCACCCAAGGGTTCTCCGGCTCGCTGTCCGACAGGCTGCAACGACGTAAATCCATCGCGCTGCTCGGATATCTGCTGGCCGCGCTCGGCAAGCCGCTCATGGGCGTTGCAACCGTGTGGCAGGGCGTGCTCGGCGGGCGCTTCCTCGACCGGTTCGGCGCCGGTACGCGCTCCGCGCCGCGGGATGCGCTCATAGCCTCCTCCGTCGACGAGGCCAACAGGGGCAGAGCCTTCGGCCTCGAAGGCGCAGGCGACAACGCGGGTGCATTTCTGGGTCCGTTGCTCGCGCTCTTGCTGCTCAGCGTCTGGCGCCTGCCGCTGCGCTCGATCTTCTATCTCGCCGTCATTCCCGGTCTGCTCGCCTTCCTCATGGTGCTGCTCGTACACGAGCCGCGGGCGCAGAGGAGCGCAAAATCGATAGTTCGCGTCGGCCTGCGGGAATTTTCGCAGCCCTACCGGAACTATCTCGCGGCGACCGCCGTCTTCGGGCTGGGTAATTCGAGCAACGCCTTCATGATTCTGCAGACGAGGGAGATCGGTGCCTCGTTGACGGGGACCATCGTGATCTACGCGGCCTTCAACTTGGTGGCGGCGCTGGTTTCCTATCCCGCGGGCTTCCTCTCCGACCGGCTCGGCAGAAAGAACCTGATGATTCTCGGCAGCGCGATATTCTTCGTGACCTACCTCGGTTTTGCGCTGACGCGAAATGCCGCCCTCATCGCAGCGCTCTTCGTGTGCTACGGGGCCTATCAAGGAATCTTTCGCGCGGTCGGCAAGAGTCTGGCGAGCGACTACGTGGCACCGTCGCTCCATGCCAGCGCGATCGGCTGGTACAGCACGACGATCGGCTTGTCCGGAATGGTGGCGAGCCTCGTCGCCGGCCGGCTCTGGGATCGAGTGGGACATGCTTCGGTGTTCATCTTCGGCGCCGTGTTCGCCGCGGCCGGCGCCCTCGCGTACATCGTGTTGATTCCGGCGAACGCGAAGCGCGCCCCGCGCGAATAAAACCGCGCCCCACGCAGACTTAGGCCCGATGAGGCGCGTCGAGGGCGCTAATGCAGTCCCTCGTGAGCCAACAGCCAGCGCTTGCGCTCGATACCGCCGCCGAACCCGGTGAGCGACCCGTCGGCGCCGATCACGCGATGGCACGGCACGACGATCGCGATGGGATTGTTGCCGTTCGCCAATCCCACGGCACGCGAGGCATTCGGGTTGTCGATACGCCTGGCCAATTGGCCGTAGCTCCACGTCTCGCCGTAGCGGATCTCGGTGAGGCTGCGCCACACGCGCCGCTGAAACTCCGTGCCCTGCATGCGCAGCGGCAAGTCGAAGTCACGGCGAGTTCCGGCGAAATATTCCCGCAGCTGCAACACGGCCTGCGGCAGCGGAAAGACGCTCGCATCTTCCACCCACTGCTGCAGATCGCGCGGCGGCCGGCTGGGAACGTCCATATACAGTCCGGTCAACGCCTCGCCATCGCAGGTGAGAAGCAGCCGGCCGATGGGGCTGTCGGTGTAGGTAAAGTGAATCACGGTACCACTCCTATTGATTGCCACAAGTAATGCGCGGCGTACGCCCGCCAGGGGCGCCAGGCTTCCGCGCGCGCCTGTAGTTGTTTTTTGCCGCTTTGGGCGGCCTTGAGCAGCATGAGATCGCCGCCGGGAAAGGCGTCCGGCCAATGCAAGGCGCGCATGGCAATGTACTGCGCGGTCCACGGGCCGACGCCCGGCAGCTGCATCAGGCGATCGATCTGCTCCTCGACGTTCGCGGCATAGGCCAGCACCACGCGGCGCTCCTGCACCGCCTGCGCGAGCGCCACCAGGCAGCGCGCGCGGCTGCCGACCACACCGAGCGCGCTGATTTCATCGGTTCCCACGGCCAGCATGCGATCCGCGGTCGGCGCAAGGCGATTGAGCTGCGCGAAAGGCGTCGCAATGGCGTCGCCGAAGGCCTGCGCCCAACGCCCCGCCATCGTGGTGGCGGCTCTGACCGAGACCTGCTGACCGAGCACGGCCCGCACCGCAAGCTCGAAACCGTCGAACGCGCCCGGCACGCGCAGCCCGGGCAAGCGGCGCACCACCCCGGCGAGCATCGGGTCCTGCGCCAGCAGCGAGCTCACCGCATCCGGCGCCGCGCCGAGGTCGAACAGATTCTTCACGCGCACGATCACCGCTCCGATCACCGGAGCGAGCGAGGGCGACATCTCGACCTCGAGCGCGATGCCGCTCGACGCCATCGAGACGGCAATCCAGCCTTGCACGTCATTGATCGCGACGGTGCGGCGGTAATGCGTCGCGTCCACCCATTCCACGCCCGGAATGGAGCGCAGCCGCAAATACGTGAGCAAACTCTGCCATGCCAGTGGCGGCCGGAAATCGAGCTGGCAGCGCAGGCCGCGCGCCCTCTCGTGACGTCCGCGCAGGAAGCGCGGCGAGAGTCCATATCGGGATTTGAACAACGCGTTGAAGCGCCGCAGGCTGCCGAAGCCGCTCGCAAAGGCGATATCGGTCAGCTTGAGCGAGGTGTCGCTCAGCAAGCGTTTCGCGAGCAGCAGCCGCTGCGTCTGCGCCAACTCGATCGGCGACACACCGAGCTCGGCCTCCGTCACGCGCCGCAGATGCCGATCGCTGATGCCGAGCGAGGCCGCCAGATCGGTGACCCTGGCATTGGAGAGCGCATGCTCCTCGATGCCCGCAATCGCGGCGCCGATGAGACGGCTCGCGGCATCGACGGTCGCAAGCCCGGGCGCCCGCTCGGGGCGGCAGCGCAGACACGGTCTGTAGCCCGCCCCCTCCGCAGCGGCGGCGCTCGGGAAAAAGCGCATGTTTTCGCGCTTCGGCGGGCGCACGGGACAAACGGGGCGGCAATAGATGCCGGTCGATGCGACCGCGGTGAAAAAGCGGCCGTCGAAACGGCGATCGCGGGCGCGCACCGCACGAAAACAAGCTTCCGGGTTCAATTCCATGGCGCCAGACTAACCAAAAAATTCGCTGGATACTCGCCATTTTCGGACGTCAATATCGAGGAATGTGCTGCGCCGGCGCCGCTGCCATACGGCTGCTCCTAATCCTCCGCTGAGCGTACGCCGAGATAGCGCAGGATGCCCTGCGCCGCCTCGCGCCCCTCGAACACCGCTGTCACCACGAGATCCGATCCGCGCACCATGTCGCCGCCAGCGAACACCTTCGAATTGGTGGTCTGAAATTTGAGCGGCCGGCGATCCGGGGGCCGGCCACCCGGCGGCTGAGATCCGGGGACCGGCCAGCCGGCGGACGACCCGCCGAGCGATCCCGTGACGCGCACCCGGCCATTGCCGTGCAGTGCGATCTGCTGATCCTCGAACCACGGCGGCGGATTCGGCAGAAAGCCGAACGCAATGATCACCGCGTCCGCCGGGATGGTCTCTTCGGTGTCCGGAATGACTTCGGGAACGCGCCGCCCGCGCAGGTCCGGCGGGCCGAGGCGCGTTTGCACCAGCTTCACACCCTGCACCCGATCGGCGCCGACGATTTCGATCGGCTGCCGGTTGAACAAGAACGTGACGCCTTCCTCCTTGCTGTTCTTGTAGTCGCGCCGCGAACCCGGCATGTTCTCTTCATCGCGCCGGTAGGTGCAGGTGACGCTCGCCGCGCCCTGCCGAACGGCGGTGCGGTTGCAATCCATCCCGGTATCGCCGCCGCCGAGCACGACCACGTGCTTGTCGCGCAGATCGATGAATTCCGCGGCGCCATTGCCAATCTTCAATTCGCGATTGATGTTCGAAATCAGGTAGGGCAACGCTTCGTACACGCCCGGCAGGTCTTCGCCGCTGAATCCGCCCTTGACGTACCGATAGGTGCCCATGCCGAGAAACACGGCATCGAACTCTTTCATGATCTCGCCGAACGCGACGTCGCGTCCGATCTCCCGATTCAAGCGAAATTCCACGCCCATGCCTTCCATGATCTCGCGCCGCTTCTCCACCACGTCTTTCTCGAGCTTGAACGGTGGAATGCCGAAGGTGAGCAATCCGCCGATCTTGGAGTAGCGATCGAACACGACGGGGGCGACGCCGTTGCGCACCAGGACATCGGCGCACGCCAAGCCCGCGGGGCCCGCGCCGACGACCGCCACGCGCTTGTCGGTGCGCACGACATTCGAGAGATCGGGTTTCCAACCCAGCTTGAACGCTTCGTCCGTGATGTACTTTTCGATGGCGCCGATGCTGACGGCGCCGAGGCCATCGTTGAGCGTGCAGGCGCCCTCACAAAGCCGATCCTGTGGGCAAATGCGTCCGCACATCTCGGGCAGGGAGTTGGTTTGATGAGAGAGCTCCGCCGCCTCGAACAGCTTCCCCTCGTTGACCAGCGCCAACCAATTGGGAATGTAATTGTGGACCGGGCATTTCCACTCGCAAAAAGGATTGCCGCATGACAGGCAGCGGCCCGCCTGAGCGGAGGCCGACTCGGCGCTGTACTGCGAGTAGATCTCGCGAAATTGCTGAATGCGCACCTCGACGGGGAGCTTTTCCGGCTCGCGCCGCGGAACGTCGAGGAATTGCAGGTACTTGTCGGCCATGCGGAGGCGGTCAGGAGGAGGGTGGCGCTACGCCGCGCGGCGCAGATTGACCAGCAGCGAGTCGATCGCCGCCGCTTTGGGCTTCACCACCCAGAATCTGCCGATGTAGGTGCGAAAGTCATTGAGCAACTGCGTCCCCCAAACGCTCCCCGTGGCATCGACATGCTGCTCGATGAGTCCCCGCAAGTGCTGCACGTGAGTTCCCATGCCTTCCGGCGACACGCGGTGAATATCGATCAATTCGTGGTTGTAGCGATCGACGAAGTCCCGCTCCATGTCGAGCACGTAGGCGAAGCCGCCGGTGAACCCGGCGCCGAAATTCACTCCGGTGCGCCCGAGCACGCAAACCACTCCACCCGTCATGTACTCGCAACAGTGATCGCCCGCACCTTCGACGACGGCGAGGGCGCCGGAGTTGCGCACGGCAAAGCGCTCCCCGGCGGTGCCGGCCGCGTATAGTTCTCCGCCCGTCGCGCCATACAGGCAGGTGTTCCCCATGATTACCGTCTCGCGCGCGGTGAAGCTCGACTGGGCGTGCGGCTTCAACACGATCTTCCCCGCAGCCATGCCCTTGCCGACGTAGTCGTTCGCCTCGCCCTCGAGATGCAAATGCAGCCCGCCCGCATTCCAGACGCCGAAGCTCTGGCCCGCGGTTCCCTTGAGGGTGACCACCAGCGGCGCCGCGCTCATGCCGGTGTTTCCCCAACGCTTGGCGATTTCGCCGGAGACGCGCGCGCCGATCGAACGGTGAAAATTGCTCACCTGGTAGGAGAAGGCGCCGCCCGTTTTATCGGCGATCGCCGCGCGCATGTCGCGCAGCATGCGCTCCCCGAGGGCGCCCTCATCGAAGGGCTGATTGCGCGGGTCGATGCAATATTGCGGTTTGTCCGACACCAGCGCGGCATTGGCAAGCACCGGGCTCAAGTCGAGCTTGCGCTGTTTCGTCGTCTCGCCCGGCAGGATCTCGAGAAGTTCAGTGTGCCCGATCAGCTCCGCGAGCGTGCGCGCACCGATCGCGGCCATGATCTCGCGGCATTCCTCGGCCACAAATTTGAAGTAGTTCATCACCATGTCCGGCAGGCCGATGAAATACTTCGTGCGCAGCACATTGTGCTGGGTGGCCACCCCGGTGGCGCAGTTGTTGAGGTGGCAGATGCGCAAATACTTGCACCCCAGCGCGACCATCGGGGCGGTGCCGAAGCCGAAGCTCTCTGCGCCGATGAGGGCCGCCTTGATCACATCGAGGCCGGTCTTCAAGCCGCCGTCGGTTTGCAGTCGCACTCGATGGCGCAATTCATTGGCGCGCAGCGTCTGGTGGGTCTCGGCCAGACCGAGCTCCCAGGGAGTGCCGGCGTATTTGATCGAAGACAGCGGACTCGCGCCGGTGCCGCCGTCGTAGCCCGAGATGGTGATGAGATCGGCATAGGCCTTGGCGACGCCCGCGGCAACGGTGCCGACCCCGGGCTCGGCGACCAGCTTGACCGAGACCAGCGCCCGCGGGTTGACCTGCTTCAAGTCGAAGATCAACTGCGCGAGATCCTCGATGGAATAGATGTCGTGGTGGGGCGGCGGGGAAATGAGGCCGACGCCCGGTCGCGCAAAACGCAGCCGCGCGATCATGTCGTTCACCTTGTGACCGGGGAGCTGCCCGCCCTCACCGGGCTTCGCGCCCTGGGCGATCTTGATCTGCAGCACTTCGGCGTTGATCAGGTATTCGGGCGTTACGCCGAAGCGGCCGGACGCCACCTGCTTGATCTTGGAGTTCTTCTCGGTGTGGTAGCGCACCGGGTCCTCGCCGCCTTCGCCGGAATTCGAGCGCGCGCCAAGGCGGTTCATCGCGATCGCCAGCGCCTCGTGCGCTTCGGGGGACAAGGCACCCAGGGACATGCCGGCGCCGTCGAAGCGCGCCAGGATCGCCGAGACCGGCTCCACGTCGTCGAGTGAAATGGCGGGCTTTTGCGAGTTCAACTTCAATAGGTCGCGGATGCAGGAGACGGGCCGCTCGTTGACGAGGGCGGCGAACTGCCGGTACTGCGCATAGTCCGCGGTCATCACCGCCGATTGCAGCAGTGCGATCACATCCGGGTTGTACATGTGGTACTCGCCGCCGTGCATGTACTTGAGCAAGCCTCCCTGGCTGACGTTTTCCGTCCGGTCCCAGGCACGTTTCGCCAGGTGTTCGGCATCGGCTTTCAGGTCGTCGAAGTCCGCGCCCTGAATGCGGCTCTCCGAGCCTTCGAAGCAGAGGGAGACTACCTCGTCACCCAGACCCACGATTTCAAACAGCTGCGCACTGCGGTAGCTGGCGACGGTCGAGATCCCCATCTTGGACATGATTTTGAACAGACCCTTGCGAATGCCACGCCGGTAGCTGCGGCCGATCTCCTGCCGCTCGACGGCGTCCATCTTCAGTGCGCCCTTGCGCATCAGATCGAACAAGGTCTGATACGCGAGGTACGGATACACCGCGGTGGCGCCGTAGCCGATGAGGCAGGCGAAATGATGCGCATCGCGCGCCGTGCCGGTTTCGACCAGCAGATTGCACTTGCAGCGCAAGCCCGTCTTGACCAGGCGGTGATGCACCGCTCCGGTGGCGAGCAGGGCGTGAATCGGGATCTTGCCCTTGACGAGGTATCGATCCGACAGCAGCAGGACGAGCTTACCGGCGCGCACCGCCGCTTCCGCCTGATCGCAGACCGCGAGGATTGCGGTCTTGAGCTCGAGCCCGGCGTCGAATTGCAGGTCGATGAACTCATGCGGCACGCCCGAGTCCTGCAGACCCATGATCTGGCGCAGCTTGCGCTGCGAGAGCACCGGAGAACTCAACACGATTTGTTCGGCGTGCTGCTGAGCCGGTACGAAGATGTTGCATTCGGGACCGATCTGCGTCTGCAGCGACATGACGATGCTCTCGCGCAGCGAGTCGATGGGCGGATTGGTGACCTGGGCGAACTGCTGGCGGAAATAATCGTAGAGAGAGCGTACCTTCTTCGACAGCACCGGCATCGGCGTGTCATCGCCCATCGAGCCCACCGCTTCGCTCTCATCCTCGGCGAGGACTCGGATGATTTCATCGCGCTCCTCGGCCGATACGTTGTACATCTTCTGGAACAGCGCCAGCGTGTCCCGATCGAAGGGCTCGGCCGCGAGGCGCGGGTCGATGAGATCGGTCTGCAGATAACGCACACCCTTTTTGAGCCACA
Source organism: uncultured Gammaproteobacteria bacterium (assembly GCA_963801865.1). GTDB lineage: Bacteria > Pseudomonadota > Gammaproteobacteria > Steroidobacterales > Steroidobacteraceae > Bog-1198. The sequence goes on along the minus strand of CAWDGY010000019.1, from coordinate 211,450 downwards.
CCTTGTACGGATGCCGATCTTTGAGCAGATCGTCGACCTGCCTGGTATCCATGAGCTCGGAGGTCTGCAGATCGAGCGCGAGAATTTCACCCGGCCCGAGCTTGCCCTTCTTGACCACCTCCTCGGGGAGGTAATCCCAGACACCCGCCTCGGAGGCGATGGTGATGTGGCGATTCTTGGTGATGACCCAGCGCGCAGGCCGCAGTCCGTTGCGATCCAGCGTACAGCAGGCGTACCGGCCGTCGGTGAGCACGATGCCCGCCGGTCCGTCCCACGGCTCCATGTGCGTTGCGTAGTACTCGTAGAATGCCTTCAGATCGGGATCGATCATGTCGACCGATTGCCACGCCGGCGGCATCAGGATGCGCATGGCATGCATGGGATCGAGGCCGCCCACCAGCAAGAGCTCGAGCATGTTGTCGAGCGATTGAGAATCCGAGCCCGTGAGCGAAACCACCGGCAGGACATCACCCAGGTCGGGCAGCAGCGGCGAACGGAACAGCGGACCTCGCGCGACCGCCCAGGAACGATTGCCCTGCACCGTATTGATTTCGCCGTTGTGCGCGAGGTACCGGTACGGGTGGGCGAGCCTCCATTGTGGCAGCGTGTTCGTCGAAAAGCGCTGGTGGAACACCACCGCCGATGCCTCCATCCTCGAATCCTTCAGATCCGGATAGAACTGCGCCAGGAATTGCGGCATCACCATGCCCTTGTAGACGATGGTGCTCGCCGACAGCGATGGGATGTAGAACACCGGATCCGTGGCGACCAGTATCTTTTCGGCGCGCCGGCGCGCCATGTACAGCTGACGATTGAAGGTGGCCTCATCGACGTCCGCACTCGAGCTGACGAAGATCTGCTCGATGTGCGGCAACGTCTTGATCGCCTCCGCGCCGCAGGCGGAAGGGTCCACCGGCAAAACCCTGAACCCGGCGACGCTCACTTTCTCCCGCTCGAGCTGCGCCGTGAGCACGCGGCGCGCCTCGGCGGCTTTCGCACGGTCAGGGTCCAGGAACACGAGTCCCGCGGCAAACTGCGCCCCCAGGGTGAGGTGCGCCTGCGCGGCCACGGCACGCAGGAAGCGCTTTGGAGTCTTGATCAAGAGGCCACAGCCGTCGCCGGTCTTGCCATCGGCGGCGACGGCACCCCGGTGCGTGAGGCGATTCAACGAGCTGATCGCGGTCTGCAACACCCAATGGCTCGGCTGGTCGTCGAGGCTCGCGATCAGACCGAAGCCGCACGAGTCGCGTTCATATGCGGGCCGATACAGGCCGAAGTCCGCGGTACGCGGATCCGCGCCGTACAAGCTGGTCGCTAGGACTGGAATGTGCTCTTTCGCCATGACAGATGCCCGTGCATAACCGTACCGCTGCGATGAATACGCAGAAGCTTCCCGCAAAACAATCACTTAACTCGGTTCTAGGCGCTGATTGGATACGCGCCGGGTGGGCAAACGCCGCTAAACGCGCCAGTGCATGATCTCATGATACCGAGGTGGTGAGCCTCGTCAACCGCTACGGAGCATGGCCTCGGGCTCGACGTTCGTCGTCTCAGGCCGACCACCGCCTCAGCCGGCGATATAGCGCTCCAATTGCTCGATGTGCGCCGTCTGCTCCTCAATGACGGCCTTGACCAAGTCGCCGATCGACACCACGCCCACGACGCGGCCCGAGTCGACGACCGGCAAATGCCGGAAGCGGCGCTCGGTCATGAGCTGCATGCAGACATGTACCGTGTCCTGCGGCGTCACGGTCACGGCCGGGGCGGTCATGATGTCGCTGACCGGCGTGTCGTGCGAGGAGCGCTTTTTGAGGATGACCTTTCGCGCATAGTCGCGCTCTGAAATGATACCGACCAGGGAGCCCAGATTCATGACCAGAAGCGCGCCCACCTCGTGCTCGGCCATGATTTCCATCGCCCGCAGCACCGAATCGGTCGGCCCGACGAAGAAGAATTGAGGTCCTTTGGAACGAAGCAAGTGACTGACGGTTTGCATACCACCCCCGAATTCCAAGGAACATGCGAGGTCCAGCGAGGTCTTAAGCGCCTGTCGGTTGACTATACTCCCGCCCCATCCAAGGACAAGTGATCGACCCATGAGCTCCAGGGAAACAGCGCCGGGCGTCGCCACGCCGGGCGTCGCCACGCCGGGCGTCGCAGCACCGCTGGCCGCCGCAAGACCGCATCCGATTGCGGCGCCGCACGGCGTGCGGATCGACCCGTACTACTGGCTGCGGGACGACGAGCGCCAAAACAGCGAGGTGCTCGCCTACTTGCGCGCCGAGAACGCTTATAAGGAAATCACGCTGGCTGCGGTCAAGCCTCTGGAGGAGAAGCTCTACGCCGAGATCATCGGACGCCTGAAACAAGACGATACCAGCGTCCCGTATCGCAAGAGCGGTTACTGGTACTACACCCGCTACGAAGCCGGCAAGGAGCACCCGATCTTTGCGCGGCGCAGGGCGACGCTCGATGCACCCGAGCAAATCGTGCTGGACGCGAACCAGCGCGCGACCGGACACGAATATTATCAGTTGGGTGCCGTCGAGCTCTCGCCCAATCAGGAATGGCTTTCCTTTTGCGAGGACACCGTCGGCCGGCGCGAGTACACGCTGCGCTTCAAGAACCTGCAAAGCGGCGAAATCCTCCCCGACGCCATCCCCAATGTCGAGGCGGAAGTGGCGTGGGCCAACGACGATGCGACGGTGCTGTATGTCGAAAAGGATCCGGCGACCCTGCTCGGCCTCTACGTCAAGAGACATTCACTCGGGCAAGACCCCGCGCGCGACGCGCTGGTATTCGAGCAGAGCAACCGGAGTTTCTATACGGGCGTCGCCAAGTCCAAGTCGGAGCGCTTCATTTTCATCCACATGGAAAGCACGATCTCGTCCGAATGGTGGTATGCGGAAGCCGCCGACCCGTCGCTGTCGTTCAAAGTGTTCCTGCCGCACGAGCGCGATCACGAATATCAGATCGAGCACGTGGGCGACCGCTTCATCATCCGCACGAATTGGCAGGCGATCAATTTTTGCCTGATGCAGGTGCCGATCCGCGACGCGGGAGATCGGAGCCGATGGCTGGGGTTGGTAGCGCACCGGGACGATACTTTCGTTCAAGACTTCGACGTCTTCGAACGCTTCATTGCGTTATCGGTGCGCAGCGGCGGCCTGCGCAAGCTCAGCATCCAGCCGTTGGTGCCGGCAGGCGCGGCCGAGTTCTTCATCTCGGGTGACGAGCCCGCGTATACGATGGCCTTGTCGGTCAATCCGGAAATCGGCAGCGACACGCTGCGCTACAGCTATTCCTCGCTCACCACGCCCGCGACGATCTACGACTACGACGTGCGAAGCGGCGAGAAGAGCTTGCTGAAACGCGATCCCGTGATGGGCGACTTCGATCCCGTGAATTACCAGACCGAGTTTCTGTTTGCGCCGGCACGGGATGGTAAGCGCATTCCGGTGTCCTTGGTGTACCGCAAGGGCTTCGTGCGCAATGGCACGACACCGCTGCTGCAATACGCCTACGGCTCCTACGGACTGTCCATGGACCCGAGCTTCTCATCCGCTAGGCTGAGTCTTCTCGATCGCGGGTTCGTGTATGCGATCGCGCACGTGCGCGGCGGGCAGGAATTGGGCCGCGCTTGGTACGACGATGGCCGCCTGCTCAACAAGAAAAACACCTTCACCGACTTCATCGACGTCACGCACCATCTGGTGGACAAAGGCTATGGCGCCGGGGACAAGATCTTTGCGATGGGCGGCAGTGCGGGCGGGCTGCTGATGGCGGTGATTGCCAACATGAGCCCTCGGGACTACCGAGGCATCGTCGCGCAGGTGCCGTTCGTCGACATGGTCACCACCATGCTCGATGAGGAGATTCCGCTCACCACGAACGAATACGATGAGTGGGGCAACCCGGCCGATGAGAAATACTACAATTACATGCTGTCGTATTCGCCCTACGACAACGTCCGCCGGCAGAGTTATCCGGCCATTCTCGTGACGACTGGCTTGTGGGACAGCCAGGTGCAGTACTACGAACCTGCCAAGTGGGTGGCGAAGCTGCGCACGCTGAAGACCGACGACAATCCCTTGCTGCTGCATGTGGACATGGAGGCGGGACACGGGGGCAAGTCTGGACGTTACCTGCGCTACCGCGAGACCGCCATGGAGTACGCGTTCGTGTTGAGTCTGCTCGGAATCGAGGAGTGAAAAAAAGTGGCGCCGCGAGCGGGGAAGCTTAATCGCGGCGCCGAGATACAAACAAAGGGGAGAAACACAAACAAAACATCGACAAAGCAATCATCAACGAATCAATAAGGCCATCGATCCTGAAATCAATGCGGGACGACGAGCGCGGAGGCATCCCATTCGGCCGAATGCTCGCATCCGGCCGGCTCCTCGCGGAACCACCCGGTGGCAACACGCGCGGCAGCTGCGACGCGCGCATCGATTCGTTCGAAGGCAAACCCACCGTCGGCTCGGCGCACCACCAATGTGGCTGCGGGACTTCCGTCCGGCATCAGCATCGCGAAGATTTCCGATCGCATGCGAGAGGTGAAGCAAGCCGCGTGCCAGTTCACGAAATCAATAAATTCAAAGGCTTACGCGCAGATACGCCGCGCCCTAACTGACAAGAATTGTCAGTGATGTGACGCTCTTCGGCGGGCTGGGGCGCCCCCGCCGGGCTATCCTCAGGCGTGCGTCGGCCGCAGCACTACACAGGGCTGGGACTTGGCCTTCAAAGTCTTGCAGATGTCCCGCGCGTGATGCTCCGTCGTGCCGAACGCCTGAAGACGATAGAGCGTTCCGCTCGCCGTCTTCTTGGGCACCACCTTCGACGACATGCCCGCGAGGAGCTGCGGATATCCCTTCTGTAGACGAGCCCAGCGCTGGTTGGCGGCCGCCGCTCCCGATTTGAAGGCGCCGAGTTGAACACCGTAGCTTCCCGATTTCACCACCGCGCTCGCCTTTTGCTTGGCAGCGTGGCTTGCGGCGGCGTGGCTTGGAGACTTCGCTGGCGGCGTCGCGGGGTTTTGCGCAGTGCCGCCGCCGGGCGGAGGAGACGTGCCGTTTTCCCCACCGCCCGGCGCGGTACCCCCCGGCGGGAGGGTGCCCGGCGCGGCGGCGCCGGTCCCCGACGGGGTCTGCGCCAGGGTGAAGTTCTCGACCCGGATGCGCGCTTCCTCCGTCCATTTGCCTTCCGGATATTGCTTCAGGAACGCCTGGTACGCTTCCGGCGTATCGGCATCGCGCGCCTTTTGCCAATCGCGCTCTTCGTAGAGTTCCTTGACGCGGGCCTGTGCCTGGGGCGCAAATTCTCCGCTTGGGTATTTCTTCAGGAACTGCTCGTACGCTTCCGTCGTGTTGGTTTCCCGGGTCTTTTGCCAATCGCTTTGTTGGCGACTGCAGCCGGACATTCCGAGAACCAGTGCGCAACACACCCCCAGCACAATTTTATTGATGGCCATTTTCCTCGACTCGAGCTGATTCCCCCACACGGGGCCGACATTCTACTTCGATTTGCGGCGTCTGTCGGCGCCGCCAAGCTCGTCACATCAGCCCCTCCCCCGGATAGGATAAATAGGGCGGGATGAGCGAACCACCCAAGCGCCGGTTCTTCGAACGCTACACCGCGTCCCCGACATTCATCGGCCCCGAGAGCGTCATCGTCGGGGACGTTCGCGGCGCCGGCCCCTTCGTCGTCTGCGGCGAGGTGCACGGCGACGGTGAGTTGCAGGGCGGTCTGCATCTGTCGGTCACCGGCAGTTGGCACGGCCATGTCCGGGCGGAGCAGGCGATCGTCGCCGGCAAGATCAACGGCGGGCTCACCGTGAAGGACAGATTGGAAATCGGCTGCACCGCCGTGATCCGCGGCAGGGTGAGCGCGCGCACCATCGCCATCGCCAAGGGGGCGATCGTCGATGGAGACATCGAGGTGACCTCGGGAGTCCCGCTGTTCGAGTTCGAGGAAAAACGCGGCGGCAAGTGAAGCTTCCGGTGCAGCTGTTCGCTAATGGCGACACGGATGGGATATTTTGTGTGTTCGTGTTCCCATGCATTCCCTCATCCTAGTCAAACCTCGCACCGTAGAGTTCCATGAAAGATTTCGATGTCATCATCGTCGGCGGCGGTATTCACGGGGCAGGCGTGCTGCAAGCCGTTGCCGCCGCCGGCCATAGCGCATTGCTCATCGAGAAGCAGGCGCTTGCGAGCGGCACGTCGAGCCGCTCGAGCAAGCTCATTCACGGCGGCCTGCGCTACCTCGAGTCCGGTCAGTTCGCGCTGGTGCGCGAGAGTTTGCGAGAACGTGCCGTGCATCTGCGGATTGCGCCGGACCTGGTCGAACTCAAACCGTTTTTCATTCCGGTGTACTCCGATACGCGGCGCCGTCCGTGGCAGCTGAAAATGGGCCTTTGGCTGTACGCTCTGCTGGGCGGATTCGACTCGAGCACCCGTTTCGGCACCGTCCCGAAGAGCGAGTGGCCGCAGCTCGACGGTCTCGACACCCGTAATCTCGATGCGGTGATTCGCTATTACGACGCGCAAACGGACGATGCGCTGCTGACCCGCGCGGTGGTCGATTCCGCGCGCACCCTCGGCGGAGAGCTGGCCATGCCGGCCACTTTCGTGGCGGCGACTCTCACCGACGACGGCGTCGTGGTGACCTATGAGAGCGGCACGTCCCGGATCGAATGCCGGGCGCGAGTGCTCGTCAATGCGGCAGGCCCGTGGGCGAGGGAAGTCGCGCGCACCGTTCGGCCCACGATCACCGTGCCGGACGTCGATCTCGTCCAGGGTACCCATATCGTCGTGCCCATGCGGGTGACGGGCGGCATCTACTACGTGGAGAGTCCGAGTGACGGCCGCGCCATTTTCGTCATGCCGTGGCAGGGAGCGACATTGATCGGCACCACCGAGACTCCCTTTCACGGCGCACCTGACGAGGTCCATCCCCTGCCCGAGGAAGAGGACTATCTGCTGGCCGTGGCGCGCCGCTATTTTCCAGCCGCCGCGTCGATGACGCGCTCGGACATCGTGGGGCGATTCGCAGGACTGCGGGTGCTGCCCGCCGCCTCCCACTCGGCATTCGATCGATCGCGTGAGACGATTTTTACCACCGACCGTGACCCGCATCCGCGCGTGCTCGGCATTTATGGCGGCAAACTCACAGGTTGGCGCGCTGCCGCCGCCCAGGTATTGGCGCGCATCGGCACGTCGCTGACCGCAAAACCCAGGCGGGCAGCGACCGATCAGTTGGTATTGAGGAGAGTCTAATGATCAGGTACGCCATCGGGGCGCTGTTCGCGTTGATCGCGGCCTCGGCTCACGCTGACGGCGACTACGTCAGTCCGACCAACGACCGTGTGCGGGTGTCGCTCGGCGTGATGGACGTGATCTCGTCGACGAACTTTCAAATCAACAGCAGCACCGGGGTGCAGGGAACGTACGTCAATGCGGAAGATACGCTCGGCTTGAGCAAGAACGACGTCGAACCGAAGTTTCAATTCATGGTCCGCGCCGGCGAGCGCAACCGGCTGCGCTTCGATTATTTCACGCTCGATCGGACCGGCAGCGCAACGCTCACGCAACCGATCGTATTTCGCGATTCGCTGCTGCTGGTCGGCGACCCGGTGCAGACGACCTTGGATTTTCGCGTGCTCGGCCTGACATACGGTTATTCGTTCTGGCACAGTGAAAAACTCGAGATTGCGGCGACGCTCGGCGTCGACTCGGTCGACATCTCGGCGCGAGCTCAGGTATCGACGCAAAACCGGCACGTGGATCAACGGGAGGACCAGGCCGGTCCCTACCCGACGCCCGGGATCGATGCCACCTGGGTGGTCAGCAAGCGATTTTATGTGGACGGGCGCATCCAATACCTGGACTTGCATTTCAACGGTACCGACGGCTCACTCGGCTTCCTGGAATTCGACGCCCTCTACCGCTTTCGCCCCAATGTGTCGTTCGCATTGGGTTTCAACGCGGTGAAAGCTCATCTCTCATCGACGCAATCCAAGCAATCCGGGTTTTATAATTTCCACGCCGACGGCCCGGAGGCGTTCGTCCGGGTCGCCTTCTAGGCCAACGGACTCGAGGCGAACCGACCCGAGGCGACGGATCTAGGGCGGCGCACTCGGCTCCGCCACGAACTCGACGCGGTTATTCGTCGCGGCCGCCCGATTCCATTCCCCCGCGGTGAGCAGCTCGTTGCGCGGCGGATACGGAGTCGCGGCGTGCGATGCACCCGCGTTCTCGAAGGCAACCGTGATCGCTCCGGACGTGCGTTGACGGATACCTGCGACCAAGTTGGCAAAAGCCAGAGACTGGCGTTGCTGGCCGGACAAAGACTCCTCGAAGGGGTTGCCGATGAGATCGCATTTGCTGGCAGGCAAATTCGCGCCAGCCGGCGCGAAGCCATCGACCGCATTGCCGCTGAGACAGAACGATCCCGGCACGCTCGTAATTTTGACCACACCGTGAAAGCCCTGCGCTTCGAGCTTCGACAGCAAATCGCGCAGCGCATCGAGACGGCTGCGATCGAACGGTATTTCGCCATACGGAACCGGTTCCGAGCGCTGCATCCCCGCCGACGCCGCGGTGCTCGGGCCGGCCGTGGTCGCCGCGAGTGCGGCAGTCAAATCCTTCACGGCGGCGGTGAGGTCCGACCGCGCGCGCTGCAGGTCGGCATTGGTGGCGTGCAGGGGGGCGAGTTCGGCACGCAGGTTCGTCAGGTCTTCGCGGGTCGTGACCCACAAGACGGCGCACAGGCCCGCGATCAGGCACGCCGCGGCGAGCCCTGCCGGCCACGCCCATCGCGGCGGGCGCTTCGAAGCGGGCAGCGGCAGCGGCGGCGCTTCGCTCGCGGGTGCGGGCGTCAAGGCGGCGCGCAGATCCGCGGTCATTCGAGCGGCGAAGCTGTCCAAACTTGCCACCGTGAATCGCCTGAGATCGACCGACTGCTGCTTGACGGCGGCCTCGATGCGGCGTCCCCACTCCGCCAACTGCGCGTTCGATCCCGCGGGCGCGGGCGCCCGTTCGACGGCGGCGCCATTCTCGAGCTCCACCGGCAACAGTGCGGGTTGATTCATGTCGCGCCGGTCCGGCAGCAGATGCAGCTCGTAGAGCACCTTCGATACATCGACCGGCCTCACCTGCTTCGGCAGCACGCCCATCGCGCCGAGCGCGCGCGCCTGGCCGACATACAGCTCTCCCTCCTGCGAGGTATACATCATGATCGGAATCATGGCGGTCTGGGGATTGCTCTTGATCGCCTGCACCGCCTGCAGACCGTCCATGCCGGGCATGAGGTGATCCATGAAGATGGCGTCGGGCCGGTCGTGCTTCAGATATTCGATGGCCTGTTCGGCCGACTCGGCCATGTCGACTTCGATGTCGTATTTTTCGAGCATGCGGCTCAGGATGACGCGAGCGGACTTCGAATCGTCGACGACTAAAGCACGTTTTGCTCCCATCGCATTAGTGTAACGCACTCCCTTCAGACCCTCCCGCCGGGGCCTGCGCTTTTGTTCTCATCCGCGGATTCGCGACGCGACGGCTCCGCAGACGTGGTGACGCTGCCGCGCTCGGTGTCGCGTAATGGAAACACCGGATGGTGCACCGCCCGATATTAGGCGGCCGGTTCGGCGCCCGGCGATTCTTTGTTCTGGCCGATCCAGGTCAATGCGGACTCCACATCGGCAAGCTCGCTGGCTGTGAACCCTTCGATCCTAACGCCGGTCGCCTCCGCTTTCTTCTTGGCAAGCTCGGCGCTTGCGACCGTGTGCACCCATACCAGACCGCGGCGCACCTTGGCGGTGAATTTTTGCTGCTTTTCTTCGGACATCAGTCATCTCCTTAAAATTGTCTCGACGTCTCACCCGCACGATACACGACAACAGCGGCGATGAGGAACTCCCCATCAATCGCGGATGCCGGCCCCTTTGTTCAACAAGATCACCGCCAGCGCGAACATCGACGCCGCGGCGCAGATCATGATCCCATAAGCCAGTCGCAAATCCACATCCGTCGTGCCGAGGAAGCCATACCGGAACGCGCTCACCATGTACAGAATGGGGTTCGCGTGCGACAGGATGTGCGCCCAGTCCGGAAGCATCTTGATGGAATAGAACACACCCCCCAGGTACGTGAGCGGCGTCAGCACGAAGGTGGGAAACCAGGAAATCTGATCGAAGTTCTTGGCAAACAGCGCATTGATGAAGCCGCCGAGCGCGAAGACGATGCTCGTGAGCAGCACCGCGGAGAGAATCGCGAGAACGTGCTGTACGGCGAGGCGCGTAAAGAAGAGCGCGACGATGGTCACGACGGAACCCACGAGCATGCCGCGCAGCACGCCTCCCGCTATGTAGCCGGACAGGATCAGCCAGTTGGGCAGCGGCGACACCAGCAGCTCCTCGAGGTGCTTGCCGAACTTCGCGCCGAAGAACGAGGACACGACATTACCGTAGGAATTGGTGATCACCGTCATCATGATGAGGCCGGGCGCGATGAACTGCATGTAATCGTAGCCGCCCACCAGGCCGACTCGCTTGCCGATGAGGCTGCCGAAGATCACGAAGTACAGCGTCGCAGTCACGGTCGGCGGGACGATGGTCTGGCCCCAGATGCGCACGATGCGATTGAACTCTCGGATGACGATGGTGCTGAAGCCGACCCATTCGGTGCGGGCCCGGGACGCTGACATGCTCAGGATCCTTTGACTGCCGAGCGGACGCTGTCGTCGACGAGTCGGATGAACAGCTCCTCGAGCCGGTTGACTTTGTTGCGCATGCTGTTCACGCGGATTCCCCGCGACGAAAGCTGCGCGAATATATCGTTCAGGCTCTGCCCCTTGGAAACTTCGATCTCGAGCGTATGGTCGTCCGTGAGCTGGGCATCGAAGGCCGGCAGCTGCGGTGGCGCGCTCAAGGGTGCGCTCAAATTGAAGACGAACGTTTCGGTCTGCAGCTTGCGCAGCACGTTGGCCATGCTGTCGCGCTCGATGATTTTACCGCCTTCAATGATTGCGATGTTGCGGCACAGATTTTCGGCCTCTTCCAGGTAGTGCGTGGTCAGAATGATCGTCGTCCCCTGGTCGTTGATGTTGCGCAGGAATTCCCACATGGAGCGGCGAATCTCGATGTCCACCCCGGCGGTCGGCTCGTCGAGGATCAGGAGCTTCGGTTCGTGCATCAACGCGCGCGCGATCATGAGACGCCGCTTCATGCCGCCGGACAGCGAGCGGGCGATCGAATTGCGGCGCTCCCATAACTGCAGCTGCTTGAGATACTTTTCCGCGCGCTGCTTCGCGAGACGACGCGGAATGCCGTAGAAGCCCGCCTGATTCACCACGATGGTGAACAAGGTCTCGAACATGTTGAAATTGATTTCCTGCGGCACCACCCCGATGCAGGATTTGGCCAGCTCGAGCTCTCGATCCATGTCGTGGCCGAATACTTCGACGGTGCCGCTGGTTTTGTTCACGAGCGACGTGACTATCCCGATGACGGTCGTCTTGCCGGCCCCGTTGGGACCGAGCAGCGCGAAGAAATCCCCCTCCTCCACCTGGAGGTCGATGCCTTTGAGGGCTTTGATGCCGTTCTTGTAGACTTTCGTGAGCTGGCGAAGGACGAGGGCTTGCATAGGAGCCGCGTAGACTAAACCTCGCGAGGCTCCGCCCGCAAGACGCCTGCCTTGCTAGGGCAGGCGCGCCGCGGCTTCCAACTGCAGACCGAAGAGCTGCACCCTGCGCAGCTGCGCCGCGTCCGCGTGCGACGCGGCGCGCACCAGGGCGCGCCAATACGCGTTGCACGTGCACCATCGCGCGCTCAAGTTCACCGCTTCGCTGGCGACGAGCCCCGGCAGACTGTTGAGCGTCGCGCGCCTGAACGCAGCCGCCGTGTGTGCGCTCATCCCGAGCAGCAGCTGCGCCGAGAGTCTCGCGGTCGCGGCGACATGCCAGGCATAGAACAACGCGAGCCGCACGAAATTCGCCGTATCGTCGGTTGCCATCGCCTCCTCGGCGACGCGCCAATGACCCAGTTGCTGCAGCCGCCCTCGCCAGTGATCGTCGTCGTAAAATCTCAGATCGAAGAGCGCGTAGGGGCAGTTCGCCGCCGCCGCCCTCTGCGCCGCGGAGAGCGGCGCCACCTGCACCGAGACTTCTCCGGCAAGCCCGGCCGCTGCGGCGGGCTGCCAAGCTGCGCCTCGACCTCCCACCAGGTCGAGGAAGCGGTGATTCAAATCGTGCAACGAGTCGAGCATCGCGACGGAAAAATGAGGCTGGGCCGCCCAGCTGCCGACGATTGCGTCCTGCATAACGGATCTCCTGGATGCGCTGGCTTTCCATAGAACAAATTCGGGGGTTGCGCATTTTTCTGCAAACGCAGCGGCAATCGCCCGAACAACCACTGGCAGGCACGCTAACTTTGTGATTAATTTCTGTCAAATTCTTTTTGCTGCCGAAACCGCATGAATTGCACCCGCCCGTCACCCCCCAGGAGAGCCGTCCCATGAGAGTTTCCGATGACCGATACTCCCGCGATCGCCAGCGTTACGACCTCGCTTTGCGCTTGATCCGCCATGAAGCGCGTACGTTCACGATCAGACAGTGGACGGGACTGAGCGATGATCGAATTCGAAAGCTCTACCGCAGCTATGTGCTGGACCACGATCCGAAGTCGGTACCGAGGCATCGAGGCAAGTCGCCGCGTCAGGCGGCGTTCTTTTTTCGCAGCGCGGAACTGAATTTCCAGGCGGCGCAGCTCGCCAGCCTGTTCGTCGTGTACGGATTGCTCTGCGGAACGGCGCTGGGGCTCGAATCGCGCTATCGAGTCGGCTCGTTGGAATCGGGCATCCTGCTCTGTCAGGCTTACGAGGCGTATTTGGAATTGCACGTGCCGGCGCGCATCTCCTTCGAACATGCCTGGTTCTTGCTGCTGGCGCTCGCGCGGCGCGATGAGCTGGGAATGTCGCGCTGCCGCTCCTGCGGCGGTGTGTGGCTGCACGACTTGTTGGCGAAGCGCCGCCCATCCTGCACGAATTGCGAGCCGTCGGGCCTCGTGGTGGTGATCCCGAACGACAACGGGCAGGCCGCGCCCTGCTAGAATTCCGGCCATGCAGGGCAGGAACGTGTTTGCGGGCCCGTACCTGGAGCGCGCCGCCCATCTGCGCTCGGATCCGGCCTGGTTCGACGATGCACTCGCCGATCCGAAAAGCCGGGTCGTGCCGGTATGGAACTCGCGCAGCTTGGTCGCGGACGGCGAAATGCCGGGCGTCGCTACGCCGGGCGTCGCTACGCCGGCCTCCGGTACGCCGCGCGCGGCTTTTCTGGATCTGACGCAAATCCCGCGCGAGCGGCACAACGTCAACGACTTGATTTTGCTGGGCCACTTCAATGGCACGAATTATTTTGCGTATGAAATCGAGTCACCGGAGCCGCCTGCCGCGCCGAGCGGCACGCGCTACGAGGACCTGCGCGTTTTGGCCGCTGTGCTGCCCCCCGGGGATTCGGGCTTGTTGGGGTATGCGCGCGCGATGGTCACCTGGCGGCGACGCCACCGCTACTGCGGCACGTGCGGTTACAAGACCGCGCCGGCCAAGGGTGGCCACGTGCTCGTGTGCACCAATCCTGGCTGCCGGCACGAGAGCTTCCCGCGCCTCGATCCCGCGATCATCGTGCTGGTGAGCGATGCGGATCGCGCCCTGCTGGGGCGACAGGCTTCATGGCCGCGCGGCCGGTACTCCACCATCGCCGGATTCGTCGAACCGGGCGAGTCACTCGAAGATGCCGTGGCGCGCGAGGTCTTCGAGGAAACCGGCGTGACCGTCGATGGGATCGAGTACCACTCCTCTCAACCGTGGCCTTTCCCGAGTTCGTTGATGCTGGGATTCACCGCGCACGCGTTGACCCACGAGGTGCACCTGCGGGATCAAGAACTCGAGGACGCCCGCTGGTTTAGCCGCGCCGACCTACGCGCGGGCGTGCCCCTGGTGCCGCCCAGTCAATCGATTTCCTACCGTTTGATCGAGGATTGGTTCGACGCAGGATCCGACCGTCCGCTGCGCGAGATCTATGTACCGGCCCCCGGGCCGTTCCGATCTTCGTCCGGCTAACCGCGCTCCCACCGGCCGCCCTTGAGCCGCCAGCCGTCGCCCTGCCTCACCCATTGATACGCCACCCAGTGGTGCCCCGCATGAGGGGCCGCCCAATGGCCGGGCACCCACTCATGGCGATTGCCGACCCAGTTCCAGTATCCGCCAATCCATACGGAGCCGGTTTGGGGCGGCTCGCCGATCACTTCGAGGCGCGGCGCCGGCGGCGCCACCATCACCACCCCATCCGCGTAGTGACGCTGGTCGGGTGCTATGACGCACCCCCCCGCGGCAACCACACTCAACACACTCGAGGCCAAGAGGGTTCTGGACCACCGATGCCGACGCATGAGGGCGAGAATACAGCCCGGTAGGGCAAGGATCACCCGCCGAGGCTCCGCAGTCGGTCAAGCGTCACGGCGACCCAATCGTCACGGCGACGCACGGGAGTCGGGGAACGCTGAACCGGATCGAAGGCGCGATCGCGCGCGGCTGCTTTGCCGTGATACATCCGTTCATCGGCCCGCTGCAGCAGGAGTGCCGCTTCCTGCCCGTCCTCCGGATACACCGAAACGCCGATGGCGGCAGTCACGTGCAGCTTCTTTCCGGCGATGAGATAGGGCAAAGAAAGTCGCTCGCCGATCATCGAGCCTACTTCGATCGCGGCCGCCCGATCCGGGATCCCCGGCAGCACCACCACGAATTCGTCACCCCCGTAGCGGCATACACTGTCTCCTCCCCGAGCGCGGGTTGCGATCCGGCCGGCCACGCGGACCAGAAGCTCATCGCCGATGGCATGGCCGTAGCCATCGTTGATCCCCTTGAAGCCGTCGAGGTCGATGAACAGCAGGCCGACGCGGTGTCCCATGCGCGAGGCCTCGGCGATGGCCGATTGGAGCGCTTGCGACAGGCGTCTGCGATTGAACAGGCCGGTGAGGCCGTCCCGATCCGCGAGTTGCTGTGCTTGTGCTTCGCGTTGCTTGAGCAGGGCAATCTGGCGCACCAGGTGGGCATTGATCGAGCGCAGGGTCGCGATTTCGGCGTTGACATCCCGGACGGGCCTGAGTTGCGCCAGGGACGTAGACGCCACATCGCCCGCTCGGGCGACGGCATCGGTGTCGTAGAGTGAGCTGCGCACGTCCACCATGGCTGATCTCCCCTTGCTCCAGGATGGATCATCGCCGCAACGCCGGTCGCGCGGCATCGGCTAGGTGCCTTTATACCTGTCAGCGCCTGCTGACGTTGTAGTGCGGCTCCTGCTCCCCTAGGTCCGGGCAGGGGCCGCAGGCCCGGGCGGGCTTGTGTACGCCCGCCTGGCCTTCCGCGGTCTCGCTCAACCGGCCGGAGTGTCAGCGCTCGCCGAGGACGGCAGCGGCGACATCGGCTCGTGTCCCATCTCGGTGGCCGGTGCAGGTTCAGGCGCCGGCGTCGGCGCCGCGGGTGCGAGGCTCGCGGGCTTCGCCACCTTCTTCGGAGCGGTTTTCTTCACTGCCTTCTTCGCAGCCGGTGCCCTCTTCGGTGCGGCCCTCTTCGCTTTCTTGGCGACGGCCCTGCTCGGCTTCTTTGACGCACGCGCCTTCTTTTTCGCCACGCTTCGCTTTGCAACGGCGCGCTTCGCTTTCGCCACAGGACGCTTCTTCCCTTTACGCTTCTTCTTTGCCATGGTCAGTCTTCTCCTCGCGGTCGTACGACTCCTCTGCAGGAGAGTAGTCCCGAAAAAGTCCGCTGTCATCTGCGCGTGATGCTGGAGTCGATGATACGGATTGCGTACGCTGCGCTCGTGTTACCAACCGACCCCGCTGGGGAACCCATTCGCCCGCTGCACGATGTGTGGCTGCGCCCGCGGCGCGTGTTTCGCGAGCTCTCGTCGCAGCCCATCGGCCGCGTCGATTACGTGCTGGGAGCCGCGCAGGGCATGGTGGGCTGGCTCGCCTTGAGCCGCACCACCAACGCCGGCGCCGCCAGCAGCGTGGCGGAGATCATCGGCCGGGCCGCGGTCCTGGGTTCCGTGATGGGAATCGCCAGCCTGCTGTTGTTCGCGGAAATCTACCGCCGCCTGGGCAGCCGGCTCGGAGGCAAGGCGGCGCGGAATCAAATCGTGCACGTACTCGCCTATGGGGGCGTACCCAACGCGGTGTCGCTCGGCCTTTGGGTGGTGACCGCGCTGCTCGCCGGCAGTGGAACGTTCATGCAGACGCACGGGCCCGACATGGAAGGGTTCATCGCACTGCTCTTGAGCGCTCAGTTCCTCGCCTATGTGCTGCTCATGATGTGGAGCGTGGTGCTGGTGGTCATGGGCTTCAGTGAAATTCAGGGGTTCGCCGCACGCAAGGCGTTCGGGTTGTGGGTGCTCGGCCAGCTGGTCGGTTTGCTCGCAGCCCTGTTCCTGGCGATTTTCATCGCCCTGCTTTTCCCGAATGCCACCGGATGAGGTGGCCGAACGCCGCGTATTCCCGCCTGTCCGAGACGCGCCCTACACGAATAGGGCGCTTAGGGCACGACCGCCTGCGGCACCGCCTCGGCGGCGCCATTGACCGCCGCTGCCACCTTGTCGGGCTCGGTCTCCAAGCGTTTGATGACCGATCGAGCGACTGCCGCCGCCGATTTTCCGCGCGACGGCTTGGCGGCCGCCGATTTTGGGCGCGATGGCTTGGCGGCCGCCGGTTTGGGGGGGCGGCGCTTCGCGACCGGCGCTACGCGAATTGCGCCAACGGTCTTGGAGCTCTGGGGCGTCTTCGATGCTGCCGCAGGCTGCTTGGCCCGGGCTTTTTTGGACGCACGCGCCTTGCGAGCGCCTGGCGCGCCCGCGGCCTGCGCCGCCTTGGCCTTTTTCCTCGCCTGTTTCGCCGCTTTCTTGGAGAGCTTCGACGCCTTGCGCGCCTTTTTCAGTTCCGCCTTCGCCAAGCGCACGTGCTGCTTCGCCTCTTCGGCCCGCTGAACGGCTTTTTCTGCCTCAGCAGTCAGCCGTCGCACCGCCGCGCTTTTTGCTTGAGTCGCTGAAAGGGTGCTTGCCACGATAGTCGCTCCGCATGAAATTGACGCCCGTCGAGCTTAGTCCCGGGCAGGGTTCCTGTCACTAAGGCAAGGCGCTAAGGCAGGACGCGTCTCAAATAGGCCCGAATGTCGGCGATTTCCGCCTCGCACACCGAGTGCGCCATCGGATATTGATGCCACTCGACCGCATAACCCAGGCTCGTCAGCGTCTGGCGAGAGCCAAGCCCGAGTGCGAGCGGCAACATCGGATCCGAAATGCCGTGCGCCATGAAGATCTGCTCACCGTCATTGGCCGGTGCGCGCTCGGCGTTCAGCGCGCCGGCAAGCGGCAAATAGCAGGACAGCGCGACGATCCCGGCCAGCCGCTGCGGATAGCGCAGCCCGCTATAAAGCGATACCGCGCCCCCTTGCGAAAAGCCTGCGAGCACTATCCGGCCGGCCGGAATTCCACGTGCGGCCTCGTTCTCGATCAGCTGCCGCACCTCGGCGTCGGTACTGCGAAAGCCGTCCACATCCTCGCCCGCACCTCGATCCAAGCCCAGGATGTCATACCACGCGCGCATGGCCATGCCGCCGTTGATCGTCACCGGCCGAATCGGAGCGTTTGGGAAGATGAAGCGCCAGGCGCGTTCGCCACGGCGCACGATTTCGGGCACGACGGGCTCAAAATCATGTGCATCGGCGCCGAGGCCATGCAGCCAAATGACCGCGCCATTGGGCCGCGGAGCAGTTTCGATTTCGATGCTTTCCAGCGCCATGGACATAGCCTACAAGATTTTCGGCAAAACGCATTGACTGCGGCTGCATTTTTATGCAAACTTTCCGCACATTTATGCAGCCCGCCCATCTAGAATCCAATGCCAATGCGCCGGCGCGGCGCACCGCGCTCGCGAAGATCATTCGTGAGCAGGCGGTCGGGCGCCAAGCCGAGCTGGTCGTCATGCTGCGCAAGCACGGCCACGCCGCAACCCAGTCGAGCGTGAGTCGGGACTTGCGCGAGCTCGGCGTCGCCAAGCTCGGCGACCGCTATGTGCTGCCGGAGCCCGGCATGGCGACCCCGCAGGATTTTGCGACGCTCAAACAGTTCGTGAGCGCGATCGCGATCGCCGGCACCAATCTCACCGTCCTCAAGACCACCATCGGTTCGGCGCAAAGCGTCGCCGTGGCCATCGATACCGCCCGCTGGCCCGAGGTGATCGGTACCATTTCGGGCGACGACACGATATTCATCGCCACCTCCGGCGTCCGCGAGCAGCGCAAGCTCGGCGAGCGTCTTCGCGCCACCTTCGGACTGTAAAACGCCATGACATCGATTCACTCGAAGGGCGCCGAGCCCATTCAGGCCGAGCCCATTCTGCTGGCTTTTTCCGGCGGCTTGGACACCTCGTTTTGCGTGCCTTGGCTCAAGGACACCTACCGGCGGCCGGTCATCACCGTCACGGTCGACACGGGCGGCATCGATCGGGCGGCGGCCGAATCGCTCGCCGTCCGCGCTGCACAGCTCGGCGCGATCGAGCATCATCTGATCGATGCGCGCGCGGCCTATTTCGAGCAGGTTCTGAAGTTTCTCATCATGGGGAATATCCGCCGCGGCGGTGTGTATCCCCTGTGCGTGGGGGCGGAGCGCGTGCTGCAAGCGCAAACGATTGCGCAGATGGCCTTGTCGCTCAAAACGACGATGGTGGCGCACGGCTGCACCGCGGCGGGCAACGACCAAGTGCGTTTCGAAGTGGCACTGCGCACGCTGGCGCCGGATCTCGAGATCATTGCACCGGTGCGCGACCGCGCCTTCAAGAGACCCGAGCAGCTGAAGTATCTCGAGGATCACGGTTTGCCGATTCCGCCATTCGGCGCCGCCTATTCGGTCAATCGCGGTTTATGGGGTACCACGATCGGCGGTCAAGAGACCCTGACCTCAGCGGGCAGTATTCCGGAGAGCGCCTGGGTGCTCTCGAAGGAAGCATTTTCGAAGCCGCGTCCGCCCGAACGGCACACCATCGGCTTCGAGCAAGGGGTTCCGGTGGGTCTTGACGGCATCTCGCTGCCGCCCGTGTCCATCATCGAACGGATCGAAGCCCTGGCCGGCCCGTTCGGCATCGGCCGGGGCATCCACCTGGGCGACACCGTGATCGGCACCAAGGGACGCGTCGCGTTCGAAGCCCCCGCGGCCGAAGTGCTGCTCACGGCGCACCGCGAGCTGGAGAAGCTGGTGTTGACCGGCAAACAATCGCGTATCAAGGAATCCGTCGCGCAGCCGTACGGGGACCTCGTGCACGAAGGTCAGCACCTGGATCCGGTATGCCGCGACATCGAGGCGCTGCTCGTGTCCTCGCAGGCGCGCGTCTCGGGCGAGGTGGCCGTACTGTTTCGGCCGGGGTCCGCCTTCGTCGAGGGCGTGAGCTCGCCTTACTCGCTGATGGCGGCATCCAAGGGGGTGTATGGCGAGGCCGCCGGCGAGTGGACGGCGATCGATGCCCTCGGGTATTCGAAAATGCTCGCCTTGACCGGGATCTTCTACAAGCGCGCCGGGAATGAGGGCGCCGACGCTTCGCAGCGCACCGGCCAACCGTCGAAGGTGACATCGGCATGAGCGGCATGCGCACCGTGGTCGTGGACAAGATCGCCTCGGTGACCCAATCGCTGGGCCTGACGCACGAGATTCGCATCGCCGCGGACATTCCGTGCGAGGAAGGGGTGGTGGTGGTGGTCGAGATCTTGAACAACAAGTCGACCTACAACACCCTGGAGTTGACCAGCGGCCGCATGGCCAAGGTGGCCCGCGGCGACGTCGTGGTCGGGGCGCTCGGCCATCGCAAGGCCTTGTTCGGCTATTCGGGCCACATCCCCGACGCGCTCGTGCCCGGCGATGTGATTCAAATGCTGAACATCGGCGGCGTCTTGGGGATCTGCGACTCCGCGACCCCGGACAAGGGCAAGCCGTTCGACTGCAAGGTGCTGGGCGCCGTACTGACCTTCCCGTATCTCGGCGAGCGCATCGGCGTGACGGCCCGAACCGGCTACAAGCCGTTGGACTACGATGCACCGCTGAACGTCCGCGGCGTACCCGTGGTTGCCCTCGCGGGCACGTGCATGGAGGCGGGCAAGACCGCGGCTGCCTCCGCCATCATCGCGCGCATGCGGCACCGCGGCCTCATCGTGGATGCGTTCAAAGCCACCGGCGTATCCCTGCGGCGCGACATCCTGGCGTTCGAGGACTCGGGCGCGCGGCGCACCATGATCTTCACGGATCTAGGGATCGTGACCACCACCGCGAAATGCGGGCCCGCCTTGACACGCACCATGCTGACGGAGATGGCGAGCGGCTTACCCGACGTCATCGTGTTCGAATTGGGCGATGGTCTGCTGGGAACCTACGGCGTGGAATCGATCCTGCGGCAACCCGATATCAAGGCCGCCCTCACGGCCGTGGTCCTGTCCGCGAACGATCCGGTGGCGGCCTGGGGCGGCGTCAAGCTGCTGCGCGAGCGCTTCGGCATCGAACCGAGCGTCGTGACCGGCCCCGCCACTGACAATCAGGTCGGCGTTGAGATCATTCGCGAACAAATGGGCGTCGAAGCCTTCAACGCGATCAGCAATCCCACCATGCTCGGCGATCATCTGATTTCGCGCCTGAACCTGAGCAACGTCGGCGACGCCAAAGTCGTCGGCGCATGAGCCGGCGTCCATGAGTGCCCGCACGCCCGCGATCGTTCTCGGAGGTACCGGCTATGTGGCCGGCGAACTGCTGCGTCTGATCGCCGGACACCCGCGGCTCGAATTGGCGGGCATCTTGTCCGACAGTCAGCCGGGCGCGCCGGTCGCCGCTGCGTTTCCGCAATTGCAAAGCGCCTATCCGGAATTGAAGTTCGCCGGCCTCGACGACATCGAGTCCCTGATGCGGCACACGCCGAATTCCGCGCTCTTTTGTGCCGCACCTCACGGTGCGGCAGCCGGTCTCATCGACCGGCTGCTCGCGGCGGCCGAAGCAGCCGGCGCGAACGCGCATTGCGTCGACATCTCGGCGGATTTTCGCTACGCGAATGCGAGTGCCTATGAGTCGGTGTACAAACATGCCCATGGGGCTCCGTCGCGAATTCGCCAGTTCACCTGTGCCGTGCCGGAACATCTGGCGAAATCGCCGACGCCTCACGTGTCGCATCCCGGATGTTTCGCGACCGCGACGCTGTTGGCGAGCGTGCCGCTCTTGGGGCTGGGTTTGACCGAGACCCGGTTGTTCGTCACGGGCATCACCGGCAGCACCGGGTCAGGGCGCAAACCGAGCGAGTCCACGCACCATCCGCTGCGCCACAGTGATCTGTACAGTTATGGGGCGCTCAGCCATCGGCACGTGCCGGAGATTGCCGCCTGCGCGAAGCTCGCCACCGGCATCGAGGCGGAATTCAACTTCGTGCCGCATTCGGGCCCGTTCGCGCGCGGCATCCACGTCACCGTGCAGGCGAGCCTGAAGAAGCCGATCGGCACCGCACAGGCCCTCGAGGCGCTCTCCTCGTACTACCGGGGTTGCCCGTTCGTGCGCGTCATCGATACCGCCCCGCGGGTCAAGGATGTCGCGACCAGCAATTACGCCAATCTGAGCGCGGTCACGAACGGCACCTCCGTGGCGGTGATGGCGGTGCTCGACAACTTGAACAAGGGCGCGGCCGGCGGCGGTGTTCAGTGGATGAACCGCCTGCTCGGGTTTGAAGAAGGCTCGGGGCTTACCGCTCCGGCCCCCGGCTGGACCTGATCACCCATGACGACGGCGCCTCCCATGATGACACCCGATTCGACCCGCTCGGCAATCAAGAGCCATCTTGCGCAGGTCTTCGCGCAATACCCCATCGAGGTCGCGCACGGTGAAGGCGTTTGGCTGTATGCGCGTGACGGCCGCAAGATCTTGGATCTCTACGGCGGTCATGCCGTTGCGGGTTTGGGCTATGCCCACCCGCGTTGGCTGGCGGCGCTCGAACGTCAGGCGCGGCAAATGGCGTTCCAGACCAACGCATTGCCCATGACCATTCGCGAGCGCGCCGCCGCGCGGCTGGTGAAATTCGCCGGATTGGGGCTCGACACGGTGTTCTGGGTCAACAGCGGCGCCGAAGCGAATGAGAATGCGCTCAAAGCGGCATTCAGGCTCACCGGCCGCCTCAAAGCGGTAGCGCTGCAGCACGCATTTCACGGCAGAACGGCCGCTGCCGGCGCTCTCACCTGGGGCGCCATGGAGAAGTGGTACGGCTTTCCGCGCACCCCGTTCGAGGTGAGTTTCATGCCGCGCGACAATCCCGCCGCCGTCGAGCGCTTCGTCGATAGCGAAACGGCGGCGGTCATCGTCGAACCCATTCAAGGGGTCGGCGGCGCGTACGAGATCGGTAAACCGATGCTGCAGGCATTGCGTCAGCGCTGCGATGAGGTCGGAGCGGTGCTGATTTTTGATGAAGTCCAATGCGGCATGGGACGCACCGGTGCACCCTTCGGCGCCAATTACTTCGGTGTCACGCCCGACATGATCACGGCGGCGAAGGCCTTGGGCAACGGCTTCCCGGTCTCCGCATTGCTGCTGTCGCGCCGGATCGCGGGACAGCTAAAAACCGACGACATGGGCACGACGTTCGGCGGCGGCCCGATGGCATGCGCCGTCGCCGAGGCGGTCATCGACACCATCGAATCCGAATCGCTGCTCGCCAACGTTCGGCAGGTATCGACCTATATTCGCTCCACCTGCGTCATCGGGCCGGTCACCGGCATGCAGGGCGCGGGATTCCTGCTCGGCCTCAAGACCTCGCGCCCCGCCAAAGAGGTGCAGGCCGCCCTGCTCGAGAAAAACATTTTGACCGGCGGCAGCGGCGATCCGAGAGTGCTGCGATTGCTGCCCGCGTACATCCTCAATGAAGGCCATGTCGATCAGCTGCGCGACGCGCTCTCGAAGATCGCCGCATGAAGCGCTTTCTCGACCTCGCCGATTTCGAGCGCGGAGAGATCCTCGATCTATTGGCGCTCGCGCAAGCGCTGCAGGACAAGCCCGAGCCGCGCGCCCTCGCGGGCAAGATTCTCGGCTTGGTGTTCTTGAATCCGTCGCTGCGCACGCTCGCTTCCTTTCAGGCCGGAATGGCCCGGCTCGGCGGAAGTTCTTTCGTCATCACGCCCGGGCAGGGTACGTGGCAGCTGGAAACGCGGCTCCATGCCGTCATGAACGGGGCTGCCGCCGAGCACGTAGCCGAGGGCATACCGGTGCTGGCATCGTATTGTGATGCCCTCGCTGTGCGCGCTTTTGCCGAGGGCAAGGACCTCAAGAGCGATTTGCGGGAAACGCTGTTCGGGTTGATCGATGGTCTGTGCGACAAGCCGATGATCAACCTGGAATCCGCGATGAATCATCCGTGCCAGGCGCTCGCCGATTGGCGCACGCTCGATGAGCTCGAGATTCCGAACCGTGCAAAATTCGTATTGAGCTGGGTGTATCACCCCAAGGCATTGCCGCTCGCGGTGCCGGCCGCCATCGTGCATATGGCGGCGATGCGCGGCATGGAAGTGGTCGTCGCACGCCCTGAAGGGTTCGCGCTGCCGCCCGAGATCATGGCAAAGGCGCGCGCGGCCGCCATCGCTGCGGGGGGCTCGGTGACCGAAACCGCCGATCGCGAATCCGCCCTCGACGGTGCCGCCGTGCTCTACGCCAAGGAATGGGGCAGCACCCGCCATTACGGCGACCTCGATGCCGATGCACGCTTGCGGGCGGAACTCTCCGAGTGGTGCGTCCGGGAACGCTGGTTCTCCCGGGCACTCCCGCAGGCCAAGCTCATGCATTGTCTGCCGGTGCGCCGCAATGTCGCGGTCGCCGACGAGGTCTTGGATGGGCCTCGCGCCGTGGTCAGGCGCGAGGCCTTCAATCGATTGGCGGTGCAAATGGCAGTCCTGCATCGCATGCTGGCGTAGAACATCCGAGTTGCCGGAGAGGTATCCATGATGATGAGCCGACCCGATCCGTCCGTCGCCGTGCGCGCGCTGAAGAGCGCCGCGCCGTACATCCGCATGTACAAGAACAAGGTCTTCGTGATCAAAGCGGGCGGCGCGGTGTTCAGCGACGAGCAGTCGATGCGCGCCCTGATCGAGCAAGTCGCCATCCTGCACCAAGTGGGCATCAAGACCGTGCTGGTGCACGGCGGAGGCCCGCAGCTCGATGATCTGCAGGCGAGGCTCGGCATCGAGACGCGCATGGTCAACGGACGCCGCGTCACCGATCATCGGTCGATCGACGTGACGTCGATGGTGCTCAACGGGCTGATCAACACCCGTATTCTCGCGATTTGCCGTGAGCTCGACATCGAGGCGATCGGTCTCTCCGGCGTCGACGCCGGTCTGATCCGCGCTCACAAGCGCGGGCCGGTCGCCGTCTCCCCGGGGTCGAGTGAAACGGTGGATTACGGCTTCGTCGGCGACATCGACTCGGTCAATGTCGCGGTGATCGAAAAGCTGCTGCAGAACGGTTTGATGCCCGTCGTCAGTCCGCTTTCCGCCGATTCGAGCGGAACCCTGCTCAACATCAATGCCGACACCGTGGCCGCCGCGCTCGGCGGTGCGTTGTCCGCGGAGAAGCTGGTGTTGTGCACGGGTGTGCCCGGGATTCTCGAGCGTGCGTCGGACGTGAGTTCGGTCATCTCCTACACCGACATTCGCGGATTGAAGCGTCTGCGGGATGCGGGGAGTCTCACGGACGGCATGCTTCCCAAAGCCGCCGCCATCGAGAACGCGATTCGCGCCGGCGTGCGGCGCGTCCACGTCATCACCTACAAGTCCGCGGACAGCCTGCTCGCCGAAATATTCACCAACGAAGGCACGGGCACGTTGGTGGTCGCCGACCTCACGGCTTTGAGTCCGGCCGAGCAGAGCACAGCGCAGGCGCCTTCGCCATGATGCGGACCGCGTCATGAGCCGCCTCTGGGATAAGGGCGCCGCACTCGATGATCGCGTGCTCGCCTACACCGCGGGCGAGGACCATCTGCTCGATAATCGCCTGGTGCGCTACGACATCCTGGCCTCGATCGCGCATGCTGAGATGCTGGGGGAGCAAGGCCTGTTGTCGGCCGGGGATCTGGCGGCCATCATTGCCGCGCTGCGCGCGATCGGCGAGGAGCACGAGCGTGGGCAGTGGCGCATCACGCTCGAGCAGGAAGACTGCCAAACCGCAATCGAGAATTTACTCACCGCGCGCATCGGCGCCACCGGCGGACGCCTGCACGCCGGACGCTCGCGAAACGATCAGGTGCTCGCCGCCCTGCGTCTGTATCTGCGTGACACCACGCAGTCGTTGCATGACGGCGCGTTGAACGTCGCGGCGGCGCTCGACGGTGTGGCGGCGCACGACGGCTCGATCGTGCTTCCCGGGTACACCCATATGCAGCAGGCCATGCCGAGCACGGTTGGTCTGTGGGCGCTCGGCTTCGCCGCCGAGATCCGCGACGATGCGGAGGGCTTGCAACTCGCGAAGCGGCGCGCAGCCAAGAATCCTCTCGGGTCCGCGGCGGGCTACGGCACGCCGAATCTCGACGTCAGCCGCGAATCGACGCGGCGGCGGCTCGGCTTCACCGTCACGCACGAGCCGGTGACCGCCGTGCAGCTGTCGCGCGGCAAAGCCGAAGCCCACCTGTTGTTCGAGATCACCTTGCTGACCCAGGACCTGGGCCGTCTCGCCTCCGACCTGCTGCTGTTCTACACGCAAGAATTCGGCTTCGTGAACCTGCCGGATGCCTTTACCACCGGATCCTCGATCATGCCGCAGAAGCGCAACCCGGACGTGTTCGAGCTGATGCGCGGCCGCAGCGCGGTGGCGCAGGCGGCGCTCAACGAGGTGCTCGGCATCACCCAAAAACTGAATTCCGGGTACCACCGCGACTTGCAGCTCATCAAGGCGCCCCTGTTTCGGGGCATCGATTCCTGCCGGCAGACGCTCGACATCCTGCCGAGCGCGCTCGCGGGTTTGTCGTTCAGGCCGGAGAACATTCGCCTGGATCCGGGCATTCACGCGGCCGCGGCGGCCAACGCCCTGGTGGCGAAAGAGAACATCCCGTTCCGTGAGGCTTACCAACGGGTCGCGGCGAAGCTCGAGGAATCAAAGTCAAAATGAGCATCTGGCGCGGCGTGCACACGCTCGAATCGTTGAACGCCGGGAATGCATGCACGATGATGCGTCTGCTCGACATCGTGTTCACCGAGATCGGCGAGGACTTCATCCGCGGCACCATGCCGGTGGATGAGCGGACGCACCAGCCCTACGGGTTGCTGCACGGAGGCGCTTCAGTGGCGCTCGCCGAAACGCTCGGCAGCATGGGTGCCAGCATGTGCGTCGATCAAACTCGCTACCGCTGTCTCGGCCAGGAAATCAACGCCAACCACCTGCGATCGGTACGCACGGGGCGGGTCACTGGAACCGCCCGCCCGCTGCACATTGGCGGCCGAAGCCAGGTATGGAGCATCGATATCACCAACGAAGCCGGCGCGTTGGTCTGCGTCTCGCGGCTCACGATGGCGGTTCTGCGGACCTGAAGCTGCCTCGACGCGAAGGGGCGCTCTCGACACGAGGGGGCACCCCTCGATGCGTAGGGACCCTCTCGATGCGCTGGCTTTTGCAACATGCAGTGGGTATCGTTCGCGCCATGAAACAACCCACCTGTCGATTGCTGAAACATACCTACGGCTTCGCGTTGCTGCTCGCCGCCGCGCCCCTGGCGGGAGCCCAAACACCGCCGCCGACCTCACCGGCGACGCCGCCGACCGCCGCGCCGGCACCTGCCCCGACACCCCCGGCGCTGTCGAAGGAGCAAGCCGGCTATTTGTTCGGCCTCACCTTCGGCGAGCAATTGCATTCCATCGGTATCGGAACCGATGTCACACCCGAGTCCATCGACCGGGGATTGAAGGACGGATTGGGGGGCAAGAAATCGACACCCGCCGAGCGGCAGCAGGTGCAGGAGTTCGCACGCGCCTCGATGGTCGCCCAGGGTGCCCGCAACAAAACGGCCGCCGAGGAGTTCCTGTCGCGCAACGGCAAGGAAAAAGGCGTGACGACGACGCCCTCCGGCCTGCAATACAAGGTGCTCGCGGCGGGCGATGCGAAGGCGCCGGCGATCAGCGCCGCCGACCAGGTGACCGTGAACTACCGCGGTAAGCTGCTCGACGGCACCGAATTCGACAGCTCGTTCTCGCGCGGCACGCCCGCGACGTTTCCCGTGGGCGGCGTGATCAAGGGCTGGCAAGAGGCCTTGGTGCTCATGAAACCGGGCGCGAAGTGGCAGTTGTTCGTGCCGCCCGAACTCGCCTACGGCGCGAATCCCCGACCGGGAATCCCCTCCAATTCGCTGCTGGTCTTCGACGTGGAAGTGCTGAGCGCCAAATCGAATGGCGCAGCGTCGCCGCCGGGAGCGCCGGCTCCGGGCACGATGATGCCGCAGGGGGCACCGCCCATTCGCAGATCCATGCCGCCGCCGACATCGGCCCCGCCAAGCACGCCGAATTAGTTTCCGCCTGAAGAGGCCTATCTGTTGGCGGCGAGACCCGAGCTAGCGGCGCAGATCGAGCGCGTTGGTCAGATCGCCCATCGGCGGCTCACCGCGCTCGGCGAGCGCGCGGTCGCGCCGCTCGATGCCCGGTAGGCCGGCGAGGTCGAAGCGGCGGATCAAGAGACGCAAAATCGATCCCGTATCGTAGGGCGTGTGATCGACCACGCCTTTCTTGGCGAACGGCGAAATGATCAGCGCCGGTATGCGCGTACCGGGGCCCAGCAGATCTCCCTGCGGCGGGGCGACGTGATCCCACGCGCCGCCGAACTCATCGTAGGTGATGACGATCACCATGTTGTTCCATTGCGGACCGGCGCGAAGTTTTTCGACGAGTTCGGCGATATGGGCGTCGCCCTCGGCGATCGTGGCGTAGCCCGGATGTTGATTCAAATTCCCCTGCGGCTTGTAAAACACCACCGGCGGCAGGCTCCCTGACGCGATATCGGCGACCAGCGAGGCGTAATCTTTGAGGTGCGCCGCGCGCTGTGACGCGCGAGTCGAGGGATCGAAATCCGCGTAGTAGTTGAACGGTTGATGGTGGGGCTGGAAATCGGGATTGCCGCCGGGCGTTCCGGGAGCATAAATGACCTGACGCGGCTTGGCGGCCGGCTGCCCACCGTCCCGTAGCGCAGCTTCCCACGCGCCGGCATACCAGGACCACGCGATATTTCTCTCGTTCAAGCGATCACCGATCGTCGGCGCGCTCTGCGGCGGCAATGTCGTCGGGCTCCGCGGATCCGCATATTGGCCCATATCGTCCCCGGCGGCGGGCGCATTGCCGCTCGGCTGGTAGGGGGGTTGCATGGTGTTCACGGCGTAGGAGAAGCCGTCGCCGAAGTAGCCGGCCGGTGCGAGATTGCCGCTCTTCGCATATTTGGGAGGCCCGTCGAGCGCCGATGCCGGCGCGTTTTTCGCCGCCTCGAGCCTCGGTAGATAGCGGCCGTCCGCATCTTTCTCGAGAACGGCGATCGAAGGCTTGGCGGCGGCCGTCTCGGCGTCCGGATACTGCGGCGCGCAGGCGCAAATCAGGTATTGATGATTCAGGAATGAGCCGCCGAACGCACCTTGAAAAAATTCGTCGGCCAACACGTACTCGCGCGCAAGCGCATAGAGCGCCGAACGGCTGGTGTCGTAGTGGCCCATCGCGAGGCCGCCCGCGTCCGACCATGCGGCGAATCGGTCGTTCTTGCCGCCGTCGATTTGCATCTGATTTTCGAAAAACCGGTGCACGAGGTCACGCGTCACGACGGTGGAGTCGAGTGTGACGCCCGACTGCGGCGTGAAAGCACGCTCGATCGAGAACGGGGCGTTGGGCAGACCCGAGCTCTGCGCCTGCGTCACCACGGGAGCATAGGCCGATGCGGTAACGCCGCCCCATGTCGGCGGCAGCGTCGCAAGGACACTGCCGTCGCGGTCGAGCTGCGCTCGATAGGCCGGCAAGGGCCGACCGTCGGCATCGATCACTTCGCTCAAACCCCGCGCACCGGGAAAATTGCCGTAGAGATTGTCGAAGGCGCGGTTCTCGGCATAGATCACGACGATGGTGCCGACATTCGCCCGCAGCGCCGCGGTGGTGGAATCGGCGCCGCTCGGCGGCGGCGCGACGGAATGCGTCGCGCATGCACCGAGAGCAACGGTAAAGCACAGAGCCGTGAGTCGGGATACGGGAGCGGTCACGCTGACAGTATAGATGCCCGCGCTTCGAGTTCGCTAAAACGTCCAGGTAAAGCCGACCGTGAAGGCGGCCGGGTTGCCGTACTGCGAACTGATGCCCTCGTATTCGGCGCGGAACGCGAAATCCCGGAAATGTGTTTGCACGCCGACGCCGTACGCGAACTTGTCGTTCCACTGGTCTATTTGGTAGCTGCCCGAACAGCCGTATGCCTGGGGGGGCAGCGGGCACCGCGAATAGTACGCGCTCTGGTTGGTCTGCAGCCGCGCCACCCCGAGCTTGCCGTACACATCGAGAAAGGGCAGCGGCAGATATCCAACCCCGTAGAGCACGGCCGCCTTGGGATGCGAGTACGGGGTCGAGTAGTAGTTACCGTACCCACAACCGTAACCGTAGCATCCGTTCTGACCATTGCTGCTGCCGAAGTCGATGTACCCGGCCTCGGCACCCACGAAGGCAATCGGCCGTATGCCTACCATCCCCTTCCAGGCGACCTCGTTGCCGTAACCTCCGCCATAGCCATAGTTGTAGTAGTTATCATTGCCGACGTTGGAGACGCCAACGCCCGCGCCGATGTAGGCCCCGAGCGGATTGGCCGCCCACACCGCAGTCGAGCCGGTCAAAGCTCCCACGACGATCATGGCCAGTGCGGTCCTCGAAATAATGCGGTTCATGCGTCTCTCCCAGACTTAGATCCCGAATTTACCGCTGTTCGCGGCGCCATTCAGGTGAGAACGTCCAAGTACTGCCGGCGTTTACCTAGAACGTCCAGGTAAAGCCGACCGTAAAGGCCGCGGGGTTGCCGTACTGCGAATTGATGCCCTCGTATTCGGCACGGAAGGCGAAATCTTGGAAATGAGTTTGCACTCCCACACCATACGCGAACTTGTTGTCCGATTGATCGATGCGGTATGGAATGGGCGTACAGGTACCGCAGTTCTGACCAGGCGGGTAGGAGAAGCTGGTGATGTCGGTCTGCAGCCGCGCCGCGCCGAGCTTGCCGTACACATCGAGAAAGGGCAGCGGCAGATATCCCACGCCGTACAACACCGTTGCCTTCGGATGCGAGTTCGGTCCGAAGTAGTAGTAGCTGCCGTAATACCCGTCATGGCCGTTGTTGCTGCCGAAGTCGATGTACTCGAGTTCGGCGCCCACGATGGAGATGGGCCGTATCCCGGCCGTCACTTTCCACACGAGGTTGTCGCCAAAATTGCCGTTGTAGCCGTAGTTATATTGGTAATTGTTATTACCCAGGTTGGACACGCCGGCGCCCGCACCGATGTAAGCCCCGAGCGGATTGTCCGCCAGCACCGAAGTCGAGGCGCCCAAAGCGCCCGCGGCAAACATCGTCAACGAGCCTGAAATGCGGTTCATCAAACATCTCCACGAGCAAATCCTGCAGGCTGGGACTGGTTGCGAGCGACAGAAGTTCCGGCCCGGTCGGCGGCGGACACGCGGGGTATACTTGTGTTCATGAGAATTGCTTGCTTGTGCGTCCTGGTAAGCCTGGCGGTGATCGCCGCGGGGTGCGGTCAAAAAGGCCCGTTGGTGCTGCCCGATGCGCAGCATCCGCGCAAGAAGGCCAAGCTTCCGGCTCAGCACAGCACACCGGCCCCGCCGCCGCCGGCCGCGCCCGCTCCGGCGCCGTCTGCACCCGCTGGCGCTTCTCCGACCACGGCGCCGCCCGAGGCGGTGCCCGAGACGAGCAGCACACCGAACCCCGCCCCGCAACACTAGCCGGTGTTGTCATGAGTACGCGCAAACTCCTCTTGGTCGACGGCTCTTCGTATCTCTACAGAGCCTTCCACGCGCTGCCGCCGCTCAGCAATTCGCGGGGCGAACCCACCGGCGCGGTGCTCGGCGTCCTCAACATGTTGAACAAGCTGATCAAGGACGAGGCACCGCAGCGAGTCGCCGTGGTTTTCGATGCGCCGGGCCGCACGTTCCGCGATGACTTGTTCGATCAATACAAAGCTCACCGCACGCCGATGCCCGACGATCTGCGATCGCAGGTGCAGCCATTGCTGGATACGGTAGCGGCGATGGGTCTACCGATGCTGCGGATCGCCGGCGTCGAGGCGGACGACGTGATCGGTACGC
Source organism: uncultured Gammaproteobacteria bacterium (assembly GCA_963801865.1). GTDB lineage: Bacteria > Pseudomonadota > Gammaproteobacteria > Steroidobacterales > Steroidobacteraceae > Bog-1198. The sequence continues at coordinate 180,041 of CAWDGY010000019.1, read as the reverse complement.
TCGCCAAGCGAGGCGCCGCATCGGGTTACGACGTACTGATCTCGACGGGCGACAAGGACATGGCGCAGCTGGTGGGTCCGCACATCACGCTCGTGAATACCATGAGCAACACGCGCCTCGACCGGGCCGGCGTCAAGGCGAAATTCGACGTTCTTCCCGAGCAGATCGTCGACTACCTCGCGCTTGTCGGCGACAGCTCGGACAACATCCCCGGGGTCAACGGAGTCGGGCCGAAGACGGCGGCGAAATGGCTGAATCAATATCAGGCGCTCGATGCGCTCATCGCTCATGCCGCGGAGATTTCCGGCAAGGTCGGAGAGAATCTGCGCAGCGAGCTTCCGGCACTCGAGTTGTCCCGCAAGCTCGCCACGATCGATACGGACCTGCAATTGGAGGTGACTCCCGAAACGCTGCTGGCCGGCGCGCCCGATCTCGAACGGCTGCGTGAGCTGTACACGCGCCTCGAGCTGCGCATGTTGTTGAGGGCGCTGGAAGCTTCCATAGCCGTACCGAGCGTGCCGGCGGCCGCGGCGGTGTCGCTTGCGACAGCCGAATCCGGCGCCGTAGCCAACGCAGCGCTGGCGATGGCGACTCCCGATGCAGCCATCACTGTCGCGGTCGCGGTCGCGGCGGACGCGGTCGTGGCGGCCCCCGACGCGCCGTCGCGCCTGGGCGGGGTCGCCGCACCGACGCTCGCGCCCACGCAGCCGCGCAATTATCAGAAGATCGTGTCGAGGGAAGCATTTGAATCCTGGCTTCCCAGGCTCGCAGCGGCGCCTCTCATTTCGTTCGACACCGAGACGGACAGTCTCGACCCGATGCGGGCGCGCATCGTCGGCCTGTCGTTCGCAGTCACGCCGGGCGAGGCGGCGTACGTGCCGCTCGGCCACGATTATGCGGGCGCGCCGGAGCAGCTCGATCGGCAAACGGTGCTGGTGGCGCTCAGGCCGCTGCTGGAGAACGAGGCACTCGTGAAGCTCGGGCACCATCTTAAATTCGACACGCACGTGCTGGCGAATCACGGCATCACGCTGCGCGGACAGCGCTACGATTCCATGCTGGAGTCGTACGTCCTCAACAGCGTCGCCACCCGCCATGACATGGATTCGACCGCCGAAAAGTATCTTGGCATCAAAACCATCCATTACGAGGACGTCGCGGGCCGGGGCGCGAAGCAAATTCCCTTCAATCAAGTCGACGTCGATCGGGCGGCGGAATACGCCGCAGAAGATGCGGACGTCACGCTGCAGCTGCATCACGCGCTTTGGCCCCGAATCGAGGCGATACCACGGCTGAAGGATCTCTATGAGACCATCGAGCAACCGCTCGTAGCGGTGCTGTATCGCATGGAGCGCGCGGGCGTGTTGGTGGATAGAGGACTTCTCAAAGCGCAAAGCTTCGAACTCGCGGCTCGGATGCTGGAATTGCAGGGTCAGGCGCACGCCGAAGCGGGCGGGGCGTTCAACTTGGACTCGCCCAAGCAGCTGCAGGAGATCCTCTTCGGGAAACTCGGATTGCCGGTGATGCGCAAGACGCCGACCGGCCAGCCATCGACTGCGGAGGATGTCCTCGAGGAGTTGGCCGCATCGTACGCGCTGCCCAAATTGATTCTCGAATACCGGAGCGTGGCCAAACTCAAATCGACCTACACGGACAAGCTACCCGAGCAAATCAACGAGCAGACGGGGCGCATTCATACCTGCTACCAGCAGGGCATCGCCGCCACCGGCCGATTGTCCTCCGCGGATCCCAATTTGCAGAATATTCCGATCCGCACGCCCGAAGGACGGCGCATCCGCCAGGCCTTCATCGCGCCCCCGGGACACTCGTTGATCGCCGCCGATTATTCGCAGATCGAGCTGCGCATCATGGCGCACCTGTCGGGCGACGCGAGCCTGCTGAACGCCTTTGCAGAAGATCGGGACGTGCACCAGGCGACCGCCGCCGAAGTCTTCGGCGTTCCGCTCGCCGCGGTGAGCGGAGATCAGCGTCGTTCCGCCAAAGCGATCAACTTCGGTTTGATCTACGGCATGTCCGCATTCGGCCTCGCCCGTCAATTGGGCATAGGTCGTAGCGAGGCACAGCGCTATGTCGACTTGTATTTCGAGCGCTATCCGGGAGTGAAGCGCTACATGGACGAGACTAGACGCCAGGCGCGCGAAGCCGGCTTCGTCGAGACGGTGTTCGGCAGGCGTCTGTATCTGCCGGACATTCAATCGCGCAATCAGGCTTTGCGCCAGTATGCCGAGCGCAGTGCGATCAACGCACCCATGCAGGGCACCGCCGCCGATATCATCAAGCGCGCCATGATCGAGGTGGACGCCTGGCTGCAACGCGAGGGTGCGCCGGCGAGGCTCATCATGCAGGTGCACGACGAGCTGGTTTTGGAGGTCGCCGACGGGGCCATTGACCGCGTGGTCGGGCGGCTGCGAGAGCATATGACGGAGGCCGCGGAACTCACCGTGCCGCTGCGGGTCGATGTGGGAACCGGCAAGAATTGGGACGAGGCTCATTAGAGCGGGCAAACTGCAGCGCGGAAATGGCTTTTTTCGGCGTATTCAGGGACTTTTGGGGGTTTGTTAATTCCTTACCTGGTGCCGAAAACCCTTGACGGTTCTTTGCGATGAATCCCCTGGAACTTTCCGAAGGCGTCCCCATCTAACCTAATGAGCGTGAAAGACGCTCCCCGCTCTTCTCCCTGAGCGGGCAAGACCCGGTTTGTCATCCCCATGCCGGGTTGGTCTGCCTCGGTGGCTGCTCAAGGGCGTCCACCGGGGCCTTTTTTTATGCGCGGTTCATGCGTCTGCCAGCCAGCGATCCATCACCGATCGAGCCTCTTCGATGCCTTGTTTGGCATGGGCGGAGAACAGCTGGGCGGTGACGGCCGTGTCGCGGCAGGCTTCCAGGGTTTCCCTCAAGACATCCGATGCGTCGCGGCGGTTCAGCTTATCGGCCTTCGTGAGCAGGACGTGTGCCTGCCGGTCGCGCGCCAGCAACCATTCGAGCATCGCGGCATCCTGGAGGCCGAGACCGCGCCGGCTGTCGACGATCAGCATCAATCCGCATAGCGATTCGCGCACATTGAAATAATGCTGCATCAGTTGCAGCCAGCGCCCGCGCACCTTTTCCGGGACCTTGGCGAACCCGTACCCCGGCAGGTCGACCAGCCGGCGCTCGGGGGTCAGCTCGAAAAAATTGATCAGCTGAGTGCGCCCGGGTGTGCGGCTCACCCGGGCGAGCGAGGCGCGCTGCGTGATGGCATTGATCGCCGTGGATTTGCCCGCATTCGAGCGGCCCGCGAAGGCAATTTCGCGACCCGTATCCGGCGCGAACTGATGCGCTTCGGCCGCACTCGTCACGAATTTCACATGGGGGTAGCTCGACATGTAGCCCGCTTGATCGCAAATCATTGACGCTAGTGTACAATTTGCCGCTCTCGAGAAGTCCGCATTAGATGGGGTCACCAGCGATATGAAGCGGTTTTTGATGTTCGCAGCAACTTTTTTAGGCGCGATCGCGAGCACGGCGGCGCTACCCGCCGGCAATGCGGCAACCGGCGCAACCAAAGCCGTCGTGTGCCAGGCATGCCACGGCGCAAACGGCAACAGCGCCAATCCTGAATGGCCGAGTCTCGCAGGTCTCGGCGCCGATTACATCGCCGAGCAGTTGCTGAATTTCAAGGATGGCAAGCGCAACAATGCGGTCATGGCCCCGAATGCGGCATCCCTGAGTCCGGACGACATGGCAGATTTGGGCGCTTATTTCGACAGCCTGGTCAATACCGGGTTGGAAGCGGATCCCTCCTACTGGCAGGCAGGCGAAAAGCTGTATCGCGGCGGCGACAAGGACCGCGGCATTCCAGCCTGCATGGCGTGTCACGGCCCGACCGGCCGCGGCAATGAGCCAGCGAAATTTCCGGCTCTGCGCGGACAACAATCCGTCTACGTCGTGAAGCAGCTGAACGATTATGCGTCGGGCGCGCGCGCAACGGGTCCCGGCGCCATCATGCCGACCATCGCGAAGCGTCTGACGACTGACGACATCCGCAATGTTTCTTCCTACGTTCAAGGACTTCGTTGAATGCGTGCTTCGCGACTGGCAGCGCTGCTCTGCCTGACCATTGTCCTCGCTGCGTGCGGGAAACAACAAGCGGCTAATCCGCACGACTCTTTGTCAACCACCCCTGCGACGGCATTGAGCCCGCCGCCGGCTGCCGCCCCCGAGGCCGGGTCCGGTCAAAAGGCCGCCTCGGGTCAAAGGACCGCGCAAACGCCGCCGACGACTGCGACCTTGGCTCGCACCAATGAGGACGGCTCGGAAACGGTGGAAGACACCGGCACGCACAACCCGCTGCTGGCGGCCGTCGCAGCGACGGTGGCCGCGGCCATGCCGGCGGCCGCGGCGCAGAGTCCGACCGCAGGCAGCTCCTGGCAGGAAGGCGTGAACTACACGCGCATCGTGCCGGCTCAGCCGACCGCCGTTCCGGCGGGCCAGGTCGAAGTCCTGGAATTCTTCTGGTATGCCTGCCCGCACTGCTACGCCATCGATCCGCTGGTGGAGTCGTGGAAAAAGACCAAGCCGGCGTACATCAGCTTTTCGCCCGTGCACGTCACGTGGAGCGAAGGACACCGCTCGCTGGCGCGTCTCTATTACACGCTCGAGAGCATGGGCAAGCTCGACCAGATGCACAGCGAGATATTCAAGGAAATTCACGTCAACAGCGATCCCTTGGTCGCCGGCGATCCGACCAACACCGCGGAAACCGAGCGCATACAGACCGCATTCGTCAAGAAGTTCGGCATCCCCGAAGACGCGTTCAAGAAGGCCTACCACTCCTTTGCCGTTGAGACCGCGCTGCAACGTGCGGACCAGCTCGTGCAGCGCTATCGCATCGACGGCGTTCCGACTTTCGTCGTCAACGGCAAGTACGTCGTGGACGTTCGCAGCGCCGGCGGCCCGGATAAATTGCTCTCTCTGGTCGGCGACCTCGCCGCGCAGGAGCACAAGCACTAGGCGTTGATTGAAACACTCCGGGGAGGGCGTCGATGGTTACTCACGCGGGTGGCTGCCACTGCGGTCGCGTTCGCTTCGAAGTGTTGGCACCCGCCAAGCTGGAAGTCGCGGACTGCAACTGTTCGATCTGCCGCAAATCCGGTTATCTGCATTTGATCGTACCCGCCGATCGCTTCACCTTGATCAGCGGCCGTGAAGCGTTGACGACTTACACGTTCAACACGCGCGTCGCCAAGCATCATTTCTGCGCCCACTGTGGCATCAAATCCTTCTACATTCCGCGGTCGCATCCCGACGGCGTCAGCGTCAATGCCCGCTGCATCGACAGCGACACGATCGCGGAGCTCACGCTGATCCCCTTCAATGGCAGCGAATGGGAGCAGGCGCGCGCCGATTGGCGCGATCCGGCCTGAAGCGTCAGCGGCACATGTACCGGACATAATCAAGCCGCATTTGCTCATTATGTTGACATGACCTGGCTCTCGATCGAGGGTTAGCGAAAATATGTGACGCATCTCACGCGTCCACCGCTCAAGATTGGCGGATGCTGACGCGGTCTCTCGCAACGGCGTGGCGCAAAATCTGAAGCCTATGTCCGACATACGCCCAACTCCGGACGCCCGGCGTGTCATCAGCGCCGGGTGCGGCATTTGCGGACGAGTTGTTCTCGCTGCGGCGCTTCTGATTTGCGGTGGTGCCGCCGTGGCAGCCGATCAAGCGACGCCGGTTGCGGCGGGAAATCCCGCCGCCCGCAGCGCGCCTGTCGAAGCGGCGCCGTTCTCCGGGCCCTTCTCGGCCCCGCTGTTTTCCGTGCCGCTGTTCTCCGCGCCGCTGAGCTACCCGCTGCCGCTCGTCTCGGAACCCAAATCCCTTTCAGCAAAGGACTTCCGTCCGCGAGGCCGATCGATTTTGGACACGGACTTTCAAGCCAGCGTCGCGGACGGCGCGCTGATCGACGACACCACTGTTTGGCAGCGATTGGCGGAGTATCGAACGCGCGATCGAGTGCGCGTGCTCACCTTATGGGAATCGGGCGCAAGCACCGTATCGCTGCAGGCGGGCAAGAAAGGCGACCCGTCTCTGCAATGGACCAGCCGCCTCATGAACCATGGCGGGGCGACGCGGGGTCTGCTCGATCACTTGTTTCCCGTGATCGGGACGCATGAAAGCGGCGGTGGGCGCGGCTTGTTGCATTCAGCCAGTCCTCAGCCGGCGGGGAAACCCGCGGGCTTACTCGTCGCTCCGCACCTCGGATCCTCGGTCGTCCCGCCGTAAGAAAACGCCGCGGCTCGGACTGTTGGGACGATATTCTCCAGCCCTCGGTCGCAGGACTATACTCGGCCACGCTTGAATAATTTTCTTGCCATCGCGCTGCTCGCTCTCTGGCTGTTCGCCCCGTCGGTGCCGGCCGGCGCCGCACGGCCCGGCGGCGCCCGGGTGCTCAACGACGACGCGTATTTTCCTGAAGGGCCCATCTGGTATCGCGGCAGGCTTTACTACGTCGAATACGGCCGGAATACGGTGATGACGTGGGACGGCAAGCGGAACGCGGTGTTTTCAGCCGAAAAGGGCTGCGGCCAATCCGCCGTCGCTCCCACGAGCCGCGGTGAATTCGTTACCACGTGTTTCGACAACGGCAGCATCGGGCGCATGTCCGCGGACGGCACCGTGCTGCCGCCCTACACGAAAGACAAGGACGGCAACGCGTTCCTCGGCCCGAACGATCTCGCACCCGATGCTCGCGGCGGGATTTATTTCACGGCGTCCGGCCATCCCGGCGCGGCGATCGACGGCAAAGTTTTCTACCTTGCCGCCGATGGGACGATCACGCAAGCCGCAGCCGATCTGCACAATGCCAACGGGCTCGCCGTCTCGCGGGACGGCTCGATTCTCTACGTGGTAGAGACCGAAGAACATCGCCTGCTCGAGTTCAAGATCGGACCCGATGCCGCGCTGTCCGAGCGGCGCGTGTTCGTAAACCTGGACGAGCTGGTGAATCACGCCGCACCCATCTGGCCCGACGGTGTGAAGGTTTCATCGAAAGGCGAACTCTATGTCGGACAAAGTCCGCGCGATCTTAGCTCGGCGCTTCTCGGCCAAATCTTCGTGCTCGATGCGCAAGGAAAATTGCTGCGCACCCTGACGCTGCCATCGCCCAAAGTGCCCAATCTGGCTTTCAGCCCGGACGAGAAGACGCTCTACGTCACCGCTGTCGATGAGATCGACAAGCGTCCCTACCGCGGCAAAGTCTATTCCATACCGAACGAGTGAACACATGAAACGGCTGCTGCCGGTTCTCGTATTGTCTCTAACGGCCGGATCGGCATCGGCGGCGAGCGCTTCCGTCTACATCGAGGAGCTCACCTGGCCGGAGATCCGCGATGCAATCGCTTCGGGCAGAAACGGCGCCATCATCTACGCGGGCAGCACCGAGCAAAACGGTCCCCACATGGCGCTCGGCAAGCACAACTTCATCGCCCGCTACACGGCCGGGAAGATCGCGGCGGAACTGGGGGATGCCTTGGTCTACCCAACCCTGCCGTTTGCCCCCACCGGCGATCCCGTCAAGAGGACCGGACACATGCGCTTCCCCGGATCGGTCAGCATCCAAGGCGGGACTTTCAAGGCAATCATCGAGCAAGTCGCAACGAGCGCGATCTCCTCGGGGTTCAAGAACATCTACCTCATGGGCGACCATGGCGGCGGGCAGGAGGAACTCGGGCAGGCGGCGGCGGAGTTGAATGCAGCGCTAGGCGCAGCCGATGCTCGCGTCTATTACGTTTCGGACGTGTATTTCAAATCCGCTGAGCAAATGCGCACCTACCTCGCGGCCCGCGGCATCTCAGCCGGAGAACACGCCGGCATCGAAGACACGAGCGAAATCATGTATCTCGACGCGGGTCGGAAGTGGATCCGCCGCGACCAGCTCGCCGCCAGCGACAGCACCCAGGAACCGATCACGGGCGTCGAGGGAGATCCGACCAAGGCGAGTGCCGCACTGGGACGCGTTTTTTTGGATTTCAAGGTGCGGGATGCCGTCGCGCAGATTCGCGCGCTGCGCGGCCGGAATTGATGCAGATGGCGCGCCTGACTGGATTCGAACCAGTGACCTTCGGCTTCGGAGGCCGACACTCTATCCAGCTGAGCTACAGGCGCTTGAACCGGGTCGCGATAGTACTAGCCGCCACCGAGCCCCGTCCAGCATCGCAGCGCAGCGCGCGGCGCGCCGGCATCCTCCGCCCCTCACCGCTCTTTGGGGTAAAGAATCATTTGGGTGCAGCGAAACAGCGCGATCGTCCTGCCGGACTCCTTATGCGTGACGACCGCGTCCCAGACATGCGTCGTCCTGCCCAGATGCACCGGGGTGGCGCGGCTGACGATGGTCCCTTCGCGGGTGGTACCGATGTGGTTCGATTTGAGCTCGATGGTGGTAAATCCGGTTGCCCCGTCCGGTAGGTTCGCCAATGAACCGTATCCGCACGACGTATCGGCCAGCGTGATGATGGCGCCGGCATGCAAATAGCCGTTGGGTGCCATGTGCGCCTCTTTCAACGCCAGTTCGCCCACGATCTCCGCAGCGCCGAGATGGGTGAAGACGACTCCGAGATAGCCCGGCAGTTTCCCTGCGCCACGTTGGTTGAGCGCTTCCAGTGTAACCATAGGACCACTCCGCGATTCACCCGACCCCATCGAAAAAATCGACCACACCCGTTTCGAGACAATATTCCGCGCCGACGACGAGCAGTCCGTCTTCCCGGATCAACTGCTCGATGATTTCAGACCCATGGCGCAGCTGATTCACCGATGCGCTGATGTTGGCGCGAACCGCCCGATGCAGAAGCGCATTCAAATCGTGCCGCAGATCCGTCGCCAACAGGCCTTCCACCGAGGGCCGCACCAAGTCCACGATCGCATGCAAATTTCGGGACTGGTTCTCCTTTGGCCGCTGCAGTTGTTCCAACGTTGCCTCGATGGCGCCGCACCGCGAATGCCCGAGGACGACCACCAGACGCGTGCCGAACTGTTCGGCCGCAAATTCGACGCTACCGATCTGCGACGGCGCGACGATATTGCCGGCGACGCGAATGACGAACAGGTCCCCCAACCCTTGATCGAAGACGATCTCGACCGGGACTCTGGAATCGGAGCAGCCCAGAATGGCCGCAAAAGGCGCCTGGCCCGCAGCCAGTTCGATGCGGCGCGTACGGCTCTCCAATGCGTCAGGCCTGCGGACATCCGCGACGAAGCGCCGGTTACCATCCCGGAGCAGGGCGAGCGCATCCTGGGCCGAGACCATCGTGTTTCGGGTCTACTGCATGCGGCCGACGGTGCGGGGGCGGTACCCGAGGATCCGCGCCGGTAGAAACAGGGCGGCCTTGAGCAGCGCAAACGCGGCATCGAAGGTGATCGAGAGCAAACGAAATGGCAGCGACAGCAGCCACACGAGCGGCCACAGCACGAGCGCGAACAAAGCGAGCGGCCAGCAGAGAACGAACAGCAGGCACCAAGCAACCATCAAGAACAGGGTCTTCATCATTCGAACATCTCCCGATTCGAGGGCCGGCGGCCGTTCCTGCGCGCGCCGCGCGTGGAGGCGCACTTGCCATCTTACTGCAATCGCGCCGATTTGCCGCCGGGGTGATCGATATCCAGAGGTCACAGCGCAGGCATCACTGCGCGGCTCACTTCGCCCGCAAGAGCGCGCGGCGATCCAGACTGGCCTTCGGCCAATATTCGGACGCCCGATAAAACTCCTCCACGGCGGGGATTGCGGGGGAAAGCACGACCCAGGGTTGCTTCGACGCCGTAAAGATGTGGATGTCGGGCGACACCCGGTCGGGCTCGTCGAGCGTTCCAACGCGCACGAAACGCACCGCATCCCCCGCACCGCTGTAATTGCTCCACAGCGCGATGCGGCAATTCGGACATCTGGAGATTTTTTGTCCCTTGCCGCTCAGGCTCGGCGTAGAAATGACTTCCACGTCACCTTCCAATAGCTGAACCCGGTCCGCTTCGATCATCGCATTCAGCGCAAAGGCGCTACCGGTCTCGCGTTGGCACCAGCGGCAATGACAACAGTGAACGAACAGCGGTTTGCCCGTCATACGGTAACGCACGAAGCGGCATGTACAGCCGCCGTCGCTCTGGTTGGCTTCATCGGTCATGGGGAAAGACTACCGCCGTCGCGAGTGTATCGTTCGAGTTTATCAAGTTCGCTGCCGTTCGTGATACCAAAGGCCGGCTGACAGGGTGAACCACCATGCGATCGTCACCCACAGGACGCCGCGCACCGGCGCATGACCGACCGTAGCGAGGACGGCGAGCGTAGCGAGTGCGCAAGCCGACGCGGTAGCGACGAGAGCCCCAATCGGAAATTCTGCGAACCTGAATCGTCGAATGAGAATTCCGTATGCGAGGGCACCGAGCAAGGAAGCGGTCCCGAGCAACCCCGCCGCTCCCAAAACTCCCGGCAGTTTGCCGGCGTAACGCATGCCGAACAGGCCCAGCCGTGCGATCGACATGGCGAGTCCCGCCGCGGCAGCTATGAAGAGCAATGATCGCCACCAGGGCTGTCGGACGCGCAGACTCGCCACCAGTGCGGCGGCGTGCAGCGCGCCATACAGGGCAAACCAGCTGGCGGCGTCCAGTGCGAGGCGCCGGCGCACGGCGAGGATTCCGGCGGCAATGCAGACGAGGAGCGCGAAATGCCGGAAGTAGTGCAATCGCCCAGGGGCGGCTAACATGAGGTGCGGATGGGGTTCGATGATGGGGGAGGCGGCCGTGGGTAAGCTTAAGCGTAACAAGTGAGCCATGGCGACCGCTCTTTCGCACTCGCCGATCCCCGGCACCGACCCGGCTCGCGCGCCGTGGGGCGCGCTCAAACTCGCGCTGATGGGCCTCGCCGGCGCCGCGATCGAATGGTACGACTTCTTTCTCTACGCCACGGCTGCTGCTCTGGTATTTCCGACGATATTTTTCCCATCGACGATGCCGCCGCTCGTCGGCGTCATCGCTTCATTCAGCACTTTCGCGGTTGGATTTGTGGCGCGGCCGATTGGTGCAGTCCTGTTCGGGCACATCGGCGACAAATCCGGTCGCAAGACGGCGCTGGTCATCGCGCTGATCACGATGGGCATCGCGACGACCCTCATCGGAGTCCTGCCCTCTTACCATGCAGTGGGCATGTTCTCACCGCTCGCGCTGGTGGTGCTGAGAATCATTCAGGGCCTCGCCGTGGGCGGTCAGTGGGGCGGCGCAATCCTGCTCGCGACCGAGAATGCCCCCGGTTCGCGGCGCGGCTTGTACGGCAGCATCGTTCAGGCGAGCGTCCCGGCCGGTGTGGTGCTGGCCAATCTTGCCCTGCTGATCGCGAACGGCGCGACATCGCCCGAAGCGTTCATGACCTACGGTTGGCGTATCCCTTTCCTGCTCAGCTTCGTGCTGGTTGTTCTCGGAGTGTTCATTCACTATCGAGTTGCGGATACGGCCGCGTTTCGGCAACTGCAAGCGCAGGCCACGCCCGCCGCTGCGATGCGCGAGAAGCGCCGCTCGCCGGTGCTCGAGTCGATCCGTCTGCACCCCAGGATGATTCTCCTCGCGGCCGGAGCCTACGTCTCCACCAACTTGTCGTTTTATGTTCTCATTACTTACGTCGTCGCCTACGGAACGAGCGCCGCGGGCTTGCATTTGCCGCGCGGTACCCTGCTCGCCGCCGTGCTGATCGCGAACGTCGCCGCCTCCCCGACCCTCTTCTTGGCGGGCAGGCTATCCGACCGATTCGGACGACGGCGCCTTTTCGTCACGGGGGTCGCGCTCGGCGGTCTGTGGGCCTTCGTACTTTTCCCGCTTGTCGCTACCCGCTCGCTGCTGTGGATCACAGTCGCCATATACATGGGCTTGTCGTTCAATAGCCTCTCCTACGGGCCTTTGGCGGCGATGTTCACCGAGTTGTTCGCCACCCGCGTGCGCTATTCCGCGGCCTCCCTCGCCTACCAGATGGGCGCGATCCTGGGCGGTGGCTTCGCACCCATGATTGCGACGGGTTTGTATGCGCGGTTTCACAGCAACTTAGGGGTGTCCGCATACGTCGCCGCCGCGTGCGCCGTTTCGGTGATCTGTGCGAGCCGACTGACGGAAGCGCGCGCCGCCGATCTCGATCCGGTTGGCGGCCCACCCGCCAAACCGGCGGGAACTCCCACGTGAGCCAGAGCGCATGAGGACGCGCTCGAGTGGGACTACGCCGCCGGGGTTTGGCCGCCGAGAATCTGCCCGAGCCTCGCGCGCTCAATGTTGCTGCCGCTGAGAACGAGCGCAACGTTCTTGTTCGCCATCCGCTCGCGCTCCTGCAGCAATGCAGCAAGCGCGGCGGCCCCCGCTCCCTCGGCAACCTGGTGAGTATCGTCGAAATAAATTCTGACCGATTCGGCGATGGCGTCTTCGGTCACCGTCACCACGCGCGCCGCGCCGCCGCAGATGGCCGCAATGGCATCGGTGTCGGGTTCGCGCGTCGCTAGGCCGTCGGCAAAGGTTTTCGCGGACGGCGTGCCGATGGGGCGGCCGGCGGCAAAGGACAGTGCCGTGGCCGGAGCATTGGCGGCGCTCACGCCGATGATGTCGGTCCTCAGGCCGAGCAGATCGCGCACCGCAATCAGCGCTGCGATGCCCGAGCCCATGCCGACTCCCACGTACACCGCATCCAATTCACCGACCGAGCGAAACAGTTCGAGCGCGTAGCTCGCCACGCCGAGAACCAGATCGCCGTGGAACGAGGGAACGAAGTGCAGCCCCTGCGCATCGGCCACACGAAATGCCTCGTGCTTTGCCTCATCGAAGTCGCGGCCGAACTCGATGACCCGCGCGCCGAAGGCCGCAATGGCGGAATTCTGGTCCGCAGAATTCCCCCGCGGTACGACGATGGTTGCGGGGACGCCGGCGCGTGCCGCGGCAAATGCGATGGATTGGCCATGATTGCCGCGCGTCGCGGAAATAACTCCGCGGATCTTGGGGTGCGCTCTGCAAAGCCGATCCAGGTAGACGAGTCCTCCACGGACCTTGAACGCCCCGGTCGGCGTATGATTTTCGTGCTTGACCCAAACCGTGCAGCCGGCACGCCGGCCGAGCTTCGGCCACGCGTACTGCGGGGTGGCCGGAAGCACCCGATGCACGAGTTCCGCGGCGCGCTCAAGTTGTTGAAGATCGAATCCCATGGTCTCGGTCGTTTGGGCGTCCCGTTGCCAATTTTTGATCGATGGTGCAATTGCGCTGTATTCTAACAGCGCCGATCCACGCACTGATCGCAGTTCTAGCGGGTAACCAAATGGGTAAAGTAATCAACTATCAGCGCCCCGATGGGGGCAGCGTCAGCGGCTATCTTGCCGAGGCTGCGAGCGCTGCCCATGCTCCGGGGATCGTCGTGATCCAGGAGTGGTGGGGACTCAACGACCAGATTCGCGGTGTCGCGGACAAGCTCGCGGAGACCGGGTACCGAGCGCTGGTACCGGACCTGTACCGGGGCAAGGTCGCGCACGACGCGCGCGAAGCCGAACATCTGATGAAGGGTTTGGACTTCGCCTCGGCCGCTGCTCAGGATGTGCGCGGCGCGGTGCAGTACTTGAAGGCCTCGGGCAGCGCCAAGGTGGGCGTCACCGGCTTTTGCATGGGCGGGGCACTGACCCTGCTCGCGGCGGTCAACGTATCGGAGGTGGACGCCGTGGTCGTATGGTACGGCCTGCCGCCGCTCGAATACATCGACGCGACTCGGATCCGGGCGCCGCTGATGGGCCACTGGGCGACCGAGGATACGGCCTTTCCAATCGCCAAGGTCGATGAGCTGGAGAACAAGCTCCGCGCTGCGAAAGTCCCGTTCGAGTTTCACCGTTATCAAGCGAAGCATGCCTTTGCGAACGAAACCGCGGACTCCAAGAAATTGGCGTTCCTCAAGTACGACCCGGCCGCCGCGGACCTCGCCTGGCGCCGTACGATGGAGTTCCTCGCGAAGCACCTGTGACCGGCCCCGGCTCGCTCAGGGGTTCGTGGGCTGCTCGGGCTTGCGTAGGCTATTCCATACCGCGATATCCCAGGCGTTGTGAATGCCCACAAACATCAGCAGCACCAACGCGGCCGCGAGCCCGTAGATGCAGCCCACCGGCCAGCGCCGGATGAGGAATGCGACGGCGAACAAACACCCATAAGCGGCGCCCGGTAGGATCACATTCCAGATCCAGTCCTCGCGCACCGGTACGTAGGCGCTCGCGATTCGACGTACGCCCGCGCCGATCACTGCGACATAAAGAACGCCGGCTGCGCCGGCGATGCCGCAACCCCAGCTCACACTGAACACGGTCTGGCGCGGCATGCTTAGAAAGGCGGCGGAGCCCAGAACCGCCGAAAAGTGAACGATCGTCGGCGTTATGAAGATTCGCAGGCCGATTGGGTTCACGCGCCGCGCCTCGGCGGCCAACGTAATGACGATGAACGTCAACCCCGTGAGCCCTGCGGCCGACGATCCGGCAATGACGAAGAAATTGTCCCATCCCGTCAACGGTGACGTGTCCACGAATGGATCTCCTCGGATCTGTTGTTTGAATCATGGCGCCTATGCGCGTCATTCTAAAGACACTGGCGGGCTATTTCGGGTTTCGCCCGGTATCGCTATACTGCCGCCCTCCCGGGCCTTTTCCATCAATATTCAGCGAGTTGCCGTGTCACAACCCGAATCTTCAGATACGCATTTCTTCAATTCCTTCAGCGTGGTGCTCGGTATCCTCATCGCCTTTGCGATCGTGCTGTTCGCGGTGGCGCGAGTCATCGGCAGAGATGTTCAAGAGCAAGATGTGCTGCAGGATCCGCTGCATTACAAGGCGGTGCAGCAGAACATCGCTCCCTTCGCGCACGTGGCGATCGCGGGTCAGGACAACAGTGCCTTGGCTGCCTTGTCGGCGCCCAAGGCAGATGCTGCGGCAGTGGAGGTTCCAACCACCGGGGAGCAGGCATTCAAGCAAATCTGCTCGGCCTGTCATGGATTGGGTATCAATGGCGCGCCCAAAGTTGGAGATCATGCGGCTTGGGGACCGCGCATCGCGCAAGGCAAGGATGCGCTGTACGCGCATGCCATCGCAGGCAAGGGAGCCATGCCACCGCGGGGCGGCACGAACTGGCCGGATGCCACGATTCGCATGGCCGTCGACTACATGCTCTCACTCAACAAATAGCCCGGTCCAACGCGCGCAAGGTCACGGCTTCGGCCACATCCTGGCGGCGGATGTGCTGCTCGGCCGCCAAATCGGCGCACGTGCGCGCGAGCTTGAGAACGCGTTGGTAGGCGCGGGCCGACAGACCCAGGCGCGCGATCGCCGTTCCGATCAGCAACCGCGAATCCCGCTCCAGCCGGCAGATGCTCGTCGCCTCAGCGGGCGTTAGGTACGAATTGAGCTTCCCCTGGCGTTGCAGTTGCCACCGCCTTGCGGTCGCGACGCGTGCGGCCACCGCCGCGGAGGTTTCAGCCGGGAACGCCGCATCGGAAACAAGATGCTCCACCGGTACGGCCGTCAGCTCGACGTGCATATCGATCCGGTCGATCAGCGGGCCCGAGATGCGGTTGCGGTAGCGGGCCACCTGTTCCGCCGTGCAGCTGCAGCGCCCCCGCCGGTCACCGGCGTAGCCGCACGGGCACGGATTCATCGCCGCGACCAGCTGAAACCTTGCCGGGAACTCACACGCATATTTCGCCCGAGAGATCGCAACGACGCCGCTCTCCAACGGCTCGCGCAGCGCTTCCAGCGCGTTGCGCGCGAACTCCGGAAGCTCGTCGAGGAACAGCACGCCCCGGTGGGCGAGCGATAATTCGCCCGGCCGCAGCGATCCACCGCCGATGAGCGCCGCGACGGACGCCGTATGTTGGGGGCTCCGAAACGGCCGGCGCCCCCCAAGGCGCGGCCGGCGGCCCGCGGCGGACTCGACGCTCGCCACCTCCAACGCCTCGTCCGCGTCGAGGGGTGGCAAGAGCCCCGGCAGGCGCTGGGCCAGCAGCGTTTTCCCCGCGCCTGGCGGCCCGATCATGAGCAGCCCATGCGCGCCGGCAGCGGCAATTTCCAACGCGCGCTTGGCGCTGAATTGACCGCGCACCTCGGCGAGGTCGGGGGACGGGTCCTCAACGGGCACCGCCATAGGGCGCGCGGTGGGGAGTGCGAAGCGGCCATTCAAGGCATCGCATACCTCGAGCAGATGCTGCGCCATCTTGACCCTCGGACCGGCGACCCAGCTTGCCTCCAGCGCATTCGCCGCGGGCAGGATCAATTCGCACTGGGTGCGCGCTCCGGCCATCAACGCCGGCAGCAGCTTCGGCGTTTCTCGAAGCTCGCCGCTCAAGGCGAGCTCGCCGTAGAACTCGCGGCGCGCCAGGGTGCTTCGGGACAATTGACCGCTCGCGGCCAAGATGCCGACGGCGATCGGCAGATCGAAGCGGCCGCCGGCCTTGGGCAAATCGGCGGGAGACAAATTGACCGTGATCCGCCCCGCGGGAAAATCGAAACCCGCGGTGACCAGCGCGGAGCGCACCCGCTCCTTGCTCTCGCGCACCGCGGCTTCCGGCAGACCCACCAGGGCAAAGGCCGGTAATCCCGGTCCGAGGTGCACTTCGACTCGCACCAGGGGCGCTGAGAGTCCGGCGGGCGCGCGGCTGAGAACCGTGCTCAGCCGCTTTTCCACACCTCCTCCGCGACGCCGAGATGCTAGGGGCGCGGAAGATTCGCTTCGATGTTCTTGAGGCGCTCTTCCATGGCGGCGAGCGCCGCTTGCGTTCTCGCCAGCAATGCCGCCTGGACATCGAACTCCTGCCGGCTCACCAGATCGAGCTTCGCCAACTGGGCCTGCAAGACTGCCTTGAAATTGCCCTCCAAGTCCCGGCCGAAGCTGCGCAGCGACTCGGGCACCGCCTCCGCCAAGCGGCGAGCGAGGTCATCCAGTCCATTCGAGTTGATGAAAGTCATCGTCGCCTCCGATTACAGCCGTACCCGCCTTCCGCACTCCGATAACGCACCATCGCTCCCCGCTTGCGCCAAAGAAGTGCATTTGCGCCATCCCCTTTCGTGCAAGTCCCTGAAGCCCAATGCCCTGCGCGATGGCATGGAATCTGCAGCGGTGAAGGTAATGGTACGCGCCGGCGGCCTCGAAGGCGGCCTAATTAAGCGGCGCGTACGGGCATAAATGCATGAAGTTGATCACCGCGGTCATCAAGCCGTACAAAGTGGACGAAGTGCGCCAAGCGGTGGCGGACATCGGTATCCAAGGTGTTACGGTGACCGAAGTGCACGGATACGGTCGGCACCAGGGTCACACGGAGATTTATCGGGGCGCCGAATATCCGGTCGGGTTCCTTCCGAACGCGAAGATAGAGCTGGCGGTGGATGACTCGATTGCGGAGCAAGTGATGGAGGCAGTCTGTAACGTGGCTAGGACAGGCAAGACGGGGGATGGCAAGGTCTGGATTTTCGAACTCGAGCAGGCGCTGCGAGTGCGCACCGGGGAAACGGGCCCGGACGCCATTTAACGCGACGCCGACTACAGCCTCGCTCGGAAACGAGCGAGGTCCCGGATTTACGTTTTAGGAGCATCTCGCGCCGGCAAGCCAGCCAACTCCCCCGTCGGTGCGATATCCCGGCGGCGCGGGTTCCTCGACAGAACTCGCGCCGTTTTTTATATTCGCGCGCCCGGCGCAAGACGCCTGTGCGGTTATACATCAGAAAATTTCAATACTCCATGCTGTCCTGCAACAATTCTCGTGCAATACTCGCTGTTAGACTGCGCCCTACTCGATATAGGAGTCAGCCCGTATGAAAATGGTCGTCGCCATCATCAAACCCTTCAAGCTCGATGACGTGCGTTCGGCGCTCGCCGAGGTCGGGGTTCAGGGCATTACCGTGACAGAGGTCAAAGGCTTTGGACGCCAAAAGGGCCACACTGAGCTTTATCGTGGGGCGGAGTACGTGGTCGATTTCTTGCCCAAAGTGAAGCTCGAACTGGCCGTCGATGACGAGCAAGTCGAGCAGGTGGTGGAAGCCATCATCGAGACGGCTCGCACTGGGAAGATCGGCGACGGTAAAATCTTCGTATTGGATCTTGGCCAGGCAGTACGAATTCGTACGGGAGAGGCAGGTTCGCGTGCGTTATAGTTCACGAGGCGAGGAGCTCTTATAATGAAGCGCGTTCTTCTGTGCGCGGTGCTGATGGCTTGCTCCGGCATGGCCTCCGCAGTCGTGTACAAGTGGGTTGACGCACAAGGCAAGATTCAGTACGGCGATAGGCCGCCCGATGGCGTGCACGCCGAGGTCGTCGAATTGCTCGGCACGCATACGGGTCGGCCCACGAAAACCGATACACCGGCCCCGGCGGTGGCGAAGAATTCCGCCGTTCCGGCCGCTGACCTCGAAACCAAAAAGGCCGTGCAAAAAGACGTCGCACAGACGCGCGACGCGCAGTGCACCGAAGCGCAGGAACGCTACAAGAAGCTGATCGAGGGCCGACACCTCTATAAGCCCGGCGAAAATGGCGAGCGCCAATATTTGACGTCGGAGGAAATCGACTCCGAGCGCGTGAATGCGAAGCGCGACATCGACGCGATTTGCAACAGCGCCACCTGACCGCGAACTCCCCGCTCCCTCTGCATTGAGTTTTGCCGCCCACGGCGCAAAGCCGTAGGCTGTGCGTTCGAATTTCTATCGCAGGAAATACGCGTATGCAAACAGGCTTTGTCGGTTTGGGGGCGATGGGCGCGCCGATGGCGCGCAATCTTCATCGGGCGGGGCTCCTTACAGGCGTATGGAATCGCACCGCGGAGAAGGCCGCGCTGCTCGCCAAGGAACTGCACTGCCATGCTTTCGCAAGCCTGACCGAGCTCGCCGGCAACTGCGAGGCCGTCGTGATCTGCGTGTCGGCCGATGAGGACCTGCGCGCTGTGATCGCGGGCCTCGACCCGGGCCTCAGTCCCAACATGATCGTGATGGATTGCTCGACGGTGGGGGCCGGAACGGCGCGCGAGATGCACAGCCAACTCGCCGCGCTCGGCGTTGGATTTCTCGATTGCCCCGTGAGCGGCGGCGTCGAAGGCGCGCGCGCAGCTTCCCTCGCCGTCATGGTCGGCGGCGATGAAGGGGTGTTCAGTCGCGCGTTGCCGATCCTGGAAAAGCTCGGCAAGACCATCACCCACTTCGGGCCGAGCGGTGCAGGTCAGGCTGCCAAGGCCACCAATCAGATCATGTGTGCCGGCATCATCCAGGCCGTTGGCGAGGCGATGGCCTTTGCACGCGCCGAGGGACTGCCGCTCGATCGGTTGATCGACACGCTCGGCCAGGGCGCGGGCTCGAGCTGGTATTTCGTCAATCGCGCACCGTTCATGGCAAAGAACAGTTTTCCCCCCGGATTCCGCGTGCGCCTGCACGCCAAGGATCTGCGCATTTGCCGCGACATGGCCGCACGGCACGGCGCCAAGCTGCCGGTCGTCGAATCAACCCTGCAGCAGTATGCGCAGCTGATCGTGCAAGGGTTTGGCGATGAGGACATCTCGGCGATCTACCGGCTCAAATCGGCTCTTTTTCACGAACCGGAATCGGATTCGACGTGAGCGCGGTGATCGTGAAACCGCCGTTGCGCATCGCCACCCGCAAGAGCCAACTGGCGCTGTGGCAGGCGGAACACGTCGCATCGCTGCTGCGCCGGGAGCACCCGGGCCTCGAGGTGCAGCTCGTGCCGATGACCACGAAAGGCGACCGAATTCAGGACCGGAGCCTCGCCGCGATCGGCGGCAAGGGCCTGTTCATCAAAGAACTGGAGACGGCCCTCGAGGACGGCCACGCGGATCTCGCCGTGCATTCCATGAAGGATGTGCCCGGCGAGCTCCCCAAAGGGTTGATGATTGCCGCCGTCCTGCCGCGGGCCGACGCCCGCGATGCGCTGGTCACTCGGACCGCCCGCAGCCTGGAGGAACTCCCCCGCGGCGCACGCCTCGGGACCTCGAGTCTCAGACGTCAGGCGCAGATATTGGCCGCGCGGCCGGACCTGCGCATCGAACCGCTGCGCGGCAATGTGGATACGCGCCTGCGGCGCCTCGATGCGGGCGAATTGGACGCGATTATCCTCGCCTGTGCGGGCCTGCTGCGCCTGGGGCTGGAATCGCGAATCGCAGCACGCCTCGACCCTTGCGTTTTGCTGCCGGCGGTTAGTCAGGGGATCATCGGCGTCGAGTGCCGCTCTTCGGACGGGAGGTCGCGCGATGCTCTTCGCTTGCTCGATGATGCCGCCACCCGGACGGCGATGGAAGCGGAACGCGCCTTCGCGCGGCGGCTGGGCGGCAGCTGCCAATCGCCGATCGCCGCGCACGCACGCATCGAGGCGAATCGCTTGACGCTCGAGGGCCTGGTCGCGGAACCCGACGGCTCGAGGCTGCTGCGCGACTCGATCTCCGGCAGCGCATCTCACGCGCAGTCCCTCGGCGAGGAACTGGCCGAGCGCGTGTTGGCCTCAGGCGCGGGCGACCTGCTGCAGCGGTTGCGCACCGCCTGACGCAATGCTCCCGCTGCACGGTCTCGGCGTTCTCGTGACTAGACCGCAACACCAGGCGATGCCGCTCTGCCGTCTGCTCGCGGCACGAGGCGCGAGCACGTTTCTTCTGCCGGCCATCGAAATCAAGCCGTTGACCGAACGGCGTGCCTTGGCGGCTCGATTGGGCGCTCTGGAGAATTTCGATCTCATCATCTTCACCAGCTCGAACGCCGTGAGATTTGGTGCCGTGCTGCTCGATCAGAGGCGCGACCTGGCGTTGGCCGCCGTCGGCCCCGCGACCGTACGCGCGCTGAATCAAGCCGGCTACCGGGTGGCCGTTCAGCCCACGGCGGATTTCGATTCCGAGGGTCTTCTGCGGCATGCGAAATTGGAGCACGTCGCGGGCAACCGGATATTGCTCATCAAGGGCGAGAGCGGCCGGGACCTGCTGCAGCAGGAGCTCGCGCGCCGCGGCGCACACGTGACGGTCGCCGATGTGTACCGGCGCGAGCGCGCCAATCCCGCCAAGCAGGAATTGGCGGCACTGGAGGCGCATTTCGCCGCCGGCGCGATTCACGTGATCACGGCGACCAGCGCGGAGATTGCCGCCAATCTGCTCGCGGTGGCGACGCCGGCGCTGCGCGGCGATTTCGAACGCGCGCACTGGGTCGTTCCGGGAGCCCGTGTCGCGCACAGCCTGCGCGAGCGCGGGCTATCGGCTCCGCTGCTGCAGGCAAGGTCGGCCGAAGATCAGGACTTGGTGGAGGCCATCGTCCGCTGGCGCGCGAGCGAATCGGGTGCATAGTCGAAGGAATCGAACAGCAACCGCGTCGGTGGCACTCCGCGCAGCGCGAACTCTCGGCGCACCGCTTCGATCATTGCCGGCGGCCCGCTCGCATATACCTCATAGCGTGTGAGCTGCTCGATCTCGCCGAGCACGGCCTCGTGAACCCAGCCGCGTCGGCCGGCCCACCCCGGCGCTGCATCCGAAAGCACCGGCACCCAGCGGAAATTGGCGGCGCGCCGCGCCATCTGCTCGAGCGCCGCCCGCGCGTACAGATCACACTGGTCGCGCACGCCCCAGTAAAGGATCATCTCTCGATCGAAGCCGTTCTCGATCACGTGCCTTAGGATGCTCTTCAAGGGGGCGAGACCCGTGCCGCCGCCGAGCAGCAGCATCGGTGCATCGTTGCCGCAGGACCGCGGTTCGGGCGATCGGTACACGAAATGCCCGAAGGGTCCTTGCATCGTGAGCAATCCGCCGCGCACCGGCTCGGAGAACAAGGGCTCGGTGAATTCGCCGCCCGAAACTCGGCGCACATGCAATTCCAGCAAGCGTGAGTCGTGCGGCGGCGAGGCGATCGAAAAGCTCCGCCGCCGGCCGCCGGGCAGCAGGAAGTCGATATACTGCCCGGGCAAAAAATCGAACCGTTCCGCCGCGGGGAGCCGCACGAACACGCCCATCACGTCGTGCGACCATTGTTCGACGCGATCGATGCGGCAGGGCAAGCGCTTGATGAGCGCCTGATCGGCGAGGCTGACGTCGAACAGTTCGAGCGTCAGATCGGTGCGCGCGTGCGCTTGGCAGAGCAAAATGAGGCCTTCCGACGATTCGGCCGAGGTGAGCCCGAGCGGCGGTCCGTTCGGGTAACCGACCTCCCCTGTCAGCAGCCGGGCCCGGCAGGCACCACAAGCGCCGCTCTTGCAGCTATGCGGTAAATTCAAGCCGGCATCGAGCGCCGCATCGAGCACGGATTGGTCCGGTGCGGCGCTGAAACTGCGATTGCCTTTGGATACACTGATGCGCACGCCTTTCTCCACGAGCACAAGGAGCCTGTCTGAGTATTGCACGTGGCCGCGACCGACCACCGCCCGGCATGCGCTCGATCGCCATCGTCGGCTGCGGATACACGGGCTTGCGCCTGGCGCGGCGTTTTCAATCGCTCGGCCGTACCGTCCGCGGGTTCTGCAGTCGCCCGCAAAGCCTCGAAGCGGTCGCGGCCGCCGGCGCCGAAGCCGTGCCACTCGACTTGGACCTGCCGATCGCGCGCCAGCAGTTCGGCGGTGAACTGCTTTATTACATGGCGCCTCCGGCGCGCGAGGGCACGCGCGATGCGCGACTCGAGCACTTTCTCGACCAGGTACGGGGGCCGCTGGAGCGCATCGTCTACTTGAGCACCACGGGAGTCTATGGCGACCGTCAAGGCGCATGGGTGAACGAGGACACTTCGCCCGCGCCGCAGACGGCGCGCGCCGCCAGGCGGCTTGCGGCCGAGAACGCGGTGCGCGGCTGGGCCGAGGCGCGCGCAGTGTCCTGGTGTATTCTGCGGGTCGCCGGGATCTACGGCCCTGGGCGCCTGCCTCTCGAGCGGCTGCGCCGCGGCGAGCCGGCGATTTCCCCCCAGGAGGCGACGCCCACCAACCGTATCCATGTCGAGGACCTGGCGACCTCATGCCTCACGGCGGGCCTCGCTGCGGCCGCCGACGGCCGGATCTACAATGTCGCCGACGGCTCCGACGACAGCCTTACCTGCTATCTGCAGCGTGTGGCTCGCATCGGCGGTCTGCCCCAGCCGCCGCTGATCAGCCGGGCCGAAGCACGCGAACGCTTTTCGGAGTCTTCATGGTCCTTTCTCGGCGAATCGCGCCGCGTCGACAATCGGCGCCTGCGCGAGGAACTCGGCGTCGCGCTGGCGTACGCGGATTTGGACGCCGGTATTCGCGCGAGTCTTTGACGGCGCCGGCGTGCTCCGCTCGACGGCGCCGGAGAACCTCAAGGCCGGCTTCTCTTGCTGTCGAGCCATTCGCCGATCGGTTCCCACTGCTTCCAGTCGGGCCACGCAAGATACTCCGGAAGCTCCAGAACACCCATTCCGCGCGCATAGGCTCGCACGTAGTTCTGCGCTTCGCGCAAACAGCCGAGATACGGCACCTTGAGCTTGGATAGATACTGGTCCAGCTCTTCGTAGATCAGCGTGTATTCGCGTACGCGGTTGGCGACGAGGGCCAAACGCGCCTGTTTGCGCGACACCTTGCCGATTTCGAGCAGTTCCGCCATGAAATGCGCGCAAGCCTTGATGTCGATCGTCGACGGCAGCACGGGAATGACGATGGTTTCGGCGCGCCGCACCAGTTCATTGAGCTCGGTGCCGTGCACCCGCGCGGGCGCGTCGATGACCAGGACATCGGTTGCGCGCGCCACACTGCGCAAGCCGTCCTCGTAGGCCGGAACGCCGCTGATCGCGGGCAAATCGGCGGGCCGCTGCGCGAGCCAATCGAGACTCGAACGCTGAGGATCGTAGTCGGCGATGCAAACCTGGTGTCCGTCTCTGGCGAAAAACACCGCGATATTCGTGGCCAGCGTGCTCTTGCCGCATCCACCCTTCGCGTTCAGGACCATTACGTGGCGCATAAACACCCAAGTTTGTTGTTGTAACCCCGGCAAGCCTAGCGCATTGCGCGACCCGCGCGCACCTTGAGAGCCGTTCCGCGCAATAAGATCCGCGGCTGGCTCGCGACAAATAGGTGCATCGGCTATGCTCTCATGATGCGGATCGAGTTTTTGAAGATGCAAGGACTGGGTAATGATTTTTTTGTCTTCGACGCCCCCACCGCCGCTGGCGGGCCTCTACCGCCGGATACGGTACGTGCTCTCGCCGATCGACACACCGGTGTCGGATTCGACCAGGCGCTGATGCTCGAAGCGCCGCGCAATTCCGGCAGGCGCGCGTTCTACCGAGTCTTCAACTCCGACGGCAGCGAGGGCGAGCAATGCGGTAATGGCGCGCGCTGTATCGCGGCGCTGCTGTACGCGAGAGCACCGCAACTCGGCCGCGAGATCGTTATGGAGAGCATGGCCGGCCCCGTGAGCGCACGCATCCGCGAGGATGGACTGGTGTCGGTCGACATGGGTACGCCGGACTTCGATCCGCGCTCTCTGCCGATGGACACGGAGGCCCGGGTGGCGCCGTACACGCTCGAGGTCGACGCTGAAGCGATCGAGTTCGGAGCGGTATCGATCGGCAATCCGCACGTCGTGCTGCGGGTTCCCGATGTAAAAACGGCTCGGGTCGCTCGAATTGGGCCTACTATCGAACATCACAGGCTCTTTCCTCGACGCACCAACGTGGGATTCATGCAAATCGTCG
This sequence comes from uncultured Gammaproteobacteria bacterium, assembly GCA_963801865.1. Taxonomy (GTDB): domain Bacteria; phylum Pseudomonadota; class Gammaproteobacteria; order Steroidobacterales; family Steroidobacteraceae; genus Bog-1198. Next base: position 155,346 of record CAWDGY010000019.1, on the reverse strand, counting down.
ATCGCAACCACATTCGTCTACGCGTGTTCGAGCGGGGTGCCGGCGAGACCCTGGCCTGCGGCACCGGCGCCTGCGCCGCTGCGGTGATCGGCCGGCAGCAAGGCCTGCTGGAGGGGGACGTCCGGGTCGACTTGCCCGGCGGCACTGCTTACGTTTCTTGGCCGGGACCCGGGCGGCGCGTCTGGCTCACCGGCCCCGCCACCACGGTTTTTACCGGAAAGATCGATATTTAACGGGATGTAACGGGAGCTCACCAATGACGACGAGTCAGGCACGCGGGATCAAACAGGACGCGCTCAACGACTTGAGTGTGGCGGAATACTTGCAAACCTATCCGGATTTTTTCGAGCGCAACGGCCCCTTGCTCACCAAGCTGCGACTCCCCCATCTGCGCGACTCCGGCGCGACGGTGAGCCTGGTGGAGCGCCAGGTTGAGGTGCTGCGCGAGCGCAATCAGTTGCTCGAACGCAAATTGAAGGAATTGGTGGACGTGGCGCGCTCGAACGACGCGCTGGCCGAGCGAATCCACCGGCTCACTCAGCGCCTGATCCGCACGCGGACGCTGTCGGACACCATCGGCGCCGTTGAGGCGAGTTTGCGCGAGGATTTCGACGCCCGGGATTCGGTGCTGGTGCTGTTTCTCGAGGAAGCCCGCTCCCTGGAGGCCGCGCCGAGCCGCTTCTTGCGCACCGCTGACCCGGCCGACCCCGCCATGAAGACCTTCGAGTCCTTGCTGCAGGCGGGCAAGCCGCGATGCGGACAAATTCGCGATGCCCAGCGCGACTTTCTATTCGGGAAAGACTCGATCGAGATCGGCTCGGTGGCGCTGACGCCGCTCGGCTCAAAAGGCGCGCTGGGTATTCTGGCCATCGGCGCAAGCGACGTCGAAAGGTTCCATCCTGCCATGAGCACGGAGTTCCTCTCGCGAATCGGCGAGTTGGTGACTTACGCACTCATGCGTTGAGGCCCCGAGCGCCGCACGGTGAATTCGGAGCAGCGCGCCTGGATCGAGCGCTTCGCGGGACATCTGTCGAGCGAACGGCGCATGAGCCCGCATACGGTGGCCGCGTATCGGCACGACTTGCTGATGCTGCAAGGCTTTTGCGATCAGCGCAGGATCCTTCGCTGGAGCGCGCTCGATAACGTCCGAGTGCGCGCCTACGCCGCGGCCGAGCACTCCGGCGGATTGGGCCCGCGCAGCATTCAACGGCGGCTGTCGGCGATACGGACATTCTATGAGTTTCTGATGCGCGAGGGCTGCTGCGCGGGAAACCCGGCCCAAGATGTGCGCGCGCCGAAGACCAAGAAGCGGCTGCCGACCACGCTCGATGCGGATCAAATGGGGCGCTTGCTGGAGTTTCGAGTTCATGACTCTCTCTCGACCCGCGACAAGGCCATCCTGGAATTGTTCTACTCTTCGGGACTTCGCTTGAGCGAACTGGTGAACCTCGATATCGCAGCGATTGATTTCGGCGACCGCACCGTGCGCGTCGTCGGCAAGGGCAACAAGACCCGGGTCTTGCCGATCGGCCGCTTCGCGCTGGACGCCCTGCAAAGATGGCTCGGCGAGCGCACCGCCCTGGCCAAGGGCGCGTCGGCGGTCTTCATCGGCCGCGGAGGGCGGCGCCTCAGCGCGCGAGCCGTGCAGCTGCGCGTGGACATGTGGGCGCGCCGCCAGGGCCTGGGGGTGCACGTGCACCCGCACATGCTGCGCCATTCCTTTGCGACTCACTTGCTGGAGTCGAGCAGCGATTTGCGCGGCGTGCAGGAGCTGCTCGGGCACGCCGACATCGGCACGACCCAGGTCTACACCCATCTGGACTTCCAGCACCTGGCCAAGGTCTACGACGCATCTCATCCGCGCGCGCGCCGCCGTCACCGCAACGCTTGAAAGGCGGCCGGCCGGCCCACATGATCGGGTTCAGATGAATCACGATCCAGAGCGGATTTACGGAACCACGATTCTCGCGGTACGGCGTAACGGACGGGTTGCCGTCGGCGGCGACGGCCAGGTCACACTGGGACAAAGCGTCATGAAAGGCAACGCCCGCAAGGTGCGGCGCCTGTACGGCGGCAAGGTGCTGGCGGGTTTCGCCGGCGGGACGGCGGACGCTTTCACTCTCTTCGAGCGTTTCGAGGGGAAACTCGAGAAATTCGGCAATCTCACGCGGGCGGCCATCGAACTTGCCAAGGATTGGCGCAGCGACCGCAGCCTGCGCAGGCTCGAGGCCCTGCTGTGCGTCGCGGACAGTGCCAGTTCCTACGTCATCTCCGGCAACGGCGATGTGATCGAGCCCGAGCACGACCTGATCGCCATCGGTTCGGGCGGCGGCTATGCCCAGGCCGCTGCACAGGCGCTGCTGCAAACCACCGATTTGTCCGCGCGCGACATCGTCGAGCGTTCGCTGCAAATCGCGGCGGATATCTGCATCTACACGAATCGCAACCTCACGATCGAGGAGTTGTAGCGCCCTCATGTCGCAAATGACCCCGCGCGAAATCGTCGAAGAGCTCGACAAGCACATCGTGGGCCAGAAAGCGGCCAAACGTGCGGTCGCCATTGCGCTGCGAAATCGCTGGCGGCGCCAGCAAGTCTCGCCGAGCCTGCGCCCCGAGATCACGCCCAAAAATATCCTCATGATCGGCCCCACCGGCGTCGGCAAGACGGAGATCGCGAGGCGCCTGGCGCGCCTCGCCAAGGCCCCTTTCATCAAGGTCGAGGCCACGAAATTCACCGAAGTAGGCTACGTCGGCCGCGAAGTTGACTCGATCGTCCGCGATCTTGTTGAGATCTCCGTCAAAATGACACGCGAGGAGGAAGTTGCGAAAGTGCGCCATCGGGCCGCTGAGGCGGCCGAGGAGCGCATCCTCGATGTGCTCCTGCCCCGGGCTCAGTCGGGGTTCGTCCAGGACGGAGCGCCGCGGGACGGGGACACGCGGCAACGCTTTCGCAAAATGCTGCGCGCGGGCGAGCTCGATGAGCGCGAGATCGAGGTCGAGGTGCGCGCCAGTCCCCTCGGGGTCGAGATCATGGCGCCGCCGGGCATGGAGGAGATGACGCAGCAATTGCAGGGCCTGTTCCAAAATTTGGGCGGCGGACGCACGCGCCAGCGCAAGCTCAAGATCAAGGATGCCGCGAAGCTTCTGCTCGACGAAGAAGCCTCGAAGATCATCAACGAGGAAGAGCTGAAGGTCCGCGCTGTGGAGAATGCCGAGCAAAACGGCATCGTATTCATCGACGAAATCGACAAGATCGCCCGCCGTCAGGAGACCGTGGGCGCGGATGTGTCGCGCGAGGGCGTGCAGCGCGATCTCTTGCCGCTGGTGGAGGGTTGCACCGTCAACACGAAGTACGGCACGGTCAAGACCGATCACGTGCTGTTCATTGCTTCGGGCGCCTTTCACATGTCGAAACCCTCCGATTTGATCCCCGAGCTGCAGGGCCGACTGCCGATTCGCGTCGAATTGGAACCGTTGCTGGTGCAGGACTTCGTACGCATATTGACGGAGCCGGACGCCTCTCTGTGCCGGCAGTACACGGCGCTGCTCGCCACGGAGGGCGTCGAACTACGCTTCGAGCCGTCCGGCGTGCAGCGCCTCGCCGAAGTCGCGTTCGAAGTGAACGAAAAGACCGAAAACATCGGCGCGCGCCGCCTGCACACCGTCATGGAACGGCTGCTCGAATCGGTTTCCTTCGACGCGGCCGATCGCAGCGGCTCAAGCGTCGTCGTCGATCGCGATTACGTCGAGGGCAATCTGGGCGAACTCGCGCGCGACCAGGACCTGTCGCGCTACATCTTGTAGCCCGATGGCTCAGCCCACCGACATCACGCTCCGCACCTTGTCTAGAATCCTGGACGTGCGCTTCGACGATGGCGCGCACTTCGAGTTGCCGTTCGAGTACCTGCGCGTATTCTCGCCCTCCGCCGAAGTCCGCGGCCACGGCGGCGGCGACGGGGTATTGCAAATCGGGAAGGAAGACGTGGGCATCGCGGGCATCGAGCCGGTGGGCAACTATGCGCTGCGGCTGAACTTCGATGACGGTCACAACACCGGACTTTATTCCTGGCGCCTGCTGTACGAATTGGGCACGGACTTTGAGACCAACTGGGCGCGCTACCTCGAACGCTGCGCCGAAGCGGGCATTCGGCGCAAGGCCGCGCCGTAAGAGCCTGAGCCGCGCTGCAGTCGGCTACAATGCGCCATCCACGTTCAGGGGCGTCATGAGCAAGTCCAGCGATCCGGTCGATTTTGGATTTGAAACGGTGGCTTCCGCCGACAAGGCCGGGCGCGTCGGCGCAGTCTTTGCCTCCGTGGCGGGCAAATACGACGTCATGAACGACTTGATGTCGCTCGGCGTGCATCGGCTCTGGAAGCGGTTCGCCTTGTCGCTCACGGGCCTGCGGCCCGGCCAATGCGCACTGGATGTCGCCGGCGGCACCGGCGATCTGGCGATCGGCATGCTGCGTCAGGTCGGCAACGACGGCCGGGTCGTCCTGTCGGACATCAATCCGCGCATGCTCGAGATCGGCCGCGACCGACTCCTCGATGCCGGGCTCGTGGGCAACGTCCAATGCCTCATTGCCGATGCCGAGCGTTTGCCGTTCGCCGATAACTCCTTCGACTGCGTAACCATCGGCTTTGGACTGCGCAACGTGACCGACAAAGCGGCGGCGTTACGCTCCATGTACCGCGTCTTGAAACCCGCCGGACAGCTTCTCGTGCTGGAATTTTCGACACCGGTGGCTCCGGGTCTCAAACCGGTGTACGAAGCCTATTCCTTCAACGTATTGCCGCTCCTCGGCCGGCTGGTTGCGCGAGACGCCGCCAGCTATCGGTACCTGGCCGAATCCATTCGCATGCACCCGAATCAAGAGACGCTGCTCGAGATGCTGCGCAGCGCGGGCTTTGCGCAGGCCCGCTATCACAATTTGACGGGCGGTATCGTCGCTCTGCATCGCGGGTACAAGATCTGACATGCCGGCCACTCCCGCCTGGCTCGCATCCGTCGAGGCGGTGCTCAATCGCAGCATCGACCAGTCGACGCTGGCTACGGCCGCCGCACGCCGCTTGAACGGCACCTCGCTGCAGATCGACATCGACGGAATGCTCGGCGTGCGTGCGTCGGTATCGGCGGGTCGGCTCATCCTCGCTGCGGATGCGGAGACCGCGGCGGATGCGAGCATCTCCGGATCGCCCTCGGCACTCTTTGAACTGATGCGCGAACCCCGTGGTGTCAGTGGCCGCGCCGCCGCACGCATCCGCGGCGATGCGGAGATTGCAAGCCGTTACCGGGAGTTGTTCGGGTTGGCGCGACCGGATCTGGAGGAGGAACTCTCCCGGCACATCGGCGATGTGGCGGCGCACCGCTTGGCGCAAGCCGCGAGGCGCACCGTGGCATGGGCGCGCAAAGCGCGCCGCACCGCCGCAGAGAATCTCGCCGAATATCTGCAAGAGGAAAGCGGCGATTTGGTCAACGACACGGAGTTGCAGGAATTCCTGCACGGCGTCGATCGCCTGCGCGAGGCGGCCGATCGCGTCGAAGCCCGGCTTGCCCGGCTCGAGAATCGGCTTAAAGGAACGCGTTGATGCGCCTGCGAGTCGCCGCCCGGCTGCTGCAGATCCAGCGGGCGCTGGTCCGCCACGGACTGGACGATTTCGTGCGCGCAACGCATTTGTACCGGCCGTTCCGCTTCCTGTTCTATCTGTCCCCGTGGACCTGGTTTCAACGCAGCGCCGGCATCACCCGGGGCGAACGGCTACGCCTCGCACTCGAGGAGCTGGGGCCGATCTTCGTGAAATTCGGCCAGGCACTCTCGACGCGCCGCGATCTGTTGCCGGTCGACATCGCGGACGAATTGGCGAAACTTCAGGACCGGGTACCGCCGTTCGGCAGCGACGTCGCCATGGGAACCATCGAGCTCGCATTTGGCCGGCCGTTGGCGGAGATCTTTTTGCGCTTCGACGAAACCCCTCTGGCGGCGGCTTCGATCGCGCAAGTGCATGCGGCGTCGCTCAAGAGCGGCGAAGAAGTGGTCGTTAAAATATTGCGCCCCGGGATGCATGAAGTCATCGAGCGCGATCTCGAGGTGCTGCAGGCGCTTGCGACGCTCGCCAACGAGTACTGGGTCGAGGCGCGGCGGCTCAGGCCGCTCGAGGTGGTGCGCGAATATCGCAAGACCATCCTCGATGAGCTCGACCTCATGCGCGAAGCGGGCAACGCCGCCCAGCTCAGGCGCAACTTCGCCGGCTCCAAACTGCTCTACGTTCCGGTGGTCTATTGGGATTACTGCCGGGTCAACGTGATGGTCATGGAGCGCATCCACGGCATCATCGTGAACCGCATCGATGAGCTTCGGGCCCGCGGCACCAACATTGCGAAGCTCGCGGAGAACGGCGTGGAGATCTTCTTCACGCAAGTCTTCCGGCACAATTTTTTCCACGCCGACATGCATCCGGGAAATATCTTCGTGCAGGTCGACGATCCCGAGAACCCGCGCTACGCGGCGGTCGACTTCGGCATCGTCGGCACCTTGCAGCCCCGTGATCAGCATTATCTCGCCGAGAATTTCATGGCATTCTTCGACCGCGATTATGCGCGCGTCGCGGCCCTGCACGTCGAGTCCGGCTGGGTCCCCAAGGGAACGCGCATCGATGAGCTCGAATCGGCGGTGCGCACCGTTTGCGAGCCCATATTCAACAAGCCGCTCAAGGAAATTTCCTTCGCGCAGGTGCTGCTGCGGCTGTTCGAAACCGCACGCCGCTTCGACATGCAAGTGCAGCCTCAGCTGATCCTGTTGCAAAAGACGCTGCTGAACATCGAGGGTCTGGGGCGCGAGTTGTACCCGGAGCTCGATCTGTGGAAAACCGCGCAGCCGATCCTGCGGCAATGGATGCGCGAAAGAATGAGCCCGCGCGCCGTGCTGAAGCGCGTGCGGGCTCAGCTTCCCGATAGCATCGAGGCCCTGAAGCAGCTGCCGCAGCTGTTTCAAACGGCGGTGCGCGAAGCATCGGAGGGACGCTTCACCATCCGGGTGGAGAATCCCGGGGTGGCGCAAATGCGCCGCGAAATGCAGCATGCGAATTATCGCCGGGATATCGCCGCTGCGGCCGGCATTCTCTGGCTGTCCGGCTTGATTTCCCTCGCGCTGCTCAGGCCGTACCAGTGGATCGGCTGGCTGCAGATGGCGGCGGCCGTCGCTCTTTTCGTGTGGTACCGCGCCTCGAGGCTGCGCATCGAATGAAGATTCACGTCGACAGTACGACGAGTTACCGGGGCCGCAATTCGCGGCCGAATTGGCTGGCGTTGGCCTTCTTCATAGGCCTGGCGTTCGGCGCGGGCGCGGCGGGCGCGATTTTCTCCCCCGGCGGATCGGCGCGCGCAGCCGGATGGTACGCAATGCTCTTGAAGCCCGCATGGTCGCCGCCCGACCGCTGGTTCGGCGTGGTCTGGCCGGCACTCTATCTGCTGATGGGGACCGCCGCGTGGCTCGTCTGGCGTGAACGCTACCATCGCAAACGCGCAGCGGCGCTCACCGCCTACGCGATCCAGCTGCTGCTCAATGCGTCGTGGGCGCCGCTTTTTTTCGGTGCGAGAAACATCGGGGCCGGTTTGTTCGTCGCAGTCGCCCTGTGGCTCACGGTCATTTGGACGGCGCGCGAATTTGCCGCCGTGCGCGCCGCCGCCGCATGGTTGCTGGCTCCGTACGTGATCTGGGCGAGCTTCGCCATGGCGCTCAATCTGAGCCTCTGGCGACTGAATCCATGAGGATCGGTAAGAGTTACAAAGGCTGCGCCGCCGCCGCGTTGTACGGTATCCTCGACTCGAAGAAGAATCGAAGAGGTGCCATTGAAGTATTTCCGCTCGCGTCGCCGAGGGCGTGCGCTGCTGGGGAGACCGACCGAAATTGAGGAGCCGATTTCCGCTGACATCTTCAGCGTCGAGCGACTCGAACACTACGCCGAGACTCTGGCCAAGACCCAGGAGATTTCGCCGGCGCCTCAAGTCGGCATTTCCTTGCGCAAACGGCTGCGCAGCAATGCGGGCACCCTGAACGGGGCTTATCACGCGCTGATCGAGGGGATGCGCGAGGCTCGCGCGATGACGCCCGCCGCGGAATGGCTGATCGACAATTACTACATCGTCGACGAGCACATTCGCGCGATCCGCCGCGACCTGCCTCCCGGCTACTACAAGCAGTTGCCGAAGCTCGCCGGTGGGTCGCTGCGCGGCTATCCCCGGGTGTACGGGCTCGCATGGGCGCTCGTCGCCCACAGCGATCACCGCTTCGAGTTGGACACCCTGCTTCGGTTCGTTCGCGCCTATCAGCGCGTCCAGCCGCTCACCATCGGCGAACTGTGGGCGATCGCGATCACGCTGCGGGTGGTGTTGATCGACAACTTGAGCCGGCTGGCCGCCGGCATCGTCCATCGGCTCACGCTGCGCGACGAAGCCGATGCGCTGGCCGATGAGCTGTTGCCGAGCGATCCGGATCCGGCGCAGGCGGCCGTTGCGGTGCGAATGCCTGACACGTCCGGGCCCCTGCCGAGCGCGTTCGCAGCTCAGCTGTTCCAGCGCCTGCGCGATCAAGACCCCGCGACCACGCCGGCCCTGCAGTGGCTGCACTCGCGGCTCGCGACCCAAAAGACGACGGCGGACGACATCGTCCATCGCGAGCATCAGGACCAGGGCGCCGTCAACGTGAGCGTGCGCAACATTATCACCAGCTTGAGGCTGATCTCCTCGGTCGATTGGGCGAAGTTCTTCGAGGGCGTCAGCCTCGTCGACGAAACGCTGCGGGACCAAAGCGCGTTTGGCTCGTTCGACTTCGCGACCCGCGACTCGTATCGCCATGCAATCGAGGAATTGGCTCGCCGCTCAAACCACACCGAGCTCGACGTTGCGCTGCGTGCCGTGGAGGCCGCCCGCAGTGCCGGGCGCGCGCTACACGCCGAATCCGAGCCCGGCTACTATCTCGTCTCCGCGGGGCGCGCCGAACTCGAGCGCAAACTAGGGTATAGCCCGCCTTGGAACGAGAGCTGCGCACGCGGGATGCGCGCGGCGGGGGTGACCGGTTACGTGACCGCCATCGCTCTGGTGAGCCTCGCGGTGACCGCGGTCTTCCTGCTCGCGGTGGATGCGGCACCCCGCGCGGATCTCGCGATCGGCAGCGCACTCGTGCTGCTCGCCCTCGTGGCGGCCTCCGATATCGGTACCGCCGTCGTGAATCTCGGTGTTACGCATTTCTGCCATCCCCGCGCGTTGCCCGCCCTGGAATTGCTCGACGGCGTGCCTGCGGAACTGCGTACCGTGGTCGCCGTGCCGATCCTCTTGACCGGCATCGCGGACATCGAAGCGCAGGCGAGAAACCTCGAGGTCCACTACCTCGCGACCCAAGCCGGCGACGTTCGCTACGCGCTGCTCTCCGATTGGTTGGACGCGGAGAGCGAAATCGCGCCGGGTGATGAAGTTCTGCTTGCCGCCGCCGCTCGGCAGATCGGGCGCTTGAACAAGGCGTACGGCGGCATCGAGGGGGAGGATCGCTTCCTGCTGCTGCACCGGCGGCGGCTGTGGAACCCGGCGGAGGGACGCTGGATGGGCTGGGAACGCAAGCGCGGCAAGCTCCATGAATTCAATCGACTGTTGCTTGGCGCTGGCGACACCAGTTTCATCGCGGTCGGCGCCAAGCCGGTCAAGGTTCCGGCCGGCGTGCGCTACGTCATCAGCCTCGATGCCGACACGCGCCTGCCGCGCGGTGCGGCGCTCGCACTGATCGGCAAGATGGCCCATCCGCTCAACCAACCGGTGCTCGATGCCGCGAAGCGGCGCGTTCTCGCTGGCTATGGCATGCTGCAGCCGCGCGTCACTCCCTCGCTGCCCGCGGGCCGGGATGCCTCGATCTTTCAGGGCGTGTTTTCCGGACCGAGCGGCATCGATCCGTATGCGTTCGCCGTATCGGACGTCTATCAAGACCTGTTCGGCGAGGGATCCTTCACCGGCAAGGGCATCTACGATCCGGCGATCTTCGAAACGACGCTTGCCGACCGCGTCGGCGAGAACCGTCTGCTCAGTCATGATTTGTTCGAGGGCGTCTTCGCCAGATGCGGACTGGCCTCGGACGTGGAGGTACTCGAGGAGTATCCGTCGCGCTACGACGTGGCCGCCGCGCGTCAACATCGCTGGACGCGCGGCGACTGGCAATTGCTTCCCTGGATTTTCGGCGTGCACTCCGCCGTTCCGGCCCTCGGCCGCTGGAAGATGCTCGACAATTTGCGCCGCTCGCTGCTGACGCCCGCGAGCTTTGCCGCCTTCGTGCTGGGTTGGGCGGGACCCCGCCCGCTTGCCTGGAGCGCCTTTCTTCTCGGCACCATCGCGCTGCCCGTGCTCATCCCGTTGACCCGTCACCTCGTGCCGCGGCTGCCGGGCAACGTGAGCGCCGGTTACTTCGGCGCGCTGTTCGCGGACCTCAAGCAAGCCTTTGCGCTCATCTCGCTGCGACTGATTTTCTTTGCCGATCAGGCGTGGCTGATGACCGACGCCATCGTGCGTACGCTCTACCGTATAAGCATCTCGCGGCGCAATTTGCTGCAATGGACGCCCGCGGCACAGTCGAAGCTCCGCGCTTCGCCCACTGCGCTCGGTTTTTACCGCCGCATGGCCGGCGGCCTCGTGTTGTGTCTCGTCGCGATCGCGCTGCTCCTTGCGGCCGGGCATCGACTTCCCTGGATAGCCGCGCCATTTTTGCTGATGTGGTTTTGCGCGCCGATCGTCGCACGCTTCGTGAGCGCGCCCGCGCCCGTGCCGCGGGCCGAGCCCCTGACGGAGGTCGACCGGCATCGGCTGCGCATGATCGCGCGCCAGACCTGGAGTTACTTCGACACCTTCGTGACGCCCAAGCAAAACATGCTGCCGCCGGATAACTTCCAGGAAGTCCCGAACGCCGTCATCGCCAATCGCACCTCGCCGACCAATATCGGCTTGTACCTGCTTTCCGTGGCGGCTGCGCGCGACTTCGGCTGGATCGGCACGCTCGATGCGCTCGAGCGTCTCGAGGCGACATTCGTGACGTTGGACAGATTGGAACGTTATCGCGGTCATCCCTACAACTGGTACGACACGCACGACTTGCGCCCGCTCGACCCCAGGTACATCTCCACGGTCGACAGCGGTAATCTGGCGGGGCATCTGCTCGCCCTCGACGGCGCGTGCCGGGAGTGGCGCGCCAAGCCGGCCCTTGGGCCCGAGTACCTGAGCGGGGTCGAGGATAGCGCCGAGCAATTGCAGGGGTTTGCGCGCACTCTGAACGACGATCGCCGCAATTACGGTGTCTCGCCGCGCCAACTCGAAGCCGCGTTGGATGCGTTGCGCAAGGCATTGCGCCCGGCCGCGGCATCGCCGACGGGCGCCCAAGCGACCCTTGCCGCGATCACGGCGCAAGCCGATACTTTGGTCGATATCGCCCAGGCTCTCACCGAGGAGCGCGGCGAGGGAAACAATGCACCGCTGTTCAAATGGTCGCAGATGCTGCGCGCCAACATCGTGAGCCATGCGCGCGACGCCGCTCTCGGCGACTCGCCCTCAGCCGACCTCGACGCCCGAATCGACGCACTGGGCAAGCGTGCGCGGTCATTTGCACTCCAGATGGAATTCGGATTTTTGGTCGAGCCGGAGCGCCAGCTGCTGTCGATCGGCTATCGGGTCGCCGAGCGCGTGCAAGACCCGAGTTGTTACGACCTGCTCGCCTCGGAAGCGCGCCTCGCGAGTTTCTTCGGCATTGCCAAGGGTGACCTGCCGGTACGCCATTGGTTTCGGCTGGGCCGTCTGCTGACTCCCGTCGATCGAGGTTCAGCTCTCGTCTCGTGGTCCGGTTCGATGTTCGAATACCTGATGCCCATTCTGGTCATGCGCGAGCCGGACGGCAGCTTGCTCGGCGATACGGCTCGGCGCATCGTGCGGCGTCAAATCCAATACGGCGGCGAGCGCAATCTTCCCTGGGGCGTATCCGAATCGGCGTTCAACGCGCGCGATCGGGAATTCACCTACCAATATTCGAGTTTCGGTGTGCCGGGACTCGGATTGCAGCGAGGCTTGGGCGAGCAGGCGGTCGTCGCACCCTATGCAACGGCGCTCGCTGCGATGATCGATCCAAAGGCCGCTCTCTTGAATTTCGACCGCCTGGAACGACTCGGCGGCCGCGGCCGATTCGGTTGGTACGACGCGCTCGATTTCACGCCCTCTCGGTTACCGGAGGGCAAAACGGTGGTGCCGGTCCGCGCGTACATGGCGCACCATCAAGGAATGGTGGTGGTATCGATGGCCAACGTACTGCAGAACGCCGGCATGCGGGCGCGCTTTCACTCCGATTCCATCATCCGGGCGACGGAGCTATTGCTGCAGGAGAGGAGTCCGCGCGAGTCCGACTTGTCGCCCCCCGAATTTGAGGACGTACAACCCACGCCGGAAATCCGCGACCTGGCGGCCGCCGCGCCGCGCCGCTTCAGCTCCCCGCACCACGTCGCGCCGCGCACGCATCTGCTCGCCAACGGCAATTATTCCGTCATGATCACGGCCGCCGGTTCGGGCTACAGCCGCTGGCGGGACATCGCCGTGACCCGCTGGCGCGAGGACCCCACGTCCGATCCCTGGGGCTCGTACATATTCTTGCGCGACGTCGCGAACGGTCAGGTGTGGTCAGCCGGGTATCAACCCGTCGGCCGCGAGCCCGACGGCTACGAGGTGGCCTTCTTCGAGGATCGGGCCGAAATCATCCGCAAGGACGGGCCGATCGTGACGACTACTGAAATACTCGTCTCCCCCGAGGACGATGCCGAGGTGCGCCGCGTCTCCGTCACCAATACGGGCAATCGGATGCGCGAAATCGAGCTCACGACCTACGCCGAGGTGGTGTTGACGACCCCGGCCGCGGATTCCGCTCATCCGGCATTCTCGAAGCTGTTCGTGCAGACCGAGTTCGTCGCCGAGGGTGGGGTGCTGCTGGCGACGCGCCGAAGCCGTGAGCCCGGCGAAGCACCGCTGTGGATGTTCCACGTCAGCGCCCTGGAAGGAGATGCGATCGGGGGTCTGCAATTCGAGACCGATCGGGGACGATTCTTGGGGCGCGGGCACACCCTTCGTGACGCAGTGTCCATCGTCGATGCCCGGCCGCTGTCGAACACCGTCGGCACCGTGCTCGATCCGGTGCTCGCGCTGCGGCGGCGCGTGCGCGTCGCACCCGGCCAAACTGCACGGGTCGCCTTTTGGACCGGCCTCGCCGGCGGCCGCGTCGAAGCGCTCGCCATGGCCGACAAGCATCGCGACATGGCGGCCTTCGACCGGACCAAGACGCTCGCCTGGACGCAAGCTCAGGTGCAGCTGCGCTATCTCGGGGTGGATTTCGACGAGGCGCAGCAGTTTCAGCGCATCGCCAATCGAGTGCTGTACGCCGATGCGTCGCTGCGCGCGCCGCGTGAAATTCTGGCCAGAAATCAGCTGGGACCGCCGGCCCTATGGGCCTGTGGGATTTCCGGCGATCTGCCCATCGTGCTGCTGCGGATCGACGATGAAGGCGACATCGACATCGTCAAACAGCTGCTGCGGGCCCATGAGTACTGGCGGCTCAAGCGACTGGCGGTCGATCTGGTCATCCTCAACGATCATCCCCCCTCGTACGCCGCCGAGCTGCACCAGGCCCTCGATGCCGCGATCCGGACCGCCCAGGCGCGCAGCCGCGAAGAAGAAGGCGGGGGTCGTGGCAGCGTCTTCTGCCTGCGCGGCGATTCGATGCCCCAGTCCAGCCGTGAATTGCTGCAGACCGCCGCGCGCGCCATCTTCGTCGCAAGATTGGGCCGCTTGAGCGACCAGTTGGCGCGGCTGCGGGAGCCGGAACCCACGCCGCGGCGCCGCCGTGCGAATAGCGAGGCCATGACGCGGTTCGACGCGCCGCGCAGCACTCCCGCGCTCGAGTTCTTCAACGGCTTCGGCGGCTTCGCCGCCGCCGGGCGCGAATACATCACCGTCCTCGAGGAAGGCCAGTGGACGCCCGCGCCCTGGATCAACGTCATCGCAAATCCTCACTTCGGCTGTCTGGTGTCCGCGGATGGAAACGGCAGCATCTGGTCGATGAATGCACGCGAAAATCAGCTCACGCCGTGGTCCAACGATCCGATCAGTAACAGCCCGGCGGAGGTGATCTACATCCGCGACGAGATGAGCGGCGATCTGTGGAGCGCGACTCCGCTGCCCATTCGCGAACCGGCCTCTTCATACGTCGTTCGGCATGGCTTTGGCTACAGCCGGTTCGAGCACAGTTCACATGGAATAGCCCTGGACCTCCTGCAATTCGTGCCGCTCGAGGATCCCTTGAAGATATCGCGGTTGAAAATCATCAATCGCTCGGACGAGGTGCGCCAGCTCTCGATCACCCATTACGTGGAGTGGATATTGGGAAATCAGCGCAGCCGCACGGCCCCCTTCGTCGTCACGGAAGTCGATCCGCAGAGCTCCGCCCTCCTGGCGCGCAACCCCTGGAGCACGGAGTTTCAATCGCGGGTGGCGTTCATGGACATGGGCGGGCGGCAGCAGACGTGGACGGGCGACCGCGCCGAATTCATCGGCCGTCACGGATCGCTGGACGAGCCGGCGGCCCTGCTCGGCGCGGCTCGATTGTCCAACAGGACCGGCGGCGGGTCGGACCCTTGCGGTGCGATGCAGGCGAAATTCACGCTGCAGCCCGGCGAGGAGAGTGAGCTCGTGCTCGTTCTGGGACAGGAGGCATCGAAGGAGGCGGCTCTTGCCCTGCTCACGCGCTATCGCGGTCTCGATCTCGATGCGCTGTTGAAGACCGTGACGGATTACTGGGACCAGACATTGGGCGCCGTTCAAGTGAAGACGCCGGACCGGTCCATGGACGTGCTTCTGAACGGCTGGTTGCTGTACCAAACGCTCGCCTGCCGGCTGTGGGCGCGTAGCGCCTTTTATCAGACGAGCGGCGCCTATGGATTTCGCGATCAATTGCAGGACGCGATGGCGATGTGCCTATCGCGGCCGCTCATCGCGCGCGAGCAGATCCTGCGCGCCGCAGCGCGGCAGTTCGCGGCCGGCGACGTGCAGCATTGGTGGCTGCCCACCTCCGGACTGGGCGTCAAGACCCGCATATCGGATAATCGAGTGTGGCTGCCGTTCGTCGTGGCGCACTACCTCGAGGTCACCGAAGACTTCGAGGTGCTCGATGAACCCCTCGCATTCCTCGAGGGAGGGCCGCTGGCGCCGGAGCAGCACGAAGTAGTGTCCGCGCCTGCGAGCACGACGGAGACCGCGCCGCTGTACGAGCACTGCGTGCGTGCGCTCGAAGCGAGTCTCGCCATCGGCTCGCATGGATTGCCCCTGTTCGGCGCAGGCGATTGGAACGACGGCATGAATCGCGTGGGAGCCGCGGGACGCGGAGAGAGCGTATGGCTCGGCTGGTTCCTGTACGCGACGCTGATGAGATTTGCACCGCTCGCCGAACGGCGCGGCAACGCCGACAAGGCGGCGCAGTGGCGCAAGCACGCCTTTACGGTGCAGCAGGCGATCGAACGCGAAGCGTGGGACGGGGATTGGTACCGTCGCGGTTATTTCGACGACGGCACGCCGCTGGGATCGGTATCTAGCGATGAGTGCCGCATCGACTCGGTGGCCCAATCATGGGCGGTGATATCCGGCGCCGCCGACTCCGAGCGCGCGGTTCGCGCGATGTCGGCGCTCAACACGCAGCTCGTCAGCCGCAGCGACGGGTTGGTTCTGTTGTTCACCCCGCCGTTCGACCATACACGCCATGATCCGGGCTATATCAAGGCCTACCCACCGGGCCTGCGCGAGAATGGCGGCCAGTACACGCATGCAGCGATGTGGTCGACGCTGGCATTTGCGCTGCTCGGGGACGGCGATCGCGCGGGGGAGCTGTTTTCGCTGCTCAATCCCATCAACCATGGCAGCACGCGCGCGGGCATCCATCGCTACAAAGTCGAGCCCTACGTCGTCTGCGCCGACGTGTACTCTGCGCCGGCCCACATCGGGCGCGGCGGCTGGACCTGGTACACGGGTTCGGCGGGCTGGATGTATCGAACCGCGACCGAAGGGATGCTCGGCATCACCCTGCGGGGCGCCGTTCTTCGAGTCAATCCCTGTATACCGCGTGCGTGGTCAGGATATGAGATCACCTACAAGCACGGCTCTTCGCGCTACCACATCGCGGTCGAGAACCCGCAGGGCGTGAACCGCGGAATCGTTCGGGCCTCGCTCGACGAGCGCGAGATACCGGGCACGCCCTGCGATATCAGCCTCACGGACGACGGCACGTATCACTATGTCCGCATCACGCTAGGGTGACCAGGCGGTGCGCGCGCCGGAGCGCGGCACCGCAGCGGCTGGCCGAGCCGGTTCCTAGTCGTGCGTCGCCCCGCGCTGCGCTTCGTACTTCGTCCGCATGGCCGCGATTGCCCGCAGCAGCAACATGCGCGCAACCGCACCGATGGGCAGCATCCGCACCAGACGCAGCGCGAGCGCGGGACGCGCAATGAGCAGGCCACCGAGGATTGCGCCCACCGTTCCGAGACCGCGTCCGCTCACCAGCATCTGCATGGTACGGCTGCGCGGAAAGTCTCCCGCCGCCCCGCTCGGTGAGGGTCCCGCCCCGGGCAACCCGTCCGGCGGAGGCTCGAGCAGTCGACGGATTTCGGCTCGCGATTGCGCGAGCCGGGCAAGAACCTCTTCGCGTGCCGCGTCGTTCATGGTTGTGCTCAATCCTCGTCCGACAAGATTCTTTCGAGTATGACGCGATCTTGCTGCCATTCTGCACGTACCGATGCCAGGAAGGGCGCATGGTCGCGAACGGCGTTGGAGCGATAGATCATGGCGATCACGGCGACGATGAGAAAGCCTCCCCCCATCCATGCGATTGCCGGCAAGCGGTTCGGTGTGTCCCAGGTGACCGCGATCACCGCCGCACAGCCCATGAGCACCGCGAAGAAAAGGCAGATCACGACCACGACGACGGCGAGGAGGTTCGCCGCGATTTGACGCTGCGCTTTTTGGAAATCGAGGGCCGCCAGCTCGAAATATGCCGCAAGATGGCGCAGCAGCGCCGGCGCCGCCTTGGGCAGTGACCACAGCACCCGCACGGCAGGCCCCTTACGAGCGCCGGGCGACTAGGATACCGACGACAGCTCCGACCACTGCGGCGAGGCCGACCGCCTGCCACGGACTCTCGCGCACATAGTCATCGGCCCCGCTCGCCGCCTTTTGCGCCTGACGGCGCAACGTGTCCGCGCTTCCCGCGAGACTGTCCTTGGCGGAGTCGACGGCGCGCATGACCCTGGAGCGCACGCGCGCCACATCGGCATCGTTGAGGTCGGCGATGCGCGCGACGAGGTCTTCGACGTCCGCGATCAAATTCTTGATTTCAGTGGCGGCGGCCGCCTTGACGTCATCGGCACCATCGATTGCATCATTCTTCAATCGGTTGCCCGACGCGCTCAGCTCGGCGGCCGAATCAGATGTCGTTTCCATGAATTGTTCTCCTTAGGATGCGCGAGGCTACGCTTGCGGCGGACGCCCTCCCATCGGCTGCAAGCAGGGGGTTAATGTAAGAAACTCCCCACATGGTAAGCCTAGCCGAGGCGCAGCGGAATAGACGAGCGGCCCGCAGGTCTGCGAGCGCCCCGAACAGGGCAGCCGTGTGCCTCGCTCCGTCCTTGGCCGCGCCTCCCAGCTCAGCTGCGCGGTGTCCTCGGCTCAGCTGCGCGGAGCGATTGGCTGGTTGCCGTCGTTGCCGATGACGACTTCCACGCGGCGATTCAATTGCCGCCCGCCCGAATCCGAGTTGCTCGCGACCGGATACGCCTTTCCGTAGCCTTCGGTTGCAATCCGCGACGGGTCCACGCCGCGGGCCAAAAGCGCCGCCTTGACGGCATCGGCGCGGCGCTGCGACAGCTCCTGGTTATATGCATCCGAACCAACGCTGTCGGTGAATCCCTCGATTTGCACCCGGCGGCCGGGATGCTCCGTCAAGAACTGGGCCAGTTGATCGAGCTTGGTCGAGGCGCCGGGTTTGAGGTCCGCTCTGCCGGTATCGAACAGCACATCGCCGAGCGTCAACAACAGACCCCGCGGGGTCGGCGTTGCCTTGAGCTTCTCGATTTCTCCCCGCAGGCGGGCCGCTTGCTCCGAGGCTTGATCGCGCTGCTCCAATGCCTCGTTGCGTTGCGCGACCGCGGTGTTGACTTCCTGTGAGCGCGCCGCCAGCTGAATGCGATCGCGCTCGCGCTGACCCTCGGCGACCCGCGCATCGTCCGCTTTCGCCGCCGCACGCACCTGCGCGAGACGCGCCGTTTGCGCGGCCAAGTACGCGGGCTGCGAGACTTCGGCGGTCTCGTGGTGCGCCGCCGCCGCTTCGGCCACCTCCAGATCCTTTCTGGCCGCTTCGAGGTCCAGCGCGGAATACTTGGCGACGTTCGGATCGGCTTCGGCCGCCTGCACCGCGGCGCGGGCGCTCTCCAATGCTGCATTGGGTTGCGGCGCCGATACGCACGCAGCCAGTGCGAGTGCCGATCCGAGTCCGATGAGTACTTTGGCGTACATAGCGCTTCCTTATTTCATTTGAGTGGGCGGTTCCGAGCCGGCGGGCGGCAGCGGAGGCGCCGGAGGCGGGGGCGCGGCCTGCGTGCCACGCGCGGCCTCTTGCCGCAAGGCTTGCAGGCTTGCATCCAGTTCCAGCGCCGCCTTGTGCGAACGCTGTTGCTGGGCGGTGGCCTCCGCCAACTGCGCGTCGACATTCGCTTGCTCGGCCAGCATCGTCGCCGGCTCGGCGTCGTGGTCGGCGGCGGCCTTTTCCGCGCGCTGCAATTTATCGCGAGCGGTCGCGAGTTCCACGGGCGCGAGTTCCGGCGCGCCGGATTGCTCCGCACGCTGAACCTGCGCCTTCGCAACCGCGATTTTTTCATTGGGGATCGGCGAGCTGGCACAGGCGGCCGCC
Organism: uncultured Gammaproteobacteria bacterium; assembly: GCA_963801865.1. Taxonomy (GTDB): domain Bacteria; phylum Pseudomonadota; class Gammaproteobacteria; order Steroidobacterales; family Steroidobacteraceae; genus Bog-1198. The sequence continues at coordinate 136,336 of CAWDGY010000019.1, read as the reverse complement.
GCGATCACCGCCGTACAAACCGCGGCACCCTGCATCACTCTACGAAGTTTATTTGACACGTATTCCTCCATTCGCTCGGAGCACGGCCGGCGAGTTCAATGGGAGGAGTAGCAAACCGCGTGCCAACGCGAATTGAAGCATTCGCGCCGCATGGCGACGGAAGATAAAGAGGATTGCAGAGATTCCGTGTAGAAATTTCCGCTGTACCGGTAGACATTACCGCGCCGGCGGCGCGTTGCGCTCAATGCTTGGCGAGATGGGCTTCGCAGATCTCGTGCAGGACCTCGGGCAGTCGCCCGTAGTCGCGCGCCTTGTCGAGAAAATGCGTGGCGCCGAGTGCGATCGCCGCGTTCTTGTATTCGGGCAGATCGTAATTCGTGAGCACGATGATGCGCGGCTTCAACTGGGTCGCGGCCAGCGCACGCATGACGCCGAAACCCGTGCCCTGCTTCAAATGCAGGTCGAGAATGATCACATCGATGGAATCGCGCTTCACTGCCGCCAGCGCGGCCGCTTCGGTATCCGCAGTGCCGATGAGCTCGACGTCGGGAATCTGTCTAATTGCTTCGCTCAGCCGTTCCGTGAGGACTTTGGAGTCTTCGACCAGCAAGACCCTCACGCCCGGAACCATCGCAAACCTTTCCACATGAGCACGCATTTGAAGTCCAGTGTACCTCCTGCCCGGCCAGCGATGTCACGGCCGGTGCGCAGGTCGTCTTGTAGGTGGATTCTCACGGTATGGCCACTTATTGAATGAGTCCGTTGCGCAGCGCGTAGGAGGTGATGTCCGCGTTGGCGTTGAAGCTCATCTTCTCCAGAATTCTGCTGCGATAGGTGCTCACCGTCTTCACGCTGAGGCTCAGCTCGTTGGCGATGTCCGACACTCCGCGCCCGGCGGCCAGCTTGCAGAATATCTGGAACTCGCGGGTCGACAACCGCGCGTGCAGCGGCTTGTCCGGGTCCCCGTCGAGATCCGCCACCAGAATCTCCGCGAGGGCCGCGCTCACATAACGCCGTCCCGACAGCACCGTGCGAACGGCCTTCATGAGCTCTTCGGGAGCGCTGTCCTTGGACAGATAACCGCTCGCACCGGCACGGAGCACGTTGACGGCGTATTGCTGTTCGGGCAGGCCGCTCATCACCAAAACACGCACGTTCGGGTGACCCGTTTGAATGTGGCGCAGGATATCCAGGCCGCTGCGGTCGGGCATATGGATATCGAGCAGCACCAGGTCCCACTCCTGCTGGCGCAGCGCATCGAGGGTCTCGTTGCCGCTGGCCGCCTCGCCGACGGCGTTGATGGTGGGGTCCGCCTCCAGGAATTGTTTGAACCCGGCTCGGACCACGGCATGGTCATCTGCGATCAGTACTCGTGACACGTTCTTATTCTCCCCTTGCCTTGCGCTCAACTGCTCGCGCATTCATGGCTCTGTGAATATCCATTGAGTTTGTTATACAGCGTCTTGAGACTGCAGCCCAGGGCGTCTGCCGCACGACGCTTGTTGCCCTGAAAATAATCGAGAGTCGCCTCGATCAGCGAGCGCTCCATGTCGTAGATGCGCGACCCGACGCGAATGTCCAAGCGCTCGCGACCGCCTGTGGAGTCGCCCGCTTTGGCCGCGCCGCTGCTCTGGATGAGCGGCGCGAGTTCGAGCGTCTGATCCGAGAGAATGAAGGCGCGCTCGATGCAATTCCTCAGCTCGCGCACGTTGCCCGGCCAGCTGTGCTGCTTGAGCGTCATTCGCGCGAGCGCGGAGAAGCGCTTTTCGGTGCCGGCTTGCGCATTCAGGTCGACCAGAAAGTGTTCGGCCAGCAAATCGACGTCATCCGCGCGATTGCGCAGCGGCGGCAGATCGATGGGGAACACGGCCAGCCGGTACAGCAAGTCCTCGCGCAATTGGCCGCTCTGCACCGCCTGCAGCGGGCAGCGATTGGTCGCGGCGATGACGCGCACATCGGTGGAGATTTCGAGGCTGGCACCCACTCGATAGAACTTCTTCGTCTCCAGAACCCGCAGCAGCCGAGTCTGCATGTCGAGCGGCATCTCCGTCACCTCATCGAGCAGCAGCGTTCCACCCTGCGCCCGCTCGAACACTCCGGCGTGCGCACGCACGGCGCCGGTAAAGCTGCCTTTCTCATAGCCGAACAGTTCGGCCTCGATCAAGCCGGCCGGTATGGCTCCGCAATTGATGGCGACGAACGGACCGCCGCGGCGCAGGCTCCGGTCATGGATCGACTGCGCAGCAAGCTCCTTTCCGGAGCCGCTCTCGCCCGTCAACAGGACGACGGCTTCGGTCGGTCCCACACGGTCGATGAGACGAAAAACTTCTTGCATTGCGGGCGAACTCCCCAGCAGGGGGCCGGCGGCGGCGAGGGGGACGGGTTGTTCGGCAATGCTGTTGCTGAGCACATTCATGACGGGAAACCTCCTGCTGATGCTCGTGTAATCGTTACACTGAACACGGACTAATTTGTAACCTGTGCAGGGTGTCGTCGCCATGGGTGCACGCTGAACCTCGGCTCAGATTTTACGCGAGCCTCTGTCGGCATTTGTCTGACACGATTTTAAGCCATTGATATTTCAAGGAGTTCCACCTCCCGTAGCCGCCGATCGGGGATGTAGGGCTGAAAAGGGCGGTGATGGCACACCGAATGCACCCTCCCTCCGATGCGTCGGCGAAGGGTGGCGAATGCCGCAAGCGAGCTCTCAGCGCTCCCTGCCGCGGCCCCGCTCGCAGCCGCACCTCCAACAGCAGGTGAACTGGGGCTCGAGTTGCTCCTGGCATTCTTCGCAGATCCACGGCGCCCCGACCGAGGCCGCCGAGGCACGTGACAGAGCGCTCAGGGCATATTGCTCATCCTCATCCTCCACGTAGAGTTGCGGCCAGGTTTCCATCATGGGCAGATCCCCCATCGCTCCGGCCAGATACTGATTTCGCATCTCGCACCGGATGCCGGCGGTAATCAGCACATTGCGCGCGTGCGCCACTTGGAGCAGCGATGCGGCACGGTACACACGCTTCATGAGGCGCCTCCCCGACCGCCAGATCGGGCATGGGCAATGCTCAGACAGGCCCCCTGCGCAGCGAACCCAAAAACGCTCGCACGTCCTCGCCCCGCTCAAGGGCTTCGACCAAGGCGGAGCCGATCACCACCCCATCCACGTGCGGCGCAAATCGCGCGATCTGCTCGCGGGAGCGGATCCCGAAACCGGCACAGACCGGAACCGCGGAACAGCGCTTGACGCGATCCATGTAATCGAGCACCTCGTCGGGCACTTCGGCCGACTTGCCGGTGGTTCCCGTCATCGTCACCGCATAGACGAACCCCTGCGCGGCGGCGCATAGCACGGCGAGCCGCGACGGAGGCGTCACCGGCGTGACCATCTGTATCAAGGCGAGACCGAACGCATCGAGTGCGCGCTTGAGCTCATCGCTCTCCTCGTACGGCAGGTCCGGCACGATGAATCCGCAAACCCCGGCTTCGGCGGCGGCGCGCGGCAATGCATCGAGCCCGAAGCTCAGCAAGGGGTTGAGGTAGCTCATCAACAGGATCGGCGCGGCGGGCGGCGGCGCGAGTGCGCCGAGTTCCTCGAGTATCCACGGCAGCGTCACGCCCTCGGTGAGCGCGACGAAGCTCGCGCGTTGAATGGTCGAACCGTCGGCCATCGGATCGCTGAAGGGCACCCCGATTTCGACCACGTCGCAGGCTGCGGCAACCGCCGCGAGATTCGCGCGGAAGCCGCGGCGGGTCGGAAATCCAGCCGTCAAAAATCCAATCAACGCCGGCCGGCCGGCGGAGGTCGCGGCGTTGATTGCGGCGGATATCTTCTCACGTGGTCGCATTATTTGTTGAGCACGGTGCGCAGCAAGATGCTCAAATCCTTGTCGCCGCGACCGGAGCAGCCAATGAGGATGCGTGATCCGGGATGCGAAGCGGCGTAGCGGCGCGCGCCGAAGATCGCGTGGGCAGTTTCGATGGCCGGAAGAATGCCTTCGCACTTTGCGCACTCCGAGAGCGCATCGAGCGCTTCCGCGTCGGTCGCCGACTCATACGCGACACGGCCGCTGCGCATCAAAAACGCATGCTCGGGACCAACTCCCGAATAATCGAGGCCCGCGGACACGGAGTGTGTTTCGCGCACCTGGCCGAACGCATCCTGCAGAATCAGCGTATAGCTCCCCTGCAGCACGCCGGGAGTACCGAACGTCAGCGAGGCTGCATTGTCGCCGAGGCCGGGCCCGCGACCGCCCGCTTCCACGCCGAGCAACTGCACCGATGTGTCGCCGAGAAAGGGATGGAACAGCCCGATCGCGTTGGAGCCGCCGCCCACGCACGCAACAGCGACGTCGGGCAACCCTCCCGCCTGCGCCAGCATCTGCGCGCGCGCCTCCCGCCCGATCACGGCCTGCAGCTCGCGCACCAAGTACGGATAGGGATGCGGACCGACGGCCGATCCCAATACGTAGTAGGTGCCGTTGGGATCGGACACCCAATCGCGCAGCGCCTCATCGATCGCGGCTCGCAGCGTCTGCTCCCCGGTCGTCACCGGCACCACGGTTGCACCCATGAGCTGCATGCGACCGACGTTGGGCGCTTGGCGCTCGACATCCACCGCTCCCATGTACACGACGCAGGGCAGCCCCAGGCGCGCGGCGGCGGCGGCGCTCGCCACACCATGTTGGCCGGCGCCGGTTTCTGCGATGACGCGCTGGGCGCCGAGGCGCTTGGCGAGCAGCGTCTGGCCCACGGCGTTGTTGATCTTGTGGGCGCCCGTGTGCGCGAGGTCTTCTCGCTTCAGCCACACTTCTGCGCCCCAGCGCTTGCTCAGTGTGGGCGCAAAGGACAACGCCGTCGGACGGCCCACCCATGTCTTCAGTTCGTGGGTGAACTCCGCTTGAAACTCCTCGTCATGCAGGTAGCGGTCGACGCCGGCCTGCAGGCGGTCGAGTGCCGGCACCAGTGTCTCGGGCACATAGCGGCCGCCGAATGCACCATAGCGGCCTTTCGCATCGGGGTAGGTGCCCATGAGTGCCGCGCCGCCGCTCGAGGGGCTCACGTATCCTGCTCCAAGCGCTGGGCCGCAGCGCGTGCAGCGCGTACGAACTGATGAATCTTGTCCGGATCCTTGACTCCGGGGACTTCCTCCACGCCGCTGCTCACGTCGACGCCGAATGGACGCACCGCTTGCACGGCTTCTGCGACGTTTTGAGCGGAGAGGCCGCCCGCAAGAATCACTTCGGTCTGCCGCGCCAGCTCCGCAGCTCGCCCCCAATCCGCCAATTCACCGATGCCGCTCGAAGGTCCTTCGAACACGATTCGCGCCGGCAGAGGATTCGGCGTCTTGCGGCCGAAGCGCACGACCGGAAGCACCTTGATGTGCGGCGGAATTTTCAATTCGCGCAAGTCCTCCACATCGGTCTGAAAATAATCAGGCTTGAGGATGCGGCAGATCTCCTCCACCTTCATCTGCAGTGGATGTTGGGCCACCGCGATGCGCAAGATTCCGGGCGGCGCGAGCGCAGCGAGCTGCGCCGCCTGTCCCGGCGTCACCTGCCTCGGGCTCGGGGCGAACACGAATCCGATGGCATCCACATTCGCCGCCGCCGCCGCGCTGACCGCATCGGCACTGGTGATTCCACAAATTTTGATCCACATACGAGCGAGTGTAGCCATTTACGGTTGCACTGTCCGCGACGCCTCGAAGATTTCCGCCAGGAAAGCGGCGGGGTCATCGCGGCTCATCAGCGCCGTGCCGATCAGGGCCACGCGGTAGCCGAGCTGCCGTACCCTCTGCGCATCGGCTGCGCTGTTCACTCCGCTTTCGGCCACGGCCGGCCAGCGTCCCGGCAAGCGGCTGGCCAATGGCGCAAATCGCTCCGGCACGACCTCCAAACTCTGCAGGTCGCGGCAATTGACGCCAACGAGATAGGCATCCCGGGGCGGCGGGTCGCCGGAAGGCGGCCGCGCGTGGGATGGGGGCGCCTCGCCCGACGGGCGCGCATCGAGCAGCTCGCCGGCCAGTTCCAAATCGGCGGCGTCGAACGCCTCCAGGAGCACGAACAAACCGTGGTCAGCGGCAACCTCCAGCAACTCGGCGAGGCGCGCGCGCGGCAGCATCCGCAGAATGATCAACACGCCCCCGGCGCCGGCGGCGCGTGCCTCCAGCACCTGATAGGGATCGACGATGAAATCCTTGCGCATGGCGGGTACGCCGAGCGGCGCGAGCGCCGCGGCGGCCTCGCGCAAGTGCTGCAGCGAACCGTCGAAGCGCGACGGTTCGGTGAGCACGGAGACCGCGGCCGCTCCGCCTCGTGCGTACGCCGAGATTCGCCCAAGCCAATCGTGCGCCGGGTCGCGCAGCACACCTGCGGCGGGGGACCGCAGCTTGAGTTCCGCAATGACGTCAAAACCCGCCGCCGACAAGCGCAGCGGCGGTGCCGGCGGGGTCTGCCGCGCGCGCCGCTCGAGCGCACCGAGCGATTCGCGCTGCGCCGCCCGGGCCACTCGCTGCGCGCTCGACCGCGCCATCTCATCCAAAAAGCCGCTCATGGGTTCTGCGCCGCGAATTGACGCAACCCCTGAAGCCATTGCCGGGCTTGGCCGCTGTCGATGGCCGCGCCGGCGACGCCGACCCCGGAGGCGATGGAATTAGCGCGCCCGGCGATATAGAGCGCGAGACCGCATTGCAGCGTCAACGCAGCGCGGTGCGGACCGCGGTCGCGCGCATCAAATACCGCATCGAGCGCCGACAAATTGGCCGCCGCATCGCCGCCGGCGAGATCCGCCGATTTGCACGGCGGCACGCCGAATTCGCGCGGGTCGATGTCGTGGCGGCAGAAAGCGCCGCGCGTCACGTCGAAAGCGGTGAACGGGCCGATCGGAGTCGCCTCGTCCCAGCCCGCGGCGCCGTGCACGACCCACGCGCGCTCGATCGACATCCCGGCCAGGGTCTGCGCCATGAGCAGAGCGGTGGGCTCGTCGTACGCACCGATCAGATGAAAGCGCGGCGCCGCGGGATTGGTGAGCGGGCCGAGCAAATTGAATACCGTGCGCACCCCGAGCGCGGCGCGGATCGGCGCCAGCGCCTTCATCGCCGGATGAAAATAAGGAGCGAAGAGAAACGTGAATCCCGTCGCCTCGAAGCATTGCGCCGCGCGCTGCTCATCGAGCGGCAGCGCAAAGCCGAGCTGCTCGATCAAATCGGCGCTGCCGCTGCGGCTCGTGATGGAACGATTGCCGTGCTTCACCACCGGCAGGCCGCATGCCGCCGCGAGGAGCGCGGCACCCGTCGAGAGATTCAGGCTGCCGGACGAATCGCCGCCCGTCCCCACGATATCGATGGCATCGGCGGCAGCGGGAAACGCCGGCTTGCGCGCGAGCGCGCGCATGGCGCCGGCAAACCCGCGAACCTCGGCGGACGTCACTCCCTTGGCGCGCAGTGCGGAGAGCAGCGCACCGGCCATGGCGGGGGCGAGATCGGGCATCGTCAGCACTTCGAGCAGCGCTCCCGCCTCCGCCTCGCTGAGATCGCGGCGGTCCAGCAGTTGATCGAGGGTTTGACGGGGAGTTTGCATCGAGGGCCGTGGTTAAGTCTTCAGGAAATTGCCCATCAAAACAGGACCTTCGGGCGTGAGCACGCTTTCCGGATGGAACTGCACCCCCTCGATCGGCAGCGACTTGTGGCGCACCCCCATGATCTCGCCCTCGGCGGTGCGGGCGGTGACTTCGAGCACCTCGGGAATGCTCGAGGGTTCGGCGATCAAGGAATGGTAGCGTCCCGCCTGAAAACCCTGCGGCATGCCGCTGAACAACCCCTTGCCGTCGTGCTGCACCGGCGAGACTTTGCCATGCATGAGCCGCGAGGCGCGCACGACCTTGCCGCCGAACACCTCGACCAGCGACTGGTGCCCCAGGCACACCCCGAAAATCGGTATGCGCCCGGCAAACGCCTCAATCATCTGCATCGAAATGCCCGCATCCCGCGGCGTACCGGGTCCCGGCGAGATCACCAGGTGGGTGTGGCTCTGCCGCAGGGCCGAGTCGATCGTGATGACGTCGTTGCGATGCACGTCGACTTCCGCTCCCAACATCAAGAACGCCTGCACCAGGTTGTAGGTGAAAGAGTCATAGTTGTCGATCAATAATATCTTCTGGCGCACGCTCTAGAGTCCTTCCGCCGCAATGCTGAGCGCGCGGCGCAGCACCGCGCTCTTCGCCATGACCTCATCGTACTCGGCCGCCGGCGAACTATCCGCAACGATGCCGCCGCCTGCCTGATAGCTGTACCCGTCGCCGCGAAACACCAGCGTGCGGATGGTGATCGCCTGGTCCATGTGTCCATGTCGGCCAAAATAGCCGACCGTACCGCCGTACAGTTCGCGCCCGACGGGTTCGAGCTCATCGATGATCTCCATGGCGCGCACTTTGGGCGCACCCACCAACGTCCCGGCGGGAAAGGTGGCCGCGAACAGATCGAACGCGTCGTACCCCGGCGCCAGCCGGCCGCTCACGCCGCTCACGATATGCATGATGTGGCTGTAGCGCTCGATCACACGGTAGGGCGCGACGACGACGGAACCCGCAGCGGCCACCCGGCCCAAATCATTGCGCGCCAAATCGACGAGCATGACGTGCTCCGCATTTTCCTTCGGATCCGCCAGCAATTCCGTCTCGAGCTCCACGTCGCTCGCCGCGTCGGCGCCGCGGGGGCGCGACCCCGCGATCGGCCGCAACTGCGCCTCACCGCCATGGGACTTGACCAGGGCCTCCGGCGAGGAGCCCACCACCGTGAGATTCCCGAGTTCACAGAAGAACATGTAGGGCGACGGGTTCAGCAGCCGCAGCGCGCGATAGACCTCGAAGGGCGCGAGCGCGTGTCGCCCTTCGAACCGCGACGCGAGCACCAGCTGGTACACATCGCCCGAGGCGATGTGGTCTTGCGCGCGCCGCACGCCGTCCGCGTGCGCAGCCGCGGACAGCGACGGCGTGGCGGGCGAGAAGCGGGCCGCGCCGGAGCTGCCGGCGATGTGGGCTACCGGGACGGCACCGCGCAGCGCCTGCATGACCTCGCGGCGCAAGCTTTGCCGCTCGGCCTCCGAGCCGTCGTGCAGGAGCGCGACGCTGCGCGTCAAATGGTCGAATACCAGAAGCGAGCAGGGGGCGACGTAGTGCGCATGCGGGGTCGAGGTGTCCTCGAGGCGGCGCCCCGGCAATCTTTCGAAGTAGCGCACGGTATCGTACGCCGTGTAGCCGACCAGGCCGCCCGACAGCGGTACGCCGGGAATTTCCGGCCTGGGCTGAGGCGCCCGCGTGAGCGCTGCGCGCAGTGCGGTCAGGAATTCGGCCTTGGAGTTGGGACGCGCGGAATGCACATCGCCGACGTGCAGACCCGACGCATCCAACCGCACCTCGAGACAGTCGCCGAATCCGATGAACGAATAGCGCGCCAGCCGTTCGCCGCCTTCGACGCTCTCGAGCAGGAATCTCGGGCGAAACGGCGCGAGCTTGAGGTAAGCCGACACCGGCGTATCGAGATCGGCTGCAATGTCGAAAGGTGGCTTCATGCTGTGCCCGAACGATTCAAAAGCCCACAAAAAAACCCATCACCGTCGGCGACGCGGAGATGGGTTCTGGATATCGATGAACTGGATTGAGACTTAAGCGCCCAGCGCCCACTCCTTCAGGGGATGCGCCACCACCAGCGGGCTTCGGATGGGTTGCTTGAATTGCTCATGCTGGGAAGGAGTATCGCCGTCCCGAGCGGGCAGCGTCAAGCTCGCCCTGCGAGGTCGCCCTTGATCGGGATGTCGCTCTTGGCTTGGAGGCCTTTCTTGAATTTGCGCGTTAATTCGACGAATCGGGGCGTGAGGCCGATATCTTCGTACACGGGATCGCCCTGATCATCGCGAGAAATGATCTTCGGCCCCGGCTCGTAGGGCATCGCGGCGGCGATTTCATCCAGACCGGCATGCAGCAGGTCGGTGATGATCTCCTCGGCGCTCCGCCCGGGGAACAGCTCGAGCAGGGCGTGCAATCGCGAGGCGTCGTCCAGCGGCAAGCGGACCGCATATTCTTTGGCCGTCCGCGCGGGAGCCGCGTCTTTGCGCCAGCGATCGAGCAGGGTCTTGAATTTCACGGCTACTCCGCCATACCAGGCTGTCCAGGGTGCGTATTATAGGCCGGGAGCCGAGCCGTGCGTGTGCGCCCGGTAACATCCTGGAGCGAGGACTTCATGGATTGCGAACTCAGCAGCGAGGAGCGGAATTGGGCGATGGCAGCGCATCTTTGCGGCCTGCTTTGGCTTGCGGGCGGCACGGGGTTGCTGTTCATTCCGTTCGGCGGATTGGTGCTGTTCACCGTGCTCGGGCCGCTGATCATCTGGCGCACCAAGGGCCAAACCATGCCGTTCGTCGCAAGCCAAGCGAAGGAGTCGCTCAATTTTCAAATTACGGTGCTGCTTCTCGGCTTGCTGTTCGCCATCCTGATGCTCGCGCTGATCGGCTTCGTTCTTTTGTGGATTCTCGGTGTGGTGAACCTCATCCTGGTGATCGTGGCCGCCATCCAGGTGAGCAGCGGCAAACCGTACCGCTATCCGTTCTGCCTTCGACTGATCAAGTAGCTCGAGCTTGGCGGCCCACCCTCACGTAACCTCCGGGCCCGAGCCGATGCCGGACAGCGGCGCATGGCGCCGCGGCATCTTCTCCGTGTTCGACTACGGCCGGCGGGCCTTGCTGCTGGTCTGGACCACCAACAAGCCGCTCTCGGTCACGCTCGCCGCCCTTACGCTGGTGGCCGGCATCCTGCCGGCGGGAGTCGCCTATGTCGGCGCGCTGATCGTCGATGCGGTACTGCACGCCGCGGATTTGCACCGGCGCACCGGCGCGACGGTGTTCGGCGACGTGCTGATCTTCGTCGCCCTCGAGGCATTGCTCATCGCGGCCACCTCCATGACCCAGCGCGGCATATCGCTCGCGCAGTCGTTGCTGCGCGCACAGCTCGGCCAACGCGTCAACGTCATGATCCTCGAGAAGGCGTTGACCCTGGACTTGACGCAATTCGAGGACTCCGAGTTCTACGACAAGCTGACGCGCGCGCGCCGCGAAGCCTCGAGCCGGCCGCTGAGTTTGGTGATGCGCACCTTCGGCCTGCTGCAGAACTGCATCTCCTTGATTTCGTTCGGCGGCCTGCTCGTGAGGTTTTCACCGTGGGCGGTGGTGCTGCTGGTGCTTGCCGGGCTGCCCGCCTTCCTTGCCGAAGCGAAGTTCTCCGGTGAGGCTTTCCGGCTGTTCAGGTGGCGCGCGCCCGAATCGCGCATGCAAATCTACCTCGAGTCGGTACTGGCGCGCGAAGACACGGCCAAGGAGGTGAAGCTCTTTCAATTGGGGCCGCGGCTGCTCGATCGCTATCGGGACATCTTCACGCGCCTGTACCGCGAGGATCGTGATCTCACCGTGCGCCGCGATGCCTGGGGATTCGGCCTCGGGTTGCTCGGCATCGGCGCGCTCTACGGCGGCTACGGCTGGATCGCCGTTGAAACCGTGCTCGGCGCGATGACGATCGGGCAGATGACGATGTACCTGGCGCTGTTGAGGCAGGGCCAGTCGGCCGTGAGCGCAGCGCTCACCGCGATCAGCGGTCTGTACGAGGACAACCTGTATCTTTCCAATCTGTTCGAGTACCTCGAGCAGCCGGTGGGCCGCAGCAGCGGCAGCCTGACCGTGGGGCCTCGCCCCGGCGATGGGATCCGCTTCGAGGGCGTCGAGTTCATCTACCCCGGCGCGACGAGTCCGGCGCTGTCGGGAATCGATCTGCACGTGAGGCGGGGGGAAAGCTTGGCGCTGGTCGGTGAAAACGGTTCGGGCAAGACCACGCTGATCAAGTTGCTCACGCGTCTGTACCAGCCCACCAAGGGCCGGATTCTGCTCGACGGGCTGGATTTGCAGGAGTGGGACGAAACAACGCTGCGCCAGCGCATCGGCGTGATTTTTCAGGATTTCGCCCGCTACCAAATGCTGGTCGGTGAAAACATCGGCGCCGGCGATGTGCGCGCATTCGACGACGAGGGGCGCTGGCGCAGCGCCGCGGCGCAGGGCCTGGCGGCCGATTTCGTCGAGCAGCTTCCGTCGGGCTACCGCACGCAGCTTGGAAAATGGTTCAAGGATGGACGCGAGCTATCGGGGGGGCAGTGGCAAAAAATCGCGCTGGCCCGCGCCTTCATGCGTAACGAGGCCGATATTCTGGTCCTCGATGAGCCGACCGCCGCCATCGATGCGGGCGCGGAAGCGGAAGTGTTCGAGCATTTTCGCGAGCTCACCCGCAATCGCATTGCCATCGTCATTTCGCACCGCTTTTCCACCGTACGCATGACCGATCAAATCCTGGTGCTCGAAGAAGGCCGAATCGTCGAGCGCGGCAGTCATGAGTCGTTGATGGCGATCGACGGCCGCTACGCCAAGCTTTTCACGCTGCAGGCACGCGGGTATCGTTGACCCACCCAAAGTCCTCAACTGTGGAATTTTTCCATGCCATCCTTCGATGTCGTATCCGAAATCGACACCCACGAGCTGACGAATGCCGTGGATCAGGCGATTCGCGAACTCTCCCAGCGGTTCGACTTCAAGGGTACCGACGCCTCGTTCGAGCTCGAAGACACCACCGTGACCATGAGCGCCCCGGCGGATTTTCAACTCAAGCAGATGCTGGAAATCCTCAAGCTCAAGATCGCCAAGCGCGGCATCGACATTGCCTGTCTGGAGGTCAAGGATCCCGTCATCAATCTGGCGACCGCCAAGCAGCTCGTGGTGCTCAGAGTGGGCATCGATCAGGATACCGGTAAGAAGATCGCGCGCCTGGTGAAGGACTCGAAGCTCAGAGTCCAGGCGCAAATTCAGGGCGACAAGGTGCGCGTCACGGGCAAGAAGCGCGACGACTTGCAGGAGGCGATCGCCTGTTTACGCAAGGCCAAGTTCGAGGTGCCCCTGCAATTCAACAACTTTCGCGATTGACGCCGCGCGCTTGACGCCGCGCGATTGATGCCGCGCGATTGATGGTCGTCACGGCGGCCATCCTATGGGGCCGGCTTCGCTTGGGCGCGCTGCATCCCCTTCGAATAGACCACGGTGCCGTCGAGCTTGACGACGATGGCATCGATGTCGTCCAGCCGGTTGTAGATCTCCATCGCCTTTTCCGGACCCAGCACGAAGGCGGTCTTCGACAAGCCGTCGGTGCGGGTGGCGTACGGTCCGATGACAGTAGCGCTTCGCACCTTGCTCGCCGAATGGCCGGTGTGCGGATCGATGATGTGATGGTAGCGAACACCCTTCTCTTCGAAGTACCGCTCGTAATCGCCGGAGGTGGAAATGGCGGCATCGACGAGAGGAATGCGCGCGATCACATTTCCCTCTCCCTTGCGCGGATCGCGGATCCCGACGATCCACGGCTTGCCGAAGCGATCGCCGATGATCCGGCTGTCGCCCCCGGCGCCGACGTAGGCGCGCGTGTACCCCAACGATTTCAGCACATCGATGCCCCGGTCCACCGAGTAGCCCTTGGCGATGCCGCCGAGATCGATGCGCACGCCCTTCTGAGAGAATTGCACCGTCTGGTTCTTGGGATCGAGGATCACGTGCAGATAATTGACGGCAGGCAGCGCTTTCGCGATCTGCACATCATCCGGGCGTACGTGGTTGCGAAAATCGTAGAGGTAACCGACGCTCGCGTAGGTGATGTCGAACGCGCCGTCGGTGATGACCGAGTATTCCTTTGCGGTGGTGAGCAGATCGAACAGCTCCTTGCTGATGTGCATCGGACCGTCGGCGGCCTTGGCGTTCACCCGCGAGACTTCGCTCGTGGGCTTGTACGTGCTCATCGATTCGTCGATGTGGCGCATTTCGCCGAGCACCGCGTCGATCGCCTGTTCTCCCTTGGCGGCATCCTCCGCCCACAGCTCCACGGTGATCCGCGTGCCCATGATGCCGTCGGTCACGCGCCGTACCCATTCCGCGTGCACGGGCGTGGCGCAGCACAGCAACACCGACCAGACGGTGCAGGCTCTGACGATCGTTTTCATGGGGCGTAGCCTAGCCGGTTATGGCGCATCGTGCTGCGGCCCGTCATCGCGCCCTTGCGCGGCGCCATTGCATGACGACCAGGGCGCTGCCGACCATGCCACCGAGATGCGCGAAATGCGCCACCCCGGAGAGGCTGCTGGTAACGCCCAAAAAGAGTTCGATCCCCGCATACAGGGTGGCGAAAACCCAAGCCGGCATCGGGATGGGCGGGATCAACAGCATGATCTTGCGCTGTGGAAACATCAGCGCATACGCGAGAAGCAGCCCGAACACGCCGCCCGAGGCACCGATGGTGGGCGCCGGCGGCGCTCCGAACAGCGCCGGCACGAAGAGCTGCGTGAGCGCCGCGGTGAGCACCGAGGCGAAGTAGCACGTCAACAGGCGCCGGGGTCCCACGTAGCGTTCGATTTCGGCGCCGAACATCCACAGCCCCCACATGTTGAACAGCAGATGGGCAATGTGTTGGGTATCATGCAGAAACGCATAGGTGACGGGCTGCCACGGACGGAAGAGGGACGGCCCGCCGTCGGGCTGCAAAGGCCACAGAGCAAACAGCATCTCCATTGCGTCCGGCGATGCGCTTTGCAGTAGGAACACCACCACATTGGCGGCGATCAGGAACTTGACGGCGGAAACTCTCATGCGTAGCGGCGCATTGTAACGCGCCATGCGGGCCGTATTCCTCGATTACGCAACGGTCTCCAGCGGAGATCTCGACCCGTCCGTCCTGGCGCGGGCCGCGGGCAGCTTGGAGTTGTTTGCCATGACCGCTCGTTCCGAAATCAGCGAGCGCATTGGCGGCGCGGACATCGTGCTGTTGAACACGATCACGCTGGCGGGCACGCAGTTGCAGGCCGCTCGGACGGTGAAATTGATCGCCCTGGCGGCAACCGGCACGGATAACGTGGACGTGCAGGCGGCACGGGAACTCGGCATCGCGGTATGCAATGTGCGCGGCTACTGCACCGCGTCCGTCGCGCAACACGCCTGGGCCATGATTTTGAGCCTCACGCAGCATTTGACCGAGCACGCGCGCTTCGCGACCGACGGCGCGTGGCGGCGAGGCGAAGAGCCCGATGTGCTCGCCCGCCCGCTACGCGAGCTGGCCGGCCGCACCTTGGGGGTCGTTGGCTTCGGAGCGCTCGGGCGTGCCGTCGCGAAGGTCGGCGAAGGGTTCGGAATGCGCGTGATCGTCGCCCGACGCCCCGGCGCCGCGCCTAACGAACCTACGCGGCCTCCCGATCCTACGCGCGTCGAACTGCCCGAACTGCTCGCAGCCTCGGATGTGGTTTCACTACACTGCCCGCTCACGCCGGCGACGCGCGGCATGATCGGCGCACGCGAACTCGCGCTCATGAGAAGCGATGCCTTGCTGATCAATACGGCGCGCGGCGCGCTGGTGGACGCTCGAGCGCTCGCCGAAGCGCTGAAGGCCGGGCGCCTGGGCGGTGCGGGAATCGACGTGCTGTCGCAAGAGCCTCCGGTCGACGGCAATCCCTTGCTCGAGCCCGGCATTCCCAATCTCATCGTGACACCCCACATCGCCTGGGCGGCGCGCGAAGCGCGGCAGCGCTGCCTGGACGAAATGGCCGCCAACATCCAGGACTTCCTGCGCGGCGGCCGACGCGGCCGGGTGGTGTGAGCCGGTCAGCTCATCAGCCCTTCGATTCTCTCTTCGCCTTCTTCGCGGCCCGCTTTTCTTCCAAAGTCTTGGTTGGTTTCTTCTTGCCCTCTTTTTTTCGGTCCATACCTTTGCCCATGACTCGACTCCTTAGGTGATCACACTCGTACTGACAAAACCCATCAATGCTTCGCGGCCCGCCGGCTCAGCACCGTTCGCTCGGTGTGACGCTGCGCCGGATTTCGCGCCGGCTTCGGCGGCTTCTCACCGGCCTTGCTGATCTTGAGTTCGCGGCCTGCGACCCGCACCTTCTGCAATTGCTTGAAGACCTGCTTCGGCATGCCGTGGGGCAGGTCGACGAAACTGAACTCCTCTCGAATGTCGACGCGCCCGATGTGCACACCCTCGATACCGGCCTCGTTCGCGATCGCACCGACGATGTTGCCGGGCCTGATCCCATGAACCGAGCCAACCTCGATTCGGAAGGTTTCCATGGGTCCGGCCGCGGAGCGCGAGCGAGGCGCCCGATCGCCCGGGGCGACCTCCGCACGCGTCGCGGCAGCAGCGGGCGAGTCAATCCCCGCGGGAGGCCGTGCCTGGACCCGCTCGGCGGCCCGAGAGCGCGGCGGCGGCCGTTCGACGGATGGACGCTTCTCGCCTGCCGGCGACCCTGCGCCGCGCACCGCGTCAGGCGCCTTTCCCGCGAGCAGCAGCGGGGTCGCCCCTTGAGCTAGGCTCGCGAGCGCGGCGGCGATGTCGATGAGAGGCATCCCGGTTTCCGCCTCCAGCTGCTCGAGTACCGGCCGGAAAATCTGCGTATCGCCCTTCGCCACGGTATCCGAGACCCGTACCTTGAACTTGGCAATTCGCAGCGCATTGACGGCGTCCACCGTCGGCAGGTTCATCGGTTCAATGGTCTGCCGCGTGGCGCGCTCGATCGCATGCAGCATGTTGCGCTCGCGCGGGGCGATGAATAGGATCGCTTCGCCCTTGCGCCCCGCGCGGCCGGTTCTGCCGACCCGATGCACGTAGGATTCGGTGTCGTAGGGCACGTCGTAGTTCACGACGTGGCCGATGCGCTCCACATCGAGCCCGCGCGCCGCGACGTCCGTGGCGACGAGGATGTCAATCTGCCCGGCCTTCAATCGCGCTACCGTGCGTTCGCGCTGCTGCTGCGGCATATCGCCATTGAGCGGTTCGGCGGCAAAACCGCGCGCTTCGAGTTTCTCCGCGAGCTCGATGGTGGCCTGCTTGGTGCGGGTGAAGACCAACATCGCATCGAACGTCTCGGCCTCGAGGATGCGCGTCAGCGCATCGAGCTTGTGCATGCCGCTGACGAGCCAGTAGCGCTGCCGGATATTGGTTGCGGTAGCGGTCCTGCTCTTGATGGTCACCTCGACCGGCGCGCGCAGATGCTTCTGGGCGATGCGGCGAATCGGTGCGGGGAGAGTGGCGGAGAACAACGCCACCTGACGTTGCGGAGGGGTTTGTTCGAGAATGCTCTCCACGGCGTCGATGAATCCCATGTGCAGCATCTCGTCGGCTTCATCGAGCACCAACAGCGTCAATCCCGAGAGCTTCAAGGTGCCGCGGTTCATGTGATCGATGATGCGTCCGGGTGTGCCCACCACCACGTGCACGCCCCGCCGCAGCGCGTTGAGCTGCGGCTGATAGCTCTGCCCGCCGTAGATCGGCAGAACGTGAAAACCCTTCAGATGCGCGGCATAGCGCTGGAAAGCCTCGGCCACCTGCAGGGCGAGTTCTCGCGTCGGCACCAGTACCAGCACCTGAGGGTCGTGAGCCGTCAAATCGATGCGCGACAGGGCCGGCAACGCGAACGCCGCCGTCTTCCCGGTGCCGGTCTGTGCCTGGCCGAGCATGTCCGAGCCGGACAGCAGCACCGGAATGGTGGCCGCTTGGATCGGCGAGGGCGCCTCATAGCCCACGTCGGTGAGCGCTCGCAGCACCGCTTCGGACAGCGCGAGGTCGCGGAAAGTGGGGGGCTGGAGGGATTCTCCCGCGGGTACTGCACTCATAGGAGACGCCTTGTGGAACTTGCCGCAAGTCTAGCGGTTTGACCGGGTATTGCTACCATGCGCTTCGGTGAAGCAGGCGGCCGCTCGAAGTCGGCGAGGACTCAAGAATCATGGGACGCATTTTCGAAGTCAGAAAGCATGCGATGTTCGCGCGCTGGAACCGCATGGCCAAACAGTTCACCCGGGTGGCCAAGGACATTGCCATCGCGGTCCATGCAGGCGGTCCGGACCCGGCCTCGAATCCCACGCTGCGGCGCGTTCTGCAGAACGCGCGCGCCGTCAACATGCCGAAGGACAAGACCGATGCGGCAATCCGCCGCGCCTCGGGCAAAGAGTCTCAGAACTATCAGGAAATCCTTTACGAAGGCTACGCACCGCACGGTGTGGCGTTGCTGGTCGAGACCGCCACCGATAATCCCACTCGAACCGTGGGGAGCCTGCGGAATATCTTTGCCAAGGGCGCGGGCAATCTCGGCACTACCGGCAGCGTAAGTTTCCTGTTCAAAAAAATGGGCGTGTTCCGCCTGAGCCCCGAGAGTGTGAAGGACCAGGATGAGTTGGAACTCGATCTCATCGACCACGGTCTCGAGGAGATGGGCGAAAGTACCGGGGACAAGGGCGAACCGCAATTGGTGATCCGCTGCGCCTTCAACGATTTCGGCAAACTGCAGGAAGCGCTCGAGGCACGAGGCCTGACGCCCTTATCGGCCGAACATGAATACATTTGCTCCGTCCCGACCGAGCTGCCCGAAGATCGGGCTGCCGAAGTCCTTGCGCTGATCGACAAGCTGGAGCAGGACGATGACGTGCAGAAGGTGTTTCACACCTTGGCCTGACCGTCCGACGGGGCCGACCGTCCGGGTGCGGACCCGCCCGTTCCAGCGAGGACTCCCCGTCCGTCCCGGGGCGCCGCCCTTAAGGTTCCTTCATGCTGTCATCCACTGCCGGTCCTCCGCGTTGTCGTAAGGGTAGTGCAAAAATGCAGGAGGATGGTCCATGAAACGGATTCTTATGCTATTGATTCCATTGACTTTTATTGCTTCCGGATGCGTGGTCGCCCCGTACGGTTACCACCGTGGATACTATTATGGTCCGCGGGTTGCGGTTGTCGCGCCGGCACCGGTGGTGGTGGTACGACCCTGAGCGCCGCGGCCGCCCGGGGGAGTGCGACCGGCGCCGGTCGCACTTATACTTCAGTTTAGTGGCAGCGTGATGCTCGATGAGCATCAGCCGGAGGACGGCTTCGGCGCTGCGGGCAGTTCTCCATGATTGATGACGCCGTAGGCCCAGCGGACGACCGGCACCAGACGAGGTGAAACCATCGTCAGGGCCTTTTGGTAATCCACCCAGCGCGCTTCGTGGTGCTCCGGAACGCCGAGCTCCGGATTGACCGGCAAGCGCACCTGCGTTTCTTTGCTGCGCGCGATGTAGTAGCGGGAGATCTTGCCTTTGTTGTAAGGGCCGGTATCCATGTACGCCAGTCCCCAGTCGAAGGAGATGTCATCCAGAGTGGTCTCCTCGCGAACTTCGCGCACCGCGGCCTCGATCGGCTCCTCGCCCGCCTCGACCAGCCCCTTGGGAAAGTCCCAGTTCCGATACGCACGCAATAGGAGAAATCTCACTTTCCGGTCGACCAAGCTCACCACGACGACGCCGGAGGACAATCTTGTGGGTGGTGCAACTGAGGACATGGACATGCTCGACTATGTGCCCGCCCTCCCATTGTACTCGCGGGCGCCCGGCGCGGCCGCCCCCCGGGCCGGGGAGGAGGCCGGCGGCGTGCCCATTATAAAAATTGATTCAATTGATAGGTTTGATAGACTTTGTCTATCGACTGGGCGGGCTGTCGCAATGAATCTCAAGGACTTGAAATATTTGGTGGCGCTGGCGGATACCGGACATTT
This sequence comes from uncultured Gammaproteobacteria bacterium, assembly GCA_963801865.1. GTDB lineage: Bacteria > Pseudomonadota > Gammaproteobacteria > Steroidobacterales > Steroidobacteraceae > Bog-1198. Next base: position 116,703 of record CAWDGY010000019.1, on the reverse strand, counting down.
CGGCCGGGCCGCGGAGCGGACGTTCGTGAGTCAACCGACCCTCTCCGCACAGCTCAAGAAGCTCGAGGAATACCTTGGCGTCAAACTGGTCGAGCGCCAGCCGAAGAACGTCCAGCTCACCGAGGTCGGGAAGCAAATCGTCGTGCGTGCGCGGCGCATGCTCGATGAGGGCAACGAGATCGTTGCGCTCGCCCGCAACAATGCCGATCCGCTTGCCGGCAAACTCAAGATCGGCCTCATTCCCACCGTCGGGCCTTACCTGTTGCCCCGCGTGATGCAGAAGATCCGCAGGGCACTACCGCAGTTGGGCCTCATGCTCTACGAGTACCAGACGGAACCGTTGCAGAAGCGTCTGCGGGAGGGCGACATCGATCTGGCGATCATGGCCCTGCCGGCCGAGCAGGAGGGCTTGGAGTCGCGCGTGCTATACGAGGAAGCCTTCACGGTCGCGCTGCCGAACGGCCATCCGCTCGCTCTGAAGTCGACCATCAAGGTGTCCGATCTCAAGGGACAGACGCTGCTGCTTCTGGAGGACGGGCACTGCCTGCGCGATCAGGCACTGGAGGTCTGCAGCCGCGTCGATGTTCGGGAGGCCGAGGATTTTCGGGCGACGAGCCTCGAAACCTTGCGGCAGATGGTGGTCGCCGGCCTCGGGATCACTCTTCTGCCGGAACTGGCGGTCGAGTCACCGTTCGGCTCACAGCGTGGCCTGACCGTACGGCATTTCGTCAAGCCTGTGCCCCGGCGTACGGTGGGCGCGGTGTGGCGCAAGTCGAGCACCCGAGCACCCGCCATCCTTGCGCTCTGCGACGTCCTGCAGAACGCCGCCGTCCACAGGCACTGAAGCTTCGGTTCGAGCCCCGGGAGCTCCGGTTCGAGCCCGGGAGCTTCGATTGGAGCCCCGGGGGCTGCGGCTTCGGCCCCGGGGTTTGATGCGCATTTGCGATGCATCTCCAGTTTCGCACTGCCGCTTTTGCCGAATATTTCACATATTATCGGCCCGGCACGCGGCAACATGGCCCTTCCAAGGACTGTGGATATGAACGCCCGAACTGTTCCGCCAGGAAATATGCAGGCCGCAGCGCCGCAGCGCTTCGATGCCAAATTCATCGAACAGCACAAGCTCATCGATCGCTACCTGGAAAACAAGCTGCCGTTCAAGGGCGCACGCGACCTGGAGAACTGGTGCCGCACGCATCCGGAGTACTTGAACGATCTGAAGCTGTCCGAGCGCGCGCAGGCGAGCCTCAAGCTCTTGGAGGCGAGCGGCCAGACCGTGGATCTTCGCGAGCCCGAACCGCCTTGGTGGAAACACCTGTACGTGCTGATCGGCCTCGGCGTCCTCACGCTGCTCTGCTTGATCGCATTTTGGGCGCTGATGGGAAAATACGTCCTGTTGCGCAGCGAGTTGGAGGACACGAAGGTGCGGATGCATCAGGGCTCGCTCGTGCAACCCGCAACCCAAACGAGCCTGAGCGTGTCGCCGGATCACGCCCCGGGCATCGACCGTGCCCGGTTGGTGGTGAGCCGCTCCGTCCCCCAGCTCATGGATTTGCACATCGACCTGAGCTACTCGAAATCGATGCAATTTCGCCTGTTCGTCGACAAGCAGGATCAAGGGCGTGCCTTGATCCTCAATAACCTGTTGAAGGACTCGAACAACGAGTTGCGCCTGACGGTCAACACGACCGGACTCGCGGCCGGCATCTACACTGTGCGCATCGAAGCGTTGCCGCCGCGCGGCACACCGATCCCGGAGGGATGGTTGATCCTGGAAGTGCACTGAGGCGCTGCGCGTCGCTTCGCGACCCTTTGCGCGCCGCGTCAGTCGTCGCGCAGGGTCACGATCGGGGGTGTGTTCACGACACGCCGCGTAGCCAGGGTGCCGCTCACGCCCACGAGGATGGTTCCACAGACCAAGCCCACGACCCACACCCACGGATCGAGCGTGAACGGCAGGGCGAATAGTCGCCGCGCCAAAATCCAGCCGACCGAGGTGGCGCCGAGAGCCGCCAACGTACCCGAGAGGAATCCCAGCGCGGAGAATTCCGCGGCCACGCCCTGCAATACCGTGCCGCGGCTCGCTCCCAGCGTTCGCAGCATCGCACTTTCGTAGCGGCGCTCATCGCGCGTCGACTGCACCGCGGCCAGCAGCACCACGACACCGGCGACCAGAGTGAACAGAAAGACGTATTGCACGGCGAGCGACGCCCTATCCATGATGTCGCGAATCTGTTTGAGGATGGCGTCCACGTCGAACACCGACACGCTGGGAAATTCTCTCACGAGGTCGACCAGCGCGGGCCGCTGCGCCGGGGTGAGATAGAGGCTGGTCATATATGTCCCGGCCGCGCCATCGAGCAATCCCGGCGGAAATACCAGAAAGAAATTCGGCCGGAAGCTGTCCCAGCGAACCTTGCGGATGCTCGCCACGCGCACCGTGAGAGCTTCTCCTGCGACGTCGAAGCTCAGCTGATCGCCGAGCTTGAGCCCGAGCGCCTCCTGATACTCCGAGGAGACGGACACCAGCGGCTTGCCGAAGTCCTCCTTCGTCCACCAGCGTCCCTCCACCAGTTGGTTGTCCTCCATCAGCTGCGAGGCCCAGGTCAGATTCTGCTCGCGCTCGATGAAGCCGCGCCCGCGCTCCCCCTTGAGCTTGACGGATTCGGCCGGCGTCCCATTGATTGCGGTCATGCGCGCACGCACCATGGGATACATCGCGGGCTGACCGAAGCCGTGGGACTTCAAGAAGCTCTGCAGCTGCGGAAGCTCCTCGGGCGTGATGTTGATCAGGAAGTTGTTGGGCACATCGGCGGGAAGGCTACGCCGCCAATCGGTGAGCAAGTCGCCGCGCACCACGGCGAGCAGCAGCAGCATCATGAGCCCCAGGCCGAACGCGACGATCTGCACGACGCTGCCGCCGCCGCGGCGCGAAACGTTCGCTAAACCGTAGCGCCAGGCCACTCCCACCCCGCCGCGCAAGCGCCCCGTCAGCCGCACGAGTCCATAACCCGCCAACGTCAGGACGAGACCGACGGCGAGCACGCCGGCGAGCACGCTCACCACGAGTTCCGTGTCGCGCACCAGGCTCCATAGGATCGCGAACAGCGCCGCCAGCGCGAAGATGTAGGCGAGTCCGTATCGCAGCGGCGGCGCAGTCATGGTCTTGCGCAATACCCGTGCCGGGGGCGTGTTCTTCAGCTGCAGCAAGGCCGGAAGCGCGAAGCCGAGCAGCATCGCGATCACGGTGACGAGGGCGATGGCGACGGGCGCGAGCGAAGCGGGCGGAAGGTCGGTTCGAATGAGATCGCGCAACAGCCGGCCGAGACCCAACTGTGCGAGATATCCCAGCATGGCGCCGCCGGCAACCGCCGAGAGCGCGAGCAGCGTCAATTCGATGAGGGAGATCGCCAGCACGAAGCGCTGCGAGGCGCCCATGCACTTCATCAGCGCCACCGAATCGATGTGACGGGACGCATAGCGGCGGGCGCCCATGGCGACGGCAACGGCGGCGAGCAGCACCGAGGCCAGACTCGCCAGGTTCAAGAAGCGGCTCGCCCGATCGATGGCCGCGTTCAATTGGCGGCTGGATTCGTCGACTTCCCGCAAGCGCTCGCCGGGTGCCTTGGTTGCGATCACGTAGTCGCGAAACTCGGCCACGGCCGAAGGAGCACCCGAAAACAAGGCTGCGTAAGTGGCGCGGCTGCCGGGCTGAATCAGCTGCGTCGCCTCGACGTCCGCATAATTCAGCAAGGCGGCGGGCGCCAGATTGACGAATCCGGTGCCCTGGTCGGGCCGATAGTCGAGCACTTCGGTGAGCCGGAAGGAGGCCGCGCCGATGCGCAATTGCGAGCCCAGGGAAATCTTGAGCTGCGCGATGATCCGCGCGTCGACCCACACTTCGCCGCGGCCCGGAATTTCGTCGGTGATGTGGGCGATGCCGAAAGGCGTATCCGAGATCCGCACATGACCGCGCAGGGGGTATTGCGGTGTGACGGCATTGAGTGCGGCCAATTGGCTCACGTCGCCGTTGAAGATCGCGGTCGGAAGCGTCAGCACTTGCGCACTCTTGAGCCCGAGCTTGCGGCTCTGGGAAAAATAGCGCGACGGGATGGGATTGGGCGACTCGAGGCGCAGATCGGCCGCCAGAACCTCTGCGGCTTGCGCGCGTACTCCCTGGGAGATGCGGCTGGTGAAGAAACCGACGGCGGTCAACGACAGAACCGCCACGCACAGCGCGAGCAGCAGCACCGAGAGCTCGCCCGATTTGAGGTCGCGCCAAAGGTTTCGCAATGCGAAGCGGACGATCTGCATGCTCAATTCACCGCGTGGCCCGCATCGAGCTCGAGCGTCCGTTGGCAGCGGCTCGCCAGGCCGCGATCATGGGTGACCAGAATCAAGGTGCTGCCGATGCTGCGATTCAGTTCGAACAACAGATCGGTGATGCGCTGCCCGGTGTGGGTGTCCAAATTGCCGGTGGGTTCGTCCGCGAACAGCACGGCGGGATGCGTGACGAAGGCGCGGGCGATGGCCACACGCTGCTGTTCGCCCCCGGACAACTGCTTCGGGTAGTGCGCGGCGCGCGGCGTCAGCCCCACCTGTTCGAGAGCCTGCGCCGCCGCGGTGCGGGCATCGGGCCGGCCACGCAATTCGAGCGGCAGCATGACGTTCTCGAGCGCGGTAAGCGAGGGAATCAAATGGAAGGACTGAAACACGAATCCCACATGCCGACCGCGTATTGCGGCCCGGCCGTCTTCGCCGAGGGCGGTCAAATCGACGCCCGCGATCAGCACGCGGCCGGTGCTCGGCGAATCGAGTCCGGCGAGCAGCGCCAACAGCGTGGACTTGCCGGCGCCGGAGGCGCCGACGATGGCGAGACTCTCGCCGGTTCGCACAACCAGGCTCACATCGGCGAGAATGGTGAGCGGCCCTTCCGGGCTCGCAACGGTTTTCGATACATTTTTGGCTTCGAGAACGATTTCATCTGACATCGGGAGCGCCCGTGAAACGGCTATTGGTCCTGTTGATCTTGGTTGGGGCGGCACTCCCCGCCAATGCCGGAAGTCCGGTGATCCTCGTATTCGGCGACAGCATCAGTGCCGGCTACGGATTGAGCCGCGTCGAAGAAGGCTGGGTGGCGCTGCTGCAGGCGAAGCTCAGTGCTCAAGGGTACGGATACCAGGTCGTCAATGCCAGCGTCAGCGGCGAGACGACCGCGGGGGGGCTCGCGCGTCTGCCCCGCGCCCTGAACCTGCACCACCCACAGATCGTGGTGCTCGAGTTGGGCGGCAATGACGGTCTACGGGCGCTCCCGGTCGCGCAGATGCGCGAAAATTTGGCGCGGATGATCGGACTCAGCCGGGCGGCGGGCGCGCAAGTGGTGCTGCTGGGCATGCGGATGCCGCCCAACTATGGCCCCGAATATACGGAGACATTCGGCCGCGTGTATTCCGGTCTGGCGCACGACGAGAAAGTGCCCCTGGTGCCGTTCCTGCTGAGCGGCATCGCCCTCTCGCCCGCTCTCATGCAAGCGGATGGCATCCATCCGAATCAATCCGGCCAACCCACGCTGCTCGACAATGTTTGGCCGGCGTTGCAGCCCCTCTTGCAGCGCTAGCGGCCTCACTCGTCAGTGGTTGGTGGCTGTATTGTCGGGCAGCAGCGTGATCACGTTCATCAAAAAGCGTGTGTGCTGGTGGCTCGATACTGCACTGAACACCGTGCCATCCACGCTGACGTGCGAACCCTCGACGATGCTCTGCGGAAACTCCGAGATCCCCACCAGCTGCAGTTCGTCGGACGCCAGGCACGAGAAGCTTTGTGCCGGCGAATAGATATAGGCCGTATGATCGAGCGCGAGAATCGGAGCTTCGTCGATACCATCAGGCATCGGGAAGGATCGAAAATGCACGCGGCCGGTCAACGTATGTTTGAACGGTGCCACCCATAGGCAGCCGCCGTAGCCGCTGACGCAACCCGCGGCGGCGGCACACGCTGCGAGGATCCCCAACCGCAGAATTCTCATATGCATCACTCCGTCGCACGGCTGCCGAATGAACGGTTCGAAGCGTTGCGACTCGGGGACAAGCATACTCCGTCGGCCCGGCACGTTGCTGGCGAGTTGCAGCGGTGCTATACACGCGGGACAAAAATGAGGAGTCAGGCTGCGTGGATCGAATTTGGCTGAAGAGTTATCCGGCCGGGGTGCCCACCGACATCGACCCCGGCGAGTACGCCTCGATCAAGGTGATGTTCGAGGAAGCCGCTGCCGCGTATCGCAACCTGCCCGCCTACACCAACATGGGCGCAACCCTGACGTACGCGCAGCTCGATGAATTGAGCCGCGCCTTCGCCGCCTGGCTGCAGAAGAAATCCGGATTGGCCCCGGGCGACCGGGTTGCGCTGATGATGCCGAACATCCTGCAGTATCCCATCGCGCTCTACGGTGTGCTGCGCGCCGGAATGGCGGTGGTCAACACCAATCCGCTGTACACCGCCCGCGAACTCGAGCACCAGATCAAGGACTCCGGCGCCAAAGCGATCGTCATCGTCGAGAACTTCGCCCACGTGCTGCAGCAGGTCTTGCCGCATACCTCCCTCAAGAAAGTCTTGGTGACCCGGATCGGCGACCTGCTGGGTTTCCCGCGCGGCATGGTGGTCAATTTCGCGCTGCGCTACGTCCGCAAACAGATACCCGAGTGGAGCATGCCGGGCACACTGACCTTCAAGAGTGCGCTGGCCGCCGGACTCGGGCTCAAACTCGAGCCCGTCGCGGTCGGGCCCGAGGACGTTGCATTCCTGCAGTACACCGGCGGGACGACCGGCGTCGCCAAGGCGGCGATTCTCACCCATCGCAATATGGTGGCGAACGTGCTGCAGGCGAGCGCTTGGATCAGGCCCGCCTTGCAGCAGCCCAGGGCGAATCGGATCGTCATCACCGCGCTGCCGCTCTATCACATCTTTTCGCTCACCGCGAACTGCCTGCTGTTCCTGCGCTTGGGTGCGCACAACATCTTGATCACGAACCCGCGTGACTTTCCGGCGTTCGTCGCCGAACTGAAGAAGTACAAATTCTTCTTCATCAGCGGCGTGAATACGCTGTTCAATGCGCTGCTGCATACGCCGGGATTCGAGTCGGTGGATTTCAGTCAACTGCGCATCTCGCTCGGCGGCGGCATGGCGGTGCAAGCGGTGGTGGCGGCTCGCTGGAAAAAGGTCACGGGCAATATTCTCACGCAAGCCTGGGGCCTGACGGAGACGGCGCCGGCCGCTTGCATCAATCCGGTGGGCCTGGACTTCAACGGCTCGATCGGTTTACCCATCCCTTCCACCGACATTTCGATTCGCGACGACAGCGGCCGGGAAATGCCGACCAACGAGGTGGGGGAGATTTGCGTCTTCGGACCTCAGCTCATGCGCGGTTACTGGAATCGACCGGATGAGACCGAGAAGGTGATGTTCGGCGATTGGTTGCGCACCGGCGACATCGGCCGGATGGATGCCGCAGGCTTCGTGTACATCGAGGATCGCAAGAAGGACATGATCCTGGTCTCGGGCTTCAACGTGTATCCCAACGAGATCGAAAGCGTCGTCGCCGAGCATCCGGGAGTGTTGGAGGTTGCCGCCGTCGCGCAGCCGGACGAGAGTTCAGGAGAGGCGGTCGCCCTGTTCGTGGTCAAGAAGGATCCCAATCTCACGGCTGAAGACCTGATCAGACATTGCCGTGCGAGCTTGACCGGATATAAGGTGCCGAAGCACGTGTATTTTCGGGCCGAACTGCCGAAGACCAATGTGGGTAAGATCCTGCGCCGGGCATTGCGCGACGAGTTGGCCGCTGCCGCATCGTCCGCGCCGGCCGCAGCGCCGAGGGCACCCGCGGCGCCGCCGTGAGTTCAAGTGGGCGCGTAATTGCGCACGGTGTCGATCAGAACGGCCACTCGCTCCGGGTCCACATCGGGCGTGATGCCGTGTCCCAGGTTGAAGACATGTCCGCTGCCGGCGCCGTAGCTGTCTAGAACGCGCAGCGCCTCGGCGCGCAGGGTATCGGGCGGAGCGAACAGCGCCGAGGGATCGAGATTCCCCTGCAGCGCGACACGCCCATGCACGGCGCGGCGCGCGGCGCCCAGATCCGTGGTCCAATCGACGCCCACGGCGTCGCAGCCGATGGCCGCTGTCCGCTCGAGCCAGGCGCCGCCGCCCTTGGTGAATACGATGCTCGGGACGCGGCGGCCGTCGCTTTCGCGGGTCAGTGCGGCGATCACCTCGGCCATGTAGCGCAGGGAGAAATCCGCATACTGCCGCGGCGTCAGCACGCCGCCCCAGGTATCGAACAGCATGACCACCTGTGCGCCGGCGGCGATCTGCGCGTTGAGGTAGGCAATGGTCGCCCTGGCGAGCAGGCCGAGGAGGCGGTGCAGCTCGAGCGGCGCCTCGTACAGCATGCGCTTGATGTGGCCGAAGGTCTTGCTGCCGCCGCCCTCCACCATGTAGGTGCCGACCGTCCACGGGCTTCCCGCAAACCCGATCAAGGGCACTCGACCGCGAAGTTCGCGCCGAATCAGAGCCACCGCATCGATCACATACTTGAGTTCCCTGGCCGGATCGGGAAGCGGCAGCCGATCGATGTCGGCCGGAGAGCGCACGGGACGTTCGAACCTGGGGCCCTCGCCGCCCTCGAACTGCAGCCCCAAATTCATGGCATGCGGGATGGTGAGAATATCCGAAAAGAGGATCGCGGCATCGAGCGGGTAGCGGTCGAGCGGCTGCAGGGTCACTTCGCAGGCGAGATCGGGGGTCGTGCAGAGGGTGAGAAAATTCCCGGCACGCCGCCGCGTCGCCCGATATTCGGGCAAGTAGCGCCCCGCCTGACGCATCAACCAGATCGGCCGCCGCGGCGTCGGCTCGCGCAGCAGGGCGCGCAGCAGCAAGTCATTGCTCAACGCATCGTTCAAGTTCGCTCACCCGGATCGAACAGCCGGCGGTGTTCCAGAATTGCGTAGCGGTCCGTCATGCCCGCAATGTAGTCGGCAACCGCGCGAGCCCGACCGGCGGGCCCGAGCGTCGCTTCCCATCGTGCGGCGGTTGCCGCGTGCTCCTCCGGCATCAAGCCGGAGTCTTTACAGAAGGCGTCGAACAGGGCACTCACGACGCGACGCGCCTTGGACGTCATGCGCCTGACCTTGTAGTGCTTGTAGACATGCTCGCGCAGAAACGTCTTGAGCTCGAGATTCTGCTCCTGCACCGTGCCGCTGAAGCCGATCAAGGCCGACCCGTGCGTCCTCACCTCCACTGCCGAACCCACTCCGGATGAGCGCAGCCGCGCGGCCGAGGAATCGATCAAATCGGTGACGAGGCGATTGATCATGCGGCGCAAAATCTCGTACACCAGGCGCCGGCCGGCGAGCGCGGGATAGCGCGCGCGCACTTCGGCATGGAATTCTTGGAATAGCGGCACCTCGTTGAGCTGCTCCACCGTGATCAACCCGGCGCGAATGCCGTCGTCCACATCGTGGTTGTTGTAGGCGATTTCATCGGCGAAGTTGGCGAGCTGCGCCTCCAAGCCGGGCTGCTGTCGCTTGATGAAGCGCTCGCCCACCTCGCCGAGCTTGAGCGCATTGTGCTGCGAGCAATGCTTGAGGATTCCCTCACGGCATTCGAAGCTGAGGTTCAGCCCGTCGAATTCCGCATAGTGCTCTTCGAGTTCATCGACCACACGCAAGGATTGCAGATTGTGTTCGAATCCGCCGAATTCCCGCATGCACTCATTCAATGCATCCTGGCCCGCGTGTCCGAACGGCGTATGCCCCAGATCGTGCGCCAGGCAAATCGCTTCCGCCAGAACCTCGTTGAGATGCAGAGAGTGCGCAATGGTGCGTGCGATCTGCGCCACTTCAAGGGAATGCGTCAGGCGCGTGCGGTAGAGGTCGCCCTCGTGATTGACGAATACCTGGGTCTTGTACACGAGCCTGCGAAACGCGGTGGAATGGACGATGCGGTCGCGATCGCGTTGGTACTCCGAGCGATAGGCTGGTTTTGGCTCGGGGAAACGCCGGCCTCGCGATTGGTCCTCATGCGCCGCATACGGCGCCAAGCGGCTCATTCGAAATGCCCGTTCAAAGTGGCCTCGAGGGCGCTTTGCTCGTAGTTGTCGACCACGACCGCGCGCCCGAGTTTTTCCAGCAATACCAGGCGCACCGTTCCGGACAATACCTTCTTGTCCATTCGCATGAGCTCGAGCGCCCGTTGGGCCCCTATTCTCGGCGGCCCGACCGGCAGCCCCGCGCGACCGATGAGATCCCGCAGCCGCTCGCACAGAACGGCATCGATCAGTCCCAATCGCCTCGACAGGTCGGCGGCCAGCAGCATGCCGAGGGCCACCGCCTCGCCATGCAAATAGGTTTTATAGTGAGTGGCCGCTTCGATGGCGTGTCCGAACGTGTGGCCGAAGTTCAAAATCGCCCGCAGACCCTGCTCCCGCTCATCGCGACCGACCACGGTTGCCTTGATCTCGCAGGAGCGGGCGATAGCGTAGGTGAGCGCATCCGCCTCGCGCGTGAGCAGCTTATCCATGTTCAGATCCAGCCAGTCGAACAGCATTGGATCCCAAACGCAGCCGTATTTGATCACCTCCGCGAGGCCGGCGCGCAGCTCACGGTCGGGCAAGCTCGCCAGCGTATCCGTATCGGAGAGCACCGCGACCGGTTGATGGAAGGCGCCGATGAGATTCTTGCCGCCGGCATGGTTGACACCGGTCTTACCGCCCACCGAGGAGTCCACCTGCGCGAGCAGCGTCGTGGGAACCTGCGCATAGGCAACGCCGCGCTGATAGCAGGCGGCCGCGAACCCCGCGATGTCGCCCACCACGCCCCCGCCGAGCGCCACCACGGTCGCATCGCGGTTGAGTTTCTTCCCCACCAACGCGTCGAATACCCATCCCGCCGTTTGCAGGGTCTTGTGCTGCTCGCCGTCCGGAAGGACGCATTCGGCGATGTTGCGCTCCCCCAGATTGGCGCGCAATTTCGCGAGGTAGAGGCGCGCCACGGTGGTGTCGGTGACGATCATGAGGTCACGCCCGGGAATCCGAGTCACGAGAAGGTCGCGATCGCCAAGCAATCCCGAGCCGATCGTGATGGGATAGCTCGTGTGCCCGACATCTACTTTGAGCGTTTGCACGCAGGGAACCTCTGATTGACCGACGGATTATACGGAAGCTTCAGGCCCCCGCGCGCGACGAAGGGCGCGGTGAATTTCCTCGGCAACCACTTGCACACGCCGCCCGTCGGTCGATACGGTCAAATCGGCGATCTCGCCGTACAAGGCCGCTCTGCGCAGCATGAGCTCCTTCAGCTTCTCTTCCGGATCGGTGTCGTTCAGCAGCGGGCGGTGCCGGCCGTGCCGCGTGCGCTCGATTTGCTGGTCGATGGAGGTCTCCAGATAGACCACGGCGCCGCGCTCGGCGAGTGCGCGCCGATTGTCCGCGTCGATCACCGCACCGCCGCCGGTCGCGAGCACGACGCCGTCCAAGCGGGTCAACCGTTCGATGGCCTCTTTCTCGCGCAGCCGAAATCCGATCTCCCCTTCTTTCTCGAAGATGAACGCAATATCGACGCCGGTTTTGGCCTCGATATCGGCGTCGCTGTCATGGAATGTGAGCCGGCACAGGCGCGCGAGATGGCGGCCTACTGCGGACTTCCCCGAGCCCATGGGCCCGATGAGGAAGATGTTGTGCTTGGAAAGCATGGCCGCCGATCATAGTCGACGGGGGTCGAGACTGCGCAGCCGTCTGCGCTGGCGGTGCGCGGCCGGGGCGCCGCAGAGGCGTCCCGGCCGTGGCATATCGTCAGGGTACGAGGTTGTAGAACGCGGTCGTCACGATGCTGTCGGGCGTCGTGACCGTCAGAATGAGCGAGCCCGATCCCGGGGTCGTCGGCGGCGTGATATTGAAGGTAAAGGCCGCACCGCCCACCGCGGCCGCGCACGGCCACTTGTAGGAGGACGGCCCTGCAATCGTGCCCGCGGCGCTGGCAACCGTCGCGGCCACCGTGGTTCCCGACGGCATTTGTTGATTGCGGTCGTCCGCGATCTGGAAGGTCAGGGACGCTCCGCTGCCCACGTGGAAAGTGGCACCGGGCGCGGGTGCGAAATTCGCCGTGCTGCCCGACAGGATGATGATGTTGTCGGCGTAGATCGCGACCGACGATGACGTCGTATCGCAGAGCGGGCCCTGGCACAACGCGCTTTCGACCAGTCCGTTCGGGCCGTCGCGCTGGCCGTTGTTGTTGAAGTCGATGAAGGGCTCACCGGCGACGAAGGTCGGTGTACCGAAGCCGTCGAAGAGTTCCCATTCGTTCAGGAACGGCTCGGAGGTGTCCTGCCACGGTTTCGGCTGGCCGCTCTGAGTGCCGCTCGTGAAGTTGTTGTCGCCGTCCGAGGCGTTCCACGCGACCGTGTCGGCCGGATTGAACACGCCGCTGCCATTGGCGTCCTTGAAGCTTTCTTCGCCGATGGCGGTGACGATGATGGGGCTGCGGCCGTTGGTGGTGCCGTTGCAGAGCGGCCCCGGGCAATAGAAGGCCGACGCACTGGCATTGCCGCTCGTCGACCGCGGATTGCCGTTGACGGTTCTCGGGGCCTTGCTGACCCAGTTCACGGTGCAGGCGCCGGACCCCGACGTCGGTGTTCCGGTCTGACAGCTCGCGTCGATGCCGCCGAGCGTGGTTTGGAAATTCGCGGTGGTGCCATCCGGTACCGGATTACTGAAGCGATCGGTCATTCTCACCGTCACCGGCACGACCACGCCGTCGTTGTTCCACGCCTCGACGTTTGGACATTGCACGGCGAGCGAGACGTTGGCGCTGCTCGGGATACCCGTGGACACCGTCAAGGCGTTGGACTCGGTCGAAATCGTCGCGCCGCCGGCAGCCGTCGTCGTGGCGGTCACCCGTACGGTGGTCGCAACCGTACCGCCGCTCACGATGGTCTGCACCTGGCCGTTGGCATCGGTGGTCCCGGACGCCGGAGCCATCGTGATGCCGCCCACGCTGGTATTGAGCGAGAACGTCACCGTCGCGCCGGCGCGTGGTCCGCCCGAGGTGTCGAGCACTTTGAAGATGACGGTTGAGGTTGCCGAACCGCCGGCGCTGCCGACGCCCTTCAGCGTGATGTTCGCCGGGGTCGCGGAAATGAAGGCGATTGACCCGATGGCCGCCTGCGCCACGGTCACGGTGCCGGTGGCGGTGAGGTTCTGGCTGTTCGCGCTCGCAGTGGCGGTGATCACATCGCTGCCGCTGCAGCCGGTTGCCACGTAGGTCGCGGTCGCGGTGCCCGTCGTCGTCGTGACCGTGGGACTCGCGGGTGTCACGCCGGTGGCCGCAATGGTGGCGAGTCCCTGCCCGGCGCACGGCGAGCTGAACGTGATCCCGCTGGACTGGGTGTAGGCCGCGCCGGTCTGATCCACCAGGGAAACCTGCAGGCTGGTGCTGCCGCCCGCCGACAGCGACGGCGTCGCAATCTTGATCATGCCCGATTGGAAGGTCGAGCCGCTGCCGTTGCCGAGCGACACCGTGGTCGTGCCGGTGCCCGTGCCCGTGCCGGTACCGGTACCGGTGCCGGTGCCGCTTCCCGAGCTGGTGCCGGAATTGAAAGCCGGGCTTCCGCTACAAGCTGCAAGCAGTGCCATGCTTGCGGACGCTATGATCGTTAATGTGCGCATGTCGTTCATCCTCGCGCGACGGAAGTCGGCGTCAGTAGAGATTTGACCCCTCACGCAGGATCTTTGGCGTGATGAAGATCAAGAGTTCTGACTTGTTATTGATATTGGTCGTGCTCTTGAAGAGGTTGCCCAAGATTGGGATGTCGCCGAGCCAGGGCACCTTGTTGCCCGCGTAGGATTTGGTGGTATCCAGAATGCCGCCGAGAACCACGGTCTGCCCGTCGGCCACAAGCACCTGCGTGATGATCTGGCGCGTATTGATCGAGGGCACGCTGCCGCCGGTGGCGCTCGTCACCTGCTGACCCACCGAGTCGTCGCTGACGTCGATATCCAGAATCACGCGATTATCCGGCGTGATCAGCGGCGTCACCTTGAGCGACAGCACGGCATTCTTGAACTGGGTCGTGGTGGCGCCGCTCGAGGCCGATTCCTGGTAGGGAATTTCGACACCTTGCATGATGGTCGCCAGCTTCTGGTTCGCCGTGATCACGCGCGGCGAGGAGATGGTTTCGCTCTTGCCCTCGTTTTCCGCCGCCGAGAGCGCGAGATCGACCAGGTAACTGCCCCCGAGGAGTGAAATGCCGATGCTGCCGTTGGTATTCGCAGCCGGGGTGTTCACCATATAGCGGTTCGACTGCGCCGGTATCGCAACCGGAGTGACCGGCAGGCCGGAGCTGATGTTGCTCAATGCCGAGGTGACCATCGTGTTCGCGCCGGTGCCGCTGCCGGTGACGGCGAGGAGCCCGTTGTTGCCGTTGGTCTGCGCGGTGGTGACGCCGAATTGGGCGCCCAAGTCACGCTCGAACGTATCGCTGACGATCACGATGCGCGCCTCGATCAATACCTGGCGCACCGGCACGTCGAGCGTCTGCACCAGACGGCGAATTTCCGCCAGATTTTCCGCCGTGTCCTGGACCATCAAGGTGTTGGTCCGTTCATCGATGGAGAGGCTGCCGCGCTGCGAGAGCATGGTATTCCGGCCGGCCGAGCCTCCGCCGCCGCCGGCGCCCGCGCCGGTCGGCCTGATCATTTTCGCAATGTCCGACACCTTGGCGTAATTCAGCTGCAGGAACTCCGAGCGTATCGGAGAGAGCTCCTGCACCTCTTTGTGAGCCGCGAGTTCCGCCTTCTCGCGCGACGCGAGCTCCTCGGTCGGTCCGATGATGATGACGTTGTCGTGGCGGCGCTTGTCCAGCCCCTTGGTGCGCAGCACGATGTCGAGCGCCTGATCCCATGGCACGTTCTGCAGGCGCAGCGTCAGGTTGCCGGTGACCGAATCGCTGACGACGATGTTCTGACCGCTCGTGTCGGCGAGCAGCTGCAATACCGAGCGCACATCGATATCCTGGAAATTCAAGGTCAGTCGTTCGCCCGTGTATTCCTTCTTCTCATCCGCCGCGGCACGCTTCAGCGAGGGCTTGATTTCGACGGTGTACTGATTGTCCGACTGATACGCCAGCTGTTCGAAGTCCCCCTGCGCGCTGATCACCAGGCGCGAGCTGCCTTCCACGCGTATCGCATCCACGGATTGCACCGGGGTGGCAAAATCCATGACGTCGTACCGGCGCATGAGGTTCTTCGGCATGAGCGTACCGGCGAAGTCGACCACCACCTGATTGCCTTCCTGCCGCACGTTGACCGGTGTGCGCGGATCGGTGAGCTGAACGATCACGCGGCCGGTGCCGTCGGAGCCGCGGCGAAAGTCGATGGTGCGGATCGCGCGCTCCACCGGCGCTGCGCCTTGACCGGCGCCGGCGCGCGCCGGCGCGTTCTTCGCCAGGGCTGCTCCCGGCTGATTGCCCAAGGTGACGACGATGGTATTGCCGTCGACCTGGGTGGTGTACGGCAAGAGAGATTCCACGTTCACGACCAGGCGCGTGCGGCCGTTCGCTTCGGCGGCGAGCACGGTATCGACACCGCCGGAGCGCACGTCGATGCGCCGCGATGCGAGCGCGAGGGTCGTGTTGGGCAGATCGAAAGCGATGCGAGCGGGCCTGTCAATGGTGAACGGCAGGGGCTCGGGCGCCGGGCCGTTCAAATGCAGTTTCAGCTGCACCTGCTGGTTCGACAGCGTTTGTACGTCGATGGATTCGAGCTTGAGCGGCTCAGCGGCATGAACCCTGAGCGCCAGCGCCGCGAATGCCAG
This sequence comes from uncultured Gammaproteobacteria bacterium, assembly GCA_963801865.1. Lineage (GTDB taxonomy): Bacteria > Pseudomonadota > Gammaproteobacteria > Steroidobacterales > Steroidobacteraceae > Bog-1198. Next base: position 100,846 of record CAWDGY010000019.1, on the reverse strand, counting down.
CGCCGCCGCCCCGATCATCGCCGTTCGAATCTTGAATCTGATCATGCGTTCCTCTCCCTCTCCCTAAGGCCTTCAGTCAGACAATGCCAACGAGGCCGGTCGCTCGATATAGCCGCCGAGTCCGTCAGGTATGATTTCGACGAGACTGATTCTGCCGCCCGTAATGTCCGTCACCTTCCCGTCGTTCTGCCCGAGGTAATTACCGGGCTGCACCTTGTGAACCAGTCCGTCCTTCGATTTCACCAGTCCGTAAAAATTGCCGCCCACCTTGAAGGTCCCCACCATTTTCAGCGTGTCGAGCGGGAATCCTTCGAGGAATTCCCGGTTGCGCCGACTGCTCGGACGGAGTCCCGCCTGGCCGCCGCCGAGACTCGGACCGACCGGCTGAAACGGCGAGCGCATATTGCTCGCGCCGTAAACGAAGCTCTCGTAGGGCTTCACTTCCGGCAGCGCCTGAATCCTGCCACCGGGCTTTTTCTTGGTCTCCGCGATCCACTTTTGCAGATCCGACTGGCCGCCCGAGCATCCCGCCACCGAGCAACTCACGAGCACGGCCGCACAGATGAGGCGAGCTCCGGTTAGATTCTTCACGACGCGCCTCCTGTCTTTTTCTTCGCGGCGCCGCTCTTCACCGGCGCTTTAGCGCCTTCATCCTCGATATACCGGTAGGTCTTTGCGGTCACGTCCATGGTCAGATTGTCGTAGCCGCCCTTTTCCTTTTCGTTGACCGGCGCGATCTGAATGTCGTGCAAGGTGACGATCCGCGGCAGCGCGGCGATGCCGCTCACGAAGGCGCCGAATTGATGGTAGCTGCCCACCAGTTTGATCTTGATCGGCAGCTCGGCGTAAAAGCCGTTGCTCTTTTCAGCGCCGGGCTGGAACAATTTCTCCTGCAGGCCCGCGGCGAGACCGGTCTGCGAGATATCGACCAGAAGATTCGGCACCTCGGTCTTGCCGGGCAGCTGGCGCAGCATGGCGCCGAAGCTGCGCTCCATTTCGCCGAGCTGCGTCTTGTAGGCTTCCAGATTGGCCGCCCGCTGCTGCTTGTTCTCGAATTGGCTGCGCAGGTCGAGTTCATCCGCCTCCGCCTTCTGCAGCACCGGCCGGTCCTGGTTCCACACCAGCAGGTACCAGGCGAACGCGGCGCATACGGCGAATATCAAGGCGACGAAGAAGCCGCGCACCGCGAGCGGCCATCGGCCGGGATCGCGCGGATCGAGCGTTCGCAATTCCTCTATGAAATTCATTTTGCAGCGACCTTCTTCACCGTTGATGCGCCGCCGTCCTCGAGATTCACGCCCACCGTATCGGTGAACAGCGTGAAGCTCGAGCCGCCGGTCGGGGAGTCCTTCGCGACCTCGACGACTTGCAGCACCGGGTTGTCCATCCACGCGGACGAGTCGATGTTGCGCATGAACGTCGACACGCGCGTGCTCGACTGCGCGACTCCCTTGATCTCGAGCTTGTTGCCGCTCTGCTTGATCGAAGTGAGGTAGACGCCGTCGGGCACGGTGTGCACCAGGGCATCGAATTGATGCACTATCTCCGGGCGCTTGCGTTGGAGCTTCTCGATGATCTCCATGCGCGCGACCAGCCGCTGTTTGCGGGTCTCGAGATCCTGGATGTCCGCAATCTGCGCGTCGAGCTTGACGATTTCCTTCTTCAGCAAATTATTCTTTGCGGTTTGCGAGTCGATCCAGCTCGAGTAAACGAGCTTGCCGCCCAAGGCAAAGATGACCGCGGCGAACACGGCGCCGCCCGCGGCGATGCCGAATTCGCGACGTCGTACTTTGCGTTCTTGTTCGCGCCAGGGAAGCAGGTTGATACGCGGCATGGCAGGTCTCAGTCAAAGCTTCGCAGCGCGAGGCCGCAGGCTGTTAGTAACGCGGTGGCATCCCGCCCGACGGCCTGGGCTTTCGCCTTCGAGGATACTTTCATGTTGCCCAGAGGGTCTCCCTTGTCGGCGGGCACGCCGACGCGGCTCGAAATGACGTCCGCGACGCCCGGTATGTTGGCGCAGCCGCCGCAGATCAGGATCTGGTCCGGTTGTGACCGGCCGCTTCCCGAGGCGAGGTAGAACTGCAGCGAACGGCTGACCTGCTGGGTCATGTCGTCGATGAACGGATCCAACACCTCGGGCTGGTAGTTGCTCGGCAGGCCGCCTTCCTTCTTGGCGCGCCCGGCCTCCTCCATGGAGAGCCCATAGGTGCGCATGATTTCCTCCGTGAGCTGCTGTCCGCCGAATGCGAAATCGCGGGTGTAGATCACCTTCATGTCGCGCAATACGCTGAAGGTGGTGCTGCTCGCGCCGAAGTCGACCACGGCCACGGTGCGGTCCATCCCACCGTCCGGCATCTGATGGCGCATCAGGGCGCAGGCGTTCTCGAGGGCGAAAGCCTCGACGTCGACGATGTGCGCGGTCAATCCGGAGGCTTGCACGGCCGCCTGCCGCTGCTCGACGTTTTCGGTGCGCGTCGCCACCAGGAGCACATCCAGCATGTCGGGATCCTTCTCCGAGGGGCCGACGACCTGATAGTCGTAGCTGACCTCTTCCATCGGGAAGGGAATGTATTGGTCGGCCTGCATCTCGACCTGACCTTCGAGTTCGTTCTCGCCGAGGGTCTTCGGCATCTGGATGACTTTGGTGATCGCGGCGTCGCCGCTGATCGCAATGGCCGCCAGGCGACTCTTCGCTCCGGAGCGCTTCACCGCTCGCCGGATCGCCTCACCCACGGCTTCCGCATCGACGATGGCCTTCTCGTTGATGGCATTGTGCGGCGTCGGCTCCGCGGCATATGACTCAACACGGTACTGCCCTCCCGACATCGTGAGCTCGATCAGCTTCACGGAGGAGGTGGTAATGTCTAGCCCCAACAGCGGACGATATCTTTTGCCAAGCGACCACACTAGAATTTTCCTTTTCGCTCAATACCTTGGAGGCCGAAATCGGTGCACAAGATCACTATGCCACACAAACTTATCAAGAAACTGTTAAATAGAACGTGAAGCTACTCACGGTAATCGCCGCCGAGCCCGATCGGCATAGCAAAGTGCGAACTACGAGGGGTTCGTAGCGAAGTTGAGGTAGGTGCCGACTCATCCATTCAGACCTCTGGTCGCCTATGCTCTCTTTAGGCGATTGGTTAAGCTTGGTCTGGCAACCCCGCTGTCCTAGGCTTCAACCCGTAGACCGGTGGCTTTGCGTCCTCATCTTTCGATGAGTATGCCTCTGTAAGCAGCGGTAATATGCATGCGCAACTCCGCCGGTGCAATAAGTTAGAACTGTTTTCTGTGGCCAAACGTTACCTAGTTCTCATATCCCGCATTTGTGCAGCCGTGGTTGGTGCGATCGTGCTGATCGCCTTCGCCAATGTCTGTGCTTATGTCTATTTGAAGCCGGCGCTGCCGGACGTCGACACCTTGCGCGACGTCCAGCTGCAAGTGCCGCTGCGCGTCTATACCCGCGATGGACGGCTGATGGCGGCCATCGGCGAGCAGCGGCGCATCCCGGTGCGCTACGACCAGCTCCCACCGAAGCTCGTGCAGGCCTTCCTGGCAACCGAGGACGATCGTTTTTTCCGGCATCACGGCGTCGACTGGCAGGGCATATTGCGCGCAGCGCTCGCGAACCTTCGCGCCGGCGGCATCCGCCAGGGCGCGAGCACCATCACCATGCAAGTGGCGCGGGACATGTTTCTCTCACCACGGCGCGACATGAAGCGCAAGATGAGCGAGATCTACATTTCGTTGTTGATGGAAACCGAATTCTCCAAAGAGGAGATTTTCTCCCTCTACGTGAACAAGATCTTTCTCGGGCAGCGGGCCTACGGGGTGGGTGCCGCCGCGGAGGTGTATTTCGGCAAGAGTTTGGACCAGCTCAACCTCGCCGAAATGGCGACGCTTGCCGGTATTCCGACCGCCCCCTCGGTCGTCAATCCGGTTGCGAGCGCCGAGGCCGCGACGATTCGCCGCACCCACGTGCTCGGTAGGATGCTGGAACTCAGCTACATCACCCCGGCGGAGTTCGAAGCGGCGAAAAGCCGCCCGATGGAGTCCCGGCTGCACGGTCCGTCGATCGAGGTGGATGCGCCTTACGTTGCCGAAATGGTGCGAAACGAAATGCAGGCCAAGTACGGCGACAGCGTTTACACGGCGGGCTACCGCGTGTTTACCACCATCGATTCGCACCTCGAGGCCGCTGCGACCGTCGCTCTGCGGACGGGCCTGTTGGAATACGATCGCCGCCACGGATGGCGCGGCGCAACCGCCAAGGTCGATCTGTCGAAGGCCGCCTCGCCCGCGAACCTCGACGCGGAACTCGAGGAGTTTCCAGTCGTCGGCGGCCTGCGGCCCGCCGTCGTGCAGAAGGTCGAGGCGAAGAGCGCCCGAATCTATGTGAAGGGCCTGGGCGAGGTCGCCCTTCCCTGGGAGAAGCTGTCGTGGGCGCGGCGCGAGCTGCCCGACGAGAAGGTGGATCGCTCGCCCACCCAGGCATCGGATATTTTCGCCCGCGGCGATGTGATCTACACCGTCGGCAACAGCCCGGAATCGCTGCAATTCGTGCAGATTCCGGAGGCGCAGAGCGCGCTGGTCGCGCTGGATCCGAAGGACGGCGCGGTCGTCGCCCTGATCGGCGGTTTCGATTTCTTCCAAAGCAAATTCAATCGGGTGACCCAGGCGCGGCGCCAGCCGGGTTCGGGGTTCAAGCCCTTCGTGTATGCGGCGGCGTTCGACAAGGGGTACACCCCGGCCAGCATCGTCGTGGATGCGCCCATCGTGGTCGATGAAACCGGCATGGAAAAGGCCTGGCGGCCGAGGGAATTCGAAAACGATTTCGCCGGGCCCATTCGCTTGCGCGAAGCGCTGGTGCATTCGCGCAATTTGGTATCGATACGCCTGATGCGGGAAATCGGCGGCGACTACACGTGGAACTACGTCCAGCGGTTCGGTTTCGACAAGTCGCAATTGCCGAACGATCTCACCCTCTCCGTCGGGACGGCCGAACTCAGTCCGCTGCAAGTTGCCGTCGGATACTCGACGTTCGCCAACGGCGGCTTTCGCGTCACACCGTACTACATCGATCGCATCGAGGATGCGGCGGGCAAGACCCTGGTGCAGGCGAACCCATCCGTGGCGTGCTTCGAATGCGGGCGCCCCACGGATCCCCCGGCGGCAAAAGCGGGCTCCAAGGACCGGCTGCTCGACGAGGCGCCAAGGGACGGCAAGTCGCTCATTCCCGCGAAAGATCTCGCGCCGCAAGTAATCCGCCCCCAGGTGGCCTACCTGTTGTCCGACATGATGGCGGACGTGATTCGCCGCGGCACCGGCGTCGGCGCGCGGGTGCTCAACCGCGACGATTTGGCCGGCAAGACGGGCACCACCAACGATTTTCACGATGCTTGGTTCTCGGGCTTCAACGGCGATCTGGTGGCAACGGTCTGGACCGGGTTCGACCAGGACCGTTCGTTGGGCGAAGGCGAGCAAGGGGCGCGCGCGGCACTGCCGATCTGGGTATATTTCATGCACCAGGCCCTCGCCGGAGCGCCGCGACGCATGTGGCCGATGCCCGACGGCCTCGTGACTGTACGCATTTCACCCGACACGGGCTTGCTGGCGAGCTCGGACAATCCCAACGGAATCATGGAAAAATTCATCGAGGGAAATTTGCCCAAATCGGAAGTCTACGAAGGGCCGAACAATACGAATTCGATGAACGACGGCGATAAACCTCTCTTTTAGCTGATTAAGCCATGCCCAAGAAATACTCACAGCGTGCCGAAGATTTGCGCCGTGCGTTGGCCCAGGAGGCCGCGCGCATCATGGCCGAGCACGGCATCGACGATTTCTTGCAGGCGAAGCGCAAAGCCGCCGACCGGCTGGGCGTGAACGATGTCGCCGTACTGCCCAAGAACGTCGAAATCGAAGCGGCATTGCGCGCGCATCAGCGCCTGTTCGGCCGGGATTCACATGATCACACGCTGAAGGAGCAGCGGTTGATTGCGCTCGACACCATGCGGCTGCTCGATGAATTTCAGCCGCGGCTGGTCGGCTCGGTGCTCACGGGGACGGCGACCAACTACAGCGACATCAATTTGCATCTGTTTGCCGACCGCTCCGAATCGGTGGCCATCCGGCTGATCGAGATCGGGATTTCGCATCAATTCTACGAGCGTCGGGTGAAAATGGACGCGGAACGCACCGTCAATTATCCCGCCCTGCGCTTCGATGCCCGGGGCCGCACCGTCGATGCGACCGTATTTCCCATCGACGGAATTCGCCAATCGCCGTACTCCCCGGTCGACGGGCGCCCGATGAAGCGCGCAGACGCGAGGGAAGTCTCGGAATTGGTCGAAGCGAACTAGTCCGAAGTCACTCTTCGAACTCCCCCGCCCGCGGTTTGCCGTCGCCTCGCGCTGCGGCGCCGTCTCGCTTACGAGAGGGCGCTCCCTCCTTCCTCCGGAAAACACTTAATTGTTAGTGAATTTTCTTGAACATGGCGCAACGCGCGTATTAAGCTCCATACGAGACCAGCATGTTTGCGCAACGAAATGGCCGGAAGAGCTATCAAAACCATGGGTCCGGGATGTGGGGAAAGGGCAACACTTGAAGGGGTGCGGGATGCGTGCGGAATCGATCAAGCTCAGCTTGTTACCAATGGCGCTGGCCGGGCAGCTCTTGCTGCCGTCGCTCTTGCTGCCGTCGCTCGGGCTGGCGACACCGGTCGAACCTGAGTCCGCGCCCGGCGGCGCCCTGGAGGAAATCGTCGTCACCGCGCAGCGGCGCGAGGAACGACTTCAGGACGTGCCGATGAGCATCCAGGCCTTCACCCAGGAAAAGATGGACCAGCAGGGTCTGCGCACCATCGACGACTTGAGTCGGCTCAGTCCCGGAGTGACTTTTTTCCGTAACGGCATGAGCTCGAGCGGCAACTACAACGATGAGGATTCCGATGTCTCGATCCGCGCCATCGACTCGACCGGCGGCGCGTCGACCACGGGCATCTACATCGACGACACGCCGATTCAGACGCGGCATCTGCAGTTCGGCACCGTGAACCCCTACCCCGCACTCTTTGACCTGGAGCGCGTCGAGGTATTGAAGGGTCCCCAGGGCACCCTGTTCGGCGCGGGCTCTGAGGGCGGCACACTGCGGTTCATCACTCCCGACCCCAGCTTGACCAAATATCAGGTGTACGCGCGGGCCGAAGTCGGCCAGATCGAGGGCGGCGCGCAGAACTACGAGGCGGGTTTCGCGGTCGGCGGCCCCATCATCGATGGCGTATTGGGGTTTAGGTTCAGCGTTTCCGATCGGAGGGACGGCGGCTGGGTCGATCGGGTCAATTACACGTCACCGCCCGCCGTGCCGACAGGCGGCTGTTACTTCGGCGGAACGTGCCAAGTCTATAGTGGTTCCCCCACGTACGCAGGTACCACCGCGTCGGCGTCCAATTGGCATGAGACACAGACCGGGCGCCTGGCCCTCAAGTGGGCTGCTACGGACGACCTGACTGTCGCCCCGTCGATCTACGCCCAGACTCTGCATATCAACGACACCGGCGCCTACTGGCTGAACCTTTCGGATACGTCCAACAACACCTACAGAAATGGCAACATTCAGCGCGATCCCAGCACCGACCCCTGGTATATCGGTGCGGTCAAGGTGGACTGGATCCTGCCGTTTGCCCACCTGGTGTCCAACACGTCGTATTTCTCGCGCAGCCAGCACTCGACTTCGGACTACACCCAGTGGTTCAACACCGTGTTCAACGGCGACCAATACGATAAGAATCCCGCGAGCTCCTATTTCCAGGACCGGCAGGATAATTTCGCCCAGGAATTCCGCGCGAGCTCCGTCGATCCGAGCGCCCGCTTAACCTGGACCGGCGGCCTCTATTATTCGCACGTCAACGAGAACACGACCGAATTCATCTACATTCCGGTATTCCCCCAGAATCTCACCTACAATCAGCCGCAGTTCCGCATCATCGACAAGCAGACTGCGGCATTCGGCGAGGTGAATTTCAAATTCACCGATCAGTTGAGCCTCACCGCCGGGATGCGCTACTCACGCATCAGCTACACGGGCTATGCGAACGAGACCGGAGCACTGCTCGGCGGTTTGGTGGTCAACAGCGTGAACTCGGGCAGCGAAAATCCGTTTACGCCGCGCTATGTACTGAATTACAAGCCGACCGAAGACAGCCTCTATTACGCGAGCGCCGCGAAGGGCTTTCGACCCGGCGGCGTCAACCCCGAGTTACCGACGGCGTGCACGTCGACTCTCCCGGCGCCGATCCCGACGGTGTTCAGCTCGGACACGCTCTGGCAGTACGAGCTCGGAACCAAGCAGACCCTCTTCGAACATAAATTGCAGGTGAACGCCGCGATCTACTACCTGCAATGGAAGAACATCCAGCAGTTCGTCTACCTCGCCTGCGGCTTGGGCTTCGTCCCCAATCTCGGCAATGTCACCGGCAAAGGCGGCGATGTCGAGATCAGCTGGCGCGCGACGCAGGACCTGACGCTCGGCCTCAACGGCGCGTACACCACGGCGTACTACAATCAAACCGAGTCCCTGGCGAGCGGTCTAGGCACCATCAATCTCGTGACCGAAGGTGATCACTTGCTCGCATCGCCCTGGAATTTCTCGGCCAATCTGGAGTACGTGTTCCACCAGATGGACAAGAAGCCGTATCTGCGTCTCGACTACCAGTACGCCACACGGCAAAACAGCGTCACCCCGTATCTCGATCAGAATAACGCGCCGAACAGCGACACGACACTGCCGGGGTTGCCGGAAATACGGATCCTGTCGGTGCGCGCCGGCGTGCGCTTCAACGGGCTGGACTTGTCGCTATTTGCGCAGAACGCGCTCGACTACCACACCCCCACGTTCGTGTCGCGCGACTTGCCGACATCGACCGCCAACGGCTATCCCTTTAATTACGACACCAATTACTTCGGGCGCGGCTATGCGCCGCTCACGTACGGGGCGACGGTGACGTACCGCTATTGAGAGCTCGCGCGGGGCGAAGCTACGGCGCTCCCGGCCGGGGACCACCGCGGTCACGGCTGCGGGAGGGCGCAGCTCCTATTTGCCATCGACCGAGAAGGCGAGCAGGACGTTGCCCGGTTGGCCGTGTTGACCATCGCCCGAATTGACGTACATGACACCGTTGACGATGGTCGGCCCGCCCCGGTCCAACGAGCCACCGCTCGCTTTGACGGAGTTGACGGTCGCAAACTCTTTGGCGGTCCCGTAATCCCACAGGATCTTGCCGTCGATCGTCGAATAGGCGCGCAGGTGACCGTCCATCGATCCGGAGAAGGTGACACCGGGAATGACGGTAACGGCCTGGGCCTGCGCGTGCGAGCAGACATGCTCGCTCCAGGTACAGGGGGGAGTGGGCGATGCGGTCTGCCAGCGCTTCAGCCCAGTCTTGATATCGAGCGCGGTGAGACTCCCCGACATGTCCTCGGGATCCGCGCTCAGTCCCGACAGGCCGACGTACAGGCTGTGGTGATCCGCAGCGAAGCCCCATTCGACACCGCCCGCACCCTTGCCCTCGGGTATCTTCGCCTGCCAGAGCAGTTCTCCTGCGTGATCGGGATCGAGACCGTAGACCATGCCCGAGCGTTGTCCCGCCAAAATGATCTGCTTGCCGCTCGACAGCGTGCGTAGGATCGGCGAGCCCAGGAACGCCGTGGCACCGCTCTCCGGGCGCGCCGGTTGCCTGGCCCAGCGCAACTTGCCGTCATCGAGGTCGAATGCGACGACGGCATCGGCAAGCGGCTGGTCGATGCCCGTGTATGAGCTGCCCGTGGCGACGTACACGAGCCGGCGCTCCGAATCGATGGTGGGCGAAGACGAGACCGGCACGCCGGCGGGCGCGAATTCTTGGGCACCCGAACTGCTCCTGCGGTACGGGCGCGGCTCCTCGTTGACGGTGTAGGTTTTCCACAGCACGTGGCCGTCGCCGATATCGAGCGCAGCCACACTGCCGCGGAACGTGCAGCACGGATATGCGGCATCCGCGGCGGCGCTTGGTTCGCTCGAGGCAACCGCGACATACAGCCGGTTCTGAAACAACATCGGCGCCGCCTGGACGCGCGCGTTCGGATGCGCATCGAGCTTGGTCTTCCACAACAGCGTTCCCGTTTCGGCATCGAGCGCATACACCGCGCCCTTGTCGTCGCCGAAAAAGGCCGCGCTCGGAGCCTTCTGCACGTCGAGATGCGCCAGGGTGAGCCTGCGTTTGGATTTCTTCGGCCGCATCGGCTTTTTCGGCGCTGCGAGTTCACCGATCGCGATGGCACTCTCGACCCCCGACGCAGCATCGTAAGTCCAATAGATGCAGCCCGTCTTGGAATCGAGCGAATACACTCGGCCGGTTGCGCTCGCGACGAATATCCGACCGTCGGCGATGGTGGGTTGACCGGAAACGGTGGCGGCTTGGTACCCGAACGCCCATTTCAATCCGAGCTTCGGCACGTCGGTCGCGCGGATCGCCGGCTCGGGCTGATAACGAGTGTTGTCGAGATCCCGGCCCCAGCCATTCCATTGCGCGCTGCCGAGCGCGACGGGGCCCGCAGGATCGGTGCAGAGATTCCTTTCGGGCAGCGCCTCCGCGGCGGCGCTTTCGGCAGCAGCGCAAAGCCACACGGCCAGCGCAAGCGATCCCACATGTCGCGGCGCCGGCATCAGCGCTTGTCGATCGGCTGGTAATCTCTCTTGACCGGTCCGGTGTACAGCTGACGTGGACGTCCAATTCTCATCTGCGGATCGGAAACCATTTCCTGCCAGTGCGCCACCCACCCGGCGGCGCGTGCAATCGCGAACATGACGGTGAACATGGAGCGCGGGATTCCGAGGGCGCTGTAGATGATGCCCGAATAGAAGTCGACGTTCGGATAGAGCTTCCGAGACACGAAATACTCGTCTTTGAGCGCGATCTCCTCGAGCTGCAGCGCGAGCTCGAACAGCGGGTTGGCGCGCTGTCCCATCTTCTCGAGCACGCGGTAGCACATGGAGCGAATGATCTTGGCGCGCGGATCGAAATTCTTGTAAACGCGATGACCGAAACCCATCAAGCGCACGCTGTCCGACTTGTCCTTCACGCGCTTCAGGAACTTGTCGATGTTCGACGCCGAGCCGATGCCGTCCAACATGTCGAGCACCGCTTCGTTCGCTCCGCCGTGCGCGGGTCCCCAGAGCGCAGAGACGCCCGCGGAGATCGCCGCGTAGGGATTGGCGCCCGTGCTTCCCGCCAATCGCACCGTCGACGTGCTGGCGTTCTGCTCGTGGTCCGCATGTAGAATCAACAGCAGGTCGATGGCTTCGGCCGCGACGGGGTCGATCGCATAATCCTCGCAGGGGACCGCAAAAAACATGTTGAGCATGTTGGCGCAATAGCGCAGGTCGTTGCGCGGATAGATGAACGGCTGGCCGAGCGTGTGCTTGTAAGCCCTGGCGGCGATCGTCGGCAGTTTGGCGATGATGCGATGCGCGAAGATTTCGCGGTGGCGCGGATTCTCGATGTCGGTGGAGTCGTGGTAGAAGGCCGCCATCGAGGCGACCACCGCCGAGACCATGGCCATGGGGTGCGCGTCGTGGTGAAACCCCAGGAAAAAGCGCAGCAGCTGTTCGTTGACCATGGTATGGCGCATGATCGAATTCTGAAACGCTTCGAGTTGCGCTTTGGTGGGCAGATCTCCATAGATCAGCAGATTCGCGACCTCTAGGAAGCTCGACTTCTCCGCCAGCTGTTCGACCGGATATCCTCGGTACAGGAGCATACCTGCGTCGCCGTCGATATACGTGATCTTGCTCTCGGTGCTGGCGGTAGCCATGAAGCCCGGATCGTAGGTGAAGATCCCGAAATCCTTCGTCAAATTCGAAATATCGATCACCTCCGGACCGATGGTCCCGGACTTCGCAACCAATTCGACGCTCTTTCCGGTGGAGAGATTTTTCAGTTCGTATTTCGTGCTCATGCGCTTTCCGACAATGATGAGGAAGTCCGTCGACGGCCGCCCAGCCTTGCACGGTCGTCCAGCGGAATCAAGCGCGTGCGCGGCGTTTGCGCAAGGAGGATTAGGTCGCCCGGAAATTCACTGCACCACGCGACGCGTGCCACGGCGCGCGCCGTGGTCGTGTCGGTAAAGAACTAACCGGCCTTGGACGCCGCAGTCGCGTACTTCTTGCGGAACTTGTCGACACGTCCGCCGGTGTCGACGATTTTTTGCTTGCCGGTGTAGAACGGATGGCAGTTGGAACACACTTCGACCTGCAAGTCCTGCCCGATCGTCGAGCGGGTCTGGAACTTGTTTCCGCACGTGCAGGTGACAGTGATGTCTTTGTAGTCAGGATGGATGCCGGCTTTCATAGGAACCTCATATGTTGACGGCAGAATCGCCGAGTGCTTGAAAGTCAGCAAGCAACAACAACGCCACGCCGATAAATTACCTCGCCGGTTGCCTCGAGAATCGAGGGCCAAAACGGGGTCGCGTACGGTAGCCTAAACCGGTCGATTCGACAAGGGATTCAACATAAGCCCTTGGGCCGCAAACGCTTGTAGGCTTGTCCACAATATCTGTGGATAAGTCTGTGGAGCAAGCCTTGCGTCGGGGTCGCCGGCAGCCGAAATTCGCATAATTGTTAACTTGGTCAAAAAATAGACAAGTGATATTATTTAGTTATTTCATATAGTTACAACGTGCATCTGACCTAATGCAGGCGCAATGTGCTGTAGGTACCCCTCTGGGCGAGGAGCGCAGCGCCGTGTGCATAAGCTCTACGGTAGAAAACTCGCCTGCAGGTCGTTGAGGAATTTCCTACCCAGTTCCGTCGGTCGCCACCTCGCGTCCGAGCGCTCGAGGAGCCCGCGTTCGCCGGCTCGCTCGAGAGCCGGGGCGACGCAGGCCAGCGGCAGGCCCGTCCGCCGTTCGAAATCACCGGCCGCAAACCCCGCATTCAGCCGCAGCGAATTCAGCATGAATTCGAAGGGCAGATCGGCGACCGCGATGCGCCGGCGCTCACCGAAGGTCCCGATGCCGAGCGCTCGCGATTCGCTCACTTTGTCTTGATAGTCGCGCGGCTGTTTGGGTTTCGCGGTTCTCACGATACGATCGGGGAGACCGGAAGTGAGCTTGCCGTGCGCGCCCGCGCCGATTCCCACGTAATCACCGAACTGCCAATAGTTGAGATTGTGACGGCACTCGGAGCCGGCGCGCGCATAGGCGGACACTTCATATTGCTCGAATCCATGAGCGGCGAGCATTTGTTGTCCCTCGGCTTGGATCGACCATGCGGCATCCTCGTCCGGCATTGGTGGCGGGCGCGAGTGAAATACGGTGCCGGGCTCGAGCGTGAGCTGATAATAGGAGATGTGGGCCGGCGCGAGCGAACAGGCCATGCGCACATCGGCGAGCGCCTCGTGCGGCGTTTGTTCGGGCAGCGCATACATCAAATCCAGATTGAAATTGCCGATGCCCGCCGCGTGCAACTCCTCGACCGCGCGCTGGGTGTCCTCGGGACTGTGGATCCGGCCCAATCGCTCGAGGGTACGCGTCGCAAAAGTTTGCGCACCGAGAGAAACCCGATTGATACCGGCGTCGCGATAGGAGGAGAAGCGCCCGCGCTCGATGGTGCCGGGATTGGCCTCGAGGGTGATTTCGACGTCGTCGGAAAAGGCGACTCTTTTTCGCAGCGCTTCGAGCAACCGTGCAAAATCCTCCGGCGAGAACAAGCTCGGAGTTCCGCCGCCGAAGAATATCGTCTCGATGCTGCGGCCGGCGAGCAGCGGCATTTCGCCGTCGAAATCCTGGATCAGGGCATCGATGTAGCCGGCGGGAGGGGCCGGCGACTTGAGTTGGTGCGAGTTGAAATCGCAATAAGGGCACTTGCGCACGCACCACGGCATGTGCACGTACAGCGCGAGCGGCACGGCCGGTGCGAGCGGCTCCTCGGGTGCGCGCGGCTCGTCCATCGCAGAGCGCTTCGCGCCGCTCATGCGCGAAGCGCGAGTTGCGCGCACAGTGCGCGCAACGCGGCGCCCCGGTGACTGCGGCGATTTTTCTCCTCGGGCGCAAGCTCGGCCGCGGTCAGCCCGAGCTCGGGCAGCCAGAAGTACGGATCGTAGCCGAAACCGCCGGAGCCGCGTGGAGCTTCGAGAATGTAGCCTTCCCATACGCCTTCGGCAGTCATCGGCGCTCGATCGGGCCCAGGAACGATGAACGCCACGGCACAGCGATAGCGCGCGCGCCGCTCCTCGAGAGGTCTGCCGGCAAGCGCGGCGAGGAGTTTTGCATTGTTGGCGGCATCATCGGCGCCGGGGCCGGCATAGCGGGCCGAGTAAATCCCCGGCGCGCCGCCGAGGGCATCCACTTCGAGGCCCGAGTCGTCCGCGAGGGCCGCCGCGCCGCTCGCCGCGGCGGCATGCCGGGCTTTCAGCAGCGCGTTCGACCGGAACGTCGAACCGGTCTCGGCGGCTGGCGGGATACCGAGCGTGGATTGGCTGACGACATCGAAGGACAGACCGTCGAGCGCCGCACGAATTTCGCGCAGCTTGCCCGCGTTCCCGCTGGCGATGACCAGCTTGCTAGGCGGCGCGGGCACGCTGTTGTGCGTCATGCAATCGGGCGATGCCGAGCGTCGCGAGGTCCAACAGCTGGTCGAGTTCGTGGCGGCGGAAGGCGTGCCCCTCGGCGGTGCCCTGCAGCTCGACGAAAGCACCGCCACTGTTCATCACCACATTCATGTCGGTTTCCGCGTTCGAATCCTCGGCATAGTCCAAGTCGAGCACTGCGACACCCCGATAGATCCCCACCGAGACCGCTGCGACCTGGCCATGCAGCGGGTTTGCGCTGAGCGCGCGCTTCTTGATCAGCGTGTCGACGGCATCGGCCAGCGCCACGAACCCGCCGGTGATCGCAGCCGTGCGGGTACCGCCGTCCGCCTGCAGTACGTCGCAGTCGATGGTGACGGTGCGCTCGCCCAATCCCTTCAGATCGACGACGGCGCGCAAGGCACGGCCGATGAGACGCTGGATTTCCTGCGTGCGACCGGTTTGCTTGCCGCGGGCGGCCTCGCGCGCCGACCGCGTGTGCGTCGCGCGCGGCAGCATGCCGTATTCGGCGGTCACCCAGCCCTGTTGGCTGCCGCGCAGGAATGATGGTACGCCGTCCTCGACGCTGGCGGTGCACAGCACCCGGGTCTCTCCGAATCCCACCAACACCGAGCCTTCGGCATGTGCGGTGTAGCCGCGAACGAAACTCAAGGCCCGCAGCTCATCGGGCGCGCGGCCGCTCGGTCTCACGCTCATGCCGCACGCCAGCGCAGCGCTGCGGCGCTGGTGTTGTCGCTGTACGGAGCCGACGCGGCGACCGCGCGGGTGCCGAGTTCGGTCAAAGCCTCTCGCAGCGGTTTGCCGACGGTTTGCGCGAAGCGCACGAAGTCCTCATCCTGCAGGTTGGCCCACAATCCATCGGTGCAAAGCAACAGCACGTCGCCGGACTTGAGGCGCCTGCGTGTCGAGATACTCATTTCGGGCAATGCCGCGTCACCTCCGAGACAGCACTCGACGTAATTGCGCATCGGGTGGCCATGCACCTCCGCCTCGGTGATCAGCCCCTCGCGCAGCAGCACTTCGACGTGGCTGTGATCGCGGGTGCGCTCCAAGACCTGCGCTTGACGCAGCTGATACACGCGGCTGTCCCCGACGTGCGCCCAGTAGGCGGCTGCATCCTGCACCAGACACAATGCGCAGGTGGCGCGCGGGCGCGCCTCGACGCTCAGCCCCACACCCAGCTTGACCACCTCTTCATGCGCACGGCCCAGCGACAGGTGCAGGAATCCGAGCGGATCGAAAATCGGGTGCGGCGTCTGCCAAAATGCTTCGAGCAAGGTGGCAAGCGCCGTTTCGGCGGCACGCGCTCCCTCGGCATGGCCGCCCATTCCATCGATGACCACCAGAAGCACGGCATGCTCCGCGGCTGCCACCGCGACTCGATCCTGATTTTCTTCGCGATGGCCGATCAGGCTCACGTCCGCGATCTCGATCTGCAATGACAGCTCCTGAGGCTTTCCGATAGACTGAAGCCCGGATTATGGCCGATTTTGGCGCCGACCCCTATGATTCGTAGCATGACCGGCTTTGCACGACGCGAGCGTCAGTTCCCCTGGGGGCGGCTGGCCTGGGAACTCCGGACGGTCAATCATCGTTTTTTGGAAATCGGCTGCCGCCTGCCCGAGGAGTTCCGCGTCGCGGAGGCGGAGTTTCGCCAGGCGGTTGCGGGGGCCGTGCGCCGCGGCAAGGTGGAGTGCTCGCTGCACTATCGTGCCGCGGTCCTCGCAAGCGGCCTCGAAGTCGATGCGGATCTGCTGGCATCGCTCACGTTGCGTGCGAAGCACGCCGCCGCCTCTGCGGGCGACGCGGCGCGCATCGATGTCATGGAGCTGCTGCGCTGGCCCGGCGTGGTGCGCGATGAACAGCGCGACAATGCTCCGATGATCGCCGCGGCCCTCGCCCTGCTCGGGGAAGCGCTGCTCGAGCTCGCGCAATTCCGCGACAGCGAGGGTGATCGCTTGCGCGACGCGCTCGAGCAGCGCTGCGCGGGCTTGGTTGATTTTGCCGCCAGGGTCACGGAACGGCTGCCGGAGGTGCGCGCCCGCATGCGCGCGAAATTGCTCGAGCGCGTGGCGCAGCTGGTCAGCGAAGTGGACCACGACCGATTGGAGCAGGAACTCGCCCTCCTGGCGCAGCGCTTGGACGTCGATGAAGAGATCGACCGTCTGCGCGGGCACGTGACCGAGGTTCGCAAGGCGTTCGGCGGCCGCGAGCCGGCCGGCCGGCGGCTCGACTTCCTGATGCAGGAGCTGAATCGCGAAGCCAACACCTTGTCCTCCAAATCCCAGGACATCGAGACGACGCGGGCCGCGGTCGATATGAAAGTGCTGATCGAACAAATGCGCGAGCAAGTGCAGAACATCGAATAGCGTTTTCGGTCGTCTGGGGCTGTCGCGGGTCGTCCTCTCAAAGCGCTTGAAACCCCTGCAAAACTAGGGTTTTGCGTCAATTATTGTCTCTGGACGTTTTCCCTCATCGGGGCTACCGTTGGGGCTGGGTGGGTAGCTAAATGCGTAGCTAGATTTTCTAGCTACGCGGCTTGTACGAGAGCTAGCTTAGCCGCGCACCCGGGGGTCTCCACATGGCGTCCGGAAAACTCAACTCCCTGTCGATCGAGCGCGCACACCGCTTCGGCGGTCCGGTGCTGCTCAGCGACGGCGACGGCCTTTACTTCAGGAAGCAGACCCGCGAGGGTGCCGCGTGGATGTTCCGCTATCGCTTCGCCGGCCGCGAGCGCTGGATGACCCTCGGCAACTTCCCCGACATGAGTCTCGCCACGGCGCGCACCGAAGCCCGGGAGAAGCGCCTGATGCTCGACAAGCGGCGTGATCCGCTGTTCGCCAAGCAGGAGGTCGAAGAGGCACAGCGAGCCGCGATCGCCGCCCAAAAGGCGCGCCAGACGTTTCGCGAGCTCGCGGAGGATTGGTACGGCACGGAGATCGACCCGCGGCGCCTCAAGCACCCCAAGGTCCCGCGGCGTTACCTCGACAAATACCTGCTGCCGGCGTTCGGCGAGCGTGTGCCGGCCGACATCACCGCGGCGGATGCCGCGCGACTCCTGGCGCAAGTCCGCAAGAGCGCGCCCACCGCAGCGAACGATCTGCTGCGCTTCATGCGGCGCGTGTTCCGCTTCGGCGTGCGCCGTCACGTGCTCACCAGCAATTTCAACCTGCAAGTTGGCCCCGCCTTCTATCCGGCCTCATCACGGGAGTTGCGGCAGGAAGGCGATTGCATAGTACATCTGCGTGTTGAAGATACAGGCGTCGTGGCTGATCCGCGCATTCTACTGTCAACTAAATATCCGGCCCTTGATCTCGCGTGTCTGGAAGCTGCCACCCACGCTCAATTCGTTCCTGGAAAAGTCGACGGACGCCCGGTAAGTACTTCGACCTATCTCGCAACGTACTGGCGATTACAGTAACGGCGGAATTGGAGTACCGCGCGGGAAGGCTCCAACCGGCGGCCAGTAGCGGCCGATCGCACCAATGGGATGAGTTTCTCCTTAGCGGACGGCCGGTGATAGTGTGGATGCCTGTATGGGATGCGGCTTCATGTAATTCAACCGATTGCGAATGTCCGTCCGGATTCGTACCACGGCCTTGTCGCCTAACATAGTGGCGCGTATTCTGGCGGCCGGCATGTTCAAGGCATATAGAGTTCGGCTGCCGGGGCTGATTGCCTTCCTGGCCACAGCGCTGATGCCGGTCGTTCTTCATAGCGCGGGTGGGTCAGGCGGTACGAGCGGCAAAATCTTGTCGATTCTCGGAACGTGGACTGGGACATGGACGAACGCAAACAACATCACAACTGGTACTGAATCCTTCGTCGTTCAAACGCAGGTGGGATCAACTATCACTGGCTTCTTCTGCTGGGATATAACACAAGACCCGGCAACCTGTTCCTCAAACACCAGCGACTATGAGTCTTGGAGCGGGACAATGGACGCAACCGGAACTCTTGTAATCACTGGCCAGTTGGGTGATTACCCCGCAAAACTATCGCTCGACGGGACCTCTATCAGCGGCACCTATCAAAACCGCAGAATCGCCAGTCACACAGGCACATGGGGTGTACAGAGAGCGCCTTTGAGATGACCCCCGCGAACAGTACTATCACCAGTAATCCTGGGTGAAAAGGCTCGAGTTTCTAGACGGCGGGACGTCCGGTTTCATTGGCTTCGATGACCGCTTTGTAGGAACTCTGATTTCCGCTCTGGGGTCGACACCGGTAGTAGGGCCATCACGAAGACAACCGGCACAAGATCCGCGGTTCGATATCGGTTAGGCTGACGCCCAGAGGCGGCTGTTCAAATTCTTGATTGAGCGGTCTCGGCGACTGGCCGACCCAGCGACCCCGTCCAATTCCAAACAGCGATAGGACGAGCAGAAGCATCGAGCCGTAAAAGCTGGCGCTCCATGGCGCACCCAATGCCTGCCCATGCTGAAGCCGTTCCTGTACATGCAGAATCGAAGGATCGGAGGCGTAGCGAACATAGATAAAGCAGGAACTCGCGAAGAACATAACACCTAGTGCAGTGCTAACCATGGCGAGCCTTCGTCTCCAATTTGCCACTTTCGGGTTCTTCATGGATGTCCACACAGGTTTACTATGCCCGATGAATTTCGTTCCCGATAGCTGCCGGTCGCGACCGTCAACAACGGGTCAACACCGGGAATTGACTTCATCGCCGCAACTGCCGGCCGAACGGTAATCGTGGCGCTGGTAGCTTCAACGTGGCGCCGCAATTTCTGCAGCGAGCCTTAACTTTATCCAGCGATTTGTCCGATAGCAGCGTGGTGTCAATTCAGGGCAAACGATAACATTCCCATAAATAGCGGCGGCGATTCGGCGACACCGACGGGTGCTAAGCTGTAAACCGAGCGACGATTTGGCATCTGGCACGCTCAACAGTATCCTGAAGCAGTCGGGCTTGAAGAAGTGAGGTAAATGCTGTGCGCTATGCAGTCGTGATCGAGGCCGCCGGCGACAATTATTCGGCGTACGTTCCCGATCTACCCGGTTGCGTGGCTACGGGTAGCACACCTGCAGAGACCGAAGCCGCAATTCGGGAGGCGATCGAATTCCATCTCGAGGGCATGCGCGAGGATGGCACTCCGATTCCCCCGCCCTCCAGTAGGGTCGAGTACGTCGAGGTGGCCGCGTAGCTGCGTCATGTTGATCACGGGTCGCCAGGTGACCTTCGCTGTGTCTCAGGTGGATATCTCTTCGGTCGGATCACGCCGAAAGTCACCCATGACCGGGTGGAGTTGGACCTGCCGCTGATCGGGCCAGGCGATACCGATCAGAGTCGCAAAGTCAGTCGATGGGCCATTCAAAGGTTGCAGCGAAAAGCGCGGTACCCACCGTGGGAGCCCGCCGGCCCGCGTGGCTAGCCGCGTAGCTAGGCCGCAGCCAGCAAACCCTCAATCGGTGTACGATCAAAAGCTTATGAATGGTACCCACGAACAAGTGCAGAACGTCGAGTAACTGTCGATGCAGCGCGCGCCAGACCCCTTGCACGATGGACTCAGCGGTGCGCCGGGACGGCTCTACGTGGTCGCGGCCCCCTCGGGAGCCGGCAAGACCAGTCTGGTGAAGGCGCTGATGGAGCGCGATCCGCGGCTGCGATTTTCCGTCTCCTACACCACGCGCAAGCCGCGCACCAATGAGATCGAGGGTCGGGACTATCACTTCGTCACGCCGGAACGATTCGCTGAAATGGCCGCCCGCGGCGAGTTTCTCGAGCATGCGAAAGTTTTCGACAACTTTTACGGTACGAGCCTGGGCGCGGTGCGCGATGCATTGGCCAAGGGCCAGCTGCTCCTCCTCGAGATCGACTGGCAGGGCACCCGCCAGGTGCGTGCCGCGCTCCCGGCGGCGCGCAGCATTTTCATTCTGCCGCCCACCCGCCAGGCCCTTGAACTGCGGCTCAAGGCTCGCAGCACCGACTCCAAGTCGGTGATCCGCCGCCGCCTGCGAGACGCGCGGCGCGACATCGCGCATTGGACGGAATTCGACTACGTCGTGATCAACGATCGCTTCGAGCAGGCGGTCGCGGATCTGCACGCCATCGTCGACGAACGCGGCGAGCCGTTGTCGGCGCGACGGCCAGAGGTGACGGTGCTTGCGAAGGAACTGCTGGCGCCGTACGTAATCTCGCTCATGAGGCGCTTCGTGAGGCCTTCGTGCCGCCCGCGATAGTGGCCTGAGCAGGCGCGTTTCTGCTATGATTTCGACCCCCTTTACTGGAACCCTAAGCCATGGCGCGTATCACGGTCGAAGACTGCCTGCAGAATGAGCCCAACCTGTTCAACCTCGTGTTGCTGGCCGCCAAGCGCGCGCGGCGACTTGCGAACGGCGCGGAAGCGACCGTCGAATGGGAAAACGACAAGCCGACCGTGGTGGCGTTGCGCGAGATTGCAGCCGGAAATATCACCCTGGAAATGCTCGAGGAGCCCGAAGAGCCGGTTCAGCCGCCGGTGAGCGAGCTCGACATGCCATCCGATTTCCGCGCCCCGCAACTCGGCTTAGGGGACTGAACCCCCACCTTAAGAGCGAGCGATGGACTATGCGTCTTCCATACTTGGTTTCCTACCCGGTGGAAGACGCACCACGGGGATCAGTCAGCTCATAGATAAGCTCGAGACCTACCTCCCACCCGCTCAAGTCGAGCGCGTGCGGGAAGCCTATGAGTTCGGCGCGGAACGGCATCACGGCCAGAAGCGCGTTTCGGGCGAGCCGTATATCACCCATCCGGTCGCCGTCGCGGATATTCTCGCGGATCTGCGGCTGGACGCCGATACGCTGGTTGCCGCCATCCTGCACGACGTGATCGAGGACACGCCGACGGCGAAGGCGGAAATCGCCTCCATCTTCGGCCAGGTCGTCGCCGAGCTCGTCGACGGCGTGAGCAAACTCGATCAGATTCAGTTCAAAAACCGCCAGGAAGCCCAGGCTGAGAGCTTTCGCAAGATGCTGCTCGCGATGGTGCGGGATATCCGCGTCATCATGGTCAAGCTCGCGGACCGCATGCACAACATGCGCACCTTGGGCGTCATGCCGCCGGTCAAGCGGCGGCGCAGCGCGCGTGAGACTCTGGAGATCTACGCACCCATCGCCGAGCGCCTCGGCCTGTACGCCGTCAAACTGGAACTCGAGGATCTCGGGTTCCGGGCGCTCTACCCGTATCGCTACAAGGTGCTCGAACGCGAACTGAAGCGTGCGCGCGGCAACCAAAAGGAGTTCGTCGGCAAGATCGCCGAGACTTTCAAAGGGGCCCTGAAGAAGGCCGCGATCGCGGGCGGCGTGGAGGGCCGCGAGAAGCACCTGTACAGCATCTACAAGAAGATGCAGAACAAGGGAATCTCGCTCAACGAAATGGTCGATGTGTACGGCTTCCGCATCATCGTCGACAACGCCGACACCTGCTACCGCGCCCTGGGTCTGGTACACAGCGTGTACAAGCCGATGCCGGGGCGCTTCAAGGACTACATCGCCATTCCCCGCGTCAACGGCTACCAGTCCCTGCACACCACGCTGTTCGGGCCCAACGGTGTGCCGATCGAGGTGCAGATTCGTTCCGAGCACATGCACCGCGTCGCCGAGTCCGGCATCGCCGCGCACTGGAAGTACAAATCGGGCGGCGACACGTTCGGCGGCGTCGAGCACGATCGCGCTCGCGAGTGGCTCGCGAGTCTGGTGCAGATCCAGGAGGGTGGCAGCTCCGAGGAATTTCTGGAAAGCGTCAAAGTCGATCTTTTCCCGGACAAGGTGTACGTCTTCACCCCGAAGGGAAAAATCCTGCGCTTGCCGACCGGTGCGACGACGGTCGACTTCGCATATGCCATTCACACCGACATCGGCAATCGCTGCGTCGCTGCCAAGGTCGACCGCCGTCTCGTCCCGCTGCGAACGCCTCTGCGCAACGGCCAGACGGTGGAGATCATCACGGCGAAGGGCGCCACGCCCAATCCGTCGTGGTCCTCGTTCCTGGTGACCGCGAAAGCGCGCGCCGCCATTCGCCAATACTTGAAGAACTTGAAGCGCGGGGAGGCGCTGGAGCTCGGCAAACGCCTACTGGGACTTGCGCTCGAGGAGTTTTCGCTCAGTCTGAAGAAGATCCCCGCCGCCGACATCGACGTGGTGGTCAAAGAGCTCAATCTGAAGGACGCCAACGAACTGTACGAGAAGATCGGCTTGGGCGAACGCTTGGCGCCGCTCGTCGCGCGCCGCCTGCAGCCGGCGCGCGACGGCGGGGAGCACAGTGCCTCGAGCAGCGGGCCGCTGATGATCGCCGGCACCGAGGGCCTGCTGGTCACCTACGCTCGCTGCTGCTTCCCCATCCCGAACGATCCGATCATGGCTTACCTCAGCGCCGGACGCGGCGTGATGATCCACCGGCAGAATTGCGGTAATCTCGCCGAGTATCGCAAGCAGCCGGACAAATGGCTGTCGGTCGCGTGGGAGGGGACGCAAGGGCGGCTGTTCAGTTCAGAGATCCAGCTCGAAATCAACAATCGTGTGGGAGTGCTCGCGGCGGTTGCATCGTCCATCGCGGGAACCGAGACCAACATCGATCAAGTGTCGCTGGAAGAGCGCGACGTGAGCAGCTCCTCGCTCAGGTTCCAGCTGCAGGTGCATGACCGAAAGCACCTGGCGCGCGTCATCCGCACCATCCGCAGGATGCCCGACGTGCAGAGGGTGTTCCGCACCCTGGCTTGAGCCCGTCGGTCGCTTGGATGAGTCAACATGGAGCCGCTTAACGCATGAGCAAGCAAATCATTTCCACCCCCAACGCGCCCGCCGCCATCGGCACCTACTCGCAGGCGGTGCGCGCGGGCAGCACCCTGTGGGTATCCGGCCAGATTCCCCTGGATCCCCAAACCCAGCAATTGGTGTCCGGCGACATGGAGGCGCAAGTGCGCCGCGTGTTCGATAATCTGCAGGCGATTGTCGCGGCGGCCGGGACAAGTTTCGACCATGTCGTGAAGGCCAACATCTATTTGACCGATCTTGCTCACTTCGCTCTCGTCAACAAGGTGATGGCCGACTACTTCCGCGAGCCCTATCCGGCGCGCGCCGCTGTCGCTGTCGCCGCCCTGCCTCGGGGTGCGCAGATCGAAGTGGAGTGCATCGTCGCGCTGTGATCGACCCGCAGCCGGTGACGGTGCTTCGCGGGGTCGGCGATGCGCTTGCCGGGCGGCTGCGCGCACTCGGCGTGCAAACCACGCAGGATCTGCTGTTCCTCCTGCCGCTGCGGTACGAGGATCGCACTCGCGTCGTCCCGTTGGGGGAATTGCGCCCGGGGCAGCGCGCGGCGGTCGAGGGTGAGGTGCTGCTCACGGAGATTGCGTTTCGCGGCCGGCGCCAACTGTTGTGCAGAATCGGCGACGGCTCGGGATCGCTGACGCTGCGGTTCTTCTATTTCACGGCTCAGCAGCAGGTGGGATTGGCGCGCGGTGCACGCATCCGCTGCTTCGGCGAAGTTCGCCGCAGTCCGAAGGGCTTGGAGATGGTGCATCCGGAATATCGCCGCGTCGATCGAGAGGTGGCCGTCGCCGACGATCACCTCACGCCGATATACCCCGGCACCGAAGGGATCACCCAGGGGCGGCTGCGCCAACTCGTGCGCATGGCGCTCGAGCAAATCAACACCAGCAGGATCGAGGATTGGTTGCCCGCGGCCGTACTCGCCGATTTGCGGCTGCCGAGCTTGCGCGAGGCGCTGCAATACGTGCACCGCCCGCCGGCGGATGCGCCGGTGGATCTCTTGCTCGACTGGCGTCACCCCGCCCAGCGGCGGCTCGCGTTCGAGGAATTGCTCGCTCACCAGCTCTCGCTCAAATTGCTGCGCCGGCGCATCCAGCAGGATCCGGGTTGGCCTCTGGGGGGTAACGGCACGCTGAAGGCCGGCCTGCTCGCTGCCCTGCCGTTTCGCCCCACGCGAGCGCAGCAGCGGGTGCTCGAGGAAATCGAGCAGGACCTCAGGCGCGCGACGCCGATGCTGCGCCTCGTGCAGGGCGACGTCGGCTGCGGCAAAACGCTCGTGGCCGCCCTCGCGGCCACTCAAGCGGTGCAGATGGGTCGGCAAGTCGCGCTGATGGCGCCGACCGAATTACTCGCCGATCAGCATGCGCAGAATTTCCGGCGCTGGTTCGGACCTCTCGGGGTCGAGGTGACGCTGTTGACCGGGCGGCAGACCCGCTCCGCGCGCAGCGCAGCGCTCGAAAAACTCCGCGAGGGTGCGGCACCGATCGTCATCGGCACTCACGCACTGTTCCAGGAGGGCGTCGCCTTCTCCTCACTCGTCCTGGTGATCGTCGACGAGCAGCATCGCTTCGGCGTGCATCAGCGTCTGTCGTTGCGCGAAAAGGGCGCTCACGGCGGTCACCAGCCGCATCAGCTCATCATGACCGCGACCCCGATACCGCGCACGCTGGCGATGACCGCTTACGCGGATCTCGACGTATCGATCATCGATGAACTGCCGCCGGGGCGCACGCCGGTAAAGACGGTGGTCCTGGCTGATGCGCGGCGCGAAGAAGTCGTCATGCGCATCCGTACGGCCTGTCTCGAAGGTCGTCAGGCGTACTGGGTCTGTCCGCTCATCGACGAATCTGAAGAGATACCGTATCAAGCGGCGGAAGAAACCGCGGCTGCGCTCGCCGAGGCCCTGCCGGAACTCACCGTCGCCCTGGTGCACGGCCGCATGCCGGCGGTGAGCAAGGAGCGCACCATGCGCCGCTTCAAGGAAGGGGAAATCCACCTGCTGGTGGCGACCACCGTCATCGAAGTGGGCGTCGACGTTCCCAACGCCACTCTCATGGTCATCGAGAACGCCGAGCGGATGGGCCTCGCGCAATTGCATCAGCTGCGCGGCCGCGTCGGGCGGGGCCAGCATGCGAGCTCCTGCCTGCTGCTGTACCGCGCACCGCTCTCCTCCTTGGCACGCGAGCGGCTTGCGGTGATGCGCCAGACCAACGACGGCTTCGAAGTGGCGCGCCGCGATCTCGAGCTGCGCGGGCCCGGGGAACTTCTCGGCACGCGCCAGACGGGCCTCGCACAAATGCGTGTGGCTGATCTGTTGCGTGATGCCGATTTGCTGCCGAGAGTGCAAATCGCGGCGGAAACGATGCTGCGCGATTGGCCCTCGCACGTGGAACCCCTCATCCGGCGCTGGGTCGGACATGCGGAGCAATACGGTCGCGTCGGTTAGAATGCCGCCTATGAGCAACATCACTGAGAGCAAAGAGCGAAACCTCGATCCATCACAATGGCTGCCCGCCCAGTTCCTCGGCCAATTCAGCGTGGACGAAAGCGTGCGTCCGTGGCTGATCGGCAAGGGCCTGCTCACGCAGCGCATGAAGGCGGCGTGCGGCGAGCGCTTCGGTTTGCGTCTGGTGGAGCAGTGGACAGGGCTGCTCTGCACCGCGCTGAAAACGGCGCTGGGGGTCGCCGACGGCGCCGCATTGTTCCGCGACGTCGAGCTGTGCTGCAGCGGTCACGTCTGGGTGTTTGCGCAATCGGTCATTCCCGATTCCACCCTGTGCGTGCATCCGTGGCTCGGTGAATTGGGCGACTCTTCATTGAGCGAAACGCTCCACGAACTGTCCGGCGTCGAGCGCAGTTCGTTCGAGTACGCGTGGCTGCCCCTCGAGAACGAGCTGACCGCGCGTGCGCTGCGCGAGGCGGATCTGGCGCCCGGCGGCTTGTGGGCGAGGCGCTCGCGGATTCAGTTGCGCGGTGCGCCGCTGCTCGTACAGGAATTGTTCCTGCCCGCCATGGGCCGCATCTAGGAGCCGACCCAGAGTGCAGCTGCCGCGCTCAGGCCTGGAATTGGCGCAGCGAATCGGCGATCGCTGGCGATGGTTTTCCTATCGCGTTCGCTTCCACCCGTGGACGACGAACGAGCTGCCCAAGATCCTGGGCACCTTGCAGGATTATATCCGGCTCATGCGTCTGGATCGCCCCATCGGCATCTGGCTGCTGCTCTGGCCGACCTTGTGGGCCGTATGGATTGCGGGGCGGGGGAAACCCGATCCCCATCTGTTCATCATTTTCGTGCTGGGCACGGTGCTGATGCGCTCGGCCGGCTGCGCCATCAACGATTACGCCGATCGCAGCTTCGATCCGCATGTCGAGCGCACCAAGGAGCGCCCGCTCGCCGCCGGGCGCATCTCCACGCTCGAGGCGCTCATTTTGTTCGCCGTACTGTCCCTGTTGGCGCTGGTGTTGGCGCTGCAATTGAACCGCTTGACGCTGTTGCTGGCGGTTGGCGGAGCGTTTCTCGCGCTGACCTACCCGTTCATCAAGCGCTTTTTATCGGTACCGCAGCTTTATTTGGGGCTCACCTTCGGTTGGGGCATCCCGATGGCGTTCGCGGCGCAGCTCGAGACCGTGCCGCGCGTGGCATTGCTCCTGTTGATCGCCAACATGCTGTGGGTGACCGTCTACGACACCATCTATGCCATGGTGGATCGGGAGGATGACCTGAAGATCGGCGTACGCTCCACCGCGATCCTCTTCGGCGACTCCGATCGGCACATCATTGCCGCCTTGCAAGCGATGACGCTGTTCGCCCTCTACCTGGCGGGACGGATGCTGCACATGGGGGCATGGTACGACGCCGGGCTGATCGGCGGGGCGCTGTTCTTCGTGTATCACCTGTGGTTGATTCGGGCACGCGACCGCGCGTCCTGCTTTCGAGCCTTCCTCAACAACAACTACTTCGGCATGTCGGTGTTCGTCGGCATCCTGCTCAACTACCAGTTCCTGCCGTGAAAACGAGCGCCGCAAACCCGCTCGACACCCGGTGGGTGCGGCGTTCCTTCGATCGCGCTGCTGCGACCTACGATGCCGCCGCCGTCGTGCAAAACGAAGTGCGAGAGGCTTTGCTGGCGCGTCTCGACCTGACGGCGCTGGCCCCGCGCGTGGTTCTCGACGCGGGTGCAGGCACCGGACACGCCAGCCGCGCGCTCAAGCGCCGCTACCCCGGTGCCCGCGTCGTTGCCATCGACTTTGCCCTCGGCATGCTGCGCGCGGCCGCGGGACAACGGACCTGGTTGCGTCCGTTTGCCAGGGTGTGTGCGGACGCCGCGCGGCTGCCGTTGCCGGACGGCAGCGTCGATCTGATCCTCAGCAACTTCATGCTGGCCTGGACCGATCCCGACCTCATATTCGCCGAATGCCGCCGCGTTCTCGCACCCCGCGGACTCCTGACGTTCACCAGCCTGGGTCCGGACACGCTGCGCGAGCTGCGCGCCGCCTGGGCGCACGTGGACTCCCACAGCCGGGTGCATTCCTTCCTGGACATGCACGAAATCGGCGACGCCTTGGTGCACGCCGGACTTGCCGCTCCGGTACTCGACGTCGAGCGTTACACCGTGAGCTACACCGACGTCCACGGACTCGCCGGCGACCTGAAGTCCGTGGGCGCGCACAATACCGCGGCGAATAGACTCAAGGGACTGACGAGCCCCCGGAAATTCGCCGCCATGCAGGCGGCGTACGACAGGTACCGGCAGGAGGGGCGCTTGCCGGCGACCTACGAAGTGGTATTCGGTCAGGCATGGGCGCCTGCGGAGGCGCCACGCGGCGCCATCGGCGAGGACAACCGTATTTCTCTTCAGGACGTGAAGCGGCAATTGCGCCGGCGGCGCGCGTCCTGATGGCTTTGACCACGCACGAGTTCTTACGGGTCCCGAGGTTCCTTTGGGTTATCCTAACGGCCATGGAACAGCGCATCGAACTCGCGCCGAATTGTTCGCTCACACCCGCGGCCGCCAAGGTTTTCTTTGCTGCTACATGCCTGTTTTCACTCGCTTTTAGTTTATTCTTCGTGTTTCATGGATTTTGGCCGGTGCTGCCGTTTTGGGCGCTCGAGATGCTGGCCCTCGGTCTCGCTCTGCATGCCAGCATGCGTCGGCGTCTGTATACGCAAACCGTTCTCATTACGGAGTCGCAGATCAGTCTCGTCACGCGCTCCCGGCGCGGCGAGGCAAAACAGGAGTTTGCGCGGCACTGGGCGAAGGTTAGACTTCGCAGTCCGCGCACCAGGCTCTATCCGAGCAAATTGACGATCGAGAGTCGCGGACGGGCCTACGAGGTCGGCAGTTTCCTCACCGAAGAGGAGAGATGCCGGCTTGCCCTGCGATTGCATGCGTTGGTCGGCGGCATGAACGAATCGCCGCCGCTTGAAGTTGATTGAACCGAAGGGGATCGGATTAGATGAGCGTGACCAGATCAGGCGTTACCGACAACCGCACGCGCCCTGCGCTGCGCATATTTCGCGCCCAGGCGCTGCGCGCGGCCACCTTCGCGGGCTCGTTGGTGTTTTCCTTGAGCGCAGCCGCCGCCGGCGCCTCGCTCAACACCTCCAACGGCTACAACCTGCCGGTGGGCGTCACCGACATGAGCCGCTCGATCTACGACCTGCACATGGAGGCGTTCTGGATCTGCGTCGTCATCGCGGTGGTGGTGTTCGGCGCCATGATCTACTCCCTGATCAAGTTCCGCCGCTCCCAGGGCGCGATTGCGGACACCACCATGCTGCACAGCACGAAGGTGGAAATCATCTGGACCATCATTCCGGTGGTCATCCTGGTGGTGATGGCCATCCCGGCCGCCGAGCTCATCCTGAAGATGGAGGACATGCGCAACTCCGAGATCTCGATCCGGGTGACCGGCTATCAATGGAAATGGCAGTACCAATACATGGATGCGGCCGAGGGCGTGAATTTCTTTTCGACGCTGAAGCAGGATTCGAATTTTGCGCGCGAATTGCATTCCGGCATCGACCCGAAGACCGTGCCGAATTATCTGCTCGACGTCGATCACCCGCTGGTGGTGCCGAGCGGCACCAAGGTGCGGCTGCTGCTGACTTCAGACGACGTCATTCACGCCTGGTACGTCCCTGATTTCGGGCTCAAGCGCTCGGCGATACCGGGCTTCGTCAATGAATTGTGGTTCAGGGTGGACCCGGGCAAGGAGGGCATCTACCGCGGGCAATGCGCCGCGCTGTGCGGCCGCGATCACGGGTTCATGCCGGTGGTCGTCGACGTGCGAACGCCGGACGATTTCAAGAAGTGGGTCGATGAGCAAAAGGCGGCCCTCAAACAAGCGGCGGCGCCCGTCGCCGACTCGCCCCGCTCAGCCCAAGCACTGAATTAAGCAGAAGAGAGACACCTCACCATGGCACAGGCCCACGCTCACGACAGCGCCCATCACGACGAACACCACGATCAGCCGGAAGCGGGAATCAAGCGCTGGCTGTTCGCCACCAATCACAAAGACATCGGCACCATGTATCTGGTGTTCAGTCTGATCATGTTCTTCCTCGGCGGCTCGATGGCCATGGTGATCCGCGCGGAGCTTTTCCAGCCGGGGTTGCAACTCGTGGACCCTGAACGCTTCAATCAAATGACCACTATGCACGCGCTGGTCATGATTTTCGGCGCCGTGATGCCCGCCTTCGTCGGCCTGGCGAACTGGATGGTGCCGCTGCAAGTCGGCGCGCCGGACATGGCGCTGCCGCGCATGAACAACTTGAGCTTTTGGCTCCTGCCGTTTGCATTCACGATCCTGCTATCCACCTTTTTCATGCCGGGAAGCGCGCCGGCCGCCGGCTGGACCATGTATCCGCCACTGGTGCTGCAAACCGCAGATGCCTTACCGATGATGATATTCGCCATTCATTTAATGGGCGCTTCCTCGATCATGGGTGCGATCAACATCATCGTGACCATCATGAACATGCGGGCTCCGGGCATGGGATTGCTGAAAATGCCGCTGTTCTGCTGGTCTTGGTTGATTACCGCGTATCTACTGATCGCCGTCATGCCCGTGCTCGCCGGCGCGGTGACCATGCTCCTCACCGATCACTTCTTTGGTACCAGCTTCTTCAATGCGGCCGGCGGCGGCGATCCGCTGATGTTCGAACACGTGTTCTGGTTCTTCGGCCACCCGGAGGTCTACATCATGATTTTGCCGGCCTTCGGCATCATCTCGGAAATCCTGCCGACCTTCTCGCGCAAACCCTTGTTCGGCGCGACCTCGATGATTTACGCCATCGCGTCGATCGCATTCCTGTCGTTCATCGTGTGGGGTCACCACATGTTCGTCGACGGCATGCCCATGGCCGCTCAGTTGTTCTTCATGATGTCCACCATGCTGATCGCGGTGCCCACCGGCGTCAAAGTGTTCAATTGGACGGCGACCATGTGGCGCGGCTCGCTGTCGTTCGAGCCGCCGATGCTGTTCGCGATCTCGTTTTTGTTCCTGTTTTCGATCGGCGGATTCTCCGGGCTGATGCTCGCCCTCACCCCGGTCGATTTCCAATACAACAACACCTATTTCGTCGTCGCCCACTTTCACTACGTGCTGGTGCCGGGCGCCATCTTCGCGATCATGGCCGCCGTTTATTATTGGCTTCCGAAATGGACCGGGCACATGTACAACATGCGGCTCGCGAAGGCGCACTTCTGGCTGTCGGCGATTTTCGTCAACGTCCTGTTCTTCCCGCAGCATTTCTTGGGGTTGGCCGGAATGCCGCGGCGCATACCGGACTATGCCGTGCAGTTCACCGATTGGAACATGGTCTCCTCGATCGGCGGCTTCGTCTTCGGCTTGTCACAGATCCTGTTCGTCATTCTGATCATCCAGTGCGTGCGCGGCGGCAAGAAGGCGACCGCGGAAGTGTGGGACGATGCGACTCCGACGGGGCTCGAATGGACCATTCCCTCGCCGCCGCCCTACCACAGCTTCACGGTGGCCCCGGTAATCAAATGAATGCGGTCGGGATGCCGGACAAGCGCCGCATTCGCAAGCGAGCGCTGTTGCTGATGTCGCTGGCATTGGTGTTTTATTTCGGCTTCATCGCGATTGCCGTCTATCGCAGCCGCCACGGATGAGCGTCGATCCGAATCCGTCCGGCCTGGATGACGCGCAGCGGCGGCGCGCCAATCGGCGGCTGCTGCGGGGATTGCTGATCATGACGGCCGGCAGCTTCGCATTCGGCTGGGCGCTGATTCCGCTGTACGACGTGTTCTGCAAGGTGGCCGGGGTCGGCAATGCGGAGGCGAGGGCGGGCAGCGTGAGCGTGCAGGAGGCGGTCGATCCGACGCGCGAGGTGACCGTCGAGTTCATCGCCGATCCGGCCTCGGTGGGCAGCTTCGAATTCCGGCCGAAGGCCGCCTCGGTCCGGGTGCATCCCGGCAAGCTCTACGACACCGAGTTTTATGCCAGGAATTTGACGCAGGCAGCCTCGGTGGCGCAGGCCGTGCCGAGCATTTCACCGACGGTCGCGGCCCGCTACTTCCACAAGACCCAGTGCTTCTGCTTCAGCCCCCAGCATTTCGATGCCGGCGAGGGGCGCGACATGCCGGTGCGCTTCATCGTGGACCCGCAATTGCCGGACAACGTCGATAAGATCACCTTGGCGTACACTTTCTACGATACGACGGAAGCCGCTGCGCACCGGTGATCAAACGGCTAAACTTGAACTTTCACAGCGATCAGAGAATTAAACATGGCGCAAGCGCACGCATCAGAGGCGGATAAGTACTACATTCCCCACGGCAGTCCGTGGCCGATCTTCGCCGCCGTTTCCCTGTTCACCGTCATGGCGGGCGCCGTCTCGACCTTGAACGACTGGCTTCCGGCGTGGTCCTTGATCCCCGGGTTCTTGTTGCTCGCCACCATGTTCTTTTGCTGGTTCGGCACCGTCATCGACGAGAATCAGCACGGCATCTACAACCTCGCGGTCGACCGCTCGTTCCGCATGGGCATGATGTGGTTCATTTTCTCCGAGGTGATGTTCTTTGCCGCCTTCTTCGGCGCCCTGTTCTATGCGCGCTCCCTGGTGGTGCCGTGGCTCGGCGGCCACGGAACGAAGGTTCTCAACAACATCTTGTTGTGGAAGGGTTACGACGGCGTCTGGCCGACCAACGGCCCCGCGGCGCTCGGTCCGCGGCCCGACGGCACTTTCTCGACGATTCCCGCCTTGGGCCTGCCGGCGCTCAACACCGCCATTCTGCTCTCGAGCAGCGTCACCGTGACCATCGCACATCACGCGCTGATCGCCGGGCATCGCACGCGACTGAAGCTATTTCTCGCCGCGACCTTCTTGCTGGGCTTCTCCTTCGTCGCCCTGCAGGCCACCGAGTACCACGAGGCGTACACCGAGCTCGGGTTGCAGCTCGGCACCGGCATTTACGGCTCCACGTTCTTCATGCTGACCGGCTTTCACGGCCTGCACGTCACCGTGGGGGCGATCATGCTCACGGTGATTTGGTTGCGGGTGTTGAAGGGCCATTTCACGCCGCGGCGGCATTTCGCCTTCGAAGCGGTCGCGTGGTACTGGCATTTCGTCGACGTGGTATGGCTCGGGTTGTTTACTTTCGTCTACTGGCTGTAGCCGGTCAGCGCCCGTGCTGCGGGGCGATCCAGCCCTGGTAATAGGCGACGATCAGCAGAACGAACAAGCCTATTGAGAGTCCAATTCTCCAGGCCAACGCCTTGAGCATCTTGCCGCTGTTGCCGGGCTCGCTGCTCGACAGGTGGTAGAGCGCCTTGCCCAGGCTCGCAACGATGAGCAGCAGGATCACGACAATCAGGTATTTGAATTCCACTCGCCCGTCCGAAGGTTGCGGTGAGGCCCGCGATGAGGCCGACAGTATATCGTGACGCTCAGATTCGGATCCCGCCGGTTCGCACCGAGTCCATCGATGACGCTGCTCGCCATCGGTTTGATTGCGTTGCTCCTGTGGTTGGGCCGATGGCAGTTGCGGCGCGCCGATGAGAAGCAGGCGCTGTACGACGCGTTCGCGGCGGGCACGGACAGCACGCGGGTTATCGATGTTCGAACACCGCCGTTGCCGCGATATCAGCACGTATCGGCCACCGGCCAATACGATCCGTCACGTCAGGTCTTGATCGACAACATGAGCAATAGCGAGGGGCGCGCCGGCTATTTCGTGATTACGCCGTTTGCATTGCGCGGCGGCGGATGGGTGCTCGTCAATCGCGGCTGGGTCCCCATCGGCACCAGTCGCGCCGCGCGTCCGCAGATCGATGTGGCGGCCGACGAGCGCGAATTGCATGGCCGAACCGACAATCTGCCGCGCCCCGGCATGCAGATGGGGGAACGCGTGAAGCTATCGCCCCCCTACCCCGTGGTGGCGAATTTTCCGACGCATGAGGAGATCGCGGCGCTCCTGCACGAGGCCGCTTGGACGCCGGCGACGGACCTGGTGCTGCTGGATGCGGGCGAGCCCGGCGGTTATCGGCGGCAATGGCAGGCTCCCGGGTTCCCGCCGATGCGCCACCTTGCCTACGCCGTGCAGTGGTTCGGTCTCGCCCTCGCCCTCGCGGTCATCTACGTCGTGACCAATCTACGCCGCGATACCGGCAAGGAGGGCGCGTGAACGCGGCGAGTCTCGATCACACGCGGCGCCAGCGGCGCATCTTGATCGCCGTGGCGCTGTTGTTCTTCGCACCGCTCGGCGTCGCGTTTTATCTGTATTACGGCCACGTCGGCTGGCGGCCCGGCGGTCGCGTGAACCACGGTGAGTTGATCGATCCGCCGCGCCCGCTGCCCGCGCTGACGCTGCCCATGGTCACGAGCGGCCACCCCGGCGGCGAGCCGGCGGACGCGGTGACCGCGCCGGATTTTCTCAAGCACAAATGGACTTTCCTCTATTGGGGCTCAGGCAGCTGCTCGGCACGATGCCGCACCGATCTCTACAACACCCGGCAGGTGCGCATCGCGCTGAATCGGGACATGGATCGTGTACAGCGCGTGTTCCTCGCGGAGGGCGGTTGCTGCGACCGGGACTTTCTGCGCGGGGAGCATCCGGATCTGATCACGGTACGGGCCACGCCGGCGGCCGCGCCCTTGCTCGCGCTGCTCGAGGCCGGGCATCGGCCGCAAGCCGGTATGGACGACCGCATTTATCTCATCGATCCCCTCGGCAATCTGATGATGTCGTACGCTCCGGACGCAAATGCCAAGGGCATGCTCGAGGACATGAAACGCCTGCTGGGCTTGTCTCACGTGGGCTAGCGACGTGCACGCCGGACAGCGATTGCTCTGGTTCAGACGTCTCGCGCTGCTCGGCGCGGTGCTCGCCGCCTGTGTGGTCGTCCTCGGCGCGTGGGTGCGGCTGACCGATGCCGGACTCGGCTGTCCCGACTGGCCCGGCTGCTACGGCCATTTGTATCCCCAGACCGATCACCAGTTCTCCAAGGCATTGCATGAAATGGTGCACCGCTACTTCGCGACGACGTTGGGCGCCGTCATCACCGTCCTGTTCGTTTGGGCGCTTCTCAATCGCAAGCATCGCGGCCAACCCCTGGTGCCCGTCGCTCTCTTATTTGTCGTCGTTTGCGTGCAGGGTGCTCTCGGCGCACTGACGGTGACTCTGCTGCTGAAGCCGCTCATCGTCACGGCGCACTTGCTCGGCGGACTTTCGACCTTGGGTCTGCTGTGCTGGCTGTCCATTCAACCGGAGCACCGGCAGCCGACCGAGTCCGAAGTGCGCCTGCGGCCATTGGCCCTCGCTGGCCTTGTGCTACTGGTCCTGCAAATCGCTCTCGGGGGCTGGACCAGCAGCAACTACGCGGCGGTGGCGTGCCCGGATTTTCCGACCTGCCAGCACGTGTGGTGGCCGCACGTGGATTACCGCGACGCCTTCGTGATGTGGCGCGGCCTCGGCGTCGACTACGAGGGCGGCGTACTTGCCAACCCGGCGCGGGTGGCGATTCATTTTACGCATCGACTCGGCGCGCTCATCGCCGGTTCGAGCTTGGCCGCCGTTGGAATCTTGGGTGTGCTGCGCTCCAGCGCAGCCCGGGTGAAATTGGCGGGCGGCCTGCTGCTGCTCGCGGTGCTGCTGCAGCTGTCGCTCGGCATCGCGACCGTGCACTTCGGCGTGCCGCTGCCCTTGGCGACACTGCACAACGCGGGAGCGGCCTTTCTCGTCCTCAGCATCGTGATCCTGCTGCGCGCCCTTTGGCCGCACGCTTCCAACCCTGCGCGGGCCGCCGCCCTCACCCCCGCCCCGCCTCCCGCGACCGGGGCGTGATACCCTTTGAGCGTGTCGAGCTTGCCCAATACCTCTCCGCTTTCCGTCGTGCGCCCAGTCCGTTGGCGGGATTTCTTGGAACTCACCAAACCCAAGGTGAGCCTGCTGATCGTGTTCACGGCCGTGGTCGGCATGGTGCTCGCCTCGCCCGGGATGGTGCCATGGCCGGCGTTGCTGTTCGGCACGATCGGTATCGCCCTCGCCTCGGGATCCGCGGCCGCATTCAATCACGTGCTCGACCAGCGCATCGATGAGCAGATGGCGCGTACACGGCGGCGCCCGTTGCCGACGGGCCATTTGCTGAGGCGCCAAGCGGTCGCGTTTGCGGCTCTCCTGGGCTTCGCGTCCATCCTGGTGCTATGGCCGACGGTCGGCGGGCTCACGGCGGCTATGACTTTTTGCTCCTTGATCGGCTATGCCATCGTCTACACGCTGTGGCTGAAGCGGGCCACACCGCAAAACATCGTCATCGGCGGCGCGGCCGGCGCCGCGCCGCCGGTGCTCGGTTGGGCCGCGGTCACCAACACCATCGATCCGCATGCGTTGCTGCTGTTCCTGATCATCTTCACGTGGACGCCGCCGCATTTTTGGGCCTTGGCGATCGCGCGCCGGGACGACTACGCCAAGGTCGGCATTCCGATGCTACCCGTCACCCACGGTGTGCCGTTCACGCGCCTGCAAATCGTGCTCTACACCATCTTGTTGGGGGTGAGCACGCTGCTGCCGGTGCTCACGCGCATGAGCGGGTTGCTCTACCTTGCCGCGGCACTTGCGCTCAATGGGCGCTTTCTCTACTACGTTCTCGCGCTCAATCGGGACCGCGGTGCGCGCCCGAACTTGCCGATGCTCACGTTCAGATTTTCCATCACCTATCTGATGTGGCTGTTCGCTGCGCTGATCGTCGACCACTACCTGCTCTTCGAAATCTAGCGGCGTCCGCACCTCCTCGCACTTATACGTCGGAAGAGACAAGGGGTAGATCCCGTATGAATGTGGCTGCTCAAGGTGCGGCGGGCGGCGGGACTGAAACCGGGGAATTGCAGCGCACGCTGACATGGCGCGACGCCTTTTGGGTCGCGTCCGGTGTCCCGGCCTACGTGTTGTTTTCCATTGGCGCGATCGCGGCGACCGTGGGACAACCCGCGTGGCTCGTGTGGGTGCTCTCAGTGCTCATGGGGTTCGTCCAGGCCTTCACATACGCCGAAATAGCCGGTCTGTTTCCCAACAAATCCGGCGGCGCCTCGGTGTACGGCGCCATCGCCTGGCTTCGCTATAGCAAGATCCTCGCACCGGTAACGGTGTGGTGCAACTGGTTCGCCTGGGCGCCGGTCTTGTCGCTGGGAGCCGGGCTGGCCTCGAGTTACATGCTGACGTTGCTGTTTCCGCCGCAAGCCGCCATTCACCATTGGTCGATTACGCTCTTGGATTTGAGCGTGCTGCAGCCCGGCTTGCGGCTGCGAATCAGCGCCGGCGCCCTCATTGCGGTTGCGGTGCTCTTGGTCTGCTTCGTCCTGCAGCTTCGCGGCGCTTCGCAGGCGGCGCGGACCCAGGCCATTCTCTCGGTGGCCGGTTTGTTGCCGCTCTTGGTGATCAGCATCGTGCCGCTGATCACGGGCGATGTCGCATCCTCGAATCTTCTGCCTCTCGTGCCGATGGCGCACGATGCGGCGGGGCACGTGACGTTCGGAAGCTGGAATGCCGAGGGCTGGACGTTGATGCTCGGCGGCATGTTCATCGCCGGCTATTCGACCTACGGCTTTGAAACGGCAGTCTGCTACACGGGCGAGTTTCGAGATCCGCGGCGCGACACCGCCCGAGCCATCCTGTATTCGGGGTTGCTGTGCATTGCTGTTTACAGCCTCGTACCGCTCGCGTTCCAGGGCCACTTCGGCTTGAGCGGCTTGCTCGATCCCGGGATCTACGACGGCTCCGGCGTCGGCGTGGCCATGGCCCAGATGGTCAAGGGTGGCGCATGGATATCGCGGATCATCGTCGTGATGTTGGTGCTGACCTGGGTCATGTCGGTGACCACCGCCATGATGGGCTCGGCGCGTACGCTCTATCAGGCGTCGTTGGACGGCTGGTTTCCACG
Source organism: uncultured Gammaproteobacteria bacterium (assembly GCA_963801865.1). Classification (GTDB taxonomy): domain Bacteria; phylum Pseudomonadota; class Gammaproteobacteria; order Steroidobacterales; family Steroidobacteraceae; genus Bog-1198. Next base: position 63,048 of record CAWDGY010000019.1, on the reverse strand, counting down.
ATTCCTGGCGCACGTCTCGCCTCGAGGGGTCCCGACGCGAGCGCTTTGGACCAATCTCATCTTCAATCTCTTTCTCCTCCTCCTGTCGGACAGCGTTGCGGTCGTCGCGCTGGCGAACGTTGGTTACATCATTTTCAATTTTCTCAATCTTCAATCGGGCTGGATCCATCGCATGGACCGCGCCGACCAGGAGCGGCCTTTTCGCTGCCCGACGGTGCTGCTGGCTGCCGGGTCGTTGTTCGGCTTCTTCAACCTTGCGTTCATGGGAATCGGCGCCGACCTGTGGGGGCGGCACACGCTGCGCAACGGACTCGTTTTTGCGGCGTTCATCGTGCCGATTTTCGTTTATCGGCACTACGTGCAGGACAAGGGGCGCTTCCCCGGCTCGCTCGTCCGTGAGTCCTTGACGGCGAGCGGCGCGGCGCTGCAGCGGCGCGCCGGATATTGGCCGTACATTGCCATCGCCGTCGGCTGCGCCGTCGTGTGGTTCGCGCATAGTTTGAGCCGCTTGCCCGCGCAGTAGCAGATTCGGCGTTTCGCCGGACAAACGGAGGTGAAATCACCGTGGCAGCAAGCCGACCGATCCGCAGGGAAGGTGGGTGAACCCCGATTCCGGTCAGGCCGTGCGGCTCACGGCGCGCTGATAGGCGGGCCGCGCCTTGAGGCGCTCGTGATAAGCACGCAGCTTCGAGGAAGGTTCGATGTCGGCCGCAATCCTGGCCATTCCGATCGTATAGCCGACGGAGATGTCGGCCGCGGTGAAGCGGTCGCCCATGATGAAGGGCGAGTCGCTCAACTGTTGGTCGACGAAATCGAGCCGCTTCGCAAAGGTCGCCTTCAGGTACTCGCTGGTCCAATTCGTGCGCTCGTCTTCCGGAGCGAAGAATTTAGTCGCGACCAACGGATTGCCGTACATCGCCATACCGGCCTCGCCGAAGAGAAGAAACTGCAAATATCTCGCGTACCCGCGATCGCCGGATTTCAGTTCGAGATCGGTTGGGCCGAACTTTCCCATGATGTAGAGCATCATGGCGATCGACTCGATCATGGTGACCGTACCATCCTGGAGCGTCGGTAGTGATTTGAGCGGATTCACAGCGAGCAATTCCGGAGATGGATTACCGAATTTGACCTCCGCTATCTCGTACGGCACGCCCATTTCCTCGCACAGCCACAGGATGCGGTGCGAGCGTGTACGAGGTGCGTGAAAGATCTTCAACATGGACGCCTCCGTTTCATCCGCGCGTAAGTCTGCGTCGAGGTCGCACGCGATCGACTCGTCACGTCAAGAAAGCGCGTGTGCGGCGATGGGCAGAGAGCGAATGCGCTTTCCGGTGGCAGCAAAGATCGCATTGCAAATCGCGGGCGCCACCAGCGGCACCGCGGATTCGCCAATGCCGCCGGGCGCTTCGTCGCTCGGCAGCAGGTGCACGTCGAGCTGCGGCAATTCATTGCTGCGCAGGAGCCGATAATCATTGAAATTGCTCTGCTGAACCCGGCCGCCGACGACCGTGATCTCGCCCCACAGCGCGGCGGTGAGTCCGAACACGATGCCGCTTTCAATCTGCGATTCTACGATCCGCGGGTTGACCATTTGGCCGCAGTCGACGACGCAGGTGATCTTGTGCACCTCGAGTCGGCCGTCGTGCACTGAAATCTCGGCGATTTGTGCCAAATACGTCGTGTAACCCTCCATCAACGCGAGTCCCAGGTGCCGGCCGGAAGGTGCGTGACCCCAGCCCGCGAGCTGCGCCGCGCGCTCGAGCACCCGTGCGTGGCGCGGCTTCTTCGCAAGCAACTTCAGACGAAAGTCCAAGGGATTCTTCGACGTCGAGGCGGCGAGCTCATCCATGAAACTTTCGATCACGAAACAATTCGGCGCATGACTCACCGAGCGCATGTAGCCGACATCGAAGCCGATTTCCTGGCGCGAGTAGGTGAGCGCGAAATTCGGCACGTCGTAGGGATAGTTGACCGCATATTCAACCACGGAATCGAACGGATCCGTGACCGTCGGCGCGGCGCGCGCCGTGATGGAGGGACTGGTGATGTGCAGTTTCCACGCGACCAATTTGCCCCCGGCATCGAATCCGGCACTCACGTCTTCCCGTGCGGGAGGACGGAAGGTGTCGTGCGTCATGTCGTCTTCGCGAGTCCAGATGAGTTTCACCGGTGCACCGACCGCTTTCGATGCCTCGACGGCCGCGGGGATGAAATCGACGTCCAAGCGCCGCCCGAATCCTCCGCCGAGCAGGGTCGTGTTGACGTACACCTGAGCGGGAGGCAAGCCGGCTGCAGAGGCGGCCGCCTCCTGTGCGGACTGCTGCACTTGGGTGCCCAGGTACAGATCGCACCGGTCGGCTTTGACATCCGCCGTGCAATTCATGGGTTCCATGGTCGCGTGCGCCAGCACCGGCAATTCATACACGGCCGCGACCGTGCGCGCAGCGCTCTTGATCGCCCCCGTCGCGTCGCCCTCGGCCCGTGCGACCAGTCCCGGGCTGGACTCGGCAGTTTTCTTCAGGACCGCCCGAATGGCTGCGTTATCCAGCCGCGCGTTCGGGCCGGGATCCCACGTGATCTTCAGCGCGTTGCGCGCCCGCAGGGCCTGCCAGAAATGCTCCGCGACCACCACCACGCCGCTGGAAGTCGTGAGCACCCGGCGAACGCCCGGCATCGCTTGCGCCGCGGTCGAGTCGAGCGACACTGCCTTGCCGCCCAACACCGGACTCTGGGCGAGGCAGGCATACAGCATCCCCGGCAATTTCACGTCGAGACCGAACTGTGCGCTTCCGTCCACTTTGCCCGGTGTGTCGAGCCGCGGAAGCGATTTTCCGATCAAGCGGAAATCCGCTTTCCGTTTGAGCTTGACATCCTTCGGAACCGGCAATCGCGCAGCCGCTTCCGCGAGTTCCCCGAAGCCTGCGGTTTGACCGCGCGGACCTGCGACCACGCCGTTGTCGACGCGGCAATCGGCGGGATCGACGTGCCATTTGTTGGCGGCCGCGGCGATCAGCATCACGCGCGCCCGGGCTCCGGCGAGGCGCAATTTTTCCCAGGCATCCTGCAGGCTGTTGCTCGTGCCCGTGACCTGGCCGCCGTTGAGAGGATTCACGTACGCATCGCCCACCGGGGCGGCGGCGATGGCGATGCGCGCGAGATCGATCTCGAGTTCCTCGGCGAGCAGCGTCGGCAACGTCGTATAGACTCCCTGCCCCATTTCCGAGCGGTCGACGATGACGGTGATGGAATCATCCGCGCCGATCTTGAGCCACGCGTTCAATTGGCTCACCTTCGCCGAGTCGCCGGATCGGGAGCGGCCGCCGAAGGCGGGCAGCGTCAATGCGAGCACCAGCCCACCGCCCACGGCAGCGGTGCGTCGACAGAATTCACGTCGGGCGGGATCGGTGGGCCGCGGGCTCAAGGCTTGGTTTCCGGCGTCATCAATGCGGCGGCACGATGGATTGCTTGTCGAATCCGCGGATAAGTACCGCATCGGCAAATGTTGCCGGCCATCGCGGCATCGATGTCGGCATCGCTCGGGCGGGGATTGGTTCGCAGCAGCGCCGCGGCGGACATGATCTGGCCGGATTGACAATAGCCGCACTGCGGTACATCGAGCTCGATCCACGCCTGCTGGACGGGATGGCTGCGGTTCGCCGACAGCCCTTCGATGGTGGTGATGGTGCTGCCCTCGACCGCGCGAAGCGGCAGGACGCAGGAGCGCACCGCGACGCCGTCGATGTGCACGGTACACGCCCCGCACAGCGCCATCCCGCAGCCATATTTGGTTCCGGTCATGGCCAGGTGATCGCGCAGCACCCACAACAGCGGCGTCTCGGGTGCCGCGTCCACGTTGAGCACCTGATTGTTGACGGTTATCGATGTCATGCGAACGGCTATGCTACGCGACTCCAAGAAATTTAGGGAGCCGCTCCGGCGCCAAAGTCGGTGTTAGGATGAGGCCATGTCTGCCGCAATGACCTTCTATTCCCGCGTTTTCGCTTTAGTGGTGGCTGCCCTGCTGGGGTATGCGCTGTTCTTGATCTTCGCGCCGTTCTTCACGGCGATCTGTTGGGGCGTATTTCTGGCTTTCCTGCTGTATCCCATCAATCTGCGGCTGCGGCGCCGCTTGCACGGGAATGGGCGCGCCGCCGGGTTGCTGACCGTCCTGACACCGATCACCATTCTGCTGCCGCTGAGCGCGCTATCGATCGAATTCGTGGCGCAGATGTCCGTGCTGATACCCAAGCTGCAGGAGGCCGCACGGCAATGGGACATCAAGAGTTTCTCGGATTTGCAGCGCTTCCCCTTGATCGCCCGCGCCAACGTGTGGCTGCAGGGGCACACCGGGATTTCCGCCACTCAAGTTCAGTCGTGGGTGATCTCGGGGTCGCAAGAGATCTTGCATCGCGCGGCCAGTCTGAGCGGCTCGTTCTTTCTCGGCGCATTGGGTTCGCTCATCGGATTTGCCATCATGCTGTTCCTGTTGTTCTTCTTTCTGAGCGACGGCGATGAGATGTGCGCCCGCGCGCGCGGTCTCATCCCCTTGGACGAGGCGCGAAAGGAGCGGCTGTTCGTGCAGCTGAGCGCCGTGACGCGCGCCATCGTGTTCGGCACCACGGTCACGGCGCTGCTGCAGGGGTTGCTGCTGGGCATCGGATTCGCCATTGCGGGGCTGCCCGCACCGGTGGTCTTCGGCGTGCTGGTGGCGCTCGTGTCGATGCTGCCCGTCGGCGGAGCGACCTTCGCGTGGGTGCCGGCGATGGGCTGGCTGTTCTACGAAGGACGTTGGGGCTATGCCATCTTCATGCTTGCCTGGGGGCTGATCTTGACGGGTGTCGACAACGTCCTGCGGCCGATGCTGATATCCGGGCGTGCGAGAATCTCCGGCCTCGCAGTCTTCATCGGGGTGCTCGGGGGCGTCCCGGCCTTCGGCGCGATCGGCATCATCGCCGGTCCGGTGCTGCTCTCGCTCGCCCTGGCACTGATCGAGTTCGCCGAAGAGGCCCTCGCCGCGCCGCGCCGCGCCTAGGGAATTCGCGGCCCCTTGTCCCCGGAGGGGGCTACAGTACAATCCGCGCCCTGATGGACGTATCTCACCTACTCGACGGTCTGAATGATGCTCAGCGACAGGCGGTCGCAGCACCCCTCGGTGCGGCCTTGGTCTTGGCCGGGGCGGGAAGCGGCAAAACGCGAGTCCTCGTGCATCGCGTCGCATGGCTCATCCAGGTCGAAGGCGCCTCGCCGCACAGCATCCTCGCGGTCACTTTCACCAACAAGGCCGCCGCCGAAATGCGCAGCCGCATCGAGACGCTGCTGGGACGTCCTGGGGGCGCCTTGTGGATCGGGACTTTCCACGGTCTTGCCCACCGGCTGCTGCGGCTGCACTGGCGCGAGGCCGGTCTGCCGCAAAGCTTTCAGATTCTGGATTCGGAGGATCAGGCGCGGGTGCTGCGCAAGGTACTGAAGGCGCTCGATCTCGACGAAACACGCTGGGTGCCGCGCGAAATTCTGTGGTTCATCAACGCCCAGAAGGATGAGGGTCTGCGCGCCAAGCACATCAAGGACGACGGCGACCCGACGCGCCGCCAGCTCATCAAGATCTATCAGGCCTATGAGGAGGCGTGCCAGCGAGCCGGCGTCGTGGATTTTGCGGAACTGTTGCTGCGCGCCTATGAGTTGTGGCGCGACAATGGCTCGCTCCTGCATCATTACCGCACCCGCTTCCGGCATGTCCTCGTGGACGAATTTCAGGACACGAATGCCATCCAATACAAATGGCTCACGCTCTTGGCGGGCCCTGCGGGACTTCCCTTCGCCGTCGGCGACGACGATCAATCCATCTATCGTTGGCGCGGCGCGAGAGTCGAGAATCTGAATCAATTTCGGCGCGATTATCCGCAGGCGGTGCTCTACAAGCTGGAGCAGAATTACCGCTCCACCGGCACGATACTCAAAGCAGCCAACGCCCTGATTGCCAATAACGCCGGCCGCCTCGGCAAGACGCTATGGACCAGTGGTGAGGACGGCGAGCGGGTGAAGTTGTACGCCGCCTTCAACGAGCGCGATGAGGCGGACTTCGTCGTGAATCGGATCCGCGAGTGGGTGGAGCGGGGCGGCGCACGGCGCGAAGTAGCGGTGCTGTACCGCTCGAATGCCCAGTCGCGAGTCTTCGAGGAGGCCTTCCTCAATGCGCGAATGCCGTACCGGGTATACGGCGGCTTGCGCTTCTTCGAGCGCGCCGAGATCAAGGACGCGCTCGCCTACCTCCGCCTGGTGGCGAGCCGCGCGGATGACACCTCCTTCGAACGGGTGGTGAATCTGCCGCCCAGAGGCATCGGCGCGAAGACACTGGATCAGCTGCGCGAGATGGCGCGCACCAACGGCACCTCGCTCTGGATGGCCGCCGGCATGTGCGTGCAGAGCGGTCTCGCGCAGCGCGCGGCGCAGGCGCTGGAGAGTTTCATGAATACCATCGAAACGTTGGGCCGGGAGATCCAGGGGCTGGAACTGCACGAGCAGGTCGACCACGTCATTCAGATGAGCGGACTGATCGAGCACTACAAGAAGGAGAAGGGCGAGCGCGGCGAAGCACGCGTCGAAAACCTCCTCGAACTCGTGAGCGCAGCGCGGGGCTTCACCCCGGAGGGCGAAACCGACATGCAGCCGCTCGAATCCTTTCTCGCGCACGCGGTGCTCGAATCGGGCGAGGGTCAAGCCGATCCCTACGCCGATAGCGTGCAAATGATGACCCTGCATTCGGCCAAGGGTCTGGAATTCCCCGTGGTGTTCCTCGCCGGCATGGAGGACGGCTTGTTTCCGCACCAGCGTTCGGTGGCCGATCTCGAGGGGCTGGAAGAGGAGCGCCGGCTCTGCTACGTCGGCGCAACGCGGGCCATGCGGCTGCTCTATGTGACGTATGCCGAACAGCGGCGCCTTTATGGGGTGGATCAGTACGGCCAGCCGTCGCGGTTCATCAACGAGCTGCCGCCCGAGCTGGTGGAGGAAATCCGGCCCCGGCTGCAGGTGTCGCGGCCGGTTTTCGTCCGCCGCGGGAATCTCGAGGAATCGCCGGTTCCGGCGATGCGGATGGGAAGCCGCGTCAGACACTCGAAATTCGGCGATGGAGTCGTCCTCAATTTCGAAGGCAACGGACCGCAGGCTCGCATCCAGGTGAATTTCGAACGGCAGGGGACGAAGTGGCTGATGCTGTCTTACGCCAATCTCCAGGTTGTGTAGAGTAGCGCCGCTGTGAGAATCATTATCTTGGGGGCAGGACAGGTTGGCCGCACGGCCGCATATCACCTATCTCGCGAAGAGGCGAACGACGTCACCGTCGTGGACATCAACGAGGAAATTCTCCGCGACCTGCAGGACCGGCTCGATATCCGCACGGTCAACGGCAATGCGGCCAGCCCCCGAATTCTCGAAGCCGCCGGCATCGCCGGCACGGATATTCTGGTCGCGCTCACCAACAGCGATGAGGTCAACATGCTGGCCTGCCAGGTCGCATGGACGCTGTACCGGACACCGAAAAAAATTGCCCGCGTGCGCTCGGCCGATTACACCGAGCGGGAGAAGCTCTTCGGAGAGAACGCCGTCGCGGTCGATGTCTGGGTCAGCCCCGAACAACTGGTGACCGAATACGTCGCGCGCCTCATCCGCTATCCCGGCGCGCTGCAAGTGCTCGATTTTGCGGACGGGCGGGTGCGTCTGGTCGGCATTCGGGCGCGAAAGGGCGGTCCCCTCGTCGGTCAGGAGCTCCGTACCTTGCGTGAACACATCCCGACGGCCGATGCGCGCGTCGCCGCGATCTACCGCGCGGGGAAAAGCGTCAAACCCGAGGGCACGACCGTCATCGAGGACGGCGATGAGGTGTTTTTCCTGGCGGCACGCAAAGACATCCGCGTCGTCATGAAGGAAATGCGCCGCGAGGAGGCGCCGGCGCGCCGGGTGGTGATCGCGGGCGGCGGCAACATCGGCTTTCGTCTGGCGAGCGAGCTGGAGGAGACCAATCAAGTCAAGCTCATCGAGCGCGACAGCAAGCGTGCGCGGCGCGTGTCGGAGCTCTTGAATCGCACAACCGTGCTGCACGGTGATGCCGCCGACGAGGAACTGCTGCTGGAGGAGAACATCGACAGTGCGGACGTATTCGCGGCGCTCACCAATTCCGAGGAGGCGAATATTCTCTCCGCGATGCTGGCGAAGCGTCTGGGCGCGCACAAGGTCATGGCATTGATCAACAAGCCCTCCTATGCCGAGCTCATCGAGAGCGGCTCGATCGACGTGGCGATTTCGCCCCAGATCGTCACCATCGGCTCGCTGCTCGCGCATGTGCGGCGTGGCGACGTGGTGCGGGTGCATTCGCTGCGGCGCGGCGCGGCTGAGGCGCTCGAGGTGGTCGTGCACGGGGATGCGGACAGCTCGAAGGTGATCGGGCGCCGCATCGAAGACATCACGCTGCCCGAAGGAACGACGCTCGGAGCGGTAGTGCGCGGGGAGGATGTCATCATTGCCCATCACGACACCACCGTGCAGCCCGACGATCATTTGATCCTCTTCCTCACGGATCGACGTCACCTCGATGCCGTCGAGAAACTCTTCCAAGGCTCCGCCTCCTTTTTGTGAAAGACACGCTGCTGCCGGTCGCGCATGTGTTCGCCATGGTCATGATGGTGTTCGCGGTGACCATGCTGGCGCCGCTGATCATGGCGATCTGGGAACTCGACCCCGCCCTCTGGTCGTTCGTCATTTCCGGATTCGCCACCTTCATGCTCGGCGCGCTCCTGTGGCTCGCGACGCGGCGATTCAGGCGTGAGCTGAAGACGCGCGACGGGCTCTTGCTGGTCGCACTGACTTGGGTCGCATTGCCGGCCGTGGCCGGATTTCCGCTCTGGAACTACCTGCCGATCAATTTCACCCGTGCCTATTTCGAAGCGGCATCGGGGCTCACCACGACCGGCGGCACGGTCCTTTCCGGTCTGGAATTTCTGCCGCGCTCCATCAACCTATGGCGGTGCTTGCTGAGCTGGCTGGGCGGCATGGGCATCATCGTGCTCGCGGTCGCCATTTTGCCGATGCTCGGCGTCGGCGGTATGCAGATATACCGCGCGGAGATGCCGGGTCCGATGAAGGACAGCAAGCTGACGCCGCGCATCGGGCAGACCGCCAAACTACTCTGGGCGGTCTATGCCGGGCTCACCGCGGCCTGCATCTTGTGCCTGCGCTTTGCCGGAATGAACTGGTTCGATGCCGTCTGTCACGGCTTCTCCGCCCTCTCGCTCGGCGGATTTTCAACCTACGACGCCAGCATCGGGCACTTCGATTCGCTGCGCATCGAGCTGGTCCTCACGGCATTTCAGATCCTCGCTGCGCTGAATTTCGCAACGCACTACCTGGCGTGGAGCCAGCGCGGAGTGCGCGCCTACTTTCGCGATGCCGAAGCGAAGGCGATCTTGGGCGTGCTCGCGGCGAGCTGCGTGGGGATCTCGCTCTTCTTGTTCCTGAAGGGGACCTACACCGACTTCCCGACGGCACTGCGCAACACCACCTTCAACGTGGTATCGATCGCCACCGATAGCGGTCTGCACACCCAGGACTATTCGCGCTGGCCGATATTCGCCCCGATGTGGATGATGTTCCTGAGCTGCATCGTCGCCAGTTCCGGCTCGACGGGCGGGGGCATCAAAATGATCCGCACGCTGGTGCTCGCCAAGCAGGCCCATCGGGAACTCGATCAACTGGTACATCCGAACATGGTGCGCCCCCTGAAGGTGGGAGGAGCCATCATCGCCAATCGCGTGGTGTTTGCCGTGCTGGCGTTCGTTTTTCTCTACTTCATGAGTCTCGTCACGCTGATTTTTGTGCAGCTCGCGAGCGGCTTGGATTTCATGACGGCCCTGTCGGCGATGATCGCGTGCATCAACAACGCAGGTCCGGGCCTGGGATTGGTTGGACCGGGGAGCAACTACGGGGTGTTGACCGATTTCCAAACCTGGGTGTGCTCGGCGGCCATGCTGCTCGGCCGGTTGGAGGTATTTACCATTTTGGTGTTGTTTACCCCCACTTTGTGGAGAAAATGACCGATTTGGTGATGGCGGATTTCCACTATTTTATGAATCAGCGGAAAGTGGATCGTCATACGCATTATCTCCCATGATTGACGGAGGAAGTGGATCAACAGGCTGCCAGGGCGGCCGAATCCCCCTCCCAGGAGAGCCGGTGTGCGCCCGATGCGGTGGCTCGCATGCTCGCGGCAACGGGGTCTGTGGCGCGGTCATCACGGGCCCCGGCCAGACAAGTCCGAGCGTTGCAGTGTGCGAGAATGAGGCGCATGGCCGTCCGCCGCAGGAAAACAAGCAATAAGGCCGGAAGCAAGCCTGGCAAGGACAGAATACTCGACGCCGCGGAGCGATTATTCGCGCGCCACGGATTTTACGGCGTCTCGGTGCGCGATATCACCAAGGCCGCCGAAGTCGACGTGGCGCTCGTCAGCTATCACTTCGGCGGCAAGCGCGAACTGTTCGCGTCCGTATTCCAGCGCCGCGCAGAGCAGCTCAATCCGGAGCGCCTCGCCATGCTCGAGAGCGTGCGCCGCGCTGCATTGCCGGGCACGCCGACACTCGAACAGATCGTCAATGCCTTTACCTACCCGCTATTGGAGCGCTCCGCGCGCGGTGGCCCCGGTTGGAAGAGCTATTTCGCACTCGTCGCGCAGGTCAACAATTCTCCCGAATGGGGACCGGTCCTCATGACCCAGCATTTCGATCCCTTGGTGGGACGATTCATTGCGGTTCTTCGCGAAGCGCTGCCTGGTTGCGAAGCACGGGACATCTACTGGGGGTATCAGTTTCTCACGGGTGCTCTGACATTGACGTTTGCCGAGACCGGGAGAATCGACCGATTATCGGGCGGACTTTGCGCCTCCTCGGATTTGGACAGTGTGCACGAGCGCTTGGCGCCGTTCGTCGCTGCTGGATTTCAAGCGTTGTGCGCTCGGCGGATGCGCACACACCGATGATCGCCCTGCTACAGCGCGTCGCCAGCGCGCGGGTCGAAATCGGCGGTGAAGTCACGGCCGCGATCGGACCAGGGCTTCTCGTGCTCGTCGGGGTCCGTCCGCAGGATGACGAGCCCGCCGGCTCCAAGCTCCTCGACAGACTGCTTAGATACCGCATTTTCGCCGACGAAGCCGGCAAGATGAACTTAAGTTTGCAGCAGATCCAAGGAGAACTCCTGCTCGTGCCGCAATTCACCCTGGCAGCCGACACTCGCCACGGGCTGCGGCCCGGCTTCTCCACCGCCGCTGCGCCCGAGCACGGCAATCGCTTATTCAGCGCCCTGGTCGCCGCAGCGCGCGCGCGGCACTCGCCGGTGGCGAGCGGGACATTCGGCGCCCACATGCAGGTGTCACTCACCAACGACGGGCCCGTAACTATTTGGTTGGAGAGCTAATTCCCAACCCTGCGCGGCGCTCCCGCAACACCAAAAGGAGACCGAACGCGCATCGGCGGCTTGCTGTCAAATGTCATAATGTGTTTGGCGTATTATCGACGCACAACCTAGATTGCCGTGGGCTCGGAGAAGCGACATGTTCGACTCAAAAATGTTATTGGTCATTCTGGCGATTGCACTGGTGATTTTCGGCACCAAGCGTTTGCGCTCGATCGGCTCGGATCTCGGCGCCGCCGTCAAGGGCTTCAAGCAAGCCATGAACGAGGGCGAGTCCGAGGAGAAGCTCAAACAGCTGAAGCAGGAGAAAGACGCCGATTTCGAGTCGGGCGTCGCTGCGCCCGGCGCCGCGGCACGCGAGGCTGAGGTGAAGGTGCCCCCCAAGACGAATGCCTGATTCTCAGCATGCTTGATTTCGGTTTCTCGGAGATCCTACTCACGTCGGCCATAGCACTGGTCGTGCTCGGGCCGGAACGGCTGCCCAAGGTTGCGCGTCAGGTGGGCAACTGGATGGGCCGCGCACGCCTCATGGCGCGGCAATTGAGCGAACAGCTGGAACGCGAAGTGAATGCCGAAGAATTGTTGCGCCAGCAGATCAACAACAAGGCGGATCAGCCGGCGTTGAATCCGCCACCGCCACCGCCCGCGCCCCTCGATATTCACCATGACGCAGAGCGCACCTCGGTTGCCGCCATGCATCCGGTCACACCCGCAGATGCGGCCGCCCCGTCGCCTCCGGCACAGAGCCCCGCCGCCGCGGCGCCCGCGCCCATCGATATTCACCATGACGCAGAGCGCACCTCGGTTGCCGCCATGCATCCGGCCACCCATGCGCCGACCAGCGTAGATCCCAGTACACCACCCAATGAGTGAGCCCGAAGGCGAGGGCGGGCTCGCCGAAGGCACCCTGATTTCGCACTTGCTGGAGCTGCGGGATCGGCTGCTCAAGGCGATGTTGGCGGTCGGGATTTGTTTCATTCCTTGTGCGATCTACATGAACCAGTTGTTCACGTTCGTCGCCGAACCGCTCAAGCACAAATTGCCCCCCGGGGCGACGTTGATCGCCACCAGCGTCGTCGCTCCGTTCACGGTACCGTTCAAGCTGGCGCTCGTGCTCGCTATCGGCATCGCCATACCCTTCGTGCTGTACCAAGCCTGGGCCTTCGTCGCGCCGGGCCTGTACAAGCACGAGAAGAAGCTCGCCGTACCCCTGCTGATTTCCAGCATCCTGCTGTTCTACCTGGGCGCTGCCTTCGCCTACTACGTCGTGTTTCCGGTCATGCTGAGCTTTTTCGTTGCCACCACGCCCAGCGGGGTGCAAATGATGACGGACATGGGCAGTTACCTCGACTTCGTGATGATCTTGCTGCTCGCTTTCGGGGTGGCATTCGAGGTCCCGGTTGCGACCGTGCTGTTGGTGTGGACCGGTTTCGTCAAACTTGCCAATCTGAAGAAGAATCGCGGTTTCGTACTCCTGGGGATTTTCATCTTTGCTGCGTTCGTGACCCCGCCCGATGCGGTCTCACAGAGCGCGATGGCCGTGCCGATGTATTTCCTCTACGAAATTGGCATCATCATGGCGGGGCTGTTGCTCAAAGATAAAATCGCGGCACGCGCTAGACAAGAAGCAGAAGAAGCAGAGCGCGAGGCCGGAGCGTAAGTGGCGTCAACTTTCTTCGGACATCCTCGCGGCCTGGCGACGCTGTTCTTCACCGAGATGTGGGAACGATTCACCTACTACGGCATGCGCGCCGTGCTGGTGTTGTTCCTGGTGGCCGCGGTGTCCTCGGGCGGTTTCGGCATGGACGACAAGACCGCGACGGCAATCTACGGGCTGTACACGGCGGGAGTCTATCTCGCCGCGCTCCCGGGCGGCTGGATCGCCGACCGGCTGATCGGCGCGCGGCGCGCGGTGCTGATCGGCGGCATCGGCATTGCGCTCGGCAATACCTTGCTCGCGACCTCGACGAGTCCGCGGGAGTTCTACCTCGGCCTGGTCGTCATCATTCTCGGCGTCGGACTGCTGAAGCCGAACGTCAGCGCGATGGTCGCCGATCTGTATCCCGAGGGAGGCGCGCGGCTCGATGCGGGTTTCACGATGTTCTACATGGGCATCAACCTGGGTGCGACGATCGGACCTTTCGTCACCGGAGGGGCGCAGCAATATTTCGGTCTTCGCGCAGGCTTCGCCGTGACCGCCGCCTTCATGGGGCTCGGCCTGCTGCAGTACCAGCTCACGCAGCACCATCTCGGAGATGCCGGCAGATTCGTCGCGCCCGCGGCGGACGAAGGCGCGCAGCGCGCACGCTGGCTGCGCCTGTGGCTCGGGCTGGGATTGTCCGCGATCGCGTTGGCGGCCTGCACCCTCGGTTGGGTGTCCTTGAATCCGGTGAGTCTCGCGCAGGGCGCGACCGCCGCCATCGTCGGCATGGCGGTGCTCTACTTCGCCTATTTGTTTCTCGCGGCGAAATTGACTGCCGAGGAGCGCAGGCACGCGCTGGTCATCGTCGTGCTGTTCCTCGGCAGCGCCTTGTTCTGGTCCGGGTACGAGCAGGCCGGCTCATCGCTCAACTTGTTTGCGGAGCGCTATACCGATCGGGTGGTGGGTGCGAGCCACTTCGTCATCCCCACGGGCTGGTTTCAGTCGCTGAACCCGGCCTTCGTCATTGTCTTGGCGCCGGCGTTCGCGTGGCTGTGGGTCGCGCTCGCGCGCCGTCACCTCAATCCATCGGCTCCCGCGAAATTCGCGGTCGGCGTGCTCCTGATGGGATCCGGATTTCTGGTCATGGCCGCGGCGGCCTCGATCGTCGCCGGCGGATCCAAAGTGCTGCCCTATTGGCTCATCTCGACCTATCTGCTGCACACCTTCGGTGAGCTTTGCCTCAGTCCCGTCGGCTTGAGTTACGTGACCAAGCTCGCTCCCAAACGCTTCGTCGGGCAATTGATGGGCATGTGGTTTCTGTCGCTGTCGCTCGGTAATCTCGCCGCCGGACTGATCGCCGGAGAATTCGATGCCCACAACGTCGCCGCCATGCCGGGCCAATATCTGCACATCGTGTACTTTTCGGTGGGCCTCGGCACCGTGCTTCTGGCGCTCAGCGGTCCCGTCAAAAAATTGATGGGTGGCGTGCAATGACGCCGGCGCCGCAGCTCACCCTCAAGGCGATCGTTCTGTCCATCATTCTGACGGTGATCCTCGCATCCGCGAACGCCTATGTGGGCTTGTTCGCCGGACTCACGGTCGCCACCGCAATTCCGGCCGCGGTGATTTCGATGGCCGTTCTGCCGCTGTTCGGCCGGTCGAACATTCTCGAGAACAACATCGTGGCGACGGGCGCGTCGGCGGGTACGTCGATTTCCGCGGGGGCGATCTTCACGCTGCCCGCGCTCATCTTGCTGCACCACTGGACGAAATTCGATTATTGGTGGACGCTCACCATCGTCGGGTTGGGCGGGTTGCTCGGGGTTCTTTTCTCGGTGCCGCTGCGCCGAACGCTCGATCATCGAGCAGAAGCTCAAGTTTCCCGAAGGCGTGGCCGCCGCCGAAGTGCTCAAAGTCGGCGCCAACCCGGGGGTCGGTGCCCGATTTCTCGCGATCGCCGCCGTAGTCGGCGGCCTGTTCAAGCTCACCACCTCGGGCCTGCGCCTCCTGCCTGAGACCTTCACGGCTCAGGGTTTCATCGGCGCGCGCGGCATCGCATTCTTCGGCTATTCGTTCTCCCCGGCGCTGCTCGGCGTCGGCTACATCGTCGGGCTCAATGTCGCGGTCCTGATCGCCGCGGGAGGCTTGTTTTCCTGGTGGTTGGCCATCCCACTGTACAACAGTTTTTTCCCCGCCCACGATCCGGCTTTGCTGCACAAGCTGATTGGCCTCAATGCCGAAGACGCGGCGTACGCAATCTGGCGCGCACAAGTGCGCTACATCGGCGTCGGCTGCATGTTGACCGGCGCGCTCTGGGCGCTGTGGTCGCTGCGCAAATCCTTGTGGTCGGCGGTTCGCAGCGGGCTCAAGGTGAGCGCAGACTCCGCGGCCGAGCTGCCGCACACCGAACGGGACCTGCCGATGCGCTGGGTGCTCCTGTGCATCGCCTTGTTCGTGGTGCCGCTGTTCGTGCTCTATTACCTGGTCGTCGGTAGCATCGGCGTGAGCCTCGCGATGGCGATCATCATGATCGTCGCGGGATTCTTGTTCTCCTCGGTCAGCGGGTACATGGCCGGCCTCGTCGGATCCTCGAACAACCCGGTCTCGGGCATCACCATCTGCACCATTTTGTTCGCTTCTCTGGTGCTGATGTGGATGGTCGGCGGCAGCTCCTCGATCGGCGCGGTCGCGGTGGTGCTCATCGGCGCGGTGGTTTGCAATGCGGCGGCCGTGGCCGGCGACAACCTGCAGGATCTCAAAGCCGGACAATTGGTCGGCGCCACACCCTGGCGGCAACAGGTGATGCTCTGTGTCGGTGTGGTCGCGAGCGCCGCGGTGATGGCACCCGTCATGAACGTCCTGCTGTTTGCCTACGGCATCGGCGAGCCCGCGCACCCCGGGGTCAAGCCCCTGCCGGCGCCGCAGGCGAATCTGGTTCGATCGGTCGCGGAGGGCATGTTTGGCGGCACCTTGCCGAGCGGCATGATCGCGATCGGCGCAGCGATCGGCGCCTTGATCATCGTATTGGATCTCTACCTCAAACGACGTGCGTCGCGCTGGAGCGCGCCGGTGCTTGCCGTTGCGGTGGGTATCTACCTTCCGCTCGATGTGTCGACGCCGATTCTGGCGGGCGGTATCGTGGCCGAATTGGTCGCACACTGGCACCTCGAGCACAGTGCAAGCGGCGATCACGAAACGCTCAAACAAAACGGCATGCTGTTCGCGGCGGGTTTGATCACCGGTGAGGCTCTGGTCGGGATCTTCATCGCGATGTGCATCTGGATATCCAAGAATCCGGATGTCTTGGCGGCGGGTGCCGAATTGCCCGGCGGCAAGTGGTGGGCGGCCCTTCTCCTGCTGGGAATCTGCTACGGGGTCTTTCGCGCCGGGACACCGCGCCGCGCCGCATAACCCGGCAACCTGTCATCCTGTGATCCGCGACTCACGCTACTCGGTGAAGCTCATGGTGTGCCTCGGCACCATCTATATGGTGTGGGGTTCGAGCTTTCTGTTTTCCAAAATCGCCGTCAATCATTTGCCGATCGCCCTGTTCTCCGCGATCCGCTTCGTCACCGCGGGCACGTTGCTCGCGCTGTTGGCGCGCTTCTGGGGCGGCCACTCCTTTCCGCGCCGCGCGGTCGAATGGCGCCACGTCACCGTCGCCGGTTTCTTCATGGTGTTTGCCAGCAACGGCCTGAACACCTGGGCGATCCACTACATCCCGACCAATCAATCGGCCCTGCTCAACGGCACGGCGGCATTTTGGATCGCGGGTCTCGGGGTCTTCGGCAGGCGCGGCCACCCGCTGACCCGATCGGCGGTGCTCGGCATGGGAATCGGGTTCGCGGGAGCGGCGCTGCTGCTCATCCCGAAGGGCGGTATGCGCGCATCGAGCCTGCTGGCGGAGTTCGGCGCGCTCACCGCCTGCTGTGCATGGGCGCTCGGAACGCTGTACTACCGCAGCATCGACACCGATCTCAGCTCGCTCATGTTCATGGCGCTGCAGATGTGCATGGGCGGCCTCATGCTGCTGACGGTGGCCGTCGTCCACGGCGATCCGGCGCACTGGACGCCGAATCTCCCGGGTTTGCTGGCGCTCGGCTACCTCACCTTCTTCAGCTCGTGCATCGCCTATACCGCGTACGGTTGGCTCAGCCTGAATGCCACGCCGGCGCTGATCGGAACTTATGGATACGTGAATCCGGCGATCGCGGCCTTTCTCGGCTGGCAATTCCTCGACGAGCATTTGTCGAACCTGCAGCTCGTCGGCATGGTGATCATCATTGCCGCGGTGGGCATCTTGACGCTGCCCGGCGGCAGTCTCACCGACCCAAGGACCCTCGCCGAACCAAAGGCCCAATGACGGCGCCCTCAGCGGCGCTTCGGGCTAGCGGCGCTTCACGATCACTTCGATCTTGCCCTTGGGACCCACGAACCAGGATCCAACCATGCTCACGAGGCTGACGAGCACGGCGGACCAGAAGGCGGCCCAAAACCCCGTCACGTGCATTCCGGGCAGCATCCACGCCACCAAAGCCACCATGCCGGCGTTGATCACGAGCAGGAACAATCCCAGGGTGATGATGGTCATCGGCAGTGTCAGCACGATGGCAATGGGTCGTACGATGGAATTCACGACCCCGAGCAGGATGCCGGCGAGAACCAGGGTGGTCGGGCTGTCGATGTACACGCCGGACACCCACACGGTCGCGAGCCACAGGCCGATCGCGACCAGCGCTGCGCGAATGAGAAAACCTAGCATCCTCCCTCCATCGAGCCCCTGCGTCTGCCGTCAGTAATCCAATCCTTCCAGCGGTGGATCTTTCGGTTCCGTCGGCGGCTTCTTGCGCGGTGGACTCTCCACCGTGACCTTGATGCGCGCCATGAATCGCTCCCATCCCATTCTAATGCGCAAGTAAGTTTGATCCCAGGCCGGCGACTCCGGAATTCCCGAGCCTAGCAGGCGTAGCGAGGTGGTCCCTTCGCCCTTGCGCACGTCGAGCAGAAAATCGTCGACCACGGCACTGTCGCTGGTCGGGTAGCCCGGACCGTTCAAATAAATGAGGCGCAGTCGCCGATTCACATCGAAAACATCGATATGCGCTTCCCGGCCTCCACCCTGGCGGCTGCCTACGCGGTAGAGGCCGCCCTCGCGGGCCTGGATCTCGACCTCTTGTCCCGACCAGATTCGGACGAGGGCCGGGTCGGTGAGGGCGCGCCACACGCGCGCCACGGGAACCTCGACTTCGACCAAGTGCGCGTAGCCGCGGGTACCGGAACGTGTGGACTTGGCGGGTGAGCTCATTGCAGACTGTGTCTCGTGTGCCGTTGGGTGTCGAAGCTTGTCGGAATGCGAGCCGCGACGGAGTGCTAGAATCCAATAACGGGAGAGGAACATCCATGGCATATGTCGATATCGTGACTGCGCTCGCACTTCTTCAATTCATCTTCTTCGCTTTCCGAGTGGGCGGTGCGCGGGCCAAGTACGGCGTCAAGGCGCCCGCCGTTACTGGAAATGAGATATTCGAGCGGCACTTTCGCGTCCAGCAGAACACCCTGGAGCAGTTGATCGGTTTCGTCCCCGGACTGTATCTATTCAGCCATTACTTCAACCCTCTGTTGGCTGCCGCCCTTGGGGTCGTGTACCTGATCGGCCGCCAATTGTATTCGATCAGCTATGTCAAAGACCCTGCGCAACGCGGTCCGGGCTTTGGCCTGACGTTCTTCCCCACCGTCATATTGATTCTGGGCGGATTGATCGGGGCGGTATTGCACCTCGCCGGTCATTGATCCCCCGGCCATTGAATTGGCTGGCTATTCCTTTAAAGTGATGACTCGAACAGCTGGGGTGGCCTCGAGGGCCTGAGATGTCGGCTGCGTCCGAAGGACGCGCACCGGCAAACCCATTGAACCTGATCCGGTTAGTACCGGCGGAGGGAGCGTGGGCAAGCGATCGGTTTTCCTGGGCCTCATCGGACTTCTTTGCGCCATCGCTTCGGCCCCGCTTCGATCGGCGGCGGCGGACACCGACGCCACGCCCCAGCTGAGCGAGATCATCGTGACGGCCACGCTGAGAGCTTTGCCAGAAAGTGAGTTGCCGGGCAGTGTGTCCGTGTTGAACTCCCAGACGCTGCACGATGCCGGGCAGCAGAACTTCGAGGACGTGATGGGCCTGGTGCCGAACCTCAATTGGGCCGGCGACACGTCTCTGCCCCGATATTTCCAGATCCGCGGCGTCGGCGAGTTGCAGCAGTACCAAGGAGCTCCCAACCCGTCGGTCGGATTCCTGATCGACGACATCGATTTCAGCGGGCTCGGCATGGCAGCGACCCTGTTCGACGTGGACCACATCGAGGTACTGCGGGGTCCTCAGGGAACTCTCTACGGAGCGAACGCTCTCGCCGGCCTCATTTATGTGAGGAGTGCCGAGCCCGCCGAGCGCTTCGGCGGGCGTGTGGAGCTCGACGCGGGGAACTACGGCGAGCGCTCCTACGGCGCGGTGGTTACGGGCCCCGTACCCGCCCTCGATTCAGCCTTCAGGTTCGCCGTCCAGCAGTACACGAGCGACGGCTTCTATCACAATGCGTATCTCGATCGCGATACGAACAACCGCAATGAGTTGACGTTGCGCGGCAAGTGGCGCTTTCAGCCCAACGATCAATGGCGGGTCGACCTCACGGTGCTGCGCGTGCAAATCGACAATGGCTACGACGCCTGGACGATCGACGGCGGCCGCACCACCGAATCCGACCATCCGGGGGTCGACCGGCAGTATTCGACCGGTATATCGATGCGGGCGACGTACGGCGGCTTTGCTCCCGCGACGCTCACCACGATAGCCACTTACGCAGATACGACGGTCAACTACGCATTCGACGGCGACTGGGGCAATCCCATTCTTTGGGCTCCGTATACTTTCGATTACACCGAATATCAGGTGCGGCATCGCTCGACGCGCAGTCTGGAGATGCGTCTCGCGGACACGCCCGAGCACGGCCTGGCCTGGCTGTTCGGCGTCTATGCGTTTCAGCTGCGCGAGGGCCTGAGCGACACCAGTGCCGGCCTGTACGAAGATCCGTTCGACCCGACGCAGAACTCCCAAAGCCTGCAGGTCGTACAAAGCCAATACCACGCCTTGAACAGCGCACTTTACGGCCAGCTCGACGGTGATGTAGGGACGCGAGCCCGCTGGTCGGTGGGCCTTCGCGGCGAGCGGCGCACGACCCATTACGACGATGCGACGACGAACCTCGATGCGCCGACCACCCGTAACACGTTCGATCCGGAAAACAATCTTTGGGGCGGCCACGCCTCGCTCGACTACACCATCGCGAGCGGCCAACAGCTCTATGCGCTGATCTCGCGCGGCTACAAGGCGGGGGGCTTCAACTTGAGCCAAGGTCTGCCTGTAAATCAAATCCTATTCGCTCCGGAGAACGACCTGAATTACGAGGTCGGGCACAAGGCGCAGCTGGCGGACGGCTCCCTGAGAACCGAGACGTCGCTGTTCTACATGGTGCGACACTCCGAGCAGCTCCTGACCGGCGAGCAGCTGGTCCCGAATAATCCGAACACGTTCATCTACTACACCGGCAATGCCAAATCCGGCTACAACTACGGCTTGGAAAGCAGTCTCGAATGGCGTATGAGCTCGCGGTTGGAACTCGATGGTTCATTGGGGCTGTTGCAGACGCTGTACCGAGGGTTCGTGCAAGACGGCGTACTCTTCCCGAATCGCGCGTTGCCGAATGCGCCCGCATGGCAGGCTGCGCTCAGCGCCACTTGGCGCGATCCGCGCGGGCCGTTCATGCGGGTGGACGTGACGGGGACGGGTTCGTATTTTTACGACCTGCCGCCCAATTGGACGCGTTCGAATCCGTACGGCCTCGCGAACGCCAAGGCCGGGTGGCAGGCGCGTCGCTATGAAGTGTACGTATGGGGCAGAAACTTGCTCGACAAAGATTACACCGTGCGCGGCTTTTACTTTGGCGACCAACCGCCGGACTTTCCGAACACCCTCTATACGCAGCTGGGTGAACCGCGGAACTGGGGCGTACATTTCATCTATAATTTTTGACGCGCCGTGAGGAGGCCGGTGACATTGCGCTCCGCGGTGCGTGCCTGCATCGTGGGCATCGCCACCCGCATGCTGAGCCGCGGCGGGCCGCGCGTTTCCGAACGCAACTTCGAGATCGCCGGGCTGGATGTGACCGTCTGGTCCGCGGACGCGGTGCCTGCGGGTCGGGAACCCGTGCTCATCTTTTCCCACGGCTTTCACGGCGGCTCGACTCACTCGCGATTCCTGATGCGGGCGTTCGCCTCGGCCGGCTATCTGGTATTCGCTCCAAACCACGCGGACTCCCTCTGCAATGGCGGTACCGCGCGGCCACCGCATATCTCGGCCCCGTCGCTCGGCAGCCCTGAGGAGTGGACCGATGCCAGCTATCGTGATCGCGCGGATGACATTCGACGCCTCATCGGCGCCATCGGTGCCGATCCACGCTTCGCGGCGCGGCCCGATTTGACTCGATTGGGACTCGTGGGCCACTCGCTGGGAGGCTATGCCGCGCTCGGCCTGGGCGGCGCCTGGGCGGGCTGGCGGCTCGACGCCGTGCAGGCGGTATTGGCGCTCTCGCCGTACGTCAGGCCGTTCATGGACCGTCATACGCTCTCAGGGCTCACCGTGCCCGTGATGTACCAGGGAGGCACCCTGGACCTGGGGATCACACCGAACCTGCGCAAGCCCGATGGTGCCTACGAGCAATCTCCGCCGCCGAAATATTATGTGGAATTCGAGCGCGCCGACCACCTCGCCTGGACCGATGCCAATCGCTGGCGGCGCGGGGCCATCGTGGCGTATTCACTCGCGTTCCTCGATCATTATGTGAAGCGCGAGGCGGCGCGGCCGGTATTGACTCAATCCGAAGCGCAAGTTGCCAAACTCCGTTTCTCCTCCGAACTCGGCCACAGCGAGCCCGCGAGCTCCGGCAGCGGTCCATAACTCTCGATCCTCGAACCGAGCGCTCAACCGGCGGTGCGCTGCGTCTGGTAGCGCACCGTTGCACTCGTGTGGGCGGGAATGGTCAAGCGGAAGATCGGCCGGCCGTTCTTGGTCCCCATCGAGTGGTCGGCTCGGACGACGCGGGTGCCCTCGCGCAGCCGCAAGCGCAATTCGAACTGAATCTGCGCCGGGTGCGCGTTGCTGATTTCGACGTGCTCGCTCGCAGAATCGCCGTTGGCGCGATCCTTCACCACTCGGACCGAGACGTCAGGACTCGCGCCCAGGTTGATTTCCACTTCCTCGTCGACGGCGAGATCGCGCATGCTGGACTCGTGCTCCAGCAGGCGTTCGCCGCCGTGCCTGGCAAAAACGGCGATGCTGCCGGAGGGCAGCGGCAATCCCAGATGATCCGCGGTGCTGTTCATGGTGTGCAGCATTTTGATCGCGGCAGTCGCGGCGATCGTCTGGTCCGCCGGCACATCCGCGCCGTACACCTGGGTGACCGGAATCGCCGATCGATCCAACAGGCGCACCTGCTTCGACTGACGGCTCGCCACGGTGGTGCGATCGGGGACGCGGTAGAGCTTGAGATCGCCGAGCTGCTCCTGCTCCACCTGGCGTGCCGCATCCATGGCCAGGCTCGGCGCCGCCATGACCGCCATCGGCGTGATGGCTTTGAGCTGCCCGCCGCCCAACGGGACCGCGCGCGCGATTTGCAGATAGGCGACCGGATCGCTGGTCGAGCCGCGCGGCCAGCAACGCGCCAGGATGGGGCCGCCGACATCGAGCGCCTGCACGTCGCCGCTCTCGCGATTCACCCTGCCCGCGACCACCTGCGTGCGGGCTGCCGGGAATCCGACGCCATTGCCATTGGCGAGCGTGACCCAGGCGCCGAGATCCATCGTCTTACCGTCGGCCGACAACGTCGCGGTGTAGCTCGCCGCCCAATCGAAGCCGCGGGCAAGGTAGGACAACATCACCATCCTCGTCGCGGGCCGTGAACTGTGCACCTCGACCGACAACGTCGGAACCGCCGCGAGTCCCGCGGTCGTCGAAAAGCCGAAACTCTCGGCCAGGCCCGAACAGCGCAACGCCTCGATGCCTTGCGAGGTTTGGAACACTACTCCGCCGTCCGCATCCGAGAGAATCGTGCCGGGCAGGCGCTCGAGTTTGCCGCTCTTCGGATTCGTCCGCATCAGCAGCACGGATTTGCCGACGGCGGCCGCCATCAGCGCCGACGGGCTCAGCAAAGCGGCATCGCGGTTCTTCTCGATGACCTCCTCCAAGCCGGTCACGATCGCGCTCGCCGGTTCGATACCGTCGGCCACGCCTTCGAATCGCAGCCGGCTCATCCCTGCAGGCAGCTGCACGGATCTTGTCTCGCTGATCAAAGCGAAGCCCTCGAGCCGATCGAGATCGATCGATCCGGAGCCGCGGTAAGGCGCGCGATACACGGTGACGGAAAGATCGGCCGGATCCGCCGCCCGCACCTCGGCGGCCGCGGGAAGCTCCGCCGCTGTGCCCTGCAGGGTCGCCAAGCCGGATACCGCGATCAGCCACACCGAGCAACGCGGGCGCATCTCCGCGCCTAGTAGCGGGTATCGAAGCTGGCGGTGAGATCGGCCTTGCCGTTGGCCGGAATCGTCACCGCCCATTCCGCCGTTTCGGCGCTGCGCCGCGTGCTCTTGAGACTTTCCGCCGTGATGCGCGCATCCCCCCACAAGCCCTCTTGAAGCAGTCGGACCGTGACGGCGCGGGGCAAGGCGTTGCTCAATTCGTAGCGCATGTCCGTCTGCCACTCGCCGCTGCCGGGGCGCGAACGCTTCTCGACGACCGCGCGTACTTTCACGTCGAACGCCTCCCCGGTCGCCAGCGACAGTGTCGATCCCATCGGCGTGTGATCAATGCGGCTCTCGCCGATGAACTGCGGATCGCCACGCCTGTCGCGCATGTAGAAGCGCAGGACTCCGGCAGGCAGCTGATCGCCGAGGCCCGCGTGCACGCTGGTCGAGAAACTATAAATGCTCTTGGCGCTTTGCGGCGTCTCGGCGGTCCCGAGCCAACGGTTGCGAAATTCATAACCGTGTTCGGCGGGGACGCCGTTGACGTCGAGAAAGCTCACCTGCTTGGTCTGCAAGTTGGCGATGGTCGTACGTTCCGCGAGAGGGTACAGATAGTAGTCGCCCAGCCGCTCGCGGCTGCCGCTTTCGGTGCCGGCTTGCTGCAGCGTCGAGCGGGGCGGCGGCGCACGCAACGTATTGAGGGGCCGCGCCGCATCGACCTGGCTCGGTGAGCCCGCGACCAGCAGCGTACGCGCATGTTCGTACGTCGTTCCGCTCGAATTGGTGAGCGTCACCCACCCCTGGACGTCGAGCTTGCCGGTGCCCTCGTCGTACAGTGCAACGTAATCCGCTTTCCAGCCAAGACCCGGCGTCAAATAGCTCAAGACCGCCGGCCTGATTCCCGCACGCGCGCCTTGGACCGTGACCGACAGGGTGGGGCGGGCGCGCAGGTTCTCGGGAACCTTGTCGAAGATCACGCGCACCGGCAGGCCATCATCGCGCAGCACCTCGATGCGCTGCCCGATCTTGAGAACCACGCCGCCATTGGTGGCGAGCACCAGCGCCTGCTCGCGCGTCTCGGCGCCGTTCGCCGGGTTGCTGCGCACGATGGTGATCTCTTGCCCGACCGCCTTTTCCATGAGCTTGGCGGGCGTCAAGAGGTCGAAATCGAAGTTCTGCTCGATGATGCTGATGTCGCCGGCCGTCAGCGACACCGTCTCCGGCCGTATTTGCGCCGACACATCCTGGAATTCAATGCGCTGCCGGCCGCCTTTGACCTCCACCTCGCGCTGATCCGTCACCAGCGCCAGATCGTCGGCATAAATCGTGACCGACAAGGTTCGGTCGGCGGCAATCGCCGGCGGGTTCGCGATCAGCCACAGCAGCCCGGCGAGCCGAGGGAGATGAGCACGCATCAGCCACCCCTCCGATCATCAGCGCATGGACACCCGCACGCGTTCCGTGGCGCTCGCCTCCATCCAGCTCTTGACCCGCTTGGCATCGGCGACGCGCGTGTACTTGCCCATCGAATCGAGCAGCACGATGACCACGTTTCGACCTTGGATCACGGCTTCCATCACCAGGCATTTACCGGCCTCGGCGATGTAGCCGGTCTTTTGGACGATGATGTTCCAGGTGGGATTGCGCACCAGGTTGTCCGTGTTGTGGAATTCGACCAAGTGCCTGCGCACGCGCACCGTATAGCTCGCATCCGTCGAATATTCCCGAACGGTGGCGTTTCGCGAAGCCGCGATCACCAGTTTGTACAGATCCTCGGGACTCGCCACGTTCTCGCTGGACAAGCCGGTCGGATCGACGAAGTGTGCGCTGCTCATGCCGAGGGCCGCCGCTTTCGCGTTCATGGCGCTCACCATGGCCGTCATTCCGCCCGGATAGTTGCTTCCGAGCGCGTGGGCCGCTCGATTCTCGGACGACATCAGCGCCAGGTGCATGAGATCCCCGCGGGTCAATACGGTGCCGACCGGCAGCCGCGAAACGCCGCCTTTCGGCAGATCCAGCTCGGCCTGCGTGATCACGAGCGGTTCATTCAGCGGCTGCTTGGCCTCCAGCACCACCAGGGCGGTCATCAACTTGGTGATCGACGCGATCGGCGCGGCTACGTCCGAATGGCGCGAATACAGAACCGCCGAGTCGCTCTGGTCGATGATGAGCACCGAACTCGATTTGAGTTTCGGTGTGAGACCCGGCTTCGAAGTCGCGGTGAAGGCTACAACGGTGAGGAGTGTGCCGGCTAACGCTGCTGTCCGCGTGCGCCGTCCTCGGTGGCTTGATCCCATTAACTGTTCCAGAGCTTTTACTTAAGGTTTACTAGGTAAGCATATGTAATTCACGCCTCGGCGTGATACAGCGCTAACTTTGCCATCAATCCGTCCAAACTCCAAACGGTTTTGACAAATAGTCGTCAACCATTCGCCTCGGCACCGGGAGTGCGTCGCAATTCCTTGTCCCGATACATCCGGCGATCCGCCATGCTGAGCAGTTCACGCATATCTCGGCTGTCCTTCGGGTAATTCACGACGCCGATGCTGACGCTGCAACGGATCATCCGCGACCGCAGGTCGAGCGTGGTCTTGTAGACGTTGTGACGCACACGCTTGACGACCGTCTCGGCGACCTCGGGAGAAGCGCCCGGCAGCAACACCGTGAACTCATCGCCGCCAAATCGAGCGGCCGTATCCGTGCCGCGAATGCTCCGCTGCAGGCACTGGGCGACCAGCATGATGGCGCTGTTGCCGGCCTCGTGGCCGAAGCTGTCGTTGATGTCCTTGAGCCTGTCCATGTCGATGAGCAGCAGCGCATAGGTGCCGCGCTCGCGCTCGCAATTGCCGTGCTCCCGCTGCCACACCTCGTTGAACATGCGCAGATTGAAAAGGCCGGTGAGCGAGTCGGTCTGCGCCAGGCTCTCGATCCGCTCGCGCGCTTCGGTGATATCGGCCGAGAGCGTCGTCGTCAGGTACGCGACCAGCAGGAACGGCGCAAGTTGCCCCACCGCACGGCTGGCATACACCAGCGATAGGACGTCGAGACCGGGCGTTGCCGCGGCCAGCAGGATGTGACAAATCGCGATCACCGCCACTTGCAGCAGCGTGACGGGGCGGCCCAACGTGAGTGCGCTCAGGATGATGGGCAGCAGATACAGATTCAACAACGGGCTCGAACTCTTCCCCGTGAACCACAACACCCCGGTGATGAATATCAGCATGGACCAGGACTCGATCAGCAATCGAGTACGGGTGCGGCGAGGGAAAAAGCGCGCCCTGAACGCGACGATCGCCGCCGCGAATGCGGCGAGGAGTGCGAGCACCGGCCACAATTGGGCCACGAGAGCGCCCGACCAGACGAGCACCAACGCCGCCAGGGCCAAGCAGAGTATTTCGATGGAGCGGGTGCTGCGCATGAGGCTATCGGTAGCGCGCCGCCGCGGATACCGCTCCGTGGCCTTTGACCGTGGGCAACTTCAGCTCCTGGATCGCCTTGCGGACCTCCGGATCCCGCTGCAGCAGCGGCGCGTCCGCGGGGGGCGGCGTCTCCGGCGGCTTGGGGTCCCGCTCGAGCTCGATGTCGGGCGCGATCCCGCGGTGATTGATCGACACGCCGGAGGGCGTGTAATAAAGCGACGTCGTGAGCTTGATGGCCCGGTCGCCGGACAACGGCATCACCGTTTGCACCGATCCCTTGCCGAAGGTGGTGCGTCCCATGAGCGTGGCCCGGTGATGATCCTTGAGTGCGCCGGCGACGATTTCCGCCGCGGAGGCCGATCCGCCGTTCACCAACACCACGATGGGCGCGCCGCTGAGTTCATCACCCGGGGTGGCGCTCATTTCGAATTTGGATTCGGGTGTGCGGCCGCGCGCGCTCACGATCACGCCGCCGTCGAGGAATGCATCCGCGACCGCGACCGCCGCCTCGAGCACGCCGCCCGGATTATTGCGCATGTCGAGCACCAGGCCTTTGAGGGGCGCGCCGTTGCTCTTGCGCAAGCCTCGCAGCGCCTTGGTCACTTCCTCCCCGGTGGTTTCGGTGAATTGCGCGATGCGCACATAACCGTAGCCGGGTTCCGGCAGTTCGGACTTCACGCTGTGCAATTGAACGCGCGAGCGCTTGAGCGTGAATTGCAGCGGTTCCGCGACGCCCTCGCGCAGAATCCCGATCTTGACCGACGTACCTTCCTTGCCGCGCATGCGGCCGATGGTGTCGGCCAGCGTGGCGGTATTGACGGCCACGCCATCGATGCTCGCGATGACGTCGCCGGTGCGGATGCCCGCTTCGGCCGCCGGCGATCCTTCGAAAGGCGCCACCACCACGACTTGTCCATCCTCCATCGACACTTCGATCCCGACGCCGGAGTACTGCCCCGAACTGCTGATCTTGATCTCGTCGTATTCTTCGCCGTCCAAATAGGCCGAATACGGATCCAGCGAGGAGACCATGCCGCGGATCGCCGCCTGCAACAGCTGATGATCGTCGACGGGCTCCACGTATTCGCGCTCGACCCGCTCCAAGACTTCCGCCAGCAGGCGCGCATCCTGCCACGGCACGTCACGGCCGGGCGGCACCGGCTCCGGCTTATCAGCCATGACGCGGTGCGCAAGGCCGAGCGCGAGGCCGAGTGCGAGGCCCGCCGCCGGCAGCGAGAGGTAGCGCGCTTTCCTGGTCATCGGTCGGCGCAGCATACGTGCGGTCGCGCTTCGCCGCCAGCCGACGCGCTTCGCCGCTAGGGCGGCGCGCCGCGCCTTGCGCTCAGCCACAGCATCGGGTCGACGGGTTTGCGGCCGTCGCGTATCTCGAAATAGAGCTGAGGCGCGGCGCCCCCGGCATCGCTCAAGCCTGCGATGATGTCGCCCGGCGCCACCCAGTCCCCCATGGACTTGTAGAGCACCTCGGCGTGTCCGTACAGCGTCATGTAATTGCCGGCATGGCCGATGATCAAAAGAAGTCCCAGCCCTTGCAGCCAATCGGCGTACACGACCCGACCGAAATACGGTGCTCGCACTTTCGCGCCGCGCGCCGTCTCGATCATCACGCCGTTCCAGCGCACCCCCGGCGGAGCGGCGGCGGCACGGGACTGCTGAAAACGCGCGGTCATTCTGCCCACGACCGGCCAGGGCAGCTTGCCGCGCAGCTGATCGAACCGCAGCTGCGTGTCCACCGGAAAATCCTGCAATACTCGCGCGAGGTCCGCCACCAGAGAGTCCAGAGCCTGCTCCTCGCGCTTGAGCTGCGCGAGTTCCTGATTGCCGCTGCTCATTTGCTCGCCGAGAGCGGCGAACGCCGAGGCGCGCTCCGCCCGCGCGCGCTCCAAGCCCGCGACCTCGCGGCTCGCATCGTCCTCGAGGGATTTGAGCTCCGCGGCCGTTTGTTCGCTTTGCGCGACCAGATCTCGAATCCGCGCGACGCGCTCGTCGATCTCCACGATCTTCGCGGCGCGCTCGCTCGCGAAATACCGGTAGAACGCGAGCATGCGTCCCACCGCGAGCGGGGATGTTTGATTCAGGAGGAGCTTCATCTGCTCCTGCGGCCCGATCATGTACGCGGCTCGCACTTGTGCGGCCAATGCCGCGCGCTCGGCCTGGAGCGCATTCTGATTGCGCGCTTGATCCAGGCGGAGCTCGTTCCGGCGCCGCTCGGCGGTGAGCTCTTCGGCATGCAGCGCATCGAGCCGCCGGCGCTTCTCGGTCACCGCGAGGTCGGCCTCGCGCAGGCGCGCATTCAACAGGTCGCGCTGCTTGAGTTCGACCGAAATCCGCTCCGTGAGTAGCGCTATGCGGGCTCGCACCGCCGCGAGTTTTGCCTTCGCCTGGGCGGAGTCGGCGGACTCGGCCGACACCGGCAGGCTTGCGCACAGGAGCGCGAGCGCGATGCAGACTTTCACGTGCTTTGGCATGATTTCATCGGCAATTTCGTCCCGGGTGGCGCAAGCATACAAGCCTTGTGCCCGCTGCTATACTTGCCCGCCCGAAAAACCCGAAGTGCTTGGCATGCAGCGTCTGCTCGAATTCATCGGCAATCATTACTATTTGGCGGGCGGCGCCGTGTTGGCCGCCGCCGCCCTGATCGTCTACGAACTACAGGCCCGCGTGCAGAGTTTTGCCGCGCTCTCCTCGATGCAGGCCGTGCGGCTCATGAATCAGGGCGCTCTCGTCATCGACCTGCGGGACAAGGAATCCTTCGACGCCGGCCATATCGGCGATGCGCGCAACGTGCCTTCGGCGCAACTCGAATCGCAGGCGGAGTCCTTGAAGAGGTGGCGCGATAAGACCGTGATCACTTATTGCGACAGCGGTGTCAGCGGCGCCGGCGCGGCGCGCACGCTGACGAAACTCGGCTTCACCAAGGTGTTCAACCTGCAAGGGGGATTGAACGCCTGGGTCAAGGATAACCTGCCCCTGATGAAGACCGCGGGGGGCGGCAGGGCGCATTCCAGATGAGTCAGCCGCGTGTCACGATGTACACGACCGGCTGGTGCCCGTATTGTGAGCGCGCGCGCAGCCTGATGACCAAGAAGGGACTGAAGTTCGAGGAAATCAACGTCGACGACGACGCGAAGCTGCGCGAGGAAATGATCGCACGCAGCGGCAGGCGCTCGGTCCCGCAAATCTTCATCGGCGCCAGACACGTCGGCGGTTGCGACGAACTCTTCGCTCTCGACGGCAGCGGCGAGCTGGATCGATTAATCCGGGAGGTTTCATGAACGACGTAACGAACGAGGGGAATCTTGCCAATGTCGGCGGCGTTCAAGTGAGCCTGCAGAGCGTTTACTTGAAGGATTGCTCGTATGAATCGCCGAATGGTCCGCGGCTCCCGAACAATCAAGCGTGGGAGCCCAAATTTCAGCTCAACATGAACACGTCGGCCGAGGAGCTCGCCCCGGACGTGCGCGAGGTGCTGCTGACGATCACGCTCGAAGCAAAGCAGGGCGAGGCCACGCTCTACCTGGTCGAGGTGAAACAGGCGGGCGTGTTCTCGATTGCCGGCGCCTCGCTCGAGGACTTGAAGCGCCTCATCGGCAGCTTCTGCCCGAGCGTCTTGTTCCCCTACGCGCGCGAAGTGATCTCCGATTTGGTCGTCAAGGGCGGATTTCCGAACTTCCTTCTGCCGCTGGTCAATTTCGATGTCTTGCTCGCGCAAGCTTCCGAAACGCCGCAGCCCGGGTTGGTCAACTAGGGCACCGGTCCGTGCAGAGCCCGCAACGAGAGCCGATGGCCGTGATCGGCGCCGGCTCTTGGGGAACGGCTCTCGCCATACAGTTGGCTCGCGCGGGACATCCGACCCGATTGTGGGGCCGGAACTCCGCACAGCTCAAGGCGATGCAGCAGGCGCGCCGCAACGTGCGCTACCTGCCGCAGGCTGAGTTTCCGGCGGCGCTCGACGCCGTGGCGGAGTTGCAAACGGCGCTCGAGGGGGCTCGGGATGCGCTGGTGGCGGTTCCCTCGCACGCATTCCGCGCGACGCTGGAGCGGCTCGAGCCGTATCTTTCCCCGCAAACCCGCATTGCCTGGGCGACCAAGGGGTTTGAGATCGAGACCGGCCTGCTGCCGCACCAGGTGGCGCACGAGGTGCTCGGCGCGCGCCCCGGCGCCGTGCTCTCGGGACCGACGTTTGCGAGGGAGGTGGGCGCAGGCCTCCCCACCGCCATGACGGTCGCCTCGCGCGACGAAATTTTTGCCAGAGCGCTGGTGTCGAGTTTGTCGGGACCCCGATTCCGCGCCTACACCCAACCGGACATCATGGGCGTGGAAGTGGGCGGCGCCGTGAAGAACGTCATCGCGATTGGGTCGGGCATCGCCGACGGCATGGGGTTCGGCGCCAATACGCGCGTGGCCTTGATCACACGCGGACTCGCCGAGATGATGCGCCTCGGTGTCAGGCTCGGCGCCGTACGCGAGACTTTCATGGGGCTTGCAGGTCTCGGCGACCTCGTTCTCACGTGCACGGACGATCAATCGCGCAACCGGCGCCTGGGATTGGCATTGGGCCGCGGGCAGTCGCTGCAGGATGCCGAGCGCAGCATCGATCAAGTGGTCGAAGGGGTGAGAGCGGCGGGCGCGGTGCGCAACGTCGCCGAGCGCTTGGCGGTCGATATGCCGATTTGCGGCGAGGTGTACCGCGTCATGCACGAGGGCCGCTCGGTCCGCGCCGCGGTGCAGGCGCTGATGGAACGAGCGGCGCGGTCGGAAACGGAATGAGACCCGCGCAGCGGCGGTTAGAGAACCGGGCCGGGCGCAAATCCGAGCTGACGCCACGCCTCATAGGCCAGCACTGCGACGGCGTTCGCTAGATTGAGACTCCTGCTTTGCGGCTGCATGGGAATGAACAGCGAGTTTTCGCGTCCGACACGCTCCTGCACCTGCTCGGGCAAGCCGCGGGTCTCCGGTCCGAACAAGAATGCATCCCCCGCGCGGTAGCTGAAATCCGTGTAGCGGCGGCGTCCCCCGGTTTCCACGGCGATGACCCGGGCGGGCCCAAGGGCGCGCAGACACGCATCGAGGTCGGCGTGCACCTTGGTGTCGGCGAGGTCGTGATAGTCGAGACCCGAACGCTGCAGGCTGCGGTCGTCCAGCCGGAAGCCGAGCGGCTTCACCAGATGCAAAGTGGCACCGGTATTGGCGCACAACCGGATCGCGTTGCCGGTGTTCGGTGGAATTTCGGGCTCGTACAGGACGATGTGGAACATGGGGACTCGCTACTGTTCGACGAGCACGCGCTGCGTGGGATAGGCGAACTCGATGCCGAGGCGGCGGAATTCGTCGATGATGCGAAAATTGACCGCCTGCTGCAGGTCGAGCAGCGGATTGATTTTCGGCTGCTGCACGAAATACGACAACTCGAATTGCAGGCAGGCATCGCCGAGGGTCTTCAAGTGGCAGCGCTCGAAGCGGGCATGCTCATGTTCGCGAACGATGCTCTCCAGCAGCTCGGGTATGCTGCGCAGCTTCTCTGCCGAGGTTGAGTAGGTCACCCGAATCGTCGCGAGCGCGCGCTGTTCCAACGAGCGCCCGAAATTGCGCACACGGCTCTTCAAGAGATCGGCGTTCGACATGACGATTTGCTCGCCGGTGTCGCTGCGCAGACGGGTGGTCTTGATGCCGATGCGTTCCACCGCTCCCCTGAAATCGTCGATCAGCAGCATGTCGCCCACCACGAAGGGTTTGTCCAATGCGATCGACAGCGACGCGAACAAATCCCCCAGGACGTTTTGCAGCGCGAGGGCGACCGCCACGCCGCCGACGCCGAGGCCGGCGAGCAGCGCCGTAATGTTGACGCCGACGTTTTCGAGCGCCAGCAGGATCAACAAGGACCAGATCAGGATACGGGCGACGAAGTTGATGATGTCCAGTGAGCCCGTGAAAACGCGGTCGGGCCCGCGCTCCAACTCCTTGACTTCCAAATAGAACCGCACCGCCCGCCCCGCCCAGAAGCCGACCTGCAGCAATACCAGCATGAACACGACGCTATCGACGACGTGCTGAACCTTGGGCGGAAACGTCAGGCTTTCCTGTCCGACGTACAGCGCGATGCCGAGCACCAGGAACTGCTTGGTGCTGCCGAGCAGATAGAAGATGAGGCGGACGGGTACCGAACGATGAACCGTCGAGAACTTCCGGTAGCGGGCGGAGATCAGGCGGCGCAGGATCGAGAGGGCCGTCCACACGGCGATGGCCAAAATGCCCCCGAGCACCCAGTCGGCAAACGAGTTGCCGTAAACGAGGCGCCCGGAAAATCCCAATCCCAATGTCCCTTTCAAAAAGTCAGCCATGATCGGGATGATTATAAGCCGCCGCGCGAGGCGGGATTAGCTGACGTCCTCCATGCCCAGTTCCTTCATCTTGCGGGACAGCGTGTTGCGGCCCCAACCCAGAAGCTTCGCAGCGTCTTGCTTCAACCCGTCCGCCTTGCGCAGCGCGACTCGGATCAAGATGCGCTCCACTTCCGGCACCGCCTGGTCGAGCAAGCGTTGCGTACCCGCATCCAGTTCCCGCTCCGCCCAATGAGAGAGCTTTGCCATCCAGTCGTGGTTGATGGCGTGGCCGGTCGATGCACCGCCGAGATCCGGCGGGATGTCCTCGGCCCGGATTTCGCGCCCCGGCGCCGTCACGGTCAACCGCCGGCACGCATTCACGAGCTGGCGAACGTTTCCCGGCCAATCGAATGTCACCAGCGCCGTCTCCGCCGGCATCGTCAGCAATTTCGGCTCGACGCCCAGTTCCTGACCGGCGACGCTCAAGTAGTGGCGCAGCAGCTCGGGAATATCTTCGCGCCGTTCGCGCAGCGGCGGAATCTCGATGCGAATGACATTGAGCCGATGCAGGAGATCTTCACGAAAGTGGCCGGACTTCACCCGCGCTTCCAGATCCTGATGGGTCGCGGCAATCACACGCACATCGACCTTGACGGGGGTCTGGCCGCCCACGCGATAGAACTCGCCCTCCGCCACCACACGCAGCAGCCGCGTCTGCAATGCCGGAGACATGTCGCCGATCTCATCGAGGAAGAGCGTTCCGCCGTCCGCCTGTTCGAATCGACCGCGCCGGAGCGTGTCTGCACCCGTAAAGGCGCCCTTTTCGTGGCCGAAGAGCTCCGATTCGAGCAGGTCCGCGGTGAACGCCGCCGTATTGAGCGCCACGAAGGCTTTGCTCGAACGCGGACTGTGGCGATGGAGCGCACGAGCGACGAGTTCCTTGCCCGTGCCCGATTCGCCGGTGATGAGCACCGTCATGCTCGAGCGCGACAACCTGCCGATGGCGCGAAACACCTGCTGCATGGCAGCCGCCTGGCCCAGGAGTTCCGGGATGCTGCGCCGTGCGGCCTCGACGTCCGTGGACACGGTGGCCTGCTGCGCGGCGCGGCGCACCAGGTCCACCGCCTTGTCGATGTCGAAGGGTTTCGGCAAGTACTCGAAGGCGCCGCCCTGATAGGCCGCCACCGCCGCGTCCAGGTCCGAATGCGCCGTCATGACGATCACGGGCAGTCCGGGCCGCGAGACCTGAATCTCTTTGAGCAAATCGAGGCCGCTGCGGCCGGGCATGCGGATGTCGGTCATCAGCACATCGGGTACATCGGCGCGCAGCGCCGTCAATACGTTGTCCGCCTGATCGAAGCAGCGCGCGGTCATGCCGCTGCCTTTGAGCGCCTTCTCCAGCACCCAACGGATGGAGGCATCGTCGTCGACCAACCAGACCTGGAGAGGCTTCGCGTTCATGCGGAATCCATGGGCAGAGAGATCACGAATATTGTTCGACCGGGGGCGCTGTCGAACTCGATGAGCCCGCCGTGCCGGCTCACCAGATCCTGTGCGATTCCCAACCCCAGGCCCGAGCCGTCGGCGCGCCCCGACACGAGCGGGTAGAAAATGGTATCGCGAATTTCCGGCAGCACTCCGGGGCCGTTGTCCTCGAATTGAATCGAGGCCACCAGACGGTGGCGGCGGGCGCCGACGCTCACGTTGGATGCGGCGCGGGTGCGCAGGATCAATCGCGGCGCTTGGCTGCCGCGTGCGTGAGCGCCGCTACCCGACAGTGCCTGAATGGCATTGCGGCCGAGGTTCAACATCGCCTGAATGATGTGATTCGGATCGACCGTCAGCGCCGGCAGGCTCGGGTCGTAGTCGCGCTCGACCGTCACACCCTC
This sequence comes from uncultured Gammaproteobacteria bacterium, assembly GCA_963801865.1. Taxonomy (GTDB): domain Bacteria; phylum Pseudomonadota; class Gammaproteobacteria; order Steroidobacterales; family Steroidobacteraceae; genus Bog-1198. The sequence goes on along the minus strand of CAWDGY010000019.1, from coordinate 27,740 downwards.
GGGCGCTTCACTGCGCAACAGGTGATAGACGCGCTCCAACAGTTCGTGCACGTTCACCAACTGCTTGGAGGGAGGACGGCCGGGTCCGAGCATCGAATCGAGCAAATGGGTGAGCCGGTCCGCTTCGCTGATGATGATGCGCGTGTATTCGCGAAGCGCGGGATCCAACAATTCGCGCTCGAGCAGCTGCGCGGCGCCCCGCAAGCCGCCGAGCGGATTCTTGATCTCGTGCGCGAGCTGCCGGACCATCAGTCGGCTGCCGCCTAGTTGCGCCAGCAGTGCGTTTTCGCGGGTCAGGCGCCGGTGCTGGGTGATGTCTTCGATTTCCAGCAGAAGTTGGCCGCCCTGCTCGCCGATGCTGATCTCGGTGACGGCGCAGTCGAGGATCCGGTCGACCCCTCCGGGCGCCGGCCACGCCAATTCCCGCTGCACCACATCGTCTCCGCCGAGGCGCGCGCGCTCGAACAGCGGCAGCAACGTCTCTGCGCCGCGGGTGAGCTCGGTGATTCGCCGTCCCAATGCTTGATTGGGCCCGAGACCGAGCAAGGTCTGCGCGGCGGCATTGAGGTAGGTGACCTGCAGGTCGCGATCCAGCAAAAAGACGCCGGTAACCAGGGCATCCAGGAGTTCCGTGCCCTCGATATGCAGAGCCTGCAGTTGCAGCTCAGCGGCCAAACGAGCCGCCCCGCCGGCGCATGCAGCAATCGCGGGTTAGGGAGCGCCTTTGTGCTGCGGCGACAACAGATTGGTTCGCATCACGTAGAACGTCACCGGCTCGGTGCTTTTCGACTCGCCCGCTTGGTCCTCGATCGTCGCCATGATCGTATGAGCTCCGCGCGGCACGTCCTCCAGAGTGAAACTCGTGGCGTTTGCCTGGTTGGACAGCGCACCCCCGTCCAATGTCCAGGTGAGCGACTGGTTCGATTTCAGCGGGGGTTCCAGCGCGAGGTTCACGTTGATCGGTTGATTGCCGGTGATCGTGTCCTGATTCGCGGGCGAGACGATCGAGAATTGGATGAAGTTCAGCCCCGGGGGTTTCGGCTGCGCCGTCGACGCCGTCGTGTTCGATGCCGCGGGCGTCGCACCGCTGCGGGCGGAGGAGCCGCTCGAAGTCAGAATTTTCTCGGCGCCCGGGACGGCCTGGTCCGAGAAGTGAATGACCCCGTCGGCATCGGTCCATTTGTAGACGACCGCCGCGTCCACGGGAATCCGGCTCGCAAAGATCGCGACCAAGCCGAGAGCAATCCGTGATCTCCAATGGCGCATACCTCAAAAGCATAGCCCTATCGCCTCCCGGCCACAAAGCAAGGTGGCGACGGCGTGACCGCCGTCACCTTCAGGCCGCGCCACGCTCGATGAACCTCACAAACTGTAGTACATCTCCACTTCGATCGGATGGGTGGTCATGCGCAGGCGCGTCACTTCCTTCATCTTCAATTCGATGTACGCGTCGATCAAATCGTCGGTGAACACGCCGCCCGCCTTGAGAAACCCGCGGTCCTTGTCCAAATAGTCGAGCGCCATGTCGAGCGAGTGACAGACCGTGGGGATTTTCTTGTCCTCCTCGGGCTCGAGGTCGTACAGATCCTTGTCGGCGGGGTCGCCGGGATGAATCTTGTTTTGAATCCCGTCGAGCCCTGCCAGCAACATCGCCGAAAAGGCGAAGTAGGGATTGGCGGTCGCGTCCGGGAAACGGACCTCGATGCGGCGGCCCTTCGGATTGGAAATCCAGGGAATCCGGATCGAAGCGGAACGATTGCGCGCCGAGTAGGCGAGTTTCACCGGCGCCTCGAACCCCGGCACCAGGCGTTTGTAGCTGTTGGTGCTCGCATTGGTGAAGGCGTTGATGGCGCGGGCATGCTTGATGATGCCGCCGATGTAATAGAGCGCGGTGTCCGACAGGCCGCCGTATTTGTCGCCCGCGAACAGCGCCTTGCCTTCCTTTTGCAGGGACTGGTGCACGTGCATCCCATTGCCGTTGTCACCGACGATGGGTTTCGGCATGAAGGTGAGCGTCTTGCCGTAGCCGTGCGCGACGTTTTGCAGCGCGTACTTGAGAATCTGCACTTCGTCGGCTTTCTTCGTCAGCGTGTTGGCCGCGACATTGATCTCGCCCTGGCCGGCGGTCGCGACCTCATGGTGGTGCACTTCGAACTTCAGGCCCATCTCCTCGCAGGCGAGCGACATGGCGGTGCGAATGTCCTGCTGCGAATCCACGGGAGGTACCGGAAAGTAGCCGCCTTTGACGCCCGGGCGGTGCCCCTTGTTGCCGTCCTCGTAGTCCTTTCCCGAGTTCCAGGCCCCCTCGTAAGAGTCCACTTCATAGGAGCAGCCGTTCATGCTCGAACTGACGTGCACTTTGTCGAAGATAAAGAATTCGTTTTCAGGACCGAACAGCGCCGAGTCGGCGATCCCGGAGGATTTCAGGTAAGCCTCGGCGCGCTTCGCCAGTGAGCGCGGATCGCGCTCGTAGCCCTGCATGGTCATCGGCTCGATGACGTCGCAGCGCAGATTGACGGTCGTTTCCTCGTAGAACGGATCAATGACCGCGGTCGCCGGATCGGGCATCAGGATCATGTCCGACTCGTTGATGCCTTTCCAGCCGGCAATCGATGAGCCGTCGAACATTTTGCCGTCGGTGAAAAACCCCTCGTTCACCAGCCGCGTCGGAACCGTCACGTGCTGTTCCTTACCGATTGTGTCGGTAAAGCGCAGATCGGCGAACTTAGCCTCTTTTTCCTTGATCAATTTAAGAACATCGGCGGGAGTCATGTGCGTCCTCGCAAATAATATGTCGTTATGATTCCCGGCAGCGGCGCCGGGGCTCCCTTACAGTGCAGTTTGTGTGCCAGCGGGCCGTGTATACGGATCAAGAGCTTGCGTGCAACAAAGGTGCATCGACGCACCAGAATAATGCACAGGGGTCATCTGGGTGACTTTTTTTGGTGCATTTCGAAGCCAGCCGTGAAAATCCGCCCTCGCTGCGGTGGCGCGTGAGCCGAAGCGGTGCACGCGCGTCGCGGCCGCCCCCGGGCGCGCCACGGCGTGGGTAAGACACTCACGGGTTGCGGTCGCTATACTCGCGGCCGTTCTTCGATCTCGAGCATACGATGGCCAAAGCCGCATCCAAGGCGCCCCAAACGTTCCAGGAATTGATTTTTGCGCTCCAGAGCTATTGGTCGGCCCACGGCTGCATCATCTTGCAGCCCTACGATATGGAAATGGGTGCGGGAACGTTTCACCCCGCCACGTTTCTGCGCGCGGTCGGGCCCGAGCCCTGGAGTGCGGCGTATGTGCAGCCCTCGCGCCGACCCACCGACGGGCGCTACGGCAACAATCCATTCCGGCTGCAGCATTACTACCAATTCCAGGTGTGCATCAAGCCCTCCCCGGAAGACTTTCAAGAGTTGTATCTGGGGTCGCTGCGTGCCTTGGGTTTCGACCTGCTCACCGATGACGTGCGCTTCGTCGAAGACAATTGGGAATCGCCCACGCTGGGGGCGTGGGGACTCGGATGGGAAGTGTGGCTGAACGGGATGGAGATCTCGCAGTTCACTTATTTTCAGCAGGTCGGCGGTTTGGATTGCCGGCCGGTGATGGGCGAAATCACCTACGGTCTCGAGCGTCTGGGAATGTACATCCAGGGCAAGGAAAGCATTTTCGACATCGTCTGGACGCACGGTCCTTTCGGCACGGTCACGTACGGTGACGTGTTCCACCAAAACGAGGTGGAGCAGTCCATCTACAATTTTGAAAAGGCCGACGTCGGTGTGCTGTTGCACCAGTTCGATACGCACGAGATCGCCTGCCAGAGCTTGATCAAGGACAACCTCGTCCTGCCCGCCTATGAACAAATGGTCAGGGCATCGCACACCTTCAACCTGCTCGATGCCCGCCGTGCGGTTTCCGTCACCGAGCGCCAGCGCTTCATCCTGCGAGTTCGCACCCTGGCGCGAGGCGTCGCCGAGGCCTACCGGGACAGCCGTGAAGCACTGGGATTTCCGCTGCTGAAGAGTGGCGCATCGCAACGAGTGGCTTGATGAGCGCTCATCACCTGCTGTTCGAACTCGGCACCGAGGAACTGCCGCCTCGGACGCTGCCGAGCTTGTCGACGGCACTCACCGAGGGGATCGTCGACGGCTTGCATGGCGCCGCGATCACGCATGGCAAGGTCCATGGTTTCGCAACGCCGCGCCGGCTCGCCGTGCTCATCCGCTCGTGCGCCGAGCGTGCACTCGATCGCCGCGTCGAGCGGCGCGGCCCGCCGCTCAAAGCCGCGTTCGACGCGGACGGCGCTCCCACGCAGGCCGCGGCGGCCTTCGCCCGCAATTGCGGCGTGCAGATCGCCGATCTCGAGCGGATCACGACCGACAAGGGCGCGTGGCTGGTTTATCGCGGCACCGAACACGGCGCCGCCACCAAGCAGGTGATTGGCGACATCATCAGCCGGACCATTGCCTCCCTGCCCATCGCGAGGCGCATGCGATGGGGTGCGCGCACCGCGGAATTCGTACGGCCGGTACATAGCGTCGTGCTGTTGTTCGGCGATGAAGTCGTACCGGTCGAAATTCTCGGCATTCTCTCCGGGCGAATCACGCGTGGCCACCGCTTCCACTCTCCGCGCCCGATCTCGCTCAAATCCCCCGCGAGCTACGAGAGCCGGCTGCGCCGCGCGAAGGTCGTGGCCGATTTCAGCGCTCGTCGCGAGGCGATCCGCGCCGGCGTGACGGCCGCCGCCGCGCAAAGCGGCGGCGTTGCGCTGATCGAGAGTGCGCTGCTCGATGAGGTAACGGCCTTGGTCGAGTGGCCGGTGCCGATCGTGGGCCGGTTCGAGCAACGATTCCTGTCGCTGCCGCGCGAAGTCGTGGTCGCCACGATCCAGGATCATCAACGCTATTTCGCGATCGAAGGCCCGGACGGCAAGCTCACGGGCGGTTTCGTCACGGTAAGCAACATCGAGAGCCGCGACCCCGACAAAGTTCGGGAAGGCAACGAGCGCGTGGTGCGTCCGCGCCTGAGCGACGCGGCATTCTTTTGGGAACAGGACGTCAAGATCCCGCTCGAGGCTCACGCGGCCCACCTCCGCGGGGTGACCTTCCAGGCGAAGCTCGGTACCTATGCCGAGAAGACGCGGCGTGTGAAATCCTTGGCGCAGGTCATCGGCCGGCATCTCGGCGCCGGGCCCGAGGTCGCGCGCGCAGCCGAACTCGCGAAGGCCGATCTCATGACCGCGATGGTCGGTGAGTTCCCGGAGCTGCAGGGAATCATGGGCCGCTATTACGCGGAGGCTCAAGGCTATCCGCAGGAAATGGCGCTCGCACTCGAGGAGCACTATCGGCCGCGCTACGCGGGAGACGCACTGCCAGCGACCAAGACCGGGCAAACGCTCGCACTCGCCGACAAGATCGACACGCTGGTCGGCGTATTTGCGATCGAGCAGCGCCCCACCGGCGCCCGGGACCCGTTCGGCTTGCGGCGCGCCGCGCTCGGCGTGCTGCGCATATTGCTCGAGTGTCGATTGGATCTCGACCTCTATGAGCTGCTCGACGAATCCGCGGCCGCCCAGCCCGTGCATCGAGCCGCCGTCGCCGATGAGGTTTATGACTTCATCGCCGAGCGGTTTCGCGGCTTGCTGCTCGAGCGCGCCGACGGAACCACGGCCGAGATGATCGACGCCGTGTTTGCGGGGCGGCCGCATTCCCCGCTCGATGCCGATGCCCGGTTGCAGGCGCTCAAGCAGTTCCTGCAGCTGCCGGACGCCGCCGTCCTCAGCGCCATCAATAAGCGCATCGCCAATATCCTGAAGAAGGCGCCTTCCGGCCAAGATGCGGCCGTGAACTCCGGGCTCTTGACCGAGGGCGCCGAGCGTCGGCTCCACCAGGTTCTGACGGAGCTGCGCGCATCGGTCGACCAGTCGGTCGCAGCGCGCGACTATGCTCAGAGCTTGCGTGCGCTGATCGGGCTGCGCGCTGCGGTGGACGACTTTTTCGAGCACATCATGGTGATGGACGAAAATCCCGAGCGACGCACCAACCGGCTTGCTCTGCTGCGCGAGGCACAGCGGCTGCTGAGTGCCGTGGCCGATTTGTCGCGCTTGCCGGGCTGACCCGTTCCGTGCAGCGCATCCGCTCGTTGCTCTTCACCACGTACATGATGGCATCGGCATGCCTGTTCGGCGGCTTCATGGCATTGTGCTTCTGGCTCCCCTATCGCGCACATTTCGAGATTGCCCGCACCTGGGCGCGCTGCTTGTTTTGGATGCTCGAGCGGCTCTGCGGATTGAACTACACGGTGGAAGGCCGTGAGCACATCCCGCCCGGCAATCACATCGTCATGAGCAACCACGCCTCGGCGTGGGAGACGGTGGCTCACTTCGTGATCTTCCCACCCCAGGTCTGGGTACTGAAGCGCGAGCTGTTGTGGATACCGTTCGTCGGCTGGGGCCTGAAGCTGCTGCGGCCGATCGCGATCAATCGCGCCGAGGGGCACCGAGCGGTGCACCAAGTGATCGAGCAGGGCAGGGAACGGCTCGCCGACGGTCTTTGGGTGATCATTTTCCCGGAAGGCACCCGCGTGGTGGCTGGAGCCACCCGCAAGTTCGGCGTGAGCGGCGCGCTATTGGCAACCGCCACCGGCAAACTGCTGGTGCCGCTGTCGCACAATGCCGGGGATTTTTGGCCGCGGCGGGGCTTCTTGAAGAAGGCCGGCACGGTTCGCGTGATCATCGGCGAACCGATCGCCCCGGGCGGGAAAAACGCGAGGGATCTCACCGAGGAAGTGCGCCGCGCCATCGAGGCGGGATTGTCGACGATCGCGCAGGGGCAGCAGCGGTTTCAGTAACCGGTCCGAAACCGAGTCCACTCGCGAGTGATCAGGCGTGAATAGTCCGGGGGCAGCGCCTTGGAGGTGGATAGGCGCGCACGCGTCGCTGCACTCGGATAAATGCTTTCGTCCCCGCGGATCTCGGGCCGGATCAGCGGCAGCGAGGCCGAGTTTCCATTCGGATATTTCACATAGTTGGTGATGCCGGCGATCACCTCGGGCCGCATCAGGTAATTCAGCCAGATCAGCGCGTTGCGCGGATGCGGCGCATCCGCGGGAATGGCCATCATGTCCACCGTGATGACCGAGCCCTCCCGCGGCACCAGATAGGCGATGTTCGCGCCGGTCTTCGCGTCCTTCGCGCGGCTACGCGCCTGCTCGACATCGCCCGACCAGCCGAGCGCGATGCATGCGCTGCCGTTGGCGAGGTCGGTGATGTACTGGGCGGGGTCGATATAGCGGATGAAGGGCCGTATCTTGCGCAGGACTTCCGAGGCGGCGGCCACATCCACGGGGTCGAACCGATTGGGGTCGTGTCCCAAATAGATGATCGCGGCGATGATGACATCCATGGGCGAATCGACGATCGTGATGCCGCATTCTTGCAGCTTCGCCGCGGAACTCGGATCGAACAGCAGCCCCCAGCTGTCGGAGAGATTCGCGCCGAGCCGGGCGCGCACCTGGTCGACGTTGTAGCCGAGTCCGGTCGTGGTCCACATGTACGGGACCGCATATAAATTCCCGGGATCATGCACGGCCATCCTGCGCATGATGTCCGGGTCCGTGTTGACCAGGTTCGGGAGCGCACTCTTGTCGAGCTTTTGATACACGCCCGCGTGCATCTGCCGGTCGAAAAATGATTCCGTCGGATCGACCACGTCGTAATTCGTATGGCCTGTCAACAGCTTCGTTTCCAGCACCTCGTTGTTGTCGTAGGTGCCGTAGCGAACCTTGATGCCGGTTTCCCGTTCAAAGTTGGGAACGGTTTCGGGTGCGATGTAATCCGCCCAAGAATAGATGTTGAGGACTTTCTCGCTGTCGGACCCCGCCGTGGAGGTAGGGGCGGCGCCGGCCGCTCCACCGGCCGCCGTCGGATCGCCGCTGTGGCGCGTACACGCGGCCAGCGCAAGCAGCAGGATGACGAGGGCGTGGGCGCCGATTGTGTGCAATCTCCCCGACGTCGGATGGCTATTGATGGCTCCGCCCTTGTGATTCGCAACTGCGGCGTGGCATTTAGGGTGTGTGCGCGGGGTCGCGTTGGGAGGTCCAAACGAGCGGCCGGGGTATCAGACTCATCGTCTCGAGCTGTTCCCCATCGCAGACCAGCACCAGCTTCGCGCGCGCCTTGTCGACGCTGGCGAGCAATCGCTCCAGCTCCCTGAGACCGATCATGTCGAACCCGCCGACGATGAGAACGTCATCGCGGGTCGGTGGATTCGCCGTCAGCCAATCCGGCGCTGCGAGGGCCCGGGATTCGATACTCCGCACGCTGAATCCCTGGGCCCGCCATGCCGCTCGCGCCGCGCTGAGCAATCTCTCTCGAGCCTCGCTCGTCCCCCAAACGAGCGCCTTGAGGTCCCCGCCCGCCATCAGGTAGTCGAAGGCGTCGTGCTCCGCGGGAGTTAGCGAGTCGACCGGCGAAGGCGGCGGGGACGCGGCGCCCCGGCTGCGCCGCATCGCCATGGCGGTCGCCCGCTTCGCCAGCGAGTTTCGTGCCTCGAGGAGCTGACGACTCGTGAAGCGGCCCTGGCCGTCCGTGCCCGAATCGAGCGGCAGTACCTCGCCCGAATTCATGATCGCCTGCAGCACCCCTTCGCGCTGCGCGGCGCTCGCCGTGCGCGGCTCGAGGAATTCCGCAAGCTCTTGCCGAGTGAATGTGGAGCGTTGCAGAGCGAACGCGCGAACCGCCAGCGTCGGATCCTCGAGGAGGAGCTCGCCGTTTTGCTCCGCGACCCGCTGCCGCTCGGCGATGCGCTCCTGCCAGTGGTGCGGCAATGTCCGCTGCATCGGAGGCGGCCGGCCGAGTCCGATCCGGCGCGCGGGCGTGAGCTCGATCTGTTGCGCCTCGAGTGTCCGATGGTCGATCCGCACGCCATGCCCGGAGCGCGCCAAATGCCGATTGGCACGCTCCGCCCAGGCGGCACGCCACTCGAGGAGATTGGATTTGCGGTTCCAATGGCGCGCTTTGGGCCCAAATCCCGACGCCGTCACCGGGCGTAGCGTCAGCAAGACGTGGGCATGGGGATTGCGCGGGTCGCTGCGGCGAATGCTGAAATCGGCGATCATGCCGTGCTCCACGAACTCATGGGCGAGGTAATCGCGCATCAGCGCGACCCCCTGCTCGTGGGAGAGCTCGACGGGCAAACCCACCTCGATGGCGCGCGCAAGCTGCGAATCCCATCGGCGCTCTGTCGCCTCGACACGATTCCACAATGCTTCCCGATCATACGTCCAAGCCGGCGCGCCCGCCGGCGCCATGATCTCGGCATGCGCCACACCGTGCTTGCGGGCGTGGTTGTGAGTGATGCCGTAGCGCGCATCGCGAAGACGCGTGGCCGAGCGCGCGGCCGCCACGGCGACGATCCGCTGCCCACGAGCCCTGGAGATCACCGTCGCGGAGAGATGGTAGATCGCCAACGGCCTACCAACGTATAAGTGCGTGAGACACGACGGTGACTCTACGGCGTCTTAATGCGAGAATCAACCCATGGCCAAAATCGATGAGCAAATTTCGACCCTCCAAGAGCGGCTGACGCGGCTGAAAGTGCGGCAGCAGCACATCGATGCGCGCAAGCGAGCGATCGTAGCGCAACGCGATCGCAAGATCGAAACCCGACGCAAAATGCTGGTGGGGGCGCTCGTGCTGCAGAAGGCGAATGAAGGTCTGATGGATGCACAGCTGTTGCGCTCGTGGCTCGATCAGGCACTCACGCGCGCCGAGGAGCGCGCGCTATTCGATCTGGCGCCGCTCGGTGCGGACGACCCGGCACCCTCGCGAAGAGCCTAGGCGGAATCGCTGTCTCGAAGCTCGCCGGTGGAGCGTCTCCGTGGCATTCGAATGCACGCCCGTACCGCGCGAGATGTTTATATGTCTAGGTTCGATACCTGCAGGGCGTTCTTTTCGATGAACTCGCGCCGCGGTTCCACTGCGTCGCCCATCAAGGTGGTGAAGATGTCGTCCGCCGCGACCACATCCTCGATGCGCACCTGCATTAAACGGCGCGTCTCCGGGTTGATCGTCGTATCCCATAGTTGATCCGCGTTCATTTCACCCAGCCCTTTGTAACGCTGGATGCTCTGACCTTTCTTCGCCTGCTCGAACAGCCAGTTCATCGCCCCCTTGAAACTGGCAGTCTCCTGCCGCTCGCCGCTGCGCTCGATATACGCACCCGGCCCCATCAAATCGCTCAAGGTCTGCGAGAGGTCGGCGATGCGCAGATATTCCGCCGAATCGAAGAACTCCCGCGGGATGTGCTTCTCGGACACCAAGCCATGCTCGAGGCGCTGCAGGTCGATGCGATGGCCGCCTGCGGCGAGTGTGTGCACATTCACGCGGTAGCGGCGCGATACGTCGTCGAGCGAGTTCAGCCGCATTTCCAAATCGCGGCACCAGTCCTTGAGCCGATCGATGCGGTCGAACGTATCGGGGCTGAGCGCGGGCATATACAACAACTGCTCCAGGAATCGCTCATCGTAGCGGCGCGCCCAGCGGCGCACGATGCTCTGCACCTCGACGTATTTGCGCGCCAGAGACTCGAGGCCCAGCCCCGACATGGGTGGGGCCTCGGCATTGACGTGCAGCGCCGCGCCGTCGATGGCGGTGGCGAGCAGTGATGCGTTCAATTCGAGATCATCCTTGACGTAGTACTCCTGTTTGCCTTTCTTGATCTTGTACAGCGGCGGCTGAGCGATGTAGATGTGGCCGCGCTCGATGAGAATCGGCATTTGACGATAGAAGAACGTGAGCAGCAGGGTGCGGATGTGCGACCCGTCGACGTCGGCGTCCGTGTTGTGACAACACAACCCGCCCATCCCCGCAATGAAGTTCTCGTCACCCTCGACCGAAAAGTCGTAGACGTTTCCATTGCTCGCTGGCACCTCTTCGATTTCGACAATCGGTAGCGCCATGAGGTCGCCGTCGATCACGTGGAAATCTCGCTTGCCTCCTGATCGAGTAGACGTCAAGAACTCATCAAGCTCCGCGGCGCCTGCATGGTCCTGCCAAACGCTTCTCAGGATGCGCAGGTCTTGTTTCGCCGTTACGCTGATGATCCAGTGGCGGTGCTTGGTTTCGCATGGCTGGCCGCGCACATCCCGTATCACGCCGTCCGGTTCGCGCTTCGACATCGATGAAACCACACCCAAAGAACTCAGCACGTAAACCACGCCGCTCGCGATGTCGTATGACGACGTGGCGAATGCAATTCGATTCTTGCAGGCAGTACCGTCGCCGAGCAGATAGCCACGCAGAAAGGCGCATCGAAGATGGTCCGAGACATTGAAAACCAGATTGGGAACCTGCTTCGTCGTGGAATTAGAACCGGCAAAACCAAACACGTGTTGCCAAGCAAGGGCGGCAACTCGATTCACGAGTTTGAGCTCCGTGCAACGCTCCGGTGATGAATAGGTCACTGCAGGCAGTCCGAACACGCTCGCGAGCTTCCTTGCCATCTCTTCGGCAAAGCGTTGATTGCCCTTCCCAATCGAGAGTCGAATACCGTTCCGGTCAGAGCACGACCCTTCGGCGAGATAGAAGCCGAGCAGTCCCATGAGTTCCTCGTTAACAGCAACGAATCGAGGAATTCCGTTACGTCCATAGTGTTCGGGCGTCAGTTCCAGGTCTTCCCGGGAAGCGAACCATTCCAAATCCTCGGCATCGAGGTCGCTTAAGCGCACGTAATCCCGCACCACGTTTCGGCCAGAACCCGTGTACTTTTCCTTCCAAACCCGCTCTAGGCGGCTGGGCGCAGCCGACGTTCTGGTCATCACATCTTGTACGTTCGCGCCAATGGCGCTCGAATACGCCGTGAAGCGTGGCAGCGTTGGACGGGAAGACCCCTTTTCCCAGGCGTAGAACGTCACCGGCTGCCGAATGCCTACGGTTGCGCAGAGAGTACGATTGGAAAGGCCGCTGTCTCGACGACGCGCCGCCAACTCCATCCGTAGTTCAAACGGAATCTCCACTCGCGGGTCGGTAAGGTCCAACTGCTGCTTGTTCTTCTGGAGAACTGCGGCCTTGAACCATTCTTCAACGGCCGGGCCGCGAACCCAGACCCGCTTCGAAGCTTGCGGGACTGTATGCAATGCGCGTAACAGATCGATGCGCTCTGGAGCGGCGGATGGGAAGCGGATTCGGAATGGCGCCACTACTCGATCATTCAAGCGCAGCTCATCACCGCGCCTCAGTTTCAGCGTGCCGTTGTCGTATACGAAAACACTGTGGCTGGAGGTAACCCGCACCGTGCGACCATAAGAGGTGCGCACTTGGAAGAGTTTTTCGTCCAACGGGTGGCGAATGACGCTCTTGATCCGACGAAAGCGAACCATGTGATCCTGCAGTCCGAAGCAGAGAACCTCTCCGAGAGATTCGCCGGTCAACTTGTCCACACTGCCGCTTGCCGGATGCGATGCGAGCGCGCCGTCGATGAAACTGCCGATCCTGACCATGCGTACTCCGCGCCGGTCATCGCGGACGAATACATGTTCGTCGCCGTCCACGCTCATAATAATGATGCGGTGGTAGCGCAACTTATCGACGTTGAAATCGTCGCGGCCGATTCCGCAGCCCAATGCCGTGATCAGTGTCCCGACTTCGGCGGAGGCCAGCATCTTGTCGAAGCGCGCCTTCTCGACGTTCAGGATTTTCCCCTTGAGTGGCAGGATGGCCTGGGTGCGCCGGTCTCGACCCTGCTTCGCGGAACCGCCGGCGGAATCACCCTCGACCAAAAACATCTCGGATAGCGCGGGATCTTTTTCCTGACAGTCGGCGAGTTTGCCGGGCAGCCCGGCGATGTCGAGCGCGCCTTTTCGCCGCGTCATTTCGCGCGCCTTGCGGGCGGCCTCGCGCGCATACGCGGCCTCGAGAATCTTGTTGACGATGGCGCGCGCTTCTTGCGGATGCTCCAATAAAAATTCTTCCAGGCGCTCCGCGACCGCCGACTCGACCACGCCTTTGACTTCCGAGGAGACCAATTTATCTTTGGTCTGCGAAGAAAATTTTGGGTCGGGCAGCTTCACGGACAAGATTGCGGTGAGCCCCTCGCGCGCGTCATCGCCGGTTGTCGCGATTTTTTCCTTCTTCGCCGCGAGTTCTTTCTCGATGTAGTTATTGAGCGTGCGCGTGAGCGCGGCACGATATCCGGCGAGATGAGTGCCACCGTCCTTTTGCGGAATGTTGTTCGTATAGCAATACATGCTCTCCTGATACGAATCGTTCCACTGCATCGCGACTTCCACTTGCGTGTTGCCGTCGCGCGTTTGAAACCACAACACCGTATCGTGCACCGGCGTCTTGCTGCGATTCAAATAGGTGACGAACGCGGCCAACCCTCCTTCGTGCTGAAACACTTCTGATTTTTCATCACGCTCATCCACGAGTTCGATGCGAACGCCGGAGTTGAGAAAGGACAACTCGCGCAGACGTTTCGCCAGCGTGTCGTAGTTGAACGAAATGTTCGTGAAAATTTTCGAGCTTGGCTTGAAGCGCAACGTCGTGCCGCGCTCCTGCGTCTCGCCGATGGCGGCGAGCGGAGCTTGAGGTTCGCCGAGGCGATATTCCTGACGGTGCAGTTTGCCGTCGCGGCGGATATTCAATTCCAGAAAGTCCGACAACGCATTGACCACCGACACGCCGACGCCGTGCAGACCTCCGGAGACCTTATAGGAAGTGTCGTCGAACTTACCCCCCGAGTGCAGCACGGTCATAATGACCTCGGCTGCGGAGACGCCCTCCTCGCTGTGAATGTCGACCGGAATGCCGCGCCCATTGTCGGAGACCGTGACCGACTCGTCGGCGTGGATGGTGACGACTACGCGATCGCAATGGCCGGCCAGGGCCTCGTCGATGGCGTTGTCCACCACCTCGAACACCATGTGGTGCAGGCCACTGCCGTCGTCGGTATCCCCTATGTACATTCCTGGACGCTTGCGAACCGCGTCGAGGCCTTTTAAGACTTTGATTTTACTGGAATCGTAGACATCGTTATCGGGCATGGCACATCCTAATGGAAGACGCGACATTCTAGCAGTTTTTGCCCATAATAACGAATACCGTTGAGCAAATTAACGTATATAAATCAACTAGTTATAACTGCATTTTGCGCTGCGCTAGACGGGCGAAATCCACCACCATCGAGCACCTCCTGTCAATCGGATTGGTGTGGTCCCATGGTTACTCGGGCTAGTTACCGAAAAGCTGTCCGCGCGGGCAGCCCTTGGCCGCTATGGAATTGATGAGCCCACCATTCTGCAGCCACCGCCGGATGTTTCACGTGGAACAAGCCGCGGCGGCGGCGCTCGATCAACGGGTAGTCAAACTTCGGACCCGGTCGCCGCTGGGGTAGCCGTGCCTGAATCGAGCATATAGTGGCGGCCCGGCTCCCCAAAAGCTGCGAATCCTCGGTGAAGGGTGGTCACCACCAGTTGTACCGTCTGAGCGCGAACTTCTTGAATCAGACCCCCCAGCCGCTCCTGGTCCAGCTCCGCCGCCGGGTCGTCGAGCAGCAGGGTGGGGCGAACGGGCGCATCGGCGGGAAACATCTTCAGCTGAGAAATCAGCAGGGCCGCTGCGAGAAGCTTTTGTTGGCCCCTGGAAATTCGATCTTTGACGGGGGCGCCTGCCAGCCGGATGGTCAACTCGGCGCGTTGCGGACCCACCTGGGTCGTGCCTAATTCCTGATCCTGCTGCCAGCTGCGTGCCAATGCATCGGCCAGCGCCTCGTCCGGCGGCCAGCCGGCGCGATAGCCGAGTGCCAACTCCAAATTCAAGAGACTCGAGCAGAGTGCCTGCGCCTCCCCCTCCAGTCGGCCCAAGTACCGCCGTCGCGCGTCGGAGAGCAAGTCCCCGTATCGGATCAGGTCCGCATCCCACGCACCCACCACGGCCTGCGGCTGGCGCGCCCGAAGCGCCGCATTCCGTTGTCTCAGCGCTTGCTGATACTTTTGCCAATGCGCCACGAATTGTGGTTCCACGTGGAACACACCCCAGTCGAGAAATTGGCGGCGCCGACTTGGGCCTTCCTCGATCAGTCGGTGAATCTCCGGATCGATGATCTGCACTGGCAAAATCGCCGCGAGCTCGGCGAGCGAGGAAACTCGTTCGCCATGAATCTTCGCCCGGACCCCCTCGACCGATCCCTCGATCCCCATCGGGATCCGGCCGCCTGCCAATTCCACCTCACCGAAGATGATGAATCGCTGCTCCCCGGAGCGAATCAAGGTTTCCAAGCGGCGGGTACGAAACGATCGTCCCCGACCCAGGACATAGAGGGCCTCGAGCACACTGGTCTTGCCGGAGGCATTCGGCCCACTGATGAGCGTGAATTGAGGATCGAGATCGAGGTGGGCGTGGCGCAAGCAACGGAAATCCGTCACTTGCACCCGCCGAAGGGTCATGGGCTCAGAGCCTCATCGGCATGACGACATAGCGGGTCCCGGCGTTGCCCGGCGACCGGATCAAGCAGCTGCTATTGCTATCCGTCAGGCCGAGCTCAACTTCCTGGCCGTCGATGGCTGCCAGCGCATCGAGCAGATAATTCACGTTGAAGCCGACTTCGAGATCCGCCCCCTCATAGATGACCTCGATCTCCTCCTCCGCCTCTTCCTGTTCTGGGTTATGAGCCTGTACGGTGATCGCGTTTCTCTTCACCGTGATGCGAATGCCGCGGTATTTCTCGTTGGACAAGATGGCGGTACGCTGTAGGGCCTGGCGAAGCACGTCTCGGTCAGCGCGAATCGACGCGGCCGGCGCAGCGGGGATAACGCGAGAATACTCCGGAAACCGACCGTCAATCAGTTTCGAGGTGAATCGAACATCGCCGATCTGGGCCCGAACGTGATTTGTTCCGATGGCGACCTCCGCAGTCCCTTCCGCCGTCAACACGCGCTGCAATTCCAGGACGCCCTTGCGCGGCACAATGACCTGCTGCGAGGACTTGGCCTTGACCGCTAGGGCTGCTTCACACAATGCCAAACGGTGCCCGTCCGTGGCCACGGCGCGCAGCATCGCTCCATCGATCTCCAGCAGCATGCCGTTCAGGTAATAGCGAACATCCTGTTGTGCCATCGAAAAATGCGTTTTCTCGAGAAGACGGAGCAGTTCTTTGCGCGCAATCTGCACCGTCTGCTGCGAGTTGATATCGTCGACCACCGGAAATTCCCCCGCCGGCAGGCTCGACAAACTGAAGCGGCTGCGCCCCGCCTTGAGCACTACTTTTTCCCCCTCGACCGTCATCGCGACAGCGACCTTCTCCGGCAGAGCACGCAGGATGTCGAGGAATTTCCGCCCGGGCACCGTGATGTCCCCCGCCTCCTGCACCGCTACCTCGGTGGCCGCCACCAGTTCCACCTCGAGATCGGTGGCCGCGATCGACAGCTGCCCCTGTCGTACGCTCAGCAGCACGTTTGCCAATACCGGCATGGTCTGGCGTCGCTCGACAACGCCGATGACCGCCTGTAACGGCGCCAATAATTTCTCCCGCTCAGCCGTCAATTTCATGCGCTCACCCATCCGACTATCTTAGATTTAGATTCTTGAAAGAGATTATTACTATGATTATGAAGGCGGCCCGTTAACGTGGATAAGGGTAAAATCACTTTAATAATCAATAAGTTATGTGCTATAAAAATACCCTTCATCTCTGTCCGCCAGCGGTTGCAAAACTGTCATCGAGCTGTGGATAAGTTTATCCACAGTTTTCTCCACAGGTTCTCCGTGCCTAACCGGCCAGAGTTCTCAACAGGTTCATATAGTCCTCACCGATGCGTCTTTCGGACTCCCGCAACTCCTTCACACGGCGGCACGCGTGAAGCACGGTGGTGTGGTCGCGACCGCCGAACGCGTCGCCGATTTCGGGCAAACTGTGATTCGTCAATTCCTTCGCGAGCGCCATGGCCACCTGGCGCGGCCGCGCGATCGATCGACTGCGCCGCTTCGACAACAAATCCGCGATTCGAATCTTGTAGTACTCCGCCACGGTTTTTTGGATATTTTCCACGGTTACCAATTTTTCCTGAAGCGCCAGCAGATCGCGGAGCGCCTCTTTGGCAAACTCGAGCGTGATGGGCCGACCGGTGAAATTCGAAGTCGCCACGACCCGCCGCAGCGCCCCCTCCAATTCACGCACGTTCGAGCGGATGCGCTTGGCAATGAAGAATGCCACCTCCTCCGGCAGATCCACATGCGCCATGGCGGCCTTGCTCATCAGAATCGCCACACAAGTCTCGAGCTCGGGCGGCTCGATCGCAACGGTCAATCCCCAGCCGAAGCGTGATTTCAAGCGCTCCTCGAGGCCGTCCACTTCCTTCGGATATCGATCGCACGTCAGGATCACCTGTTGCTGGCTCTCGAGCAGCGCATTGAAGGTGTGGAAGAATTCCTCCTGCGAGCGGTCTTTTCCCGCGAAAAATTGAATATCGTCGATCATCAACGCATCGAGCGAGCGATAAGCGGTCTTGAAATCGTTGATGGTGTTGTGCTGCAAAGCCTTCACCATGTCGCTGACGAAGCGCTCACTGTGAACGTAGGCGAGCCGCGCTTCGGAATTGCGCTCCTTGAGTCTGTTCGCGACGGCATGCATTAAGTGCGTCTTACCCAGACCGACCCCGCCGTAGATGAACAGCGGGTTGTAGGCCTTCCCCGGGTTGCCAGCCACCTGGATGGCGGCCGCCTTCGCGAGCTGGTTGCTCTTCCCCTCGACGAAGCTGTCAAACGTGAAATCCGCATTGATCCGACTGCCTAAGACGCAGGGTGGCAGGCGTCGGGCTTTGGCGGCGAGCCCGAGCGCGCCGCTCGCACCATTCAGGGCGGGCCCCGCGCCGGCCGCCGCGGCCGGCGTCACCCCGGGGCGCGTACCCACATCCAACACCACATCGGGAATGGCGCCGACCGCAAATTCACGGATCAATTCCTTGATCCGCGGCAGTGAGTTGTCGCCGAGCCACTCGATCACATAGCGATTCGGCGCGAGCAGCCTGATCTCCCCGTCGCGCTCGATCGCCTGCAGGGGGCGCACCCAGGTATTGAACTGCTGCATCGGGAGTTCGCTCTCGAGCACGCGCAGACAGCGGTTCCATAGCGACTCCGACAAGAGCGCTCTCCTACAGGCGGCAAGGGGCAAATAAAACGAAAGGGCACGGAGTCTAGCTCCATCTTGCCGGTGCGTCTATTGACACATTCCTGCCCGCTCAGTACCCTTGCCGCCTTTCGCAAATCAGCCAGTTCGTTGATTTGCCCAATACTTTTTTTGCTCAAGCTGCGCTATGAAACGTACCTTCAATCCGAGTAATCTGCACCGTGCCCGCACCCATGGATTTCGCGCACGCATGGCCACCAAGAGTGGTCGGCGGTTGCTTGCTCGGCGCCGCGCGAAGGGCCGTAAGCGTCTCTGCCCCTGACGGGGATCCGTAAGGCTGCCTAGCGATCCGTAAACTGACGTTCGAGCCGCGCAAGCGTTTGCATCAGCCGGCCGAATTTCGCCAAGTGAGGCAGCGCGGCAAACGATTTGCCGACGCTTTCTTTAATTTGTCCGTGCTGGCCAACCGGGAGACTTATCCGCGGCTGGGCTTGGCGATAGCGACGCGTACGTTCGGTACCGCCGTCGCTCGTAATCGTATCAAGCGCCTGACCCGAGAATCGTTTCGACTGAACCAACATGCTCTACCCCCCGTCGATGTCACAGTTGCAGCGCGTGACGCCGCACGGCTCGCCGGCCCGAGCGTCCTTCGTGCCAGTCTGAGCAAACATTGGAAGAGCATTGCGCGAGAATCGTAGAGCCATGCGTCAAGTCCTGATGGCGATCATCCGCATCTACCAGCTGACCTTGAGTCCGCTGCTCGGGCCCCGCTGTCGGTTCTATCCGTCCTGCTCCTGCTATGCACACACGGCGATCGAGCGGCACGGGGTCGTGCGCGGCACATGGCTCGGGCTGAAGCGGCTGCTTCGCTGCCATCCTTTCACCGCGGGCGGTTACGACCCCGTGCCGGACAAGCCCGTGCCGGACAAGAGACTGATCAATGCCTAATACTCGCGTCATGCTTTGGGTCGCCTTGGCGGCGATCTTGTATCTCAACTACGAAGCGTGGATGCATGATTACCGCGAGCCGGCCGCGGTCGTCGCGCAATCGACCGCCGGCGCCCCGGGCGCTTCCCAGACACTCGCCGATTCGGTACCCAAGGCTGAACCTGCGAATCCATCCGCGGCCACGGCCGCAGCGGGATTGCAAGCCGCCCCGCCGCCCACTCCGCCGGGGGGCGGCCGCGGCTCCCGAAGCCGCTGCGCAGCCTTCTGCATCGCCGACGGTGCACGTCGAGACCGACGTCCTCGATCTGTCCATCAACTTGAGGGGCGGCGAGATCGAAGCTGCGGACCTCCCGCAGTATCCGCTGCACAAGGACACGCCCAACGTACCGGTGCGGCTCGAGAATACCGTCGCGGACACGCTGTATCTTCTGCAGAGCGGTCTCGTCGGCGGCGCGGGCGAAGCCGCTCCCACCCACCTCGCGACCTGGAACTCGCCGCAAAGCTCCTACGTGCTGCCGCCCGGAGCGCCGGAGTTGCGCGTACCGATGACTTGGACGGACGGCCACGGCTTGACGGTGACCAAGACATACGTGTTCAAACGAGGTTGGTACGCAATCGATCTCGTCTATGAGGTGCGCAACGAGGGTGATGCCGCGCGCAGTCTCGCCTCGTACGCGCAGATCCTGCGCCACTGGGAACATCCGTCGCGCTCGTATTTCGACGTCGAGACTTACTCATTCAAGGGACCGGCCGTATTTGACGGGAAGAAAGCCCGCGACCTCAAGGTCGAGAATGAAACGGACAGCAAATTCTCCGAAGTCATCGCCAACGGCTGGCTGGCGTCCTTGCAGCATCATTTCGTTTCGGCGGTCGTGCCGCCGGCGAATCAGCCGTATCACTATCGCCTGCAGGTGCAGGAACACGAATATCTGCTGAGCGCGACCGGTCCGTTCACGCAGGTGGCCCCCGGCGCGCAAGCTCATTTTCAGGAGCAGCTGTTCATCGGTCCGAAATTGCAGTCGCAATTGGCGGCGACCGGTCCGCGTCTGGAGCGCACCGCCGACTACGGGCTGCTCACGGTGATCGCGCAGCCTCTTTTCGCCACGCTCAAGTGGGTGTACGGCATCACCGGCAATTGGGGCTGGGCCATCATCATCGTCACGGCGATGATCAAGCTGTTGTTCTATCCGCTGAGCCAGGCGAGCGGACGCTCGATGGCGAAAATGCGCGCGGTGGCACCGCGCATGAAACAGATTCAAGAAACCTACAAGGACGATCGCGAAAAGCTGGGCCGCGCGATGATGGAGCTGTACAAGCGCGAGAAGATCAATCCGTTGGCCGGCTGCCTGCCCATGGTCGTGCAGATTCCCTTCTTCATTTCCTTCTACTGGGTGCTGCTCGAAAGCGTGGAAATGCGCCAGGCGCCGTTTCTGCTGTGGATCAACGATTTGTCCTCGCGCGACCCGTATTTCGTGCTGCCTCTGCTGATGGGCGGCGCCATGTTCGCCCAGTTCAAGCTGAATCCGGCGCCTCCCGATCCCATGCAAGCCAAGATCATGCAATTCATGCCCTTGGTCATGACCGGCATGATGGCGTGGTTCCCCTCCGGCTTGGTGCTCTATTGGTTGACGAATACGGTGCTGTCGATCGTGCAGCAGTGGCGCGTGAACCAAGTGGTGCAGGCAGAGGCGAGCAAGAATCGCTCCTAGCTGGGAGCGCCAGAAAAGGTAGCGCACGGCTTTGGTGTACCGACGTGCGGCGTCTCGTAAACTGTCGCGGTGACCTCCGCCGACACCATAGTCGCCATGGCGACCCCATCCGGGCGAGGCGCCGTCGGCATCGTTCGGGTTTCCGGTGCGGAGGTGCCGCGGATTGCGCGCGAGATTCTCGGCACGCAGCCCCCGCCGCGCCGCGCGCGGCTGGCGAATTTTCTCGACGCGTGCGGCGATACCATCGATCGAGGCCTGGCCGTGTATTTCGCCGCGCCAGAATCGTTCACCGGTGAGCACGTCCTGGAACTGCAGGGGCACGGTGGTCCGCTGGTCATGGACCTGCTGCTGCGGCGTGCGCTCGAGCTCGGGTGCCGGATGGCGCGGCCGGGCGAGTTCAGCGAGCGCGCCTTTTTGAGCGGCAAGATCGACATCGCGCAAGCCGAAGCCGTGGCCGATCTGATCGGCGCGAGCACGGTGGCGGCCGCGAAAGCCGCGGTGCGCTCGATGCGCGGAGAATTCTCCGCGCGCATCGAGGAATTGCAGCTGCAGCTCACGGAATTGCGCGCCTATGTCGAAGCGGCGATCGATTTCCCCGATGAGGAAATCGATTTTCTTTCCGCTCCGGCGATCAGCTCGAGACTGACGCACATCTTCAGCGTCTTCGACTCGATCGCGGCGGCGGCTCGGCAGGGAGCGCTGTTGCGCGAAGGCCTGACGGTGGTGATTGCCGGCAAGCCGAACGCCGGCAAGTCGAGCCTCCTCAACCGTCTGGTGGGCGATGAGGTGGCCATCGTCACGCCGGCACCGGGAACGACGCGCGATGTGCTGCGCCAGCAACTGCACCTCGACGGCTTGCCGCTGAACTTGGTCGACACCGCGGGCCTGCGTGCGGCCGTCGATGCCGCGGAAGAGGAGGGGATTCGCCGCGCTGGAAACGAGATGCGCCGCGCCGATCGTATCCTGTACGTTCTGGACGCTAGCCTTCCCGGAGACCAATCTACGGCGCAGGGCGCGGCGCTCGAGGAATTACCGGCGGATGTACCGGTGACCTTCGTGTTCAACAAGATCGATCTGACCGGCGCCGCGGCGCACCTCGCCGAAGCGGGCACCGCCGCACCCAAAATCTCACTGAGCGCACGAACGGGCGCGGGCATCGAGTTGCTGCGTGAACACCTCAAAGCGAGCGCGGGCTATCTCGATTCGAGCGAAGGGGCGTTTGCCGCCCGCCGCCGCCATCTCGATGCCTTGGCGCGCGCGCGCGGCCTCGTCGAGAGTGCGGACCGGGAATTGCGCGGCACACGGGCGTTCGAGCTATTCGCCGAGGACCTGCGGCTCGCTCAACGGGCGCTCGGGGAGATTACGGGCGAGTTCGGCAGCGAGGATTTGCTGAGCGCAATCTTCGGCAGCTTTTGCATCGGCAAATGATGTCGCCATCTGGCGACACTGTCGCCAATCAGCGACATGCGATCCGTCAAATTCCCGGTTCGCCCTGATCCAGCTCGGAGTGGTTGTCGGTTTCGATGGAGCGGGCAAGCCGCGCGGACATCCCGAGCGCGGCCAGAACTGCGATGGTGGCAACCGCTGTCTTCACCGGGTGATGCCAGAACAGCCATATCATGGTCAGCGAGGAAAGGGCTAAAACAGCCAGAAATACGAGAATATTCGCTCGTGCATGCGCGTGTACCATGGCTAACTCTTCCCCCACGTCGATCAAATGAGCCGCTTACTTTATACTCGTTCAGTAGCAAAACGCCTATGCGCGAATTGCCTAAAGCACCTGCGGCAAATGCCTGTGCACTCGACTCAGCCGAGCATAGTCTCGCGTCGCCAGTGCCTGGCCGTCAAGATGAACAGCAGCAGCGCCAGTCCCAGTGCGGAGGCGGCGGACACGATGATGTCATTGGGCGCAATTGGTTCATCGCGCAAGATGCTGGTCATCAGCAGATGCTGGCTCAATGACGGGATGAGCATGAGCGAGCTTTTGGTCTTCAGCGAGTAGATGCTCGCGAACGCGATCGGCAACGTCGGCACCAGCAGCACGCTGGTGAGGTAGGTCTGCGCTTCGCGGTAGCTGCGTGTGAACGAGGCGACCAGCGTCATGAGCGTGGCGCCGAGGGGCACGAACGGCAGGCAAATTGCGAAGAACGCGAGCGCCGTACCGGCACCGAGATTGGCGCTCATGCCGAGCTGCTCGAGCGGCACGAAGCGAAATACGCACACGAAAGCGGTGAGGCTGATGGCGAGCGACAGGCACATGTAGGCGCACGTGGCCAGAATCTTTCCGCCCACCAGAGCGGCGCGCGGCACCGGCAGACTGAGCAGCGCCTCCAGAGAGCCGCGTTCGCGTTCGCCTGCCGTCGCGTCGATGGCGAGATACAGCCCCCCCATGAGCACCGCAAACAGCACGAAATACGTCATGAAACCGAGCACCACCACGGCGCGGCCGGCCGGCGTCGCGACGTCGACTTCATTGACCGCGATCGGCAGGGCGAGCAGCGGGGAGACCCCACGGACCTGCAAACGCTGCTGCGCGAGGCCGCCGCTGTAATTCGCGAGCAACCTGCGCACGCGATCCGCACTCTTGCGGTTTTGAGAATCCGAACTGTCCGCCACCAGCAGCAGCGGCGCGGGCAGCGCCGCGGCGAATCGCTCGGCATAGTCGGGCGGCACGATCAGCACCACGGCCGCCGACCCGTCGCGCACGGCCGCGCGCGCCGCGCTTTCCGACAGCGGAGCGGTGCTGAGCTTGACGCCTTGGGACTCGAGGTAGCGCTCGAGGTTGGGTGCGCGCTCGCCGCCGGCGATCGCGATCTGCAGCGGCTCGTCCGACTCGAGCACGGTTTGATGGAGCATTCTCGATACCATCGCGCCGAACAGCAGCGGGCCGAACAGCGGACCGAACAACAGCGCCGAAATCAATGTGCGGCGATCGCGCAGATTCTCCAGAAATTCCTTGCGGCAAACGTTGAGCAACGCGCGCATCAGGCGAGCCGCTCGGAGGAGCCGAGAACCTGTAAAAATGCCTCTTCCAGCGAGGAGGCGCCGCTCGTCTCGCGGATCGACTGCAAGGTGCCCTGCGCGAGGACGCGTCCCTGCCCAATGATGACGACACGATCGCAGAGCGCCGCCACCTCCTGCATCACGTGCGAGGAGAACAGGATGCAGCGGCCCTGCGACTTCAATTTCAGCAGCATGTCGCGCAAGCTGCGAATCGCCATGACATCGAGGCCGTTGGTCGGCTCGTCGAGCACGAGATTTGCCGGATCGTGCACCAGTGCCCGCGCCAGGGCGACCTTGATGCGCTGACCCTGGGAGAAGCCCTTGGCGCGGCGCTCGAGGAAACCCTCCATGGCGAGGCCGGCCGCGAGCGCGGCCGTGCGCTCCCGCAAGCGCGCGCGGGGAATGCCCTGGAGTGACCCGAAATATTCGATGTTTTCGCGCGCGCTCAAATTGCCATACAGGCCGGTGGCATGCGGCAGCACCCCAAGATGCGCGCGCGCGGCCGATGTTTCGCCGCGAATGTCGATGCCGTCGATCCGGGCGCTGCCGCTGTCGGGCGCCAAAACGCCGTACAGCATTCGCAGCGTGGTCGACTTGCCTGCCCCATTCGGTCCGAGCAGGCCTGTGATTTCACCGTCGCGCGCGGCGAAGGAGACCTCGCGCACGGCCTCGATTGCGCCGAATCGCTTGCACAGCGAGTCCGCCTCGATCACGGCGCGGGTCCGGTCAAGCCAACGAAAAACGGCGGCGGATGATTGCGCGCGAGACACGCGGCATCGAGTCCGAGCGGATCCGCGACATCGAGGAACTCGGCCATCAAGGTCGGGACGCAGCCGGTCGCCAATTGGCCGTGGCCTTCGCCGCTCAACACGAGGTGACGATACCGCTCGAGTCCTGCCGCGAGACGTTCGGCATTGCTCGGCGGCGTGACCGGATCTGCATCGCCGGAGAGCAACAGGGTCGGTACGCTGCTATGCAAGGCAGCGTGCAAGTCGCCGTCCACCGGACCTCGGGGCCACAACCGGCAAATTTCCAGGAGCCCGTCCAGCTGATCGGTCCCCTGGTAGGTCTCGGCAATAGCCTGCCGATCGATGGCGCTTGCCGCGTAGAACGGCACGTCCTCGCTGCAGATCACGCTATTCTGCATTCCGCTCGCCAGTTGATCGCCGATCTGACGCGCCATCATGACGGTCTCCGCGGCGAGAGGCGCGAGATTTCCGACCGCCGCCTGATGGATCAACGTCGGCAGCAGGGAGGCGGCGGTCGCGTTGTACGAGAGAAAGCGCAAGGCGGCGCTCAACATGCTGCGGTTGAATTCCACCTCGAGGGCCCGGCCGCTGCTGGGATCGCTCAAGGTCAACGCGGATTTCTGAGGCCCGAATCTGCGCCGCAGCGCGTCGAGGTCGCGACTCAATTCCGGATACGCGCCAGCACAGTCAGGGGCGGCGCGGCAGCGCGCCACCACGAGTTGCAACGCGCGCTCGCCGTCCAGCGGCGTGTCCGGGCCAATAGCCTGCTGCGGGTAGGTCACGCCATCCAGAATAACGGCGTGCGTCCACTGCGGATAACGCCGCATGTAAAGCTCCGCCACCCGCGTGCCGTAGGATGCGCCGTAGAGATCGATTTCCCGATAGCCGAGGGCCCGGCGCACCAGTTCCAGGTCGCGGACCGCCATGCTGCTGGTGTAGTAGCGCACGCGATCGCCGAATTTTTGCAGGCACGCGAGCGTCGCCTCGCGCAGCGCCGGTCCCGCGTCGCCCGATTCCCGCCAGTCATCGGGGTAGCTGCAGGCGAGCGGCGCGGATCGGCCCGTGCCGCGCTGATCGATCAGCACGATGTCGTGATTGCGATTGACGCGAGCGAAGGCGGCCGCGTAGCTCGTATACAGGTCGGTGGCGGCCTGGCCCGGGCCCCCGGCGAGTAAGAACAGCGGGGCCGCCGCCGCGCGGCGGTTGAGCGCGGGCACGAGCGCCACGCTCAGGTTGATGAGCCTGCCCGCCGGACGCGCCGGGTCCTCTGCCACCGGCAGTACGCCGCAACGCGCGGCGACCGACGTCAATCGGAGCGGATGCTCGAGTCGGCACTCACGCAAGGGCAGCGTGGCGGCTTCGCCGGCTGCGGCTCTCAGCGCACTCAGGATGAAAATACCGGCCGCACAAGCCGCCGCCGCACGTCGCATGCAAATCTCCCGTTCGACCTAGGAGCCTGTCTGAGTAATCAGACAGGCTCCCAGTGTAGCGATTCACTATCCCAAGGCCCCCGCGACTTGATAGATTTGCGGCCCAGTTCGTCTTTAGTGAAGGCCGCCATGTCCGTGATTCGCGAAGAGGATGTCATCGGCAGCGTAGCCGATGCCCTGCAATACATTTCCTACTACCACACCCCGGATTTCATTCGCGCGATGGGGCGCGCATACGACGTCGAGCAAAGCCCGGCGGCGCGCGACGCCATCGCGCAGATCCTCACCAATTCGCGCCTTTGCGCGGAAGGCCATCGGCCGATCTGCCAGGACACCGGCATCGTGGTCGTGTTCGTCCGAGTGGGTATGGGCGTGCAGTGGAACGCTGCTCGCGATCTCGACTCGATGATCAATGAAGGCGTCCGGCGCGCTTATTTGAACCCCGACAACAAGCTGCGGGCGTCCATCGTGGCGGATCCCGCGTTTCGCCGCTCCAACACCCGAGACAACACGCCCGCGGTGATCCATACCGAGTTCGTACCCGGAGAGCGCGTCGAGATCACGGTCGCCGCCAAGGGTGGTGGATCGGAAAACAAAGCCATGTTCGCCATGCTGAACCCATCCGATTCGGTCGCCGACTGGGTCGTCGGCGTCGTACCGGACATGGGAGCGGGCTGGTGTCCGCCGGGCATGCTCGGAGTCGGCATCGGCGGCAGCGCCGAGAAAGCGATGCTGCTGGCGAAAAAATCGCTGATGCAACCCATCGATATCGTCGAGTTATCGGCACGCGGTCCGCGCACGGCGCTCGAGGAGTTGCGATTGGAGATCTACCGCCGCGTCAATGATCTGGGTTTGGGTGCGCAGGGGCTCGGCGGGCTCACCACCGTGCTCGACGTCAAGGTGCTGGACTACCCGACGCACGCCGCCTCCTTGCCGGTGGCCGTGATCCCAAATTGCGCCGCCACGCGGCACATCCATTTCGCACTCGACGGCTCGGGCCGGCCGCTGCTCGAGCCGCCGGATCTCGAACTCTGGCCAAAAGTGCAATGGTCCGCGGCTGCCGGTGCACGCCGCGTGTCGCTCGACGGCTTGACCCGCGCACAGATCGGAGACTGGAAGCCCGGTGAACGTCTGTTGCTGTCGGGGAAGCTCTTGACCGGCCGGGACGCCGCGCACAAGCGCATCTGCGCGCTCCTCGATGCCGGAGAGCCGCTCCCCGAGGGACTCGACTTCAAGGGGCGCGTCGTTTATTACGTCGGGCCGGTCGATCCCGTCGGGGCCGAGGTCGTCGGCCCCGCAGGCCCCACCACCGCCAATCGCATGGATCGGTTCACCGACACCATGCTCGGCAAAGCCGGGCTGTTGGCCATGGTCGGGAAGGCAGAGCGCGGCCCCGAGACCGTCGCCTCCATCCGCAAGCATCGCTCGGCCTACCTGATTGCGGTGGGCGGCGCCGCGTTTCTCGTCGCACAGGCAATTCGCGGGGCCCGCGTCGTCGCTTTTCCGGAACTCGGCATGGAAGCGGTGTATGAGTTCGACGTCAAGGACATGCCCGTTACCGTTGCCGTCAGCTCCGACGGCGAGTCCGTGCACGAAACGGGACCGGCGGCGTGGCGCGGTAAGTTTGCCGGCATTCCCGTAGCCGTCGAATAGCACATCAGTGTTTCATGCTGCAGCCATGGGCGTGCTGATCGGGCGCGTCACCGGCTGCCCGTCGGGCCGTTGGTTCCCATGTTAAAGTAAGTGGCTCGCAGACGGACGGGTGGATTTCGAGGTCATGCGTTTCGC
>CAWDGY010000018.1:0-103884 GCA_963801865.1 uncultured Gammaproteobacteria bacterium | reverse complement strand
TGGTCGGGAGTTCGAATCTCTCCGGGCGCGCAAAATTACACTTTTTAAATCAATGACTTTGCGTTCTGCGAACCACGCCAGGCTGTCGCCAACCGATCACCTGGAAAATAGCCAGGTGCTCGGGGCGCCGCAAATGGTCGGTTGAATGGGCGATTCGGCGCCCAACCAAAACATCAGAGTGCGAATTTCCACCGTTTTCCAATTCGAAGTTCGCGCTGCGTGAGTGTTGCGGGACTCGTATCGACGGCGCTAGGTTGCGGTTTCCCGCGGTTCACGAACAGGGCGCTGTGATCTTTGCTGGTAGCAAATATCTGGAATTCGCCACACACGGCTCGCATACAGCGCCACACGCGATGATTTACGAATTCGCACCCCACACGCGGAGCACGCAATCGAGCGACCCAAACACCCAAGTTCTAGTGTCGTAATTCAGTATCGGCGGGGAAATTTGGGATTCGCCACACACGCCCAATGATTTGCGAATTGGCGGTCCACACCCATATCCTCATATCCGCGAGCTATCCGTGAGTCTGCGCGCGTGAAAATCATGATGAAGAACTGATAGCTGTCGATGCGTAAAGTCGACCTGCACTCCCCTGCAACGAGTGTGCCCACGGCTTTGACTAATTTGAGGAGGATTCGTGAACAGATTCAATTGTGCTGTCGCTGCCGTTATCGTTGGTGGGTTCCTGGCGATGTGCGCTCCAATAGCGGGCGCTCAGGTTGTCGTCGGCATCGGTGCTGAGCCCGTATGCCCTTACGGATACTATGACTACGCCCCTTACGCCTGTGCACCGTATGGCTACTATGGCCCGGAATGGTTTATCGGCGGTTTGTTCATCGGCGCCGGACCCTGGTTTCATGGTCCCGCTGGGTTTTTCGGCCACGTCGATAACCGATTCGACGTTCATCACGGGTATAGAGGGCCGCTACCGAACCGTGGCGATCACGCTTTCAATCATTTCAGAGGAAATGAAATTCGGGATGGGCGTGGCCACGTGGGCGGGGGTAGACGCTAGGGATAGTCGACGGGCGGCATGGCACCTGTCCGCCGCAAAAACGCAGTCAAGCACGCGCGGACGCGAGGAAATATTCGTGATGCAGCCCGCCGAGAATTGATTTGGCTCGGACCAAGCAGGATTCGTTACGGCGATGGCGCGAAATTGATTTTTGGTAGTCGTGATAGGTGGGCAGAGGATCCGGAACGCCCAGACCAGACGCTATGTGCGGACGCCCGGCGTTGTAATGCGCAATCCAGAATTTAGGTATCGACCGGAAATGCGATTGGGACGAGGGTATGAGCCAATCGAGACACTCGCGCCAAACGGTGACGATTACTCGCTTACAGATTAGGTTGGCTTCCGGGCAGCGCGGCGGCGATTGCAACGCCTCGATGCCAAGTCGGCTCGCCGATTCGTCGAGATGCGCGGCAATGATGCTATCGCGATCAGGGAGTAGGTACTAATATCGGTCGCCGAACCCGACTGCCTCGCGCAGCTGCTGCAAGGTCCAACCGGCTGTTGGCTGGGCGGTAACGAAGCAACGGACCACGCGACGACTGCGGTGCTCGACGACCACGACTACATAAAGCTAGCGGAACGTAGCCGTGAATAGACCTGAGGAATCGCAGGCGAAGATTCCCTGTGCGTGCAGGCGCAGGAACGCCGAGACCAGCGCAGATTGCCTTGCGGCCGGCCGGACGGACGGGCGAGGGGGAAGATATTTCCGTACGATGCGCGGCGAGACTTGGGTGCCTAGCTTCTGTAGAAGCTCGTTCGCGATGCGCTCCACGCCCCATGGAATGGTTCTCGCTACCCGCCCGTCGATTAGGAGCCTGCAACCCCCCCCTGCATAGCGGGTCGGCCAGGACCGGACTTCAGTCGCCAGAACATCCTCCAGCCCATCTGATGCCGGCGGATTATCGTTTCCGGGCGCACGACGACCAGCGCGTCTCGCCGGTTGACGACGCATCTAGGATGCAACGCATTCGTTCGAGGAGCAAAGACCCGGCAACGGCCGTTCGGATACCGCCGGACCATGCGTGCTTGGTCAGAGTAACAATCAACTGGACCGCGAGAACAGACAAGTCAGGTGTCGCCGCGAGAGGCTACCGGGGTACCGTTTCGCACAAGGTTCATCGCATACAATTCATCGCGCTTCGGTTGTGAAGTCGCACCCCGCAACAAAATTGGGACGCCTGCACCTCGCCGGCAACCCCCAATAGAGTGATTTCCCGGACTCTTTCGAGTGCCGGGGTGTCACGGTGAATGGCTTGTTTCCCTGCTGATTCGGATTCAGAGTGAGGTTGGCTGCCGAGCCTGCAGCCTCGGGAGACAGCTCGCATTAATTTCCGGCGGCAAGTCGAAGTGGTACTTGAACCAAAAGCTACGGTGTTGGTGATCGAGGATGACCAATGTTTGCGTGAGTCGCTCGGCCGATTGCTGCGCTCCGCGAATCTCCATCCCCGGCTGTTTGCATCGATTCCGGAATTTCTAAACGTCGGCCGCCCGGAAGCGGAATCATGTCTGGTGCTCGATGTGCGATTGCCGGGACAAAGCGGCCTGGAATTTCAGCGCGAACTCGCGCGATCGAACAGTCAGATCCCGATCATTTTCATCACCGGTCACGGCGATATTCCGATGTCGGTGCAAGCGATCAAGGGGGGTGCCATCGAGTTCCTGACCAAGCCGTTTCGCGATCAAGACCTGCTCGATGCAATCGCGCTCGCGCTGGCGCGCGATCGCGCTTGGCGGGTGGAGCAAAAAGCGGTGGCAGGGCTCAAGGCGCGCTTTGCGACGCTCACGCCCCGCGAGCGCGAGATCATGATCCAGGTCGTACGTGGGCGTCTCAGCAAGGAGATTGCAGGTGACATCGGCGTCAGCGAAGTCACCGTCAAAGTCCATCGCAGCAATATGATGCGCAAGATGAAGGTGGCGTCGCTGCCCGAACTGGGCCGCGTGGCCGATAAGCTGAATCTCGTATGACCCCCTACGCAGAAGGTGAAGCAGGGCCACCCCAAACGACCGCTTGGGAACAGGCGGACCTGCTCAATCTCACGCACGACAGCATCTACGTCCGGGATCTGCAGGGAACGATCCGCTATTGGAATCGCGCCGCCGAGGAATTGTACGGCTGGCCCGCAGGGCAGGCGGTGGGAAGGGTTGTTCATGAGCTGCTGAAGACCGTCCTTCCGGCGCCGATCGAACAGATCGAGGCCGAGCTATTGCGCACTGGTTACTGGGAGGGCGAACTCGTCCATACGAAGAAGGACGGGGGCGAGGTGGTCGTCGCGGGCCGGTGGTCGCTGCAGCGTGATGAGCACGGCGCCCCGCTAGCGGTCCTGTCGACCAACAACGATATCACGGAGCGCAAACGCGCCGAGCAGGCGCGCACCGAGCTCGAGGAGCAATGGCGGGCGACCTTCGAGAGCAATCCCACGATGTACTTCATCCTGGATGCGGCGGGTGCGATCGTATCTGTGAACGCCGCCGGCGCACGGCAGCTGGGGTATGGCGTCAGCGAATTGATCGGGCAGCCGGTGCTGAACGTGTTCTATGAGCCCGACCGAGTCTTCGTCCGGGGTCACGCCACTGCATGTTTTGAGCAGCCCGGCCGGATGGTACGCTGGGAGGCCCGCAAGATTCGCAAGGACGGCAGCATGCTTTGGGTGCGGGAGACAGCCAATGCCGTCCTATTGAGGAAGCGGCCGGTCTTGCTGGTGGTGTGTGAGGATATTACGGAGCAAAAACTCGCGGAGGAAGCTGCGCGGGAGGCTCAGATCGAGCTTCGCAACGTGATCGAAAGCATTCCGGCGATCGCGTGGCGGACCCTCGCCGATGGTTCCAACACATTTGCCAATGCGCGCTGGACCGAATACACGGGCCTGGGCGCCGAAGACACGACCGGGGCGGGTTGGCAGGCTGCGCTGCATCCGGCTGATTTTGCGGGACACATGCAGAAATGGCGGACCGCGGTGGCGACTGGGCAGCCTTTTGAGAATGAAGCCCGTTTGCGGTGCGCTGCCGACGGCACCTATCGTTGGTTTCTAACTCGCGGCGTTCCGCTACGAGACCCACAGGGACACATTCTCAAGTGGTACGGCATCCTGCTGGACATCGAGGACCGCAAGCGGATGGAGGAATCGCTGCGCGAGAGCGAGATCCGCTTCCGCGACCTGGTCAACTCGGTTGAGGGCATCGTCTGGGAAGCCGATGCTCAAACTCTTGCGTTCTCATTCGTCAGCGAACGAGCCGACGACATCCTCGGCTACCCTACGGAACGCTGGCTTTGCGAGCCCACCTTCTGGAGGGATCACCTGCATCCCGAGGACCGCGATCGCGCGACCGATTGCCGACTCCGAGCCGCTGCAATCCAACAAAGCCATGACTTTGAATACCGCATGATCGCAGTCGATGGGCGCATAGTGTGGGTCCGCGACCTGACGACGGTCGTCGCCGAAGGGGGCCGCGCAACCCGCCTTCGAGGGGTCTTACTCGACGTCACCCGGCACAAGCGGAACGAGTCAGCGCTGCGCGAGCAGGCTGACTTATTGGACCTGACGCATGATGCGATATTTGCCCGCGATATGAACGGCATCATTACGTACTGGAATCGGGGCGCGCAAGAACTGTACGGATGGACTGCGGACGAGGCAGCGGGGAAGCTGTCGCATACGCTCCTGAAGACTGTTCCGCCGGCGCCACTGGAGCAGATCCAGGCGGAAATCGTCGCGACCGGACGCTGGCAAGGCGAGCTGACCCATACGAAGAAAGATGCCACTCAGGTCGCTGTCGCGAGCCGTTGGTCCTTGCAGCGGGACAGCCGCGGGGCTCCCGCTGCGATTCTCGAGACCAACAACGATGTCACCGAACGCAAGCGGGCTGAGGCCCTACTATCCGGAGAGCGACGTATTCTCGAAATGGTGGCGCGGGGAAGCTCGTTGGCGCATATGTTGGAGCGGCTGTGTCTGCTGGTCGAAGAGCACGCTCAGGGGGTACTCGCCTCGATCTTGTTGGTCGAGGACGGCCGTTTGCGGCACGGTGCCGGGCCGAGCCTGCCAAAGGCGTACATCGAGGCTATCGACGGAGTCGCGGTCGGCCCCGCTGCCGGTTCCTGCGGAACTGCGGCTTATCTGGCGCGACAGGTCATAGTGTCCAACATCGCGAGCGATGCGTTGTGGGCGGATTATCGTCACCTGGCGTTGGCGCACTCGCTGCGTGCGTGCTGGTCCACTCCGATCATGTCGGCCGGCGGCGCTGTCATTGGGACGTTCGCCCTTTATTGTCGCGAGACGCGGGGCCCAAGCTCCCGCGATCAGAACATCATCGAACAGATCACGCATTTGGCGGGGATTGCGATACAGCGCAAGCTGACGGAGGAACGGCTGCAACGCAGCGAAGCTTATTTGGCGGAGGCGCAAAGGCTGAGTGGTATCGGCAGTTGGGCCGGCAACCCGATGACCGGCAAGAATCTTTACTGGTCGGAGGAGATGTTTCGAATCTGGGGCTTTGATCCCAGCCGAGGCCTGCCGGACCCTGAAGCCATGTTTCAACGGATGCATCCGCAGGACCTCAATCGGAGCCGAGAGCTTTGGGCCGGGTGGATCGCGCGGCTGAGCGCCCGCACCCCGATATGCGCGCCAACAGACTGCTCGGCTGAGTTCAGAGTCGCGCTGCCCGACGGAGCGATCCGCTACCTCCATTTGCTGGGACGCCCGGTTCTCGGTGCGAGCGGAGAACTGGTCGAACTCGTGGGGGCCTGCGCGGATGTCACCGAGCGCAAGCGCGGCGAACAGGAGCGCGAGAGGCTTCGCCAGTTGGAAGCGGATCTCGCCCACATCAATCGGATCACCGTCATGGGCGAACTCGCCGCCACTCTGGCGCACGAGATCAATCAGCCGATCGCTGCCGCAATTACCGACGCCAATGCCTGCTTGCGTTGGCTGAATCGCGACCCGCCCGAGCTGACAGAGGCGCGGGAGGCAGCGATGAGTATCGTCGGCGACGGAACCCGGGCGGCCGAGATCATCGGCCGGGTGCGCTCTTTCTATAAGAAGGGCTCGCCACTCGCACGCGCGCCGGTCGACGTGAACGAGGTCGCTCGCGAAATGCTGGGGCTGCTGCGCAATGAGGCCGATAGGCACTCGATCGCCTTGCACACTGAGCTGACGGATCTTCCAACCGTCATGGCGGATCGCGTGCAACTGCAGCAGGTATTCATGAATCTCATGCTCAATGGCATTGAGGCGATGAAAGAGGCGACCGGCGAACTGACGGTCCGATCGCAAGCGGCGGATGACGGCGGAATACTGATCTCTGTCAGCGACACCGGAGTGGGACTACCCGCGGGCGATGCGGACCAGGTGTTCAAGGCGTTCTTCACGACGAAGCCACAAGGCATCGGGATGGGGCTCGCGATCAGTCACTCGATCATCGAGTCGCACGGTGGCCGGCTATGGGCGTCTGGCAACTCAGGACCAGGGGCCAGTTTTCATTTCACGCTTCCCCGCGGAACGAGCGGGCACGCCGACATCGTCACAGAGCCTCGTCCGGCGGCTTGACGCTATCGACGGCCGTTCGAACATAGCTCATGAGCTCCTCGTCGACAAACGGCTTCGTCAAATAACAAAGGGCGCCGTCAGTCAAAGCGCGAGTCCGGGCGGCCTCATCGGGGTAGGCGGTAATGAGGATGGTTGGTATGGTGAGACCCGCCGACATCAGCCGGCGGAAGAGCTCGAGTCCGGTGATACCGGGCATATTGATGTCCGCGATCAAGCAAGCAAACTCATCTAGACGGGGAAACGCAAGAAACTCGGCCGCCGATGCGAAAACCTCGACCGTGTAGCCGGAAGATCTCATGAGCCTCTTGAGGGATGCACGCAGGAAATGATCGTCTTCAACGATCGAGATCAGCGTGGAGCTTTTAGGCAAGAGGCCTCCGACATTACGCGCAATGCAGCACGATATAGGCGATTCAAGGTCGTCGCGACGCGTGCGGCTCGAATCACTTCCCCACCTACAATACCGCAGGAAGCGGTCGCGGCATCTAAACCATGGTTCATTGCGCTCGAACGACCGTTTGTAGCATAAGTACGTGCGGGCACTGATGCCGCGGCCCAAAAGCCGCGCCGGCGGCACCGCCCGCCCAAGTACCTTAGCCACAGCGCGGGAAGCACGCGGAGGCCGCAGCGATGTCGATACTTAGCGACGAAACGGAAAGGTATAATGTTGTGGGCGGCCACAACCGTACGGGCGGTACTGTCGAGGGAATCGGAATGAGCTGCGAGTCGACTCGCCTCGTCAGTCAGTTTGCCAGTGAGTTCGAGCTGGACTTGCAGGCGCGCATCGCCGAAAGAACCCGAATCGCGCGCGAGCTGCACGATACGCTGTTGCAGAGGTTTAGCGCTTTGCTGCTGAGATTCCAGACGGTTGGGGACCTGCTGCCGACGCGGCCGGCAGAAGCCAGGCAAATACTCGTCAAAGCGATCGATCAGGCAGCGGACGCACTTACCGAGGGGCGCGACAAGATATGGGATTTACGTACCTCCGCCGACGATCTCAACGATGTCGCAAGCGCCATCGGCATGCTGCGTGAGGAACTCGCCATGGGCAGCGGCGGCACGCGCCAGATGATCTTTCGCGTCTGTGTAGAGGGGACTGCGCGGCTGCTCGCGCCGATGGTTTGGAATGAAACCTACCGGATCGCGGCCGAGGCGGTGCGCAACACCTTCAGGCATTCACATGGCACGCAATGTGAAGTGGAACTTCGCTACGGCAAGCGGCAACTCCGGCTGCGAGTGCGGGACGACGGTCGGGGCATCGATCGGGCAGTCATCGCGGCAGGCGGGCGCCGGGGCCACCATGGGCTCTGCGGCATGCGCGAGCGCGCCGAGGTCGTGGGCGGCAAGCTGACCGTCTGGAGCGCGCCGGGTTCGGGTACCGAGGTGGAACTCACGATTCCAGCATCGCGCGCGTACCGGGCCGAGGTTTGCCACACTCGAGGCCGTTCGCTTTTGCGCTGGAGCAAACGTTCCTCATAGAGCTGATGGAATCGGTTCGCACATTCGGCGAGGTTCGTCGCGTTATCGCGCACGCTCCACAGATCATGCTCGAACTCCCACAGGTCGAATCAGGACGTGATCATGCTCGCGTACGCGTTCTGTTCGAAATCTCCTCAAATCATGCGCCGACGGACGAACGAGAGTACTCGCGATGCAGCCCGCAAAGTACCAGCTTGGCGCGGGCGGCGTTCGACTCATCGCAGGCAGTAACGGGGATCGGATTTTCCGAAGTCGAAGATACCAGGTGGTGGATCCAGAACACCCGGGCTCAGCGTTCCTCGCCCCATGTAAGGTTCTCGCTCCCCATGCGGCGGGATCGATACGCCATCGGTTTAGCCCGCGCTCTACCTACAAGGCGAGCTACCGATGCAGCATCAAGATCTCCGCAGCCATGGCACCGTGCCGCCGCACTGCGAGAGGGGCAATTGCCGCCAAATCGGTCAATACCTGTAGGATAATGTTTAGCAGCGTGATCACGCGTTGATAATGTCTCATCCGATGTGGCTGCCGGTCAGCTGCCCCGGGGTGAATTCGATTATCGCGGAGGACAGGTACCCCTGTACCTCAGTGTCCCGAGGTCTTCGCCCCAACACCACAGAGAAAAGCGCCGTGAGGACGATCTTGGGCAGACCATTCGGGAGACGAAAAATAAATCTGTATTGCTGTCATCCGGGTAATTTCCGCCGACACGCGAGTTGATAGCGCAGCCACAGCAGATGCAGCAGTTTTCGGCGTCTTCCGGCCGTCAGCGTCTCGAATCCGGCGATGTCTTCGAGCAGCGTCGGTAGCGGTTCACAGGCGAATCGACGGCAACGTCGACTGAAAGTCTACCGGCATCATGACCACGACGAGATAACCGCGTGATTCCCGTGGAGGAAAACGCTTCAGCGCCGACTATCACCAGAAGTCCTCGAGTAAGAACGCGATACCAGAATGGGTCTCCCTCCGGAGACATGCGTCAAATCTCCCGATCTTATCTTCAGCGGTAAATATCCGTTCCCTCGCCCGAATGGGTTGGGTGGCTATTGGCCGGTGGATCCGCGTCCAAGACCTGGATGATCGGTCCGCTGGTTGTTGGGTAGAGAGCCTCATGGGTCACTAACACCGTTGCCCCCACCGTCAATATGCCGTTGAGTTGCGCCACAAAGTTGGCAGGCAGTTTGATTCTGGCAAGTTCCATCGGATCTACCTGGGTGCCTTGCTCTCCGGCATGTCCCGGCACGCCGATTCTCAGCCATCGGAACCTAGTCGGATCGGGTACATAGGGATCGGGCACGCTGCTCTGGCCTTCGGTGAGCACCAATGCATGATTGGCGAGCGGCGCATCGCCGTTGACTGTCAATCGCGCACGGCCGATTTCGACGCCGTTGCGATAGACGACGATGCGTTGACTGCCTTGACTGAGCACGATGCTGACTGGCCCACTGGGCGACAATTCCGGCTGCCAACGCTCATCTTCAGTCGGTGCAATGGGTTCGCGCTCGACTGGCTGGCCGCCGACAAAATTCACCGGAGCGAGATACCCCGGATGCGCGAGCCACTGTGGCGCCGTTGCCTCCGTGCTGATCACGACGGTCATGCCGCTGGGAGAAATCGCGAACAGCCGCCGCGCAAACTCGCTTGGCAAGTGAATGCAGCCGTGCGATTCGGGATAGCCGGGCAGTCCGCCGGCATGCAGCGCCACACCGCCCCAGGTGAGTCGCTCCATATAGGGCATCGGCGCGCCGTCGTAGATGGTCGAGCGATGCTCCTTCTGCTTTTGCAGGACCGTGAAGACTCCCGTAGGGGTCGGGTGGCCAGGGCGGCCAGTGCTCACGTTGGTCGCCGCGATCAGCACGCCGTTGCGATAAACATACGCTCGCTGTTCGGTTATGCTCACGACCACCACCACAGGACCCAAGGTCACGGCTTCGCCCATCCACAGAAACTCACCTTTGCGCAGCTGATTGACGGGCGTGTCGATGGGTACCGAGGCTTTTGCGCCCCAAAAGGGCACTGAGTCGGCGCGTGCGGGGAACTGTAGCGCCACCGCGAAAACACTCAGCGCGACGAATAATGACAGAATCGTCCTGTGTGTAGCATACATTTGTGAACTTCCGAGGTTCATGGGAGTCCATGAGAGCTTACCCACGCTAGGACTCACCGTTGGCCCACTCTCGCCGCAATTTCCTCAAATTATCCTTGGCCGGCCTGGTTGCGGCGACTAACGGCCCTCGGGCCGCCCGTGCGCAGGCAGACCAAGTCAGCGGCCCAATTTCTGCCGATTTACTGCGACGGGCGCTCGATGCGCTGGAGCGACATAAAGACGGCATCATTGCCAGGGATTTCATCGGCATCGCTGATTTCTCGCTGCCCTCGCGTTCCCCGAGATTCCACTTGGTGAATCTCGCCGATGGCAGCGTACGCTCGCATCTGGTTGCGCACGGCAGGGGATCCGACCCGTCGCACACAGGTTGGCTCGAGCGCTTCTCCAACGAGCCGCACTCGTTTGCGACCTCCGCGGGAGCCTATAGGACGGGCTCCTTGTACGCAGGTGCGCATGGTCGCTCGATGCATCTCGACGGGCTCGATCCGAGCAACAGCAACGCCAGCGCCAGAGCGATCGTGGTGCATGACGCGTGGTACGTGAGCGAGTCAATGATCCGGTTCTCCGGAATGCTCGGTCGCAGCGAGGGCTGCTTCGCCGTCGCCGAATCCAGCCTGCCGGAAATCATGACGCGGCTCAAGCCTGGCCACTTGATCTTCGCCGACAAAGCCGAGGAGACCGCCTAGCCAAACCGCGAGCGGGCGGAGAATCGGTAGCACGCTGACCCCACGCGGTCGGCCGTCTCGGACGCTCAGAACCGATAGGCGATACCGATACCGGCGAGAACCGGGTCGACCTTCACCGTGGCAATCTTGGCACCGCCGAACTTGAGGTCAGGTTCGATCTGCACGTACTTGACGTCGGCGTTGAAGTACCAGCTGCGCGCGAGCCGGTAATCGAATCCCGCCTGCGCCGCAAAGCCAACGGTCGTACTGTCGAGTTTCACGGCGCCGACGGCGGGCACGTTGAGCTTGACGTCCATGATGGAGGTCACATTGATTCCCGCACCGACGTAAGGGCGAAGCGCCCCGTCGGGGAGAAAATCGTACTTGACCGTCAACGTCGGCGGCAGCTCCTTGAAACTTCCGATCACGACCGACGGGACCGTGGTCCCGGCCGCCGTCGGATAGATCGTTGCGTCCTTGGCCGTGACGTGGTGCCGCTGCGGATAGGTCAGAACCAATTCAGTCGACCAGTGCGGCGCGAAGAAATACTCGAAGTCCAATTCGGGTATCCACTTGTCGGATTCGTGGATGCCATTATTCGGGATGAGCAAGGCACCGGGAATCGAAACGCCGTCCGAGTCATTGGTCGGCGCCATGTAAATTCCTCGCAGCCGCGCCACCCAAGGGCTCTCATCGGCGCGCACGGCGGCAGGGATCGACAGTAGTGCGCCGCAAAAGAGCGCAGCGGCGCCTACGACTCCAATACTCGGCTTCATCGTGGGGAACTCCAATGTGTCATGGGATGCAATCACGAACCGGACCCGCAACCGCGCAAGTCGCTAGCCTGATCGTGATACTGAGTGAGTCAGGCTCACGCCGAGCATGCGGATAGATCGACGGCGAGCTGGCCGGCGTCGCGCTTAATTATCGACAAATCGACGAGCCGGAAATCCCGGCATTCTGCTATTCCGCGGTGGTAATTGAGGTGCCTTTACTGTGGTCCGCAGAAATTCGATAACGCACTAGAAACCGCGTGTGTCGGTCTTTGGGAATCTATCGGCGGGTCATCCAACGTCGGTTCGACTTCGATCGATCCACGGTCACGAACCCCGATTCCCCGAGCTAGCCAATCCCTAGCTTTACTAAGTTTCCAGACGTCGTGAACGACCGATCGACCGCCGGCAGGACAATCCGTGGGGTGGCGGTGAGCCGGCCCGTGCGATTGTCCCATCCGCGATTTTCGGCGGCGCTGCAGGCGACGCGGGCGAGCTGCGGTCGCAGTTGGAGACCTTATGAACGAAGCGCGGGACGGACAGGCGGTTCACGGCGGTCGAGCCCATCGCAGCGGTTTAATTCTTGCCGCGACGGCTGCAGTCTTGATCGTCCTCGTGCTGGTACGCTTATTCGCGCATCATTCGCACGCACCCGGCGCGGCGGCGCAGGTGGTCAGGGTCGCTCGGGCGACGCGGGGCGAGCTGCCCGAAACGCTGTCGGAGCTCGGCACGGTGACGCCGATCGCCACCGTCACGGTATTGCCGCAGTCGAGCGGCTATCTGACCGCAGTCGGGTACCGGGAAGGCGCGGAAGTGGCAAAGGGGCAGTTCCTCGCCCAGATCGATCCGCGCCAATACGAAATCAACTTGCAGCAGGCGCAAGCGCAATTGCTCAAGGATCAGTCGGCGCTCGACCAGGCCCGTTCGGATCTCGCCCGCTACCGACAACTGCGCGCACAAAAAGCCATTGCCGAGCAGACGGTGACCGACGGCGAGTTCCTCGTGAAGCAAGGTGAAGCACAGGTCAAATCAGACGAGGCCGCCGTCGCACAGTACAAACTCGATCTGGCGTATTGCCGCATCACGGCGCCGGTCGCCGGCCGCGTGGGATTGCGCCTGATCGACCCGGGGAATTACGTCACCGCCTCGAGCTCGCCCGGAATTGTCGTCATCACGACGATGAAGCCGACGACCGTGCAGTTCACGGTGGCCCAGAACGAGCTCGGCAAGGTGATCGAGCGCTTCCAATCCGGTGCGAAGCTGCCGGTCACCGTCTATACCAGCGACAACACCCGGCAAATTGCCGCCGGCTCGCTGTATGCGATTGGCAACCAGATGGCCACGAGCACCGGCACCGTGGTGCTGCGGGCGAACTTCGCCAATGCAGACGAGGCGCTGCGCCCGAACGAATTCGTCAACGTCAAGATTCTCGTGGACACGCTAAAGCAGGCAGTTCTCGTGCCCACAGCGGCGGTGCTGAGCGGCGCACCCGGCGAGTATGTCTATCTGGTCAATGCCGATCACACGGTATCCGTGCGCAAGGTCACGTCGGGTCCGAGCGACGGCAAGCACACCGCCATTCTCTCCGGGCTGTCGGTCGGAGAGACCGTCGTCACCGACGGCACCGACCGCCTCAACGATGGAGCCCAGATCAGCGTGGCGGGGGTAGCGGCGAGCTCAGGTGCTGCCGCGCGGGGCGCGAGCGCTCCGTCCCGCGGCTGAACGAAGCGGCCGGCGACGCCCACTCCATGAACATGTCCCGACTGTTCATATTGAGGCCAGTGGCTACCTCATTGCTGATGATCGCGCTGGTACTGGTCGGTCTGGTGGCCGCGCGCCTGCTGCCGATCTCCTCGCTGCCGGCGGTCGATTATCCGACGATTCAGGTCAAGACCTTCTACCCCGGCGCCAGCCCGCAGGTGATGGAGACCACGGTGACTGCGCCGCTGGAGGTACAGCTGGGCCAAATTCCCGGACTGGCG
This sequence comes from uncultured Gammaproteobacteria bacterium, assembly GCA_963801865.1. Lineage (GTDB taxonomy): Bacteria > Pseudomonadota > Gammaproteobacteria > Steroidobacterales > Steroidobacteraceae > Bog-1198. Next base: position 90,319 of record CAWDGY010000018.1, on the reverse strand, counting down.
CAGATGACTTCCGCCAGTTCCGCGGGCGCATCGATCATTACCCTGCAATTCGCGCTGTCGCTGAACCTCGACGTCGCGGAGCAGAACGTCCAGGAGGCGATCAACGCCGCCAACAGCCTGCTGCCGGCCGGCCTGCCGGCACCGCCGGTCTACGCCAAGGTCAACCCCGCCGATCAACCGATCCTGACGCTGGCCGTCACATCGAAGTCGATGTCGCTGACGCAACTGCAGGACATCGCCAACAACCGGCTCGCCGCCAAGATCTCCGAGGTTTCGGGGGTAGGCTTGGTTTCTCCCGCCGGCGGCAACGTGCCCGCGGTGCGGGTGCAAGCGGACCCGCACAAGCTCGCCGGCTACGGGCTGAACATCGATGATTTGCGCACGCTGCTCGGCAACATCAACGTCAGTCAGCCGAAAGGCAATTTCGACGGACCGGATCTCAACTACACGATCAACGACAATGATCAGATCCAGGATCCCAAGGACTATCTGAACACGGTGATCGCCTACCAGAACGGCGCACCGGTGTTGCTGCGTGACGTCGCTGAAGTCACCCAGGCCCCGCAGGATGTCGAACAAGGCGCCTGGTACGACCGCGCGGCGGCAATCGTGCTCAATGTGATGCGCCAGCCCGGCGCGAACGTCATTGCCACGGTCAATCAGATCAAAAAGCAACTGCCCCAGCTGCTGGCGAGCCTGCCTCAGGCGATGCAGGTGCAGATCGTCGCCGACAGCACCGATGTAATCCGCGCCTCGGTGTCGGATGCCGCCGTGGAGCTGCTGCTGTCCATTGTGCTCGTGGTGCTGGTGATCTTCGTGTTTCTGCGCAACGTGCCGGCGACCCTCATCCCGAGCATCTCCGTGCCGGTCTCCCTGATCGCCACGCTGGCGGTGATGTACGAGCTCAATTACTCGATCGACAACCTGTCGCTGATGGCGCTGATCGTCGCCACCGGTTTCGTGGTGGACGATTCGATCGTCATGATCGAGAACATCGTGCGCTATCTGGAGGAGGGCATGAGCCCGATGGATGCGGCGCTGGCGGGCGCGGGGCAGATCGGCTTCACCATCCTGTCGTTGTCGATCTCGCTGATTGCGGTGCTGATTCCGCTATTGTTCATGGGTGGAGTGATCGGGCGTCTGTTCAGCGAATTCGCGGTCACTTTGGCCGTCACCATCGTGATGTCCGCCATCGTCTCCTTGACGCTCGTGCCGATGATGTGCGCGCGCATCCTGCGCCGCAAGGCCGAACGCAGCCCGAGCCGCTTCGAGCGGGTCAGCGAAGCTTTGTTCAACAAGACCTTGGCGGCCTACGAGCGAGCCCTCTCCTGGGTGCTGCGCCACCAGGGTCTGACCTTGAGCGTCGCGACCGTCACCGTGGCGCTGACCGCGATCATGTACTTCGAGATCCCCAAGGGATTGTTTCCGGTACAGGACGTCGGCGTCATCCAGGGCATCAGCGTTGCCGACAAATCGGTGTCCTACAGGGCGATGGCGAACCGCCAGACGGCACTCGCCGAGGCGATCCTCAAGGATGCCGACGTAACTTCGCTGACCTCGTACATCGGTATCGACGGCACCAATACGACCCTCAACAACGGCCGATTCCTGATCAATCTACGGCCGCACGACGCTCGCTCGCAAAGCGCCGGGCAGATCGCCCGCCGCCTGCAGGAGGAGGTCGCCGGCGTACCGGGCATCAAGCTGTACTTGCAGCCCGAACAGGACCTCACGCTCGACACCACGGTTTCGCCGAGCCAGTACCAGCTCGTGCTGCGCGGGCCGAATCAACAGGAGTTCCAGAAATTTGTGCCCGCTCTGATCGAGCGGATGCGGCGGATCAAATCGATCACCGATGTGAGCAGCGATCTCGACAACGACGGCTTGAGCGTGCACATCGAGGTGAATCGATCGCTGGCGGCGCGCTACGGCATCACACCGGCGACGATCGACAACGCGCTCTACGATGCGCTCGGGCAGCGCATCGTCTCCACCATTTTCAGTCAATCCAACCAGTATCGCGTCGTATTGGCGGCCAAGCCTGAGAGCTTTCCCGATCTGCAAGCCCTCGGCACCCTGTACCTGCCGACCCAGACCGGCAGCACGGGCGAAGTGCCCCTGAGCGGCATCGCCGACATCAAGATCAGCAAGGCGCCGCTCACGGTGAGTCATCTTGCTCAGTTTCCAGCCGTCACCGTCTCGTTCAACATGGCCCCCGATGCCTCGCTGAGCACGGCGGTGGAGCAGATCGAGCGCGCCGAAAAAGCCGCACAGCTGCCGCCTTCGATAAGCGCCTCGTTCCAGGGCGCCGCTCAGGCATTTAAGGATTCGCTCTCCAGCGAGTTATTCCTGCTGATCGCCGCGCTGGCCACCGTCTACATCGTGCTCGGCGTGCTCTATGAGAGCTACATCCATCCGGTGACGATCCTGTCGACGCTGCCGTCGGCAGGAATCGGCGCGCTGCTCGCGTTGATGTTGGCCGGCAAGGACCTCGACGTGATTGGCATCATCGGCATCGTGCTGTTGATCGGTATCGTCAAGAAGAACGGCATCATGATCGTGGACTTCGCGCTCGAAGCCGAGCGCCGGCACGGCAAGGCGCCGGAGGAGGCGATCTTCCAGGCCTCGATGCTGCGTTTCCGGCCGATTCTGATGACCACCTTGGCGGCGATCCTCGGCGCGCTGCCGCTGCTGCTCGGCACCGGCACGGGCTCGGAGCTGCGCCGGCCGCTCGGGCTTGCCATCATCGGCGGTCTGATCGTCAGCCAGGCGCTGACCTTGTTCACGACGCCGGTGATTTATCTTTTATTCGACCGCGTCTCGCAGCGCTTCAGCCGTCAATCGAATGAGCTTCCCGGCGGGAGTGCGGCGTGAACATACCGGCACTGTTCATCAGGCGGCCCGTGGCAACCACGCTGCTGGCGATCGCAATCGGGCTGTCGGGCTTGCTGGCCTATTTTCACCTGCCGGTCGCACCGCTGCCCAACGTCACGTTCCCAGTCATCGTGGTGCAGGCGAACATGGCCGGTGCGAGCCCCGAGATCATGGCCTCGACGGTGGCCGAGCCGCTCGAGCGGCGTCTGGCGACGATCGCCGGCGTCAGCGAGCTGACCTCGAGCAATTATATCGGCTCCTCCATGGTCGTCGTCCAGTTCAACCTGACGCGCGACATCAACGGCGCGGCGCGCGACGTCGAGGCGGCGATTCAGGCGGCGCGCGCGGACCTGCCGACGACTCTGCGCAATAATCCGTCCTATCGTGAATACAATCCGGCGGATTCGCCGATCCTCATTCTCTCCTTGACCTCGAGTGCCTTGACCAGGGCGCAGCTCTACGATTCCGCGAGCACCGTCATCCAACAGCAGCTGTCGCAAATCAGCGGCGTCGGTCAAATTACGCTCGGCGGCGGCGCGCTGCCCTCGGTACGGGTGGAACTCGAGCCCGACAAGCTCAGCAGCTACGGCATCGGCCTCGAGGACGTGCGCGCCGCGATCTCGGCGGCGAATGCGGACAGCGCCAAAGGGTACATCGATCAGGGCGATCAGCGCTACGAGGTGATGTCCAACGATCAGGCGACCAAGGCGGCGGACTATCGCGGTCTGGTCATCGCCTACCGCGATGGCGCGCCGGTGCACCTGCACGAGGTCGCCGCCGTCGTGGATTCGAATGAAAACATCCGCAACGCCGGACTGTTCAACAACCAGCAGACCGTGGGCGTGGTCGTCTTCGCGCTGCCGGGTGCGAACATCATCAAAACCGTGGCCCAGATCGAGAAGGTCCTGCCGCGGGTCGTCGCGGCCCTGCCGCCCAGCGTCCAGGTGCACATCGCGCTCGACCGATCGCAATCAGTGACCGCGGCGGTCAGCGACACCGAGCGCAGCCTAGGGCTGGCCGTTGCACTGGTGATCGGCGTGGTGTTTGTGTTCCTGCAATCGCCGCGCGCCACACTGATACCGGCGGTAGTCCTACCGCTGTCGATCCTCGGCAGCTTTGGACCGATGTACCTGCTCGGCTACAGCATCGATAACCTCTCGCTGATGGCGCTGATCATAGCCACCGGCTTCGTCGTCGACGATGCGGTCGTGGTCCTGGAGAATATCGCCCGCCACTGCGAGGCCGGCGTGCAGCCGCTCGAAGCGGCGCTGCGCGGCAGCGCGGAGGTCAGCTTCACAGTGATCTCGATGAGTCTGTCGCTGATTGCGGTGTTCATACCGATCCTGTTGATGCCGGGCATCGTCGGCCTGCTGTTCCACGAGTTCGCGGTCACGCTATCGATCGCCATTTTATTCTCGCTGCTGATCTCGCTGACCGTCACGCCGACCATGTGTGCCTACCTACTGGGCCGCGCCGGCGCCCTGCACTCGAGGGCGAGGTGGGCCACTTGGGCGGAGGCGCAGTTCGACCGGTTTAAGAGTGCGTACGCGCGTTCCTTGTCGGCGGTAATCGATCATTCGCGGTTGGTTGGCCTGCTGCTGATCGGTCTGATCGTACTCAACGTCGCATTGTTCCGGCTGGTTCCATCGACGTTTTTCCCGGAGCAGGACAACGGCATTCTGATCGGTCAGATCATCGCCGATCAAAACACCTCCTTCCAGTCGATGGAAAAAGAGCTGCGGCAGCTTCAGCAGATCGTACAAACCGATCCCGCCGTCAAATCCGTGATCGGTTTTACCGGCGCCCGCGCGCTCAATACCGCTAATGTTTACGTCGAACTTAAACCGCTGTCGCAACGGCGTGCATCGGCCGATCAAGTGGTGCAGCGCCTGCGCCCCAGGCTCAATCGCGTTGCCGGTGCGCGCCTTTATCTGCAGGCGGTGCAAGATCTGCACATCGGCGGCCGGCAGTCGGCCGCGGAGTACCAATACACCTTGACCAGCGAGGATACGGCCGCGCTGTACGCATGGACTCCGAAGCTCGTGGCCGAGATCGGCAAGCATCGCGCGCAACTCGTGGATGCCAATTCGGATTTGCAGCGCAACGGCCTGCAGACCTACGTCTCGATCGATCGGCAGACCGCTATGCGCTACGGCTTTGCGCCGAACCAGATCGACAATGTGCTCTACGACGCATTCGGTCAGCGTACCGTATCGACGATATTCAACCCCTTCAATCAATACTTCGTCGTCATGGAGGTGGCGCCCCGGTATTTGCAGTACCCGCAGATGCTTAATCGCATGCGCTTCAGCACCGCCGCCGGCAACTCCACCGGTACCCAGCAGTCCCAGGCGCAGGGCAGCACCGTCAGCGGATTGTCGCCGTACCGCGCTACCTCCGCCGCATTGGCGGCCTCATCCAACACCAATTCGCTGAACGCGAGCGCGCAGGCCAATGCGGTGACCAACAGCATCTCGAACAGCCGCGGTGGGAGCTCCACGGGCAGCGCGGACAGTACGGCAGCCGAGACTATGGTGCCGCTGCCGGCTCTCGCCTCTTATCGCAACAGCCACACGGCGACTCAGGTCAACCACCAAGGCGGCCTCGTGGCATCGACGATTTCCTTCAACCTGCCGCCCGGCGGTTCCCTGAGCCGCGCCGGCGCGGCCATCGAGGCGGCCATGCACGATCTCGGCATGCCGGCCGCGATTCACGGCAGCTTCGCGGGCGCAGGTAAGGTCTACGCGGAGTCGATGTCAACGATGCCGCTGTTGATCCTCGCGGCCTTGACGGCGGTCTACATCGTGCTGGGCATACTTTACGAGAATACGGTCCATCCGCTGACCATTCTCTCCACACTGCCGTCCGCCGGCATCGGCGCGACCTTGGCGCTGCTCGCCTTTGGCACACCGTTCTCGGTGATCGCGCTGATCGGCATCATCCTGCTGATCGGCATCGTCAAAAAGAACGCCATCATGATGATCGACGTCGCTATTCATGTGCAGCGCGAGCAAAAGATCGACGCGCGCCAAGCGATTCACGAGGCGGCGGTCGTGCGGCTGCGTCCGATCATGATGACCACGGGGGCGGCCGTGCTCGGCGCGCTGCCGCTGGCGATCGGCATCGGGCAAGACGCATCGCTGCGCCAGCCGCTCGGCATCACGATCATGGGTGGACTCATCCTCAGCCAGGTCTTCACCTTGTACACCACGCCGGTGATTTATCTCTATCTGGATCGTCTGCGCGCAAGGCTGGGCAAGTGGACGCCGGCATTGCCATGGCGCGGAGAGTTGAGCGAGGGTGCATGAATACCGTGCGTGTCAATTGGTGCTTGGTCGGCTTGGCAAGCGTACTGCTCGGCGGCTGTGTGGTCGGTCCAGACTATCATCGCCCGTCGGTGCCGGTGGCCGCACGATACAAGGAGCTGCCCGGTTGGACGAGCGCCACCCCGTCAGATGCGGCGCCCAAGGGTAACTGGTGGACCGATTTCCACGATCCCTTGCTCGACCAGCTCGAGCCTCTGGTCGGCGTGTCGAACCAGACGGTGCGCCAGAGCTACGCGAACTACCAGCAGGCGCTGGCCGAGGTGAAGATCGCGCGCGCCCAGCTGTTTCCGATCATAGGCATCTCGGGATCGGCTACCCGCTCGGGCGGCCCCGGCAATGCCGGTAGCGGCAACAGCGGCTCGGGTACATCCCGGCAATCCAGGGACGTCGTCAATTCGGCCACGCTCGAGGGCGCCGCGAGTTGGACGACCGACCTGTGGGGAAAGGTGCGCCGCTTGATCGAGCAAAATACCGCAATCGCGCAATCCGACGAAGCTTTGCTGGTCAATGCGACGCTATCGCAGCAGACGATCCTGGCGACGACCGTCATCGAACTGCGGATCGCCGACGCCAACATCGATCTGGCGCAGCGGACGGTCGATGCGTATCGGGACGCATTGCGCGTGACGATGGCGCAGGAAGCGGCCGGAATCACGGCGACCCCGCCTTCGGCCGTGATCACCGCTCGGGTCGCGCTGGAATCCGCCGAGTCCACGCTGATCGGTCTTGGCGTCGCGCGCGCGCAATATGCACACGCCATCGCGGTACTGGCCGGCAAGAATCCCGAGGATCTCGACATCGCGCACAGCGAGAGAATGCCGACGCTGCCGGCGATCCCGGCTGGGTTGCCCTCGACGTTGCTGCAGCGCCGGCCAGATATCGCCGCCGCGGAACGCCTCGTGGCCGCACAGAACGCGGCTGTGGGCATCACCGTCGCGGCGTATTATCCGTCACTGTCGTTTTCGGCATCAGCGGGCTTTTCGCAGTCGCCGCTGCAGGGCCTGCTGCATGCCGGCAATCATGTCTGGTCGATCGGCGCGTCCGGCACCGAGACGTTGCTCGATTTCGGTGAGCGCCGTGCCGAGGTCGAAGCGGCAAAGGCCGCCTACGAGGCGACCGTCGCGAGTTATCGCAGCACGGTGCTCAACGCGTTCGCGGCTGTGGAGAACGATCTTGCCGCGCTGCGCATCCTCGCCGAGCAGGCAAAGGCGCTAGACACAGCGGTGCGCGACGCGATCCGCGGCAGCGGGATCGCGCTCGCCGAATTTCAGGCGGGCACGGTGGACTACACGACCGTGGCCGCAGCGCAGGCGGCGCAGTTCAATGACCAGCAAATTGCGCTCAGCGTGCAGGAGATGCGTCTGATCAATACCGTATCGCTGATCGGCGACCTCGGCGGCGGCTGGTTTCAGGCCCAACTGCACGATGTGCTTCGTCCCAAGGATCCCGCGCAGGCGGTGCCTTGATGGATTGATTCGCATTTTCTTACCGGCAATGCCGATTCGCCCACACGTGCACGGTACGGTGAGGTTTGACGGTGCGCCTACCGCGCCCGCAGAGATGGTTGATCGCGTCGGTGTTCGACGCTGACCAGGCAATGTGCGCATTGCCTGATGCGTCCGTCGGCACCTCGATCGATATGGATGCAAATCCGTCAATCGGTTGAGCCGAAAGTACGGTTACCGGGGGTTGCGCATTCACATTGATAATCGTTGCCAATACGGTATCTTCATTGTCGTTGACAATGGTGAGCGGCGCGCCAGCCAGTGCGCGGCTGACGCACGCCAGTCCGAGGATCAATGAGATCCCCAGGGCAACGTTGAATCGCACCGGCTCCCGCAGATGTCCGGGGCGTGCCTTCATTGAATCTAGAAACCGCATATTTCACCGTGCATGAGCCGCATCATTTACCACATCAGCGTCCTAGTATACGCAAGTGCACTGCGTCCGGCGTTACCCTTAGGTGCCGAAAGGGCGCCGCCTTCGCGCCTGACTGCGACAGGATGGGCGGCTGCCAATGCGTGAGCCAACGGTGAGTTCGACTGCGGCAAATTTGCCGGCATGCACCGGGATTTGGCGGACGATTCCGCGCAGCGACATGGTGTCTCCCAGTGCGCGAGGACGGTCGAGATGGCACATCGAACTGGCAAAACTGGGCTGCTGCTCGGCATGGTGTTGGCTGCGGGTTGTACGACCACGGGATCGGGTGTCGGCGCAACGCCGTCCGGAAAGCATCCCGCGACGTTCAGCTGGACGAGCTCGGACGACGTCTCGGGCTTGATGACGGCGCGGTTCGCCGATGGGAAGACTTACACAGGACAGTTCGTTCAGGTCACCAGCAACACGACGGTCGAATCTCTTCACCCGCTTTGGGTCGGATGGGGTCCCCGCTGGCGGATGGGCGGCTGGGGCGACTGGGATGCGGGCCCGGAATTCGTGACGCACTACTCGGGCCGCGTCGTCGCCAATCTCGCCGCGACCGACGGATCTCACATGCGCTGCCGATTCCAGCTCGCTCATCCGGATGCAGGGATGGCTGGCGGCGGAACGGGCGAGTGTCAGCTGCCCGATGGAGGGAGAATCGACGCGCAGTTCCCGCATAGTTGAACGAGAGTCGCGCTTCGGCGCCGACCGGGACGCGCCGCAGTAGAAATTTAACGCATTTTTATGGCGAATCGGAATCTACAAGGACATCACCTATGCACCGCTTGAAATTCGTATGGCTTGCGGTCGCGCTGTCGCTGGCCGCGCCGGCGATCGCTCAAACCAACGTTGCCGATAACGCACTCATGGGGGACAGCACCGCCATGAATATGCAAATTTTACGTGACAAAGTGCGGGCGGATAAGAAGTTGGTGATCGCACAGAACATGCAGCTCACCGATTCGGAGGCGAGCGGCTTCTGGCCGATCTATGATGCGTATCAGAGCGATCTAGGGAAGATTAATGAGCGAATGAAGGACGTGATCGTCGCCTATGCCGCTGCGTACAATCACGGTCCTTTGACCGATGAACTGGCGAAGAAACTGATCGAAAATTGGCTTGGCGCCGAGGAGGCGGACGTACGGCTGCTGCGCTCATACCTGCCCAAGCTCGAGAAGGCGCTGCCCGACGTGAAAGTGGCGCGTTACATTCAGATCGAAACAAAGATTCGTGCGGTTCAGCGTTACGAGTTGTCGTCCCAGGTCCCATTAGTGGAGTAAACCGGCGATCGAGTCGTGCGCTTAGCCAACCGCAACCTCGGTGGCCGTGCGGGCAGGGCGTCGATTGAGCCGGCATGCGCGAGCGCGTTTTGGGCGGCTGCCGCATCGGATTGCTCAACGTGAGAGGCCGCTGGCTAGAGTGAGTGCGATGATCACACGCGGTACACGAATGCGTAACACGACGCGGTCACATTGTGTCGTGCTGCTGCTCGCCGCTTCGGCGCCGAAGGCTGAACCCCGGTCTTGCGGTCTACAACGAGAAGGACCAGAAGATCGGCACCGTCGACGACCTCGTCATCGCGCCGGGAAAGGTGCTCTCGTCCGCGATCATCGAGGCAGGAGAGTTCGTCGGTCTCGGCCCGTATGACGGGGCGATTCCGGTGAAACATTTGCGGTAGCAAAGCGGCAGGCCGGTCCTCAAGGGAGCGACGAGGGCGGCGGTCAAAGCAATGCCGCCGTTCGAATATTCCGCTCGCCGAGGTCTCAAAGCCGAAACAATCGGTTGATCACGCCACGGTGCCGAGCGGCTGTGCCGCCGTAGGCAGATCGATCGGTAATTCCAAATCTTGCGGAGTACTGGCCGGATACGACGCACTAATTTGCGCTACGGCACGCGCGGTGTGCAACCCTCTCCAGCCACAGCGATGCACGCGGAACGCCCGCTGGGGAAACGTAGGTGGCCACCACCTCAGCGAGCGCAGCACGGTGCTCGGCACATGGCCGTAAATCTCAGCCGATAAATGGCGCTCACAATCCACTGCCAGCCGATTCATATTGGTCAGTGAATTGGCTAGATCGGGGCAATGTCTGAAAATATGTGACGCGAACGCAGCCGCGTACCCGGTCAGGATTCCTGAGGCAATCATTGCGCCCCGTTGTCGCAGGTGATGTGCAACCCAGCCGATGGGTTGGCGGGCCATTGCATGGACCGTCAATCCTGGGCCCGCGTTGGCCTCGCGTGGAACCAGATAATCCTCGTCGAGTGCGGCGTCAATATCGATCATGCCGAGAGTTCCGACTCTTTCCGGAATTCTCGGCAGGGTCGCGTACAATTGATGTAGGGCCGCGGCCAATATTTCTTCGTGAGCCACATAACACCGCGCCGGTAGGATGGTCACGATATTCGAGGCGCACTCGGCTGCGATCGACAGCAGCGCAGCCGCCGTCGTCAATGCGGCGGTGGTGCGGTTGTGAGAAACAAAGCGTCGCTCGGGATCGATGAACCAAAGGGCGGGCTCCCAGCGCTCGCGATTCTCCTCCCTGACGGTGACCACAATCTGCGCGGCGGGAGCGATTTGCTTGGCTCGATGCAGCGCCTTCTGCAGCAATGTCGTGGGTTCGCCGAATCCGCAATACTGGACTGGTGAGCACTTTGCGGCGTCGCCAACCAACGGGACATATTCCGGCCCATGATCATCGGCGACGACGATGCACCATCCTTTTCGCTTGTTTAAGTCCTGGCCAACGATCATGAGCCGCCAGTCGCATCCGGAGGGACGCCATCGGATGACGCTGCCGTCTTCTTGCGCTTCAGCCGCATCTGCGCGGCATAAATCGGTACGGTGATGCGCCGTCCGGCATCCGTCGCAATCAGTTCGATTACCACACCGCGGTCATTCTTGAGATAAGTGGTTGGACCGCTGTCGGCTCCCGTCGATCCCACGCGCGAAGCTAAATAGTAGCCGCTGAAGTCCGACAGTTTCTTCAGATGCATGACGCTGCCTGCTGCGGACATGTTGGCCGCATCGCCATTGGCGATCGACAGACCAGAAAGCCTGAACGGGTGTTCAATTCCCCGATAAGTGATCGTTCCATAGCCCCAGACAAATCCAGCTCCGGCGGGCGTTACACCTCCCTCCAGCCATATGGAGGCTTTGGATTGACTCACTTTGACGCCTGAATCGAGTGTGGCGGCGCGAAACGCGGCGCCGAATTCCATCACCGGGTGGCCGACGAGCAACTGATTGAGCTTATCCATGAAATTCGAACCTCATTGCCGTGACGGGCGCCGCTGACCGTGCGCGCACCTTCACTGTTCCTTCGGCGCGGACTCATCTTGACTCAAGGCGGCACACAGCAAGCACACCCGAATCGTCCGCATGTTCGTTGCAGCCACCCCGAAGATTTCGCCTATTGGTCGATTGCGGCTGTGGTGTAAAATCGAAGTAGGGCAGTGATGGCGCAATCCAGAGAATAAAACGAACTGTCCTCGGCAATGGGACGGCTCTGGCGAGTGAAAGATGTTGCACCGCAACCATTTTTCCGGGATGACGGCGAGACCGCAAAGCACCGCGATTATTCCCGGCGTCTTGCCTCGGATGACGGTGCTCGGCACTTTTTTGCTCGTTCCCCTGTTCGCAAATTCTGTGGATCTCCAAGGCAGCGGGCTCGAGGAAATCATCATCACGGCGCAAAAAAGGACCGAGCGACTGCAGGACATTCCCGTCGCTGCGCAGGTCGTGTCATCGCAGGCGCTCGCGGCCTCCAACGTGGCCGACCTGTCGGATCTAAACAACCTGGTCCCATCAGTGCAGTTGAACGGCACGATCAATGGCCGTGTCCCGACCGGCGTCCGCGGCATCTCGAGCGTCTCCAATGAGGGCGCCGTGGGCATCTCCTCCGGTGTCGCGATCATGATCGACGGCGTGCCGATGCCATCGGACTCCTTCGACGCCAACAACGTCATGGGTATTCAAAGTATCGAAGTGCTGCTCGGCCCCCAGTCGGCTCTGGGCGGCCGCACGGCTGCATCCGGAGTGATCAACCTCACGACGCGTGGGCCGACCAGCTCGCCCAACGCGTTTGTCGGCGCAACCGTGACAACCGATCGCGAGTATCGTCTCGAGGGCTTTCTTTCCGGGCCGATCATCAACCGCGTGGAGGGAAGCCTCGATGCGTACAGAAGGACGACGCCCTATCCGATCACAAATCTGACTGCCAACCAAACCACCACGCAGGATATATATGGCGCGCGTGCGAAATTGAAATTCGCGATCACGGATGATCTCGATCTGACGCTAATGGCCCACGACGAGAATACCGCCGGCAGCGGTTTCAACTTCACGTACCTCTACATAACGCCGGGCAACACCTTTCTATTCGCCGGCAGCCCATTCACGCAGGCGGTCATGCTGCCGGGGATCAATCTCTCCTGGCGAAACCTCGACTACACCAGCCCCGTGACCACCGCAGGCTCGACTTATCGTGATACCGACTACAGCGCGGTCGTCAACTATCGTCTGCCGGGCGGCTACACCCTGGCATCGACAAGCGCCTACACACAGGAAAATCAGCATCAGGTGCAGGACCTGTTCGCGGTCAACGAGTACTACTGGACGGTGCTGAGCGGAACCGACGCCTTTCACAACACCCAGCAGCAGATCACGACGGTCCGGCAGACCAGCGAGGAGCTCAAGATTTTCTCGCCCGTTGACCAGGTGTTGGGCTGGCTGTCGGGGTTCTTCTATTCGGACACCACCGTGGACGAGCACGGACTGCGCAATTTTCCTCCGGCGCTCGTCGACTCATTCGTGGTCCCGACCACTTCGACGTATGATCTGTATGCGCGTTTAACCCTGAAGGCGAGGCCTTCGACCTCGCTGATCACCGGGCTGCGCTTCAATCACGACGTCATCCGTTATCGAATTGACCAGCTTACCCCGCCGCAGGCATATCACAGCGCCGGCAGTGCGGCGAACGATACCTTGGTTGGTGACATAGCATTCAAGCAAAAGTTGACCGGCAATGTGATGAGTTATGCGAGCTATTCGCGCGGCTATTCGCCGTCGGCGTACAACACTGCAGCGCAATTGACGGGCAACGCCTCGTTTGCGCCGGTACCGCGCGAGAACATCGATAGCTTTGATATCGGCACCAAGGGCAGCTATCTCGACCGCAGGATGATTCTCAACGCCGATCTGTTCGCGACGATCTACAGAAACTACCAGATCCAGAGCTATGCGTATGCGCCCGGCGTCCTTTCGCCGGCTCTGATGCTTGCCTCCGCCGGTCGCGCCGAGACCCGCGGCCTGGAGCTGCAAGCCGAGTGGCTGGCGACGCAGACGACCCGGTTGAGCGTCAATGCGGCCTACGTCGACGCGAAGTTCATCGATTACAAAAGCGCACCGTGCTATGGCACACAGCCTACGGTTCCCGTCACGCAACTGAACGGCCAGCCGCCCTCGGGACTATGCGGTCGACTGATCGTCGCGGGGGTGCCCGTGGGCAGCCCGTACCAGAATGTCAGCGGCGATAGCATGCCGAACGCGCCGAAGTTCAAGGGTATCGTGTCGATCGAGCAGCGCGTGCCGCTCATCGACCACCCCTATCAATGGGTGTTCAACGCGAGTTACGTTTACCGCACATCGGCGCAAATGCTACCTGACCAGAATCCCTATGCGATCCAGGCCGGGTTTGGGCTGCTCAATCTCAGCGCCACAATTCGCAGCAGCGACGAGCGGCATTCTGCGACGTTGTTCGTCAGAAATGTCACGAACCACGTGTACTACGCCGACGTCGAGGATTTCTTCAGCGGCCTGTGGACCGGTAGTCCCACCCACACCGGTGTCGCCGTCATCGGTGAGCCGGCTCGCGATGCAATGCGCTACGCCGGCATCTCTTTCACCGTAAAATTATGACGTCTAACCGCGCGCCTTGTCATTTGGCTGCCGGTAATGTGCGGACTGCGAACGTCGCGCCGCAGCGCGGTTCCGTTCGCGCACTTGTGCTTCTTAGCGCGCTCCTCATGCTGTCCGCCGAGTGCCGCGGTGCGATCGCCTCTGCAGTTGCGGGTGAGCGCATGCAGTATACGCACATGGCCTGGACCGAAAGCCCCGGCTTGAAGGGCCGGGTCAACTCGATCGTTCAAACGAACGACGGCTATCTGTGGCTCGGCACGGAATTCGGCCTGGTTCGCTTCGACGGCGTTCGCTTTGTTCCTTCCGGACCCGGGGTCGGTCCGCCTCTGCCGAGCGCGAACATCCTGTCTCTGTTGGCGGCGCGCGATGGCGCGTTGTGGGTGGGCACGCTCGACGGACTCGTCAGCTGGCGCAACGGCCAGCTCGTCCGCTACTCCGCACTTGCCTCAATGCCGGTGTTCGCTTTGTTGGAAGACCACGAGGGAACGATATGGGCAGGAGGAACTGGCGGTCTCTGCGCCATTCATGGAGCAAAGGTTCAATGCACGGAGATCGAAGGCCGATCGGGCCGCGGGCTGTTTTATTCCAACGGGGATCGCAGCAGTGTCGTTTATTCCTTGTATGAGGACAACGAGCATCATTTGTGGGTCGGAACTGAATCGGGACTGTGGCGGTGGACGCCGGCTCCGGCGCGCCGCTACACCTCGCAGACCGTTCGTGCGGCGCAGTCCCTGGTTTCCGGCGAAGGCGGGAAGGGTTTGCTCGTCATCGGCGGAGGCGATGACCGCGTCCTGATGCACACCACCGGTCAGGGGATCGAGGAGTACGACATCCCAGGTGTGCCGCGGATGTTCGGTGCGGAGAGCCTGCTGCGGGATCGGCACGGCGCTCTGTGGATTGGAACGATGCAGCGTGGGCTGCTGCATGTTCAAAACGGCAGGGCCACTTGGCTCGAAAGAAGTGTGGATCTTTCGGGCGACTTGGTGACTGCCCTGCTGGAGGATCGCGAGGGCACCGTTTGGGTAGGCACTACCAATGGTCTGGATCAGCTGCGTCAAGCGGCCGTCTCTACGATCACCAACGATCGCGGGTTGTCCACGCCGGTGGCGTGTGTCCTCGCTGCGCGGGATGGCAGTCTCTGGATTGGCTCGTACGGGGGCCTGAACCGATGGAAGGACGGGCGGTTGACCATCTATCGTGCGACGCCCTCACCCCTCAGCCAGCGCGTCCCAGCCGCAGAGCCGCGGTCCGGGACCGGACCCGGCAAGATCACTCGTCTCGTTGATCGACAATTGCTGGGCAGCGCAATCGATTCCCTCTTCGAAGATCCGCAAGGACGGATTTGGGTCGGCACCGATCACGGCACAAGCTGGTTCGAGAATGGCAGATTTCATCGCGTCAGGGGTGTGCCGGACACAATTTGGATCGCGATGTTTAGCGATGGCCACGAGGGCGTCTGGGCCAGCTATCCTGGTTCCGGCCTGTTGCATATCGTCGCAGGTCGTCTCGTCGGAACCGTGCCTTGGCCATGGGCTCGGCGCGGACCGGACCCCCGCCTGTCCGCGGTCGCCGCCGATCCGCTGGCGGGCGGACTGTGGCTTGGATTTCTGCACGGCGGGGTTGCCTATTTCAAGGACGGGCAATTGCGCACATCCTTCGGACGCAGGCAGGGTCTTGAATCGGACACGGTCTGGAATCTACTGATCGATCACGAGGGCACGCTTTGGGCTGCCACGGAAGGCGGCCTCAGTCGCATCAAGGACGGTCGTGCGCAGACACTCACGCGCAAAAATGGTCTGCCTTGCGATTCCATCAAATGGGTCATCGAGGATAACGCCTACTCGTTATGGCTGAATACGAGCTGTGGCCTGCTACGCATCGAACATTCCGAATGGAAGGCGTGGGAGTCGGAGTCGACACGTTCGGTTCATCCGCTCGTGTTGGATAGAACCGACGGCCTGAGGATGCATGCGCTCGGCGCTGCCCTCGTTCCAGTCGTGAGCAAATCGATCGATGGAAAACTGTGGTTCGTCCACTTGGACGGCGTCAGCGCCATTGATCCTCTGCACCTGCAGATCAACCGGGTCCTTCCACCAGTCCACATCGAGCGGATCACTGCGGATGGGCAGAGGTACTCCGCCAGTCCCGGGTTGCAACTGCCGGCACAGCTGCGTGACCTGACGATCGAGTACACCGCCTTGAGCATGGTAGCTCCGGAAAAAGTGCGCTTTCGGTTCAAGCTGGAAGGGCAGGACCGCGACTGGCGGGAAGTCCTCAATGTTCGCCGCGTGGAGTATTCGAACCTCGCCCCCGGCAGCTACCGTTTCCGGGTCGTGGCGAGCAACAACAGCGGTGTTTGGAACGAGCAGGGCGCGACACTTGGCTTTACCGTCGCACCCGCCTATTGGCAAACGGCCTGGTTTCGTGTGGCGTTCGTTGCCGGCATCCTGACCGGGCTGTGGGCGCTGCACCGACGGCATCTGCGCCGGATCGCCCGCGGCTTGAAAGCGCGCTCGGAGGCGCGCATAGCGGAGCGCACCCGCATCGCGCGAGAATTGCACGATACGCTGCTGCAGAGTTTTCAAGGACTGCTGCTTCGCTTGCAAACGGCGTACGCGATCTTCGACACGCATGGGTCCGATGCCAAGGCGATACTTGGCCGCACGATTGATCAGGCGGCGCGCGCCATTGCCGAGGGCCGGGAAGCCGTGCAGGGATTGCGCACCTCGAATGTCGAGATCAATGATCTGGCCGAGGCCATCAAGATCGTCGGCGAGGATCTCGCGGCCGAAGCCGGCGCTGACGCAGCGGTCGGATTGCACGTGGTGGTGGAAGGCGCCGCCAGGTCCCTGCACCCGATCGTGCGTGACGAAATTTATCGAATCGCGGGCGAGGCGTTGCGCAATGCATTCCGCCATGCCCAGGCGCGGCATATCGAAGTGGAGCTGCGCTACGATGAGCAGCAGCTTCGAGTGTGGATCCGGGACGATGGCAAGGGCATCGACCCCTCGATCTTGTCAGAGGGGCGTGCGGAACATTTCGGGCTTCAGGGCATGCGCGAACGCGCCAGGCGAATTCGCGGCAAGCTTGCGATCTGGACGGCGGCGGACTCCGGCACGGAAATCGAGCTGGCCGTTCCGGCCGCCGACGCTTACCTCGACCGCCGTCCGCGGCCCGCCGAAGGCGCCACTAGCGAAGATGCCGGTGGCGGCTAACGATCGGCGCGCCGGATTCCGGGCTGTTGCACCGGACTGGCGCCAAAGGGAGGATCGCTCGAAAGAGTCGTTGGGATCAGCCTATTGAGGGTTTCCGGGCACAGCGCGGACCCTGTAGCTTTGGCCAAGCCGTGCACCGACTATTGTGCAACTTTGCCCCCGAACCGGCCAAGGCTTGGATTCTTGCTGATTCGCCCTGCCGCCGCCTTAGCGATGGCTGCGATGCTTGACGGCCGGAGCCTAGCCCGTTATCGCAGGAATCTTCAGGGAGAGATCGATAGCTGCGCTCTTTACCGTTCGATGGCGGCGAGCGAACCGGATACCTCGCTCGCAGAACTCTATTCTAGGCTGGCCGCCGTCGAGGAAAAGCATGCTTCTTTCTGGCAGTCCAAGCTGGAGGCGGGTGGCGCGAGCGCGAGCGCGCCGAAGCCCGGGTGGCGCACCCGCCTGCTGATCCGGTGCGCGCGATGGTTCGGCGCTGATCTAGTCTTGCCGGCGGCGGCGACGCTCGAGCACGTCGACCGGGCGCAGTACGACGATCAGCCCGAGACTCGCGGGACCGAGATGCCCTCCCAAGAGCGCTCGCACGCGCGGATTCTCAACGCACTGGCGGCCGGCCGGCGACCGCGCTGGAGCGGAGCGTTCTTCTCGCGGCTCGAGGGTCGGCATGCAGCGAGCGGCGGCAACGCCCTGCGCGCGGCGGTGCTGGGCGCGAACGACGGCTTGTGCTCCAACATGAGCCTCGTCATGGGCGTCGCCGGGGCCGGTCTCGCGCAGCACACGGTCCTTATCAGTGGTCTCGCGGGTCTTCTTGCCGGCGCCTTGTCGATGGCGATGGGCGAGTGGCTCTCCGTGCAAAGCGCGCGCGAGCTGTACTCGCGGGAGATCGCGATCGAGGCCGACGAGCTCGCCCAGGTGCCCGATGAGGAGGAGGAGGAACTCGTCCTGATCTACCGCTCGAAGGGGTTCAATGCCGAACAGGCAAAGGCGACGGCCGCGCAGATGATGGCCGACAAGGATCGGGCGCTCGACACGTTGACCCGCGAGGAGCTCGGGATTGATCCGAATGAACTCGGCGGCTCGGCATGGATCGCTGGCGCCTCCTCGTTTGGCGTCTTCATCATCGGCGCGATTGTCCCGGTGAGCCCGTTCTTCTTCATCGACGGGAGCAGGGCGATCCTGATCAGCACGGTCGCGAGCGGCGCCACTCTTTTCGCCCTCGGCGCCGCGACCACGGTGTTCACCGGCCGTAATGCATTGTTTGCCGGCGCCCGCCAGACCCTGATCGGCCTGGCCGCGGGAGGCACCACCTGGGGGCTCGGACGGCTGCTCGGCGTCGCCGTCAACACCTAGCCGTGGCAAAACCGCGGCTGCGCCCCTTGCAGCGAAGGGGTCGTGTCAGACTTGTTATCAAGGTCATCTGGATAACCTTGTACTGCCAATGCCATTATCGGCGTGCCGCCGTCGGCTTTGGGCGGCGGCCTCGAACCCAAGCAGCATCACTACGTCGATAATGTCTACCGTTTGTTCTAGCCGCTGTTGCGAATCATCAACGATATCCTCGATTTTTCGAAAATCGAGGCCGGCAAGCTGCAGATGGCGGCCATCGATTTCCGCTTGGGCGAGGTGATGGACAATCTCGCGAATGTGATCGGGCAACAGGCGGAAGGTAAGAAGCGTGAGCTGGTGTTTATTGAGCCGGCACCGTTGCCGACGCGCCTGGTGGGCGATCCTCTGCGATTGAGCTAGGTGCTGATCAATCCGAGCAACAATGCGATCAAGTTCACGGAGCGTGGTGAAATTACCATCAGTCCGGAAGTGATCGAAGCAGGTGCGGTCATAGTTAAGCTGCGCTTTGGTGTGCGGGATACGGGAATCGGCATTAGCCCGGGGCAGCGACAGCGCCTCCACTCTGCGCGATCGAACCTTGCAAGCTCAGAAGGAGAGCGCGCGCGGCGCCCGCATTTTGCTGGTGGAGGACAAATCCTGCGGTCATGGACGATCAATTCGTCAAGCCGATCAATGTAGCGGAACTGTTCGCTACGCTCGCTCGGCGTCGTCAGCGCTCAATTGGCTGCGTTGTACAAAGAAAGCGGTATCTGAACCGGCACGCCGCGATCGCCGTCACGGTGTGGCTGCCGGTCATCAGGTATTCAGGCCCGCTCGAACGAGATTTACCGCTACGTCGATGTTGCCGCGTGTGGCTCGGGAGTACGGACAGATTCGGTGCGCGTCGTCGACGATCGCCTGGGCAATATCTTGCTCGACACCCGGCAGGCTGACATCGAGCCGGGCACGAAGTAAGTATGTGCCGTCCGCCAAACTTTGGTGCAGATACACCTCGGCATCGATGGCCGTATCGGCGGGAAGTCTGATTTTCCTCTTGCGGGCTACCACCGCCATCGCGCCTTCAAAACAGGCCGACCACCCGGCGGCGAACAGCTGCTCGGGATTGGTGCCGGTGCCCGGTCCGCCGGGAATCGAGAGTTTGATGTCCAGCCGGCCATCGCTGCTCTGAGACTTGCCGTTTTCCCGGCCTCCGGTGGTGTGAGTCTTCGCGGTGTACACGAGTTTTTCAGTCGTCGCGGGCGCGGGCGCGAGCGCCACTGTCGGTTGATTCATGGTTCGTTCCTCTTTAGTTGCAAGTGGGGCACGTATGCACGGGCTTTCTGCTCGGCGGCAGGCCGCTAATTTCGAAACACGATCATCTTCTGCTCGGTCATCTCCCGCATCGTCCACGGAATGCCGCCGATGCCATAGCCCGATTGGCGGCGCCCGGCGAACGGCATCCAATCGGTGCGGAACGCCGTGTGATCGTTGATCATGACGGCGGAGGCGGCGAGGCGTTCGGCCGTATCGAACGCCGTGCGCAGATCTTCGGTGAAGATGCTGGCTTGGAATGCCACAGGAAGCGAATTGGCGGCGGCGATGGCATCATCGAGCTGCGTAAAGGAATATACACAGGTGACCGGGCCAAACACTTCGAGGGTCGAGACTTTGGCGTCTGCCCGCGGATGGACGATGATCGACGGATTGAGGGTCGTGCTGCTCAAGCGGCCGCCGCCGATGAGCCTGGCGCCCGACGCAACGGCCTCGTCGGTCCAAGCCGAGACCCGATCGGCCTCCCGCGGAAGAATCAGCGGACCGACCTCGGTGCTTGCACACAGGGGATCACCCACCCTCAACGCCGCCACCCGGACGGCGAAGCGCTCGAGAAACTCGCTCTCGAGATCCGCATGGACGTAGATCCGCTGAACCGATACGCAGACCTGACCTGCATGATAGTAGCCCCCCTTGACCAGCGGATCGATCAGCCGGTCGAGGTCGGCACTGCGGTCGATGATGACCGGCGCGGCGCCCCCGTGCTCCAAGGCACAACGAGTTCCCGGTGGCAATTTGGACCGAAGATACCAGCCGACCCGGCTCGAACCGATGAAGCTCAGAAAGGCGATACGGGAATCGGTAATCAGCGCCTCGGCGAGTTCGTTGGTCTCGGGAAGAAAGGTCTGACACCAATCCGGCGGCAGGCCGGCCTGGTGAAGCAGTGCCACCAACTCGACACAGCTAAGCGGCGTGGTCAGTGCCGGTTTGACGATCACCGGACAACCGACGGCGATCGCCGGCACGACCTGATGGACGATCAGATTCAAGGGGTGATTGAACGCCGAGACCGCTGCGACTACGCCGATCGGCTCGATGATCGTAAATGCGCGCCGATCCGTACTCGCCGGCGTCAGGCCCATCGGGATTTCGCGTCCGGCCATGACGCGCAGTTCATCGGCGGCATTGCGTACGCCATCGATCGCGCGATCGGTTTCGATCAGCGCATCGGTCAGCGGCTTGCCGCCCTCACGCGCAATTTGTCGCGCCAGATGTTCGCGCTTGCCCTGCATCAGTCCAGCCAAATTCTGCAGGATGGCGATCCTCTGGTAGGTTTGCAGCCGAGCCCCGCGGTCGATGAACAGCTTGCTGGCCGCCTCGATTTTGCGGTCGAGCGCCGCCTTGTCGTCGCTCTTGAGTTCGACCATGGGCGCCCTATCGAAAGCCTGCAAAACGCTGATCACCAACCCGCTCCATTACTTGATCTGTTGCGCCGATAGGGCCTCGAGCGGCACCCTTGCGGCAATTAACCGCCTCGCTGCAGGGCCTGGAGTACGTCGCCCGGGCGAATTGGCAGATGCCGGAGCCGCGTGCCGACGGCGGCGAAGATCGCATTGCCGATCGCGGGTGCGACAACGGTCGTTCCCGGCTCACCGAGGCCGACCGGCACCTCGGTGCTATCGACGAACTCGATGTCCAGTGCCGGCACATCGCCGATACGCATCGGCGTATAGGTGTCGAAATTCGTGTCCTTGACCTGACCGTTGACGAATTGCGTGCCTTCCAGCAGCGCCATGCTGAGACCCCACAGGGCGCCGCCCTCGACCTGGGCGAGCGCACCGTCCGGGTGCACGATGGTTCCGGCATCGACGACGATCGTCAACTTCTCGACGAATACCGCACCGCTGCCGCGATCGACCCGCACGCGCGCCACGCACGCGACCCAGGTTGGCATGCCGCGTTCCTGGCCGAACGAGGTGGCGATGCCGAGACCAGAGTCCTTTGGTACGGCGGTCCCCCAGCCGGCCTTTTCGGCCGCTCGCCGCACGACGACGGCCTGGCGCTTCGCGCCACCGACCGAGTTCGGGACGGAACCCGCGTTGCGCCCCGCGCCATCGAGGAGCCCCAAGCGAAACTTCACCGGATCGGCACCGATCGCGTGGGCGGCCTCGTCCATGAAGCTCTCCAGAGCCCAATTGGTCCAGCCCGGTCCGACGGAGCGCAGCCAGCCGGGCCGGAATGCGCTGTTTGCCACATCGTTTGAAAGGGCCCGCACGCGCTGCGCGCCCACCGTGTACCAATGATCTGCGCCCGAGATTGCGAATGGATCGTAGAGCTTGCCCTGCAAACCTTTCGCCATTTGGCTCGACGCCATGACTTGCGTGGGCCAGCCGGCGCACGCGTGATGCTGCATGCCGGTGACCTTGCCGCCCGATGCGAACGCCATACGCAGTGTCTGAATCGACGGCGAGCGGAACGAATCGAAACGCATATCGTCGGGCCGCGTTAGCACCATCTTGACCGGCTTGCCAAGTGCCTTGGCGGCCAATGCCGCCGGCACGGTGTAGTCGCCGTTGAGCCGCCGCCCGAAACCGCCGCCGAGCGCGTAAGTGCGCAGCACGATCTGCTCTTGCGGACGACCGAGCGCCTTGGCGAGAACCGGCAGGGTCAGGCTCTGCCACTGGGTGCCGGCGTGAATCTCGAATATGCCGTCCCGTTCGAGCGCGAGCGCGTTGACCGGCTCGAGCTGGCAGTGCAGCACGCTGCCCGTGGTGTAGCTTCGCTCCAAGGTTGAAGCCGCGGACTGAAATGCGGCGTGCAGTCCCGGATCGTCCAGCAGCAAGGTACCACCCTTCGGATCGGCGATCTGCCGCGCGCCATGATCGAGAACGTCCTGCTCGGAAACCGCCGCACTGCCGCCCACGACCCAATCGACCTTGACGAGATCGGCGGCGCGAATGGCGGCGGGGTATGAACTCGCGAACACCATCACCCAGCCGGGAACGGTGCCGGATGGATCCTCGAGCGCGAGACTGCTAATGTAGCCTTTGACGCTCTTGGCGGCGGTATCGTCGATCGAACGCACGCGCGAATCGTTGCGCGTCGGCGGGATCTTCGGCCGCGCATAGATCATGCCGTCGACGACCGCATCGATGCCGTAGCGCGCGGTGCCGTTGGTTTTGCTGGGAATGTCGAGGGCCTGCGCGGGGTGGCCGATCAGGCGGCGCTGCGAGGCGGGTTTGATCGGCATCTTTGCCAACTCTTCCGCGGTGAAGATGCGTCGCAGCTTGCCGCGCGCAACGATCTCGCCGTACGCGACGGATCGGCCGCCGCCAACGACTGCGCCGCCGCGCGCCGTGCATCGATCGGCAGGAATTCCCAGAAGCTTGGCACCGGCCCCGACGAGGGCGATGCGGCCGGCGGCGCCGGCGCGGCTGAACACCGGAAAGGTCATCCAGACCGACCAGCTCCCACCGGTCACCATATAGCCCCAGCGCGGATTGGAGTCGACCTCAAGGATCCGCACCTTCGTCCAATCCGCCTCGAGCTCGTCGGCAAGGATGCGCGCGAGCGCCGTGCCGACGTGCTGCCCCATTTCCGCGCGGATAATGTTGACGGTGACGATGCCTTCGCGATCGATGCTGTACCAGATGGTCGGTTCAAAGGCGTTTTGGGGCACCGCCGACGCGCCCATGGCCAGTGCCACGTGCCTCTCGAAGCCGAATATCAGCGCGGTGCCCGTCATGCCGATCAGGAAGCGGCGTCGCGATGGCAGGTGCCGATGTTCAGCCATGGGCGCTCTCCCGAAGCGCCGCTGCGGCGCGTTTGATGGCGTTGCGAATGCGCACATAGGTCATGCAGCGACAGAGATTACCGCTCATGACGGCGTCGATGTCCTGGTCGGTCGGCGACGGAAAGTCCCGCAGGAGGACCGCCGCCTGCATGATCTGCCCGGACTGGCAGTAGCCGCATTGCGGCACCTGGAGGTCGACCCAGGTCTTTTGCAGGGGATGTTGTCCCTGGGGATCGAGGCCCTCGATCGTCGTGACCTCGGCCTGTGCGACACTGCCGATTGAGGTAATGCAGGAGCGGGTCGGTCGGCCGCCCACGTGTACCGTGCAGGCGCCGCACATGCCGATGCCGCATCCGAATTTTGTACCGGTGAGGCCGACGATGTCGCGGATTACCCAAAGCAGCGGCGTGTCGTCCTCCACCTCGACGGTGACGGCGCGGCCATTTATGTGAAGTGTAGTCATGGCTTCAGGGCTCCGTGGCGGCGGCTTTCGCGCGTAGCGTGGCGACTTGCTGATCGAGATCGGGCCAGGGCGGCAACGTGGTACGCGTGCGCCGCAGATAGGCGGCGATGCTGACGATGTCCTCATCGCTCAGCGCGCGCCCAAAACCCGGCATGAGCACGCCCGGAATTCCGTTGGCGGCGTCGATTCCGTGCAGCACGACCTCGATGAAGTTCGACGGGTCGGGCAAATTTAGGGCACTGTTGAGCGCGAGGTCCGGCCGGACCTCGAGTGGCGCTCCGGCATTATAGTGGCACGACGCGCAGGCGGCGATGTACAGACGCGCATCCGGGCCGAACTCCTGGCCAGTACCGAGCCGCGCGTACGACATGGCACGCGCGACCGCCGGAGCGGACAACGTTGCGCGCTCGGCCGCATCGCCGATGTCGGCGAAATAGAACGCGATCGACTGGACGTCGGATTGCGGCAGCGCTGCGAGTCCATGCACGACAGGGGCCATCGGACCCGCCGCGGATCCGTGCAGATCGCTGACGCCATTGCGCAGGTAGTGCGCGAGCTCCTGCTCATTCCACGGCACGGGATCGGGATTGGCGGCGGTCAGAGGCGGTGCGATCCAGTTATCGACCTTCGCCCCGGCGTAGGCCTCTTCGGTCTTTACGGCGCCCAGCAGATTGCGCGGCGTGTGGCAGGCGCCGCAGTGACTCAGGCCCTCTGCGAGATAGGCGCCGCGATTCCATTGCGCGCTCTTGCCTGCGACCGGCTCGAATCTGCCGGCCCGGAAAAACAGCAGGCGCCAGCCGGCCTGCAGATAGCGGACGTTGAGCGGAAACGGCAGTCCATTCGCGTGCGCCGGTGCGCGGACGGGCGCACGAGTCATGAAAAAGGCGTAAAGCGCCTGCACATCCGCGTCGCTGAGCTTCGTGAAATTGTCGTAGGGAAAGGCAGGAAAGAGCAGCGAACCGTCGCGCGCGATGCCGTCGTGCATGGCGCGAGCGAAGGCGGCCTCCGACCACCTGCCGATGCCCGTCTCTGGATCGGGCGTGATGTTGGTCGAGTAGAGCACGCCGAACGGGGTCGCCATGGCGTAGCCGCCGGCAAACGGCTGTCCGCCCTTTGCCGTGTGGCACTCGGCGCAATAGCCTCCCGCCGCCAGCGCCGCGCCTTTTGCGACGAGTTCCGGAGCGAACGTGTCTGGTGCCGGCGTGGCAATCGGCTGGATCGACGAATGCCAGGCGAGCGCGCCGAAGCCCGCGATGGCCAGAGCTGCGACGGCGGCGATCGAGATGAGGATGGGCTTGCGCATTTAATGCACCTCGCCGGCGTGTGCGGGTCGGCCAGAGGCCGCAGCCGCCTGGGCAAGAAGGTCGAAGGCACGCGGGGTCGGCCGGACCTCGAAGTTCATTCTTGCAAGGCCGAGTGCCTTCATCGGATCGGCGCCGGCGGCCAACCAAAATTCGGCTGCGTGATCGGCGAATGCCTCGGGGTAAGCCGCGATTAGCTCGTCGTAGCGGGCGGCGGCGAGTTGGCGCCAACGCCGAGACTCCTCGATGCGCCCCGCATCCCTGAGGATGCGCGCGAGCTGAGCCGCGTAATCCGGATCATCCGATAAGGCTGCCAATGGATACAAACGGGCGATCGCCGCCTCGGTTTCGCCGAGTTCCGCTTCAACCTCAGCGAGATGACCCTGGGCCGGCGCGTACGCCGGTACACGACGTAGTGCGCTGTGGAACGAGGTTCGCGCCTCGTCCAGCCGGTCATTGCTCATCCACATCCGGCCCAGTTGAAAATCGAGAAGTGCGAGTGGAAACGGCGAGACGCCGCGGTAGAGCAGCAAGCTATCCTCGAATAGACGCTGCGCCGCGTGGATTTCGCCCCGCTCTGCGCAAAGTCCGGCTAAAGCTCCGAGGGATTCAAAACACGGCCGACGGTTCGCGGCTTCCTCCCATATGGCACTCGCTTCATCGTAACGGCCGAGCGCTTGGAAGATTGCGGCACGCTCGCCATTGGCCGTCTCGACATTG
Source organism: uncultured Gammaproteobacteria bacterium (assembly GCA_963801865.1). Taxonomy (GTDB): domain Bacteria; phylum Pseudomonadota; class Gammaproteobacteria; order Steroidobacterales; family Steroidobacteraceae; genus Bog-1198. Next base: position 64,186 of record CAWDGY010000018.1, on the reverse strand, counting down.
AGCGACAGCCGCTCGGCTCGATCGAGCTCATCGAGAGCGTGCGCAAAGCGGTGAAAGAGCGCGTGGATCCGAGCCAGTGCCAGCGCCGCCGCCGGCTCTGGGCTTGCCGCGCGCCCAAGCCGTTGCACGACCGTTTCGGCCCGCTCGTAGTCTGCAATGCGGCCAAGAATGAGCCCGCGCAGCGTGAGCAACTCGGCGAGCGCGGCTCTACTTTCGACGGTCCCGTCGTCGAAATGTGCATTCTGCTGCAGAGCCTCAATCTGTGCTCCGAGATTGAACAGCGCAATTCGCCCGTCCGTGGTCGACGGCCGGTCGATCCACGGCGGTTTCACCTGTCTTGCCGGGCCATCGACGCCAATCATGAGGCCTCAACCTTCGACGGATTCGGCGGTGCCATGTACGGGAATGACTTGCCGGACCACGCGATTGGCGCATCCACGCCGTCGCTGATGCGCGGGCCGCCGCCGGCGTTGATGTACATCGTAAGCAGGAAGTCGATGATGTCCTCGTTGAGCCATCGGCCTCCGCAGGTCGCGTGGGTGCGCTTTTTGATCACCGCCGATTCGATCTCGAAGTAGCTGGTTTCCCGAAAGGGTTTGGAGACGTCCACGACCAGGAAGTCGGCCAGCAGTAGATCGGTCAGAGGGTGGTTGCCGTGCTCATCGAGCGGCCAATCCGTCTTGCCGTCGAGGCTGTCGTAGAAAGCCAGATTGGCATTGAACCGCGCGCGATAGGCTCCGAGGTAGGTCTTGGCGAGATTGAAGGCATCCTCGTTGTTGTATAGCTCGCGAATCTCGAGATCGCGATTTACCTGATCAAAAATCTTCGCGCTGAGCGTTACATTCTTGATTTCGGGGCGGCCGACCCGCTCCAGGCGCATCCCGCGCTTCCCCGATGTCAGAGTCTCTCCCACGACGGCGAATAGGGGTCCGCCCTTGAGCAGGGCCGCACATTCGATTTCGAGGACGATGCCGAGGACATTCTTGCCGTAGAGTCTGTCGGACCCGACCTTCTTGAACGCAAGCTGTTTGGTGAGAAGTGTTTTCTCGAAACTCGGACCATCCAGAAAAAAGGGATCGGACCTCTGTCCCGCAAAAACTCGCAGGCCTCTGCCTCTGCCGCCGTTTTCATCGCTGACGACAAATGAGACGACTTCGCCGCTTGGAGTGGCACAGCGGCCCCGTTGCACCGGTGGTGAGCCGTCGTTCGCAGCCGCGGGAACATCGAAGGTGCAATCGAACGTGAATTCATCCGGGTCGACCGTGAAGCCGGCTCTGTCCGAGGCGATCGACGCCGAACGCACGCGCAGCCGGTAAGTGACGGCATCGGAAAAGAGGACCGCAGGGCCGGCGTAGGGAAACACATTCATGACCAAGACGAGATGCCCGGGCCGCTCGGGACAGGGGAAGGCGTAGACATCCGTGATGTCCGTGACTGGGTCGGCGATGGCGCGTGGTCCGGAGATGTGGTCGGACATGTGTGAGATCTCTTGCGTTATCCTGTGTGGGTCTTCGTGATAGGTCGTCCAGAGACGCTATCGTCGTCCGGTGACGGCCTCGTCATTGCGTGCTCCGTCAATCTCATTTGCCTTCGTTCAAGATGTTCTCGGCCACCTGAAAGCAGTCGGCGCCGACCGGAATCCCGCAGTAGACGGCGATCTGAATCAGGACCGCGCGCAAATCATTCGGCGTCAGGCCATTGACGCCAGCGCCGCGGACGTGATTGGCGAACTCGCCCATCTTGCCGAGCGCGGCGACCATGCCGAGTGTGAGGATGCTGCGTTCTCGGGGCGAGAGACTGTCCTCGCCCCAGACCTCGCCCCAGCAATATTCGGTCACGAGGCGTTGAAACTCGCGGTTGAAGTCGTTGACGTTCGCCAGCGCCTTGTCCACGTAGGAACTGCCCAGCACATGCCGGCGCTTGGCGAGACCGCGGTCATAAAGGAGCTTGTCCATAGTGCATTCCTGTCCTTGCTAACAGTCCCGTATCAGCCTTCGAGATCCGCCATCCATCGAAGCGCCGATAGACTTGGCATGAAGAAGTACTCGCCGCCGCGCAGCACATTGAACGACTGGATGCCGTGAATGCGGCGCCTGACCGGATGTTTGGGGATCGTGAACGTCGCGGCCTCCCCCTGCAGTCCGACGATGGGATCGCGTTCCTCGCCGATGCCGGCAAAATTGCCGCTGTTGATCCACTCCCGCTGCAGGAATTCCATGGTGGCCATCGCCTTGGCGCTGATGAACAGGAAAAAAAGCCCGCGCGGGATCTCATCATCGCGGGGCGACAGGGCGCTCGGGTCGTATGGCGCGCCATAGGTGGTGCTGCGCCGGATGATGCGATGAAGGTTCACATCCGCAAGCACGGGCATGTTGGTATCGCGTGGGTTCATCCGGCGCATATGGCAGCCGAGCGGCGCCTGCTTGCCGTCCGGATCGTGCGCATAGGTGAAGTTGTTGTTCCGCTTCTGGTCGGCACCGAGCGCGGGGTCGTCCTTCGCCGGTGCGAGCGTCAGTGGTGCGCCGCTACGCCAGCGGCCGACGAGTTTCGCGGCCAGCAGTTCGCGATCGTCGTCGGTTTGGGCGTTGTCGTGCAGGAATCTGTTGAATGTGCCGACGAGCGTTTGATACTTGCGCATGCCGAGGAAAGTCCCATTACGGGCAAGGATATCCGGCTTCGGCATCGCCAGCGGCACGCCCGACTCGCCTGCATAACCGAGAATGAATTCGCCCGCCTTGATCGCGCGCCCTTGCCCGGCCAAGGGTTCGACGCCGCTGCCCTCGATCGCGGGCTGCCCAATACTGTCCTTGTAGCCGAGCGGATTGAGATCGCCCGGCTGTCCGCCGAAGTCCTGAATGCCGAGCACGGTGAGACCGGAGATGCCGTGGTATTGCAGCCGCGCCAGCTCCAGCGCGCGGCGCCACTTTTCCTTGGTATCGCTAAAGATGCTGACGGCAACGTGTACTTGCCCGCCGCCATACGGCTCCTGCCAGTGCTTCGGATCGTTCTCCCCCAGGTCAAGAAGTTGCCCTGCACGCCCCGCCATGCCGACCCGAAACTCTTCAGGAAAGCTTTGCAGCGACTCCTCCGGTAAACCCAATGCCGCGAGGCCAGTGAAGCTGATCGCCGCCGCGATCCAGGCGCTTTCAACAGTCCACCAGTCTGCGGCCGAGGCGACATGCGGCGCAAGCCGGCGCAGGAATTCGCGGCCGCTGCGCGCATCATCGATGTGCAGCAGCACGTGGGTCCCGTAGTACGGCTCCGGCCGATAGCGCAGCACAGTCGCCTGAATCTCGTGGAGATCCAAGGTGGCGGGAGCGCCGATTACCGGCGGCCGATAGCGAGTTTCCAGCGTGGAGGCCACATCCTTCCTCAAAGTCGGATTCAATGAAAAGCCACGTATCCGATTGCTGCGGGGCAGCAGCGATATCGTCCCCGCCGCATGTGGATCATGGTGCTCAACTCATCTTGTCGAGGAATTCGTCGACCGCCTTGCCGACCTTTTCGAGCCGTCTGGTGTCCACCACGGTCAAATTCGGATTGGCGACATACCAGAAGTAAGCCGGTATCTGATACTTGACGATGAAGTCCTTGATCTTCGGGCTGCGAATCCCCGGCCAACCTTCGACTTCGCCGAACTGAAGGTCCAGGATGTCGGGGATCTTGGTGCCGAAGTCGTCGATGTAAGGATCCCAGTCGCCGTCGTAGGCGGTGCAAAACAGCAGCTTGGTGTCGTTGTCGAGGAATACGAAGCGCATGTCGTGGACGGTGCCGACCTTGTCCACGCCCTGATTGCCGAGGTCCCCATGCAGCAGCTCCAGGAACGCGCGCATCCGTTTAGCACTGCTGGGCTTGATCGGCAGGAGCGTGGTCAGTTCCGAAACCTTGCCTCGACGGGCGCCGACCCGGCCGGCGCTTTGCATCGGTACGGATTCCGAGGCGGGCTTGCCGGACTGCACCGCGCGGATGACGTTCTCGAGCGCGGTTTTGGAGATCTCCGATGCGTCGGCGTAGATCTCCCGCAGCTTGCTTATCCTTGCCTCGAGGTCCAAGGATTGCTTCGACTGAGGCTCTTGCCTCGCTGCTACTGTGGCCATTGCTCTCTCCTGTTTAGTGCGCGACCCAAGGTCGCAACGGTTGTCTCGGTTCGATCACCCTTGGGGACGCGCACCCTAATGCTGCGCCGCCGAAGTCGGTTCGAGGATTTCATGGGGCAAATTCTGCGATGCGCTGGCTCACGGTCGGCTCACGGATTGGCGGTTCCAAAGTACTTCCTCAACTGCCTTCAACGCCGTTGCCGACCAGCTTGTTCGGGTCTACGATCTCATCGAAGCGCTTCGCATCAATGGCTCCGGACGCGACGGCCGCTTCTCTCAGGGTGAGGTCGTGATCGTTAGCCGCATGCGCGATGGCGGAGGCTCTGTCATAGCCGATTACGGGACTCAGGGCGGTCACGAGCATCAGCGAACGGCCCACCATGTCGTCGATGCGCTTGCGATTGAGGCGAGTACCATCGACCGAGAAGCGCCGCAGCTTCTCGCATGCATCTCCCAGGATTCGTGCGGAGTGCAGGAAATTATTGACGATGATCGGGCGCATGGCATTGAGCTCGAAATTGCCCTGACTTCCTGCGAAGGCGACGGCGCCGTCTTCCGCTATCACCTGAATGCACACCATCACCATGGCCTCCTGCTGCGTGGGGTTCACCTTCCCCGGCATGATCGAGGAACCAGGCTCGTTCTCCGGGAGCAGGAGCTCGCCAATGCCGCACCGAGGACCCGAGGCGAGCCAGCGCATATCATTGGCCACTTTCATCAGGACGACGGCGAGTCCGCGCACCGCGGCCATGGCGGCCACCATCGCATCGAGTGAGCCCAGGGAGGCGAACTTGTTTGGCGCGGTGACGAAGGGACGGCCGGTGAGCTTTGCGATCATCGCGGCGATATCACGGCTGAAGTGTGCCGGCGCGTTCACTCCCGTGCCGACTGCGGTTGCCCCAGCCGCGAGCTGGAACAGGAATTGCTCCGATGAGCGGATACGGGCTGCGGCATCGCGGATCTGTTGCGCCCAGCCGGACCATTCTTGGCCCACGGTCACAGGCACGGCATCCATCAAGTGGGTTCGCCCCGTCTTGACGACATTCATCCACTCCCGCGCTTTGTTCTCGATGGCTGCAGCGAGCGCCTCAGTGTGCGGCAGCAGATGCCGCTCGATCTCCGTCACGGCCGCGATGTGCATGGCCGTGGGGAACGTATCGTTCGAGGATTGCGCCATGTTCACATCGTCGTTCGGGTGTACCGGGGACTTGTCGCCGATACTGCCGCCAAGGAGCTGGTTCGCGCGATTGGCCAGCACCTCGTTGACGTTCATGTTCGATTGTGTGCCAGAGCCCGTCTGCCAGACATAGAGCGGAAAATGCTGATCCAGGTCGCCTCGGATCGCCTCGTCGGCTGCGTGCGCGATCGCCTGTGTCTTCCACTCGGGTAACCTGCTGGCGGCGGCATTGACCAGTGCCGCTGCCTTCTTGACATAGCCGTAGGCGTGATACACCTGCTTTGGCATGTGATCATCGCCGATCGAGAAATGCATCAGGCTACGCTGAGTTTGCGCGCCCCAGTAGCGGTCTGCCGGCACCTCGATCTCGCCCATGGAATCGCTCTCGCGGCGGGTGCCGCTTGCCGCGATACCGATCGGCAGGTCGGCGCGAACGGAATAGGCATGTTCGTTCATGTCGTTCATGGCTGGCTCGCTACAGCGGCTGGTACTCTGGCTTGTAGAGGAGATTCTCGATCCACGCCCGGATATCTTCGGGACGCTGCGCCTGCGCGAGGCGCTGGTCGAACATAAACTCCGCTACGCGCGCGGCGGTCGTCACTTGCGTCTCGAGAATGTCGGCCTGGCTGGGATACAGCATCCCGCGCGCGCGCAGCTCCGCACCGACCTGGTCCGCGGTGGCTTCGGCGGCCGCTATGAAGCAGGCATCGTTGAGCCGGCGCGGCCGTGCGGCGTAGGTGGCGAGCCCGACCGCCGGAAAGATATAGAAATTGTTGGCTTGTCCGGGATGGAAAGTTTGTCCGTTGAGATGCACATCCGGGAATTGCACGCCGGCCGCGAACAGCGCTTTGCCCTTCGACCACGTGTATGCCTGTTCGGCCGAGCACTCGGCCTTGTCGGTCGGGTTGGAAAGCGCGAAGATGATCGGACGCTCGTTGAGGCGGCTCATGGCTTCGACGACATGTTGATTGAACGCGCCGCCCTTGGTGCTCACGCCGATGAGAATGGTGGGCTGCACGCGCTCGATGGTCGCAACAAGATCTCTCGACGGCGCGGCGCGATGGGCGTACACGCTCTGCTCGGCTGACAAATCGGTGCGTGCCGGCTCAAGTAGCCCATTCACGTCGAACATGGAGATGCGCTCCCGCGCCGCCTCGAGTGCGAGGCCGCGTGATTGCATGGCGGCAACCATCAGGTTGGCGATCCCGATCCCCGCGGAGCCCGCCCCCAGGAATAGGATGCGCTGATCTGCAAGTGACTGATCGATCATCTTCAGCGCCGAGGTGAGGCCTGCAAGCGCCACACTCGCGGTGCCCTGGATGTCGTCGTTGTAGCAGAGCACCTTGTCTCGGTAGCGCTGCAAGATACGGATGGCGTCGGTTCCTTTCCAGTCCTCGAAGTGGATGCAGCAGCCCGGGAAGACCTTCTGCACCGCGGCAACGAACTCTTCCGTGAGCGCATCGAGCTCCTCCTCGGTCGGCGGCGGCTCGCGCACCCCGAGGTAGAGCGGATCTGCCCGCAGCTGCGCATTGGTCGTGCCGATGTCGAGTAGGATCGGCAGCATGCATTCCGGCGGTACGGCGGCGCAGGCGGTGTAGAGCTGCAGCTTGCCTACCGGGATTCCCATACCGTTGGCGCCAATATCGCCGAGTCCGAGGATGCGGCCCCCCGTGGACACACAGATGAAGCGCACGTCGCGGGTCGGCCAGTTGCGCAAGATCTCGGCAACGCGTCCCTGCATCTTGCGGGTGATATACATCCCCTTGGCGCGGCGATAGATATGGCCGAAGGCAAGGCAGGCCTCGGCGACGGTCGGGTCGTAGACGATCGGCACGAATCGCATAGGGTCCGACATCAGCGTGCGATAGAACAGCGTCTCGTTGCGGTCGGCGAGCCCGATCAGATAAATGTAGCGCTCGAGGTCGGTCGGCTTTGCCTCGAGGTGGCGCATCACGCGCTCGACCTGCCGATCGAGGCTCTCGATGGAGGCCGGGAGCAGCCCCTCCAAGGCGTAACGCTCGCGCTCCTCGGCAGTAAAGGCCGTGCCTTTGTTCAGAGTCGCATTGTCGAGCAAAGCGCGGCCGCGCAGATCCAAGGGAGGCGTGGCGGCCGTAGCGGTGGATCGAACTCTAAGGGGCTGTTTCATAATCGATGTCTCCGACATTTCGGCAATGGCTGGGCGATTTTGCGATCGGCAAAACGGAAAGGGAGCGGACACCCTGCGCGCCGTGGATCAGCACGCCTTCGATGTCGGCGGTTGCGGACGGACCGGTGTGGAAACAGGCGTAACTAAGGTGCCGAAACTCCGGTCGGCGATAGGCGTGATGGAGGTTGACGACGATATCGGCCGGATCCAGCAGCACGATCAGATGTTGTGCCAGGTAGGCGATGGCATTGACGATCAGCTCGCGCTCGCCGAGGAGCACGGATCCCGTCTCGGCGACCGCGAAAGCCGCGCGCACGATCGCGAAATCGACATCCGCGAGCTCCTGGGGAGCGCCGATCGCGGCGATATCCCGGTTTCCTGCGAACTCTGGCACGGCGGAGCAAACGACTTTCGCGTGCGTCAGCTTCTCGCGCACGGGCATGAGCGCATCCCCTGAAACAGGCGGATGGAGGTAAAAACCGCCCATGTGCTCGAGGCTGTCCTTGAATAGGGACAATAGCGAGCCCGGCGCCGGCTGATCGAACATGGGGACGGCGGGAAGGGGCCGGGCCACCGGCGGTCGGTTGGCACGGATCCTGGCGAGGATCTCATCACGACCGCTCATGTACTGGCTCCGCGGTTCGCTTGATGCCAGCTGTGGAAGGTCTGCTTCGGTGGATGCGGCACCTCGCGATGCTTGCCCCAGGCATTGAGGCCGTTGTAAATGACGAAGCGGGGCAGGTGTGCAAGCGCGGTATTGGTCATGGCGATCGCTGCACGGTACGCCGCCGGATGCGAGAGCAGCTCACCCGCCGCTTTCATCGCACCTCTCTTCACGAACGGCGTCTCGTGTTGCTTGACGAGCTCGCGACGCCAGGCATAGATCTGCTCATGGATGTTGATCTTGACCGGGCAGACGTTGGTGCAGCTGCCGTTGAGCGTCGAGGCGAACGGCAAGTTGCTGTACTTGCGTGCGTTGAATGTCGGATCGATAATCAGGCCGATGGGCCCGGAATAGGTCGCGCCGTAGCTCAAGCCGCCGCTGCGGCGATAGACCGGGCAGGTGTTCATGCAGGCCCCGCAGCGGATGCATTTGAGCGAAGTCCAGAACTCCTGCATGCCGAGCCGCGCGGAGCGTCCGTTGTCCACGAGCACCACGTGCATTTCGCCGCCTTCCCGTGGGCCGCGAAAGTGAGAGGTGTACTGCGTGATCGGCGAACCCAGAGCGCTGCGTGAGAGCAGGCGCACGAAGACCGCTAGGTGCTCGAGTCGCGGGATGACCTTCTCGATGCCGATCGAGGCAATATGCAGCTTCGGCACGTTGGCCGAGAGATCGGCGTTGCCCTCATTCGTGCACACGGTCACGCTGCCGGTCTCGGCAACGGCGAAGTTGCAGCCGGTCATGCCGGCATCGGCGGAGAGGATCAGCGGACGGTTCGCCTCGCGCTGCGCCTCCGCCAGGTAGTGGACGTCGCTGTTGTCCGGATCGGTGCCCAGAGTCCTCGCAAACACTTGCGCGACGTCGGTTCTGAGCTTGTGCACCGCAGGCACGACGACATGGCTTGGGTCTTCGTTGTCGAGCTGCTGGATGCGCTCGCCGAGATCGGTTTCGATCACCTCGATGCCGACCGAGGCCATGTAGGCGCGTAGTCCGCACTCCTCGGTGAGCATCGACTTGCTCTTGATCAGCGATTTGGCGCCGTGGTCCCGCAAGATCCCGTGGACGATGTGGTTATGCTCCGCGGCGTCCTGGGCCCAATGCACGTGGACGCCGTTGAGCCGAGCAGCCGCCTCGAACTGGTCGAGATATTCGTCGAGGTGAGCGAGGGTATGCTCCTTAATGGCGGATGCGAGCGAGCGCAGATCTTCCCATTCGGAAATCCCGTGCATCTCGCGGTCGCGCTTCTCGCGCAGATCCCAGAGCCGCTCGTCGTGCATCCGCTCGTGCACGGGCGCCGCAATGAAGCGTGCGGCGGCCTCCGATTGATCGACCGGACGACTGCCGCGGATCTTCGCCCCGCGGGGCTGCTCTTCGGGTTGCGACCGCAGCGGCCTGGAACTAGCCTCGGCATGATCCAAGCGGCGGCCGTTCCTGTGAATCCCGTCACCGTCATCAACGCCTGTGAGCTCTGGATGCGGCTTCGGCGGCTCGGAGGGCGTCACAGAAATACTCATGCGCCGGCTCCATTTAGAATCTGGGCAATGTGAATGAACTTGATCGCCACACCGATGCGCTCGGCGCAGCCCTGCTGATGCATCAGGCAAGAGGTATCGGCCGAGACGATGTACTCGGCGCCGGCCTGCGCATGGTCGCTCACTTTGTCGTAGCCCATCTTGGCGGACACAACCTCCTCGAACACCGAAAACGTGCCGCCGAAGCCGCAGCACTCGTCCGGGCGGGCCGGCGTCGCAAACTCGATGCCATCGATCTTTGACAGCAGGTTCATCGGCTTGGAAAAGAACGGCTCATTGAGCTCGGACGGCTTCGCATGTTTGAGCTGGCGTAGAGTGCCGCAGCTGTTGTGCAGTCCGACACGATGCGGAAACCTTGCCCACGGGAACCCCGACGGCTTCTGGATATCGTGCAGGAATTCGACCAGCTCGTAGGTTCGCCCCCGCACCTGCTTCACCTCCGCAGTGTGCTCGACAGCATCGAAGTGGTCGCGCACATGGTGAACACAGCTGCCGGAGGGCGCGACGATGCAATCGAATCCGGCGAAGTTGCGCACGAAGAGGGCTTCGGTCGCGGCGCAGTCCGTATTGAAGCCGCTGTTCGCCATCGGCTGCCCGCAGCAGGTCTGATCACGCGGGTACACGACCTCGTGGTCAAACCGTTCGAGAAGCTCCAGCGTCGCTATGCCAACCTCCGGAAAGAAGGCATCGATGTAGCAGGGTATGAACAGACCGATGCGCATGTATTGCTCCTTTCAGTAAGTCTCCACGGTCGACACCTTTCCTCTGAAGACTCTGTAGCTGATCGCCACATAGATCAGCATCAGTGGAAAAATGAACAGCCCAGCCCCCCAGAACATGAACGCGAGACTCGCGTGCGGCGCAGCGGCCTGGTCGATCGTGACGGAGAATGGGATCATGTACGGCCAGAACGAGATCGCCAGCGTGGCGAATGCGGCGGCGAACAAGAGCGCGACCATCGGGAAGGCCAAGCCGTCGATTCGATAACGAACGCTGCGCACGAGCGCGAGGGCCGCCGCCACGGCGATCGCGGGCAGGGCGAACAGGTACGGCCGCTCGAGCCAACGGCCCATCACCTGAAGGTTCGCATGCAGTGCGTAAAGGAACACGATGATCCCGAGGGTGAGCAGAACCAGCGACAGCGGGGTGATGAGCCGATAGGCGCTGTCGCGAACGCCGCTCTGACATTTGCCGACCAGCCAGCAGGCACCGAGAAGTGCATAGCCGATGCATAGGCCCAGGCCGCAGAGCAGCGCGAACGGGTTGAGCCAGCCGAACTCGCCGCCCACATAGCGGCCGTCCACAATCGGTAGACCCTCGACCAGCGCACCGACGGCCGCACCCTGCATGAAGGCGGCAAGCAGCGAGCCGCCGGCAAAGCTCGCATCCCAAAGCCAGCGCAGGCGCAGGGTTTTATTGCGAAATTCGAAGGCAACGCCCCGCAGGACCAGCCCCGCAAGCATCAGCAGCAGCGGCAGATAAAAGGCCGACAGAACGATCGCATATACCAGCGGAAAGGCGCCCCACAAGAGCACGCCCGTGGCCACGAGCCAGGTTTCGTTGCCATCCCAAACAGGTGCTATTGCGCTCATCATCGTGCGGCGTCGTGCCTCATCGCGCGTGCAGCCAAAGATGATGCCGACGCCCAGATCGAAGCCGTCGAGCAGCACGTAGAAAAGCATGCTGATCGCCAGAAGGCATACCCAGAATAGGATCATCGGGCCGACCCTCCAGGCACGAGGCGTCGCGCAACGGTACGGGCGGGCGCGTCGAGCACCGACATCGGGCGATCGGCGGTAGGGCCGGCGGGTGACAGGTTGGACATTGCAACGGGACCTGCACGCAGCAGGCGATATATGTAGGCGATGCCAAAGGTGAAAATGAATGTGTACACGAGGCAAAAGACGAGCAGGGAGATCGTCGCTGCGGACGTGGTCAGAAGGGGCGTCAGTGCCTGGGCCGTCCGCAAGACCCCATAGACTGTCCAGGGCTGCCGGCCGACCTCCGCGGTGAACCAACCCGTCAAAATGGCGACCCACGGCAACGGAAAACTCAAAAAGATGCCCCACAGCAGGAAGCGACTCTTCTCAAGGCGGTCTCTCGCTGCAAGGTAGGTTCCGGCCCAGGCTAGAGCGAGCATCAAAAGGCCACAGCCGACCATGATCCGAAAGGCGAGGAAGGGAATCAGAACCGGCGGACGATCCTGCGCTCTGAAATCGGTCAATCCCACCTCTTTAGAGCTCAAGCTCATGCTGCCGATCACACTGCCGAGGACCGGAATGCTCAGCGCATAATGATTGGTCTGCGAATGTTCGTCCGGAATGGCGAACAGGACTTCGCTCGCGGGCTGCTCGTCGTGCCAGCGGCCCTCGATTGCCGCGAATTTGACCGGCTGAGCGTCGTGGACGTAGTCGCCGGTCAGGTGGCCGAAAAAAATCTGTGCCGGCACCAGCACGGCCGCCAGGACCAGGCCCATGCGCAGCATGAATTTTGCTTCGGCCTGAAACTGCCGTCGCAGCAAATACCAAGCGCCGGTGGCCGCTACACAGAACGCACCGGTCAGGTAAGAGGCGAGCAGCATGTGCGGAAAGCGCACCCACACGACCGGGTTGAAGATGATCCTCGCCCAATCGTTCGGCACGAAAACGCCATTCTCGACCGCATATCCGACCGGCACCTGCATCCAGCTGTTGTTGACCATGATCCAAAACGCTGACAGTGTCGTGCCGAGCGCGACCACGGCGGTCGAAAACAAGTAAAACCACGGAGCGACTTTATGCCGCCCGAAAAGCAGTACACCGAAGAAGCTCGCCTCGAGCGCGAACGCCGTGAAGGTTTCGTAGGTGAGCAGCGGACCCTGGATCGGTCCGGATACGCGCGACAGTTCGCTCCAGTTGGTGCCGAACTGGAACGCCATGACGATGCCGGAGACCACGCCGATCCCAAAGGCGATGCCGAAGATCTTGAGCCAGAATTCAAAGACCAGCCGATAGGTGGGACGCCCGGTCGCGAGATGCAGCGCCTCGACGAGCGTCAGCCAGGCCGCAAGTCCGATGGTAAAGGACGGGAAGATGATATGAAACGAAACGGTGAGCGCAAACTGCAACCGCGATAGCAAAAGGGCGCTGATGTCCATTGGACGATCCGCCTCAGCGCCAAAGATTACTGTGAGCGAGATCGATGATCTCGTCGGTGCGACCGTTCATGATCGCCTTCACCATGTAGAGCGAGAAGCCCTTCGCCATCTCGACGGTGATCGAGGGCGGCATGGCGAGCTCGGTGCGGTTGACGACGGCGTCGATGAGCACGGGTCCGTCATGGGCGAAGGCCGCGGCGATTCCGTCCTCCACCCCGGCCGGATCGTCGAGACGGATGCCGCGAATGCCGACCGCTTCAGCCATCGCCGCAAAGTTCGGATTATTCAGCTCGGTACCGAAGTCCAGGAAGCCGGTCGATTTCTGCTCGAGTTCGATAAAGCCGAGCGCGCCGTTGTTGAAGACGACGACCTTAACCGGAAGCTTCAGCTGCGCGAGGCTGATCAGGTCCCCCATCAGCATGGTAAAGCCGCCGTCCCCCGACAGCGACACGACTTGCCTGCCGGGATAGGCCGCTTGCGCACCGACGGCCTGAGCCATGGCATTCGCCATTGAACCATGCCAGAAAGAGCCTAGGAGACGGCGCTTGCCGTTCATCGCGAGATAGCGCGCCGCCCACACCGTCGGAAGTCCGACATCGCAGGTGAACACGGCGTCTGCAGATGCGTGGTCGCTGACGGCCTTGGCGACTTGCTGCGGGTGGATCTTTGTCCGCCCTGGTTTGGCGACGGCGAGGTCGTCGAGCTGCCGGCGTGTTCTTGCATAGTGTGTTTGCGCCTGCGCGAGGTGCGAGCCGTCGCGTCGCTCTTCGAGCCGCGGCAACAAAGCCCGCAGCGTTGCCGCAACCTCACCGACCACGCCGAGATCGATCGGCGCACGGCGCCCCAGATTTTCGGGGCGCACGTCCACTTGAGCGATACATGCGCCGCCTCCTTGCGGATAGAACTGGCGATAGGGAAAGTCCGTCCCAAGCATCAGCAGTACGTCGCAATCGAGCATTGCGTAGTAGCCCGACGAGAAGCCGATCAAGCCGGTCATGCCGACGTCGTAGGGATTATCCCACTCGACATGCTCCTTGCCGCGCATTGCATGCACCATCGGGGCCTTGAGGCGCTCACCGATCGCCAAGAGCTCGCCGTGCGCGCCCGCGCATCCCGAGCCGCATAAGAGAGTGATGCGATTGCCTCGATTGAGCAGCGCGGCAAGCCGATCGAGATCGGCGGCCGCCGGCGTCACCACGGGCCGGGGCGGCACCAGACCTGCAAGCTTGGGCGGGGACGCCTCGGAGGCCTGCTGCAAGGCCACATCTCCGGGGATCACCACGACCGACACGCCCCGGCGCCCGACGGCTTCGCGGATAGCAACCTCCAGGATGCGGGGCATTTGATTCGCCCCGGAAACCAGCTCACAGTAGTGGCTGCACTCTTCGAAGAGCGTCTGCGGATGGGTTTCCTGGAAGTAATCGGCACCGATTTCGGCCGAGGGAATGTGTGCCGCAATCGCCAGCACCGGCACCCGTGAGCGGTGGCAGTCGAAAAGTCCGTTGATCAGGTGGAGGTTACCCGGTCCGCAGCTCCCCGCGCATACCGCGAGATCACCGGTCAAGTGAGCTTCGGCTCCCGCGGCGAACGCAGCGACCTCCTCGTGCCGGACATGCAGCCACTCGATCCTGCCCTGGCGACGAATCGCATCGGTGAGGCCGTTCAGGCTGTCGCCGACAATGCCGTAAATGCGCTTCACTCCGGCCGCGGCGAGCGTTGCCTCGAATTGGTCAGCAACAGTGTGGGTACCCATGGTGGATCCTTTAGTCGCGCTCAGTCATCATCTGTTTGGTCTTTGAGATCGCGCGCGCCGGATTGAGCCCTTTCGGGCAGGTCCGGGTGCAATTCATGATCGTGTGGCAGCGATAGAGACGGAACGGGTCCTCGAGCCGGTCGAGGCGCTCGCCGACGCGCTGATCGCGGCTATCCGCAAGCCACCGATACGATTGCAGCAGAATGGATGGTCCGAGATAGCGGTCCTGATTCCACCAATAGCTTGGGCACGAGGCCGAGCAACAGAAACACAGGATGCACTCCCACGACCCGTCGAGCTTGGCGCGATCCTCGGGAGACTGCAGGCGTTCGCGATCCGGCGGCGGCGTGTCGGATTGCAGCCATGGTTCGATTGACTGGTATTGCGCGTACAGTCCGGTTAGGTCGGGTACGAGATCCTTCAGGACCGGCAGGTGAGGGAGCGGTGTGATGCGGCTGGTTCCTTTGTTGAGGCTGTCCATGGGCGTCAGACAGGCCAAAGTGTTCGTTCCATCGATATTCATAGCGCAGGATCCGCACACGCCTTCGCGGCAGGACTTGCGGAATGAGAGCGTTGGATCGATCCGGTCATTGATCGTGCACAAGGCGTCGAGAACCATCGGTCCGCAGTGATCGCGGTCGATCTCAAACGTATCCAAGGTCGGCGTCGCGTCCTTGGTCGGGTTCCAGCGGTAGATGCGGAAGCTCTTGGTGTTCCCGCTCTTGTCCTGCAGCGTCCAATGCCGGCCTTCTCCGACTTTCGAATTCGCGGGTAACGTGAACTGTGACATTATGAGGTCTCCTAGATCGTTGGCCGGTGCGCAGGACGTTCCTAGTGGGTACGCTCCGCGGGCGGGAAGCTCTGCACTTCATCGCTCAGCGTCTCGAGACGCACTGGCCGGTGGGCAAAGCGAACGTTCCAGTGTTCGTCCTTCCAGGCGACGGTGTGCTTGAGCCAATTTTTGTCATCGCGCTGGCGATGGTCCTCACGCGCGTGTGCGCCGCGCGACTCGGTGCGCGCCGTCGCGGAGTGAGCGACCACCACAGCCTGATCGGCGAGATTTTCGAGCTCGAGTGCCGAGAGCAACGCTACGTTCCAGAGCAAGGAGGGGTCGTCGACCGTGACGTGCGCGAGTGGATCGCGCAGTGCGGTCAGCTTGTTCATACCCTCCTTGAGGGTGTCTCCGGTTCGGAACACGCTGAAGTTCGCCTGCATGACCGTCTGCATCAAAGGGCGAATTTCACCAGGCTTATTGCCCCCCTTGCTGTTGCGAATGCGGTCGAAGCGGGCCAGCACACGGTCCTCCGAATGTGGATTCGCCGCGCGCACATTCGAGCCCGGCTTGATCAGTTCGGCGGCGCGCAGTGCCGCGGCCCGTCCGAAAACGATCAGATCCAGCAGACTGTTAGTGCCCAGGCGATTCGCGCCATGCACCGAGACGCAGGCCGCCTCGCCGATCGCCATCAGACCCGGAACGACCGCCTCGAGATTTTCCGCCGTCGGAGACACCACCTCCGTCCTGATATTGGTGGGGATGCCACCCATGACGTAGTGCACGGTGGGGATGACCGGGATGGGCTCCTTGTGCGCATCGACGCCGGCAAAGGTGCGGGCGCTTTGGACGATGCCCGGAAGACGTTCATCGAGGACTTCGGCCGGCAGATGCTCGAGATGCAGGTGAATATGATCCTTCTTTTCGCCGACGCCTCGACCCTCGCGAATCTCGATCGCTTCGGCACGGCTGACGACGTCGCGCGAGGAAAGATCCTTCTCGCGAGGCGCGTACTTTGGCATGAACCGCTCGCCCGCGCTGTTGGTTAGGTAGCCACCCTCGCCGCGCGCGCCCTCGGTGATCAAAACACCGGCGCCGTAGACGCCGGTCGGATGGAACTGAATGAACTCCATATCCTGCAGCGGTAGTCCGGCCCGCAGTACCATGGCGCTGCCATCGCCCGTGCAGGTGTGGGCGGAAGTGCACGACTGATAGACGCGCCCGCAGCCCCCGGTGGCGATGACGGTCATGTTGGCGCGGAAGCGGTGGATCGACCCGTCCTCGAGACACCAGGCGAGCAGTCCGCGGCAGACTCCATCCTCGTCCATCAGTAGATCGATCGCGAAATATTCGATGAAGAACCGAGCACCATGTTTGAGGCACTGCTGGTAGAGGGTATGCAGGATGGCGTGGCCGGTACGATCGGCGGCAGCGCAAGCCCGGTACGCCATGTTTCCCTTCGCATATTCGGTCGTGTGGCCACCGAAGCGGCGCTGGTAGATCTTTCCCGCATCGGTGCGGCTGAACGGCACGCCCAAATGTTCGAGCTCGACGACTGCCGCAACAGCCTCGCGGCACATGTACGCGATCGCATCCTGGTCACCGAGCCAGTCGGAGCCGCGGACCGTGTCGAACATGTGCCAGCGCCAGTCATCCTTCTCGATGTTCCCCAGAGCGGCACTGATGCCGCCCTGGGCGGCCACGGTGTGGCTGCGCGTGGGAAAGACTTTGGTGATGCAGGCCGTGTTGAGGCCCGCCGCAACCATTCCGAGAGTCGCCCGCAATCCGGCGCCGCCCGCGCCTAGAACGATCACGTCGAACGAGTGATCGACAATTTCGTAGCTGTCAGGCATGTCTACTACCACCTATCGGCCGAGAAAGAGCTTGAGGACGGCGAGCAAGCTGGCGCCGATGAGGATCGCGATCACCGCGCGCAGAACCAGCTCCGCGATGAGCAGCCGCGCGCGCGTGTGGACATAGTCGAGAAGCACCGAGCGTAGGCCGACCATCATGTGCGCGAGAGCGGTCAGCATGAAGAGGATGACGAGCAGGGCGGCGAGCGGGGAGGAGAGCCAAGCGACCGCTGTCATGCGGCTGGAGGTGGAGGTCGCAAGGTGCAGCATCGAGGCGACGAAATAAAGTCCGAGAGGGATCAGTGCGAGCGCCGTAAGGCGCTGCAGACGCCATTCTTTGAGGCCCTCGCGCGCGCTGCCCAGGTGTCGAATCCGTCGCAGCACATTTTCGTCGCGCAGTGCGGTCGCGCTCGTCAAGGAGACAGCTTTTGCCATTTTAGACTCTGAACTGGATTTTGCGGGTTTCATGCCAAATACACGTACAGCCAGGTGAGCACGGTCAGCAGCCCAGTCATCATCAGCACGCCATACCCGCTGCGATAGGCGTCGCGAAGGTCAAATCCGTAGCCGGCATCCCAGGCAAGATGCCGAATTCCACTGCACAGGTGATAAAAGAAGGCAACGGACCAGAAAACCAACAGCAGAATCCCGATCGGTGATGCAATGAACGTACGGGTTACTGCGAACATCTGCCCACCCGAGGCCACTGCGACGAGCCACCAGGCGAGGAGAATCGAGCCCACCGACAGCGCTATTCCGGTGAGCCGGTGGAGAATCGACATTGCCGAGGTGATCTGGAAGCGGTACCACGTCGGGAACATAAAAGGCGATAGAGGACGCTCCATGGTAATCAGTGCTCCTCAATGGTTCGTGGGGGATTGAGGTTGACCGCGCTGCTGCCGCCGATGAGCGCGGCCTGCCCAGTAAGTGCGCAGCATGCCGAGCACATCGTGGTCGTGCTCAATCGGCGGCTCAGCGCCGCCGAGGATCCAGTCGAAAAGGTCTGGGTCGGAGCAATTAAGCAGCGATTCGAAGCGATCAAGTTGGCTGCGGTCAAAGCCGGCGAGGCGGACATCGGCGAACGACCCGAGGAGCAGGTCACTTTCCTGTGTCCCGCGGTGCCAGGATCGGAAAAGTAGTCGCTTTCGGCGGATCTCCGGACGATCTTCATCCCCTGTCGCTTGGATCGGACCTGTGACCCCGCGCAGTTCGTGGCCCGCACTTTCCCCGGCATTTTTGACGCCCGCCGCGCCGCGGCTCGCGACGGTTTGATCGATTCGGCCAAGCTGTATCACGCGCTGCCTCCGCTCCTTTGGTCCTCAATTCCAGCGTGACTGATCTCCGCTCACGGGAAGCACACGAGCGCCGGTTAATTGCGTGCGTCGCTCTGTTCGCTGGGAACGATCGGGTCGTTGGTAGATGAGGCCTGGTATTGCGGCCACTCCGACCTAAACGGAAGTACTCAAGCTCATGCGGAGCGGCAAAGCCTCCACTAGCGTCAGAGAGCTCGTGGATCGCAGCACTGTATCAACGTATGACGCGATCAACGCCGCTTGGGCTAAACTCGCATCTGACGGGCGATCGAATCCGATAACTGCATATCACTGTCGGAGAGCAACGGCTGCTCGTGGTGGTGACTATCTGCAAAAATTGCCCGTATGATTCCCAATAAGCCAACCAGCACAACGAGGCCAGCCCCGGCCAGAATCGATGCAACGAGCATTATCGGAGTGATTACCAAAGTGACGTAATGCATTGACGCTACCTCGGGTGGCTGAGGCCATTGCACGTGGCGTCCTAAGCTAGAGTGTCTACGCTCACCGCTGACTCACACCAATGAGCGGCGATGATGTGCTTCGACGAATCGTTAGCTGCCAGGGAGTTCTGCCGCATTCGTGAATCGCCAATGCCGCGGTACCGTGAGTCTAGTGTGAGGCCGGCTGCTGTAAATTGATCATTCGCGGCGCGTAGCCGCAATTGAACCGAGGCGGACGAACTCTGGCAAGTTTAGCCGCGAGGCCGTTTAGCGAGGCGCTATGCGGAATTTTTCAACTGATTGGGGGCGACAAGTGCCGAAGAAACTCGCGCTGCATATCGTCGCCGGCAGTTCCCCACCCGGATTGAATCGTACCGCTCGGTCAGTCGGCGCAGAACGTGCAGCGCATGCTCTATCTGGGAATGAGGAGACTCGGCCCGGAAGACTCCGGACTGCCGCATTGTTATCCCCCAGCGCTGCGTGGGTAGCTGCCGGTGCATTGGTCGCAATCGGTAGGCGATGCTTTTCGCTCGCCCGGTCGACATTAGGATTTGCGTTGCCACTTGCCGTCACGCTGCAGGGCTGTCAAACACTTCCGCGGCGAGACGCGGTGCCGGTTGGGTTGACAGAGAAAGCGGTTGTTGTTGAGGCACCCGGGGCGCGCTACTGGCCGGAACAGGATATCAATCCAATGTTGCGCGATGGCGTGACTTCGATAGCACGTGAAAGGAAGGCCTTGGCTGCCGCTGGAAGCACGTCATCGTCCTTGCCGCCGGAATACGCTTTGGCAATTTCCGGTGGTGCGGATGCCGGTGCGTTTGGCGCCGGAATTCTGGTGGGCTGGACGGAAAACGGTACCCGACCGCAATTCAAGGTCGTTACCGGCGTCAGCGCCGGCGCGTTGATTGCGCCGTTTGCCTTTCTTGGACCCAAATACGACTATGTTTTGCGCATGGCCGGGGGGTCGATCGGGCCTAAAGATATTTTTCATTGGCGTAATTGGCTGGCCGTTTTCTCGGACGATGGAATGGCGGACGACCGTCCGCTGGCGGTCTTGATCGATAAGTACATCACCGCCGGATTTCTTTCCGAGATTGCGCATGAATACGCCAAGGGGCGCGTCCTCCTGATCGGAACAACGGACCTCGATGCCCGCCGAGCCGTCGTTTGGAACATGGGAGCGATTGCTTCCAGCCCAAATCCGCATGCTCTCGAACTGTTTCGCAAAGTATTGCTGGCATCCGCATCGATTCCCGGTGTGTTCCCGCCGGTGATGATCGACGTCGAACAAAACGGAAGTCGCTATCAAGAGATGCATGTCGACGGTGGCGTCACGAGGCAGGTGTTCCTGTTCCCACGGCAATTTTTCCAAGGTCTAAAGGACCAGGGCAATTACGACCAGCGAGAGCGTCATGTTTTTGTAATTCGAAATGGACGGATCGACCCGCGCTGGGCGTCCACGGTGAGACGAACGGCGAGTGTTGCCCGGCGGGCGTTGCGCATGTTGATCGATGAACAGAGTATCAGCGACATTCGTCATCTATATCGGGACGCTCAACAAGACGGCGAGGACTTCAACCTGGCATACATCGATGCGGGTTTCGCCTATCCGCATTCGACGGCGTTTGCGCCTGACTATATGGCGAACCTGTTCGACTACGCGTATCAGCTGGGCCGGAAGGGATATCCTTGGCGCAAAAAACCGCCCAAGGAGGTGTTTTAGGGCCCTTCGGGAAGTCCTGTGGGCAAATCAGAGGCTCAAGGGGTCACCGGCCGCCACCCAAAATTCCCCAACCTGATGCCGTCCGCGAAGTCACGTCATTCGGGAGCACACAGCAGCTCCGGCTGCCCATATCTTTAACGCCGGGAAGGGCGCGGGCGACGGTACCCACTTCCGATCGGGGCGGGATGCACACTACGGTCTGTGCAGCATAAGCGAGCGCGTCGAGCCCGTTGTAGGTAAACTTGAGCTTTGGAACGGGTGGGAAGCGGGTACGAAAGTAGCAACATTGGAGCCGGTGCGCCAAAGCGAATGCCGCCGCTACCAAGTATCACAATCCGAGTAAATCGTGAACATCGACAATCCGATTCGGATCATGACCGTGGACGATCATCCCCTGATACGCGAGGGAATTGCCGGGCTGGTTTCCTTACAACCCGATTTTAGTCTCGTGGCTGAAGCGGCGAATGGCCTCGAGGCCGTGCAAAAGTTCCGGTCGCATCGGCCCGATGTCACACTGATGGACTTGCAGATGCCGGAAATGAATGGTCTGGATGCGGTCAGCGCTATCCGCGGAGAGTTTCCCGAAGCCCGGATCATCGTTCTCACCACTTATTCCGGTGATGTGCAGGCGATCCGCGCGGTGAAAGCGGGCGCCCAAGGCTATTTGTTGAAGGACACTTTACATCGGGATCTCGTAGACACGATCCGCGCAGTTTATGCGGGCAGAAAATCTCTCTCGCCCGAAGTATCTTTCAAGCTCGCCGAGCATGTTACCGATGAGCTATTGACACCGGCGGAGGTCCGAGTGTTGCGCCTGATTGCCGAGGGGAACGCCAATAAGGAAATCGCGCGAAAGCTGTCGTTGAGTGAGGAGACCATCAAGGGTCAGGTGCGCAGCATCCTAGGCAAGTTGGGCGCCAAGGACCGGACCCACGCGGCGATGATCGGTTTGAAGCGCGGCATCATCGAGCTTTAGCGACGCGCGGCGCTCGAGTGGAGCGGTCGAGCTCCGGTGTGCCACTTGTGAGCCGCCGCCTATTAGTATCCAAACGTCGAGGGGACGAGCGTATGGACGCTGCGTCAGGGAAAGTGATGTCTCGGACCCAGCGAATGGTGATCAATGGGAGCCGGCATATTTGTCGCCGTGGTAACCGTGCTTTGGCTTGCAAGCGCGATAGCCGCAGTTGTGGGTCGCGATAAAACGACGCGCCGCGCATTGCCCATCGGCCATCTGCAGCACCGACGCCCCTCGGCCGCTCGGGTCCTCCAATTCCCGCAACATTCGGGAAGGGTAGCGGCGCGCATAGCCCGCCGCGCTCTTCGATTCACGAGCGCCTTGTCACCGAACGGAACCGCGGCTGGGTCGCGTGATTCGTGGAGCGTCCTGCGCAGCTACTGGCAGCTCACCAAG
Source organism: uncultured Gammaproteobacteria bacterium (assembly GCA_963801865.1). GTDB lineage: Bacteria > Pseudomonadota > Gammaproteobacteria > Steroidobacterales > Steroidobacteraceae > Bog-1198. Next base: position 42,169 of record CAWDGY010000018.1, on the reverse strand, counting down.
CCCAAAGTCGTCGCGGCAATTGTGTTCACGGCGGTTGTAGGGATGCTCTTAGCTACTCGCCGGCGCCCGCAGCTCGATCTAATGCTACTCGCTAGTGCCGGAATCTGGCTGGCTGCCGCTTCGGCAGCCGCGTTCAACCATGTGATCGACCGCACGATCGACTTGGCGATGACGCGCACGCGGCGCCGTCCGCTGCCGACCGGCAGACTCACACAGCGCGCCGCGCTGGTATTCGCCGGCACACTGGCGCTAGCATCCATGGCAATTCTGAGCCTTTGGGTGAACGTCCTGACGGCAGCATTGACCCTAGGTTCCTTGATTGGTTATTCGGTCCTTTACACGGCATGGCTAAAGCACCTAACGCCGCAGAATATCGTGATTGGCGGCGCAGCCGGCGCTGCACCGCCGCTACTAGGTTGGGCAGCGGTTCAGAATGGTGTCGATGCAAATGCGTTGCTGCTCTTTCTAATCGTCTTTGCCTGGACGCCTCCCCATTTCTGGGCTCTGGCGATCGCACGAAGAGCGGAATATGCAAAAGCGGGCGTACCGATGCTTCCGGTGACCCATGGGGTGGAGTTCACCTGCACGCAAATTCTGCTCTACACCGTCTTGCTGTGCGTGCTGACGGTACTACCGTGCCTCACGGGCATGACCGGGCTGATCTACCTCGCGGGATCGACGGGGCTGAATGCCGTGTTCGTGGTCAGAGCATGTGCCCTGAAGAGGCGGTGCAGTGCGGAGCGGGCAATGCGCACCTTTCGCTATTCGATCACCTATCTGCTATCTCTGTTCACTTTGCTGCTGGTCGATCACTACTTGCGCCTTTAGCAGGTTCGACCACGAATGGCGCCTGCCATCCGCGCGCGATGCGCGCGCGACCAACGCGGCTGCCGGTGCCCTTGCGCACCGCGTGCAGGAGCTTGTCACGATCTGCCGCGCGGCCGGCACTGCAGATGAGATCATCATCAGCCAGGGAATGATTGCCCAAAGATGCTCAGCGAGCGCCTGGCGGCGGCGCGCCTGTTGAGAGGAACTCTGCGCGCGATGCCGCGCGATCGTGACCAGCATAGTCAGGAAAACCAGCAAAGCGATGCCGCCACTGACTTCCAGAGCAATTAGCCGCATAAAATACCCCACGGGCGGCATGCAATCGATTCGGCGCCGGTGCGATCAATGCCGCTCTACAGCACGAAAGGTTCATTTGCAGAGACTAGTACCGATCGGCTCACCACGCACTCACGGCATGCACCTCGCGATGTGTTGCGCTGGCTGATTGAATCGTAGCGCGCCAGGCGCAAGTCCCAGCCTCCCGAGGGCTGGCCAAGCCGCACTCAAGTGCAACTCATTCCGCGGCCGCTCGCGCGCGGTCATTTTTTGTCGGTACGGCGCCGCTCGTATGCAATGCCTCAATTTCGACCGCGCTGAACCCTAGCTGCCCAAGAACCTCGTCATTGTGTTCTCCAAGTGCCGGGGCACGCCTAGCCGGCACTTTGGCGACGCCATGCACTTGAATGGGACTGCTGATCGTCGTACCGAGCTTGCCGCCGGCGCCGTCCAGCGGAACGATAATGCCGTTCAACCGCAGTTGCGGATCCTCGATCACTTCACGCGGCCCGCGCACGGCGCCGAATGTGACGTGAACACCACGAAAGACTTCGTACCAATGCGTCATCGGTTGCGCGCTGAAGACCTGATCGAGTATCTCAGCCAGCTGCGGCATGTTGTGCATCAGTTTGGACGGATCGGAAAATCGCGGATCCGTCAGCAGATCCGCCCGCCCAATGGCTTTCGCCACTGCAGCCAACTTGTCCGAGGTTACGATCAGTACGAACCAGGTGTCGTCCGACGCGCGATACACATTGAGTGCCGCGTTTGCAGGATGCTTTCGGTCGTGCAACCCGAAGAAGTCTGCATCGCAGAGAGCGGCCTGAATCGATACGCTTGCCGACCAGACTCCCTGAGCGAGTAGCGACGTGGTGACGTAAGATCCGTTGCCGGTGCGCTCTCGATGATATAGGGCCGTCACGATTGCAGAATAAAGTCCCATGGCCGTTGCATTGTCGCCGCTCCCGGCCACCGGCCAAGTCGGAGGTGCACCGACATCGCGGGTCATCGACAATAAGCCGCTTCGCGCCCAGTAGGCGGTGATGTCAAAACCCGGCAGATCGGCATCGGGCCCCATTTCGCCGAAGCCGGTGAGATCCGCATAAATCAGCCGCCGATTCCATTTCGCGACATCGTCGTATTCGACGTTCAGTCGCTTGCGTGCGGGATGTGGCGTGTTGACGATGAGCACGTCCGCCCACTTGACCAGCCGCTCAAGAACCTGCCGAGAGTTCGGTGATTTCAGATCGAGCGTGATTCCCCGCTTGTTGCGGTTGGCCAAATGCCAGGGATAAGCGTCACTTGATTGCGGCTGCGGCGGAATCTTGTGGCCCACTCTCCAGGTATCGCCGGAGGGCGGCTCCACTTTGATGACGTCGGCGCCGAAGTCCGACAGGATCACGGCCGCACTTGGGCCGGCGATGAAACTGGCAAGGTCCGCCACCTTGAGTCCGGAAAATATGTTGTCGCTTGCCATGGGTGTCTCCTCAGTCGGCATGGGCATTTCTCAGCGGCCTTGGAGTCGGCGCGCGGGCCCTCGCCTCAAATGAATGCGGTGAATCCGGTGATGGCTTTGCCGATGATCAGGTTTTGCATCTGATACGTGCCTTCATAGGAGTACAGCGCTTCGGCATCAGCGAAAAATCGTGCGACCTTGTAATCTGCGACAATGCCGTTGCCGCCGAGCAGTTCCCGGGCCCAGGAGACGGTTTCGCGACACTTGGCGGTGGTGAAGGCTTTGGCGAGCGCGGCGTGGGCGTCCGTCAGCTTTCCTTCGGCATGCAGCTGTGCTTGGCGCATGATCAGGCATTGCGAGGCCGTGATGTTGGCGATCATCTTTGCGAGCAGGTCCTGCACCAACTGAAAAGTGCCGATTGGCTTGCCGAATTGCATGCGTTCCTGCGCGTATTGAAGTGCCGCCTCATAAGCGCCCATCGCGCATCCAGTAGCCATCCATGCAACTGCATAGCGTGTCATTTTCAGCACTTTGGCAGTGTCGCGGAACGAGCTGCCGCTCTGCAGTCGATTCGCTTCCGACACCCGAACGTCCCTCAGTGTGATGTGGCCGTTCTGGACGACCTTCAACGAAATCTTGTGCTCGATCTTCTCGACGCTGAAACCAGGCGTCGTTTTGTTGTCGACGATGAAGCCCTTGACTTGATCGTCCGCGAGGTCGCGCGCCCATATGATGGAAACATCACACCACGGGGCGTTGCCGATCCATCGCTTCTCGCCGTTGATAATCCAGGTATCGCCTTCGCGTTGCGCCGTCGTCTGCAATCCGCCGCTCGCACCCGACCCCACCCGTGGTTCGGTCAGACCGAAACAACCAATCTTCTCGAGGCGCGCCATCGGCGGCAGCCACTTGCGCTTCTGGTCCTCCGAGCCGTCGATATAGATGGAGCCCATTGCCAGGCCGCTGTGCGCGCCGAAGAACGTCGCGAACGAAGGATCAATGCGAGCAAGCTCCATTTGCACAAATCCGGCGAGCGCCAGGCTACCGCCAGCGCAGCCGTAACCGTGCATTCCAAGCCCGCCGATGCTCAACTCCCGCAATGCAGGCAGGAGTTCGAATGGAAACGCATCGTCCGCCCAGTATTCCGTGATGACCGGCGCGACTTTGGCTTCCAGGAATGTGCGCACCCGCTGCAGTATCCCAAGCTCCTCGGCGTTCAAGGTTTCATAGACCTGGTAGAAGTCGCTGTTTGGTGCCGGCACAGCCTTCGGGTGCTTTGCTGGCTTTGCGGCTCCGGGGGCGGTCGCGGGTGTCATTTGCATGCTCCTGTCGTCGATTTGTGCCGGACTTGCGGCGTTACCGATTCCCTTGATCACGTCCGAATGTAAAACCTCAGGCTAAGTCTCTGCGGCACGCTGTTGTCTGGCCCGTCGCGAAATTGCAGATTTGGTGCGAGTTTTAAGGGCCCAGGTATCTGAGCTTGCCTGGTGATTCTCCGTCGAAAAAACTCACCGTTCGCACACGCGCGCTCGCAGCGCCAGCTTGCGCAAATTCAAGCCAACGCGACCTGCCGCGGTTGAGCGCATGGGCTGCCGCGGGTGCCGGGCGGGCACGGCTCCGCAGAGTCACGCAAGAACTGCCACAGGTCGTGCAACAGCAGCACACCGAGCGCGTCCGCATAACGCGGCACTCGTACGCGACCATCGATCAGAGACTTGATTTTGAGGACGATCTGCCAGAGCATCGCACTCTTGAATTCGAGCCGTGGGGCGATAACGGCCGGAACAGTCGTATACGCGATTGTGGGCGCACACCGCGAGTCGATCCGAACGACGATCATTTGCGCCGCTTCAGCGAGCACGTGCCATTCATGCAAATGTCGACCGGCGGAAACGAAACAGAATGTCTGACTCAGATTCTCGGTCGTCGAAGGCTGCAAGCCGTCGATCGCGGTTTCACCACGACGGCGAACGAGGCGGTTGCGCGCAATCAACAGGTGTTGCGCGCCGACATGACGACGCTCGACGCGGGAGTCGGCGGCACAGCTCTCGAGCTCCGCGGTGACGCCGTCGCATAGGAGTACCGACGGGCCAAGACTTGTTGCCAAAGACCGCCGGTGCGCCCGTCGTCGATCAATTACCGCTTCTCCATCCATCGCGCGTCCCACCTCGGATATCGCCGCCTTCGGCAGCCACACTCTCACTTGCGTACTCACGGGTGACGCACCAGAACCGGCGCTCGCAATGCGCGCGAATTCATTGCGGCGCCGAACCGAGCGCGCCGACCGCAAAGGCGAGCGTCGCGGCGGCGGAGAGCGCGGCGCTATAGGCATCGGTGGATGCATTAGTCGCCTGCAGGAGCTGGCTCTCGGCGACGGTTGCATCGGTGATCGATCCGACACCGTTTCGATATGCGGCGAGCGCCGCCTCGAAAGTTGTCTTGGCTGCGGCCGCGAGCGATGTGGACGCGCTATGGGCGGAGAGGCTGGTCGTCACTCCGTTTTGAGCCACGACGATCTGGCGTACGGCCTCCTCGCGCGTGTGCGTGAGCTCGACTCTGGCGTTATCCGCTTTCGCTCGTGCCTGTTGCAGCACGGCTCTGCGCATTCCACCGTCGTAGACGGGGACTGTGATGCCGAGAAACACGGTGCTGCCGAACTGGCTTCCCGATAGATTGACGGTTCCCGGGGACTGCTGGCCGATCGATGGAATGGCGGTGAGGTTGAGGTGTCCGGAATTGTAAGTCTCCGTGGCGGAGACAAACAGCTTGGGCAGAAACTCGGCTCGCGCGGCTCGAACGTTCTCCTCGCTCGCGCGTTCTGCGGCGTAGGCAGCCATGACGTCCGGCCGGCGACCTAGGGCCTCGGCAACGATGCGCTCAACCGAATCCGTATCGCCGCTTGTGAGCTTGTGCGGCGGGAGATCTGCAACCTTGAGCGGAGTCAATGGGGAGATCCCCAGCGCGGCGATCAACGTTTGGTAGGAGTCCTGCGCAGTGCCCTCGGCCTGCACCGATAGCAGCTGCGCCTGGGCGGTGGCCTGGCGAGCCTGCGCGACCTCGACCACCGTGCCTACGCCGTGCGCATAGCGCTCCTCGGCAGCAACTTGCACTTTCTCGGCATTCTCGAGCGCGCGTGCGGCATTTTCCACGTGCGCATGTGCCGCTCTCTCAGCGTAATAGGCGAGGCTCACGCGGTAAATGACCTGTTGATGCGCGGCCGTGAAGCCGATGTTCGCGATGACCGAGACCTGTTCGGCTGCATTGAGCACTGCGGTCCGTTCGCCGAAGTCGAACAGCAGCCATTGCAGCGACAGCACAGAGACTGCCCCATCCGAGGTCGACTCGCCGTTCAGGTTCAGCCCGAGCGCAGAGTTGTCGTTATCAATGTGTTGGTGGCCGGCGACGGCGCTTGCGGTCAAATTCGGAAGGTAGGCGCTCCTCGCGATGCCGGCCGCCAGGGCGGCCTCGCGGGCATTGTTCCAGGCGATGCGGGTCAGCGAATTGCTCGACTCGGCGATGTCAATGAGCTCGGCGAGCGTATATGCGTGTGCGCGATCGATATCGGCAGGGGCCGGAACATTCGCTAGCGCGGCATTGGCGGGCAGCGTGTAGTCCGGTCGGCGATCTCCTCCCCGCGGCGCTTTGGCGCCCGCAATGATCGCGCCGTCGGCGGTCGTGGCGGGAGTCCAGGGCCGGTCCGGGCGATCGGGCGCCATGTGGACCGCCGAGGTTGCACAGCCTGCGAGCGCGGCCGCGAGAGCCGCAATGGCCACCAGCTTGTTGCCGTCACGTCGCGGCAAGGCTGGTACTTCCTGCGCGGCCAGATGCCCGATCCGCCGCTGCGATGGGGACTAAGACCCCCTGCAGATTGCCCAGATGCGCGCGAACCATCGCCGCCAACGCGTCCCCGTCGGTCGCCGCGGGTCGATCTTCGACGGCAGTCTGGGGCGCCGGAGTTGCTCGGATCGGCTCCAGGTCGATCGCGAACCGCGCGAGCCGATGGCCGATGTCAGCTGCAAAGTCGGGTTCCCGCTCCGCGCTCAACAGCAGCGGCGCCTGCAGCGCGGCCAACTCCTCTGATGCTTGCCGGCGCGCTCGCAGCCAGCTCTGGGTTGGCCGGATCGTGCGCGGCTCATAGCGGAGAATATCGAGATCCTGCTCGATGTTGCCGAGCGCCCCCTGCGCCTGTGCAGCCAAAGAGCGTCTAGACGCGGCAGTTTGCGCCACCGTCATGGCGCTCAGAAGGCGCAGCACCGCGGCGATCGCCGGATCGATGCGCTTTGCCGCGCTTACGGGCCACAGACGGGTGAAGAAGATATAGACGACGACGTTCCCCAGCAGGATGCCGATGATCCGGTCGCGTGCAACGGTAAGATCGAAGGCGGGCGCGGGCCCCTGGATCACGCACAGAAAGAATGCGAAGGCGATTTGGAATCCGGCATAGGCGATGCGCGCACTTCCCGCCGCCACCCAGGCCGAGGCGAGCGCTGCCAGGAAGACGACGCCGAGCAGCGCACCGATCGACGTCAGCGATGGAATGACGTAGACGATCGCGGTGACGCCGGCAGCCGCGCCGATCAGACATCCCGCGATGCGCAAGATGAATTTCTCAATGGTCTCGGCGCTCGTGCCGAGCGAGACGATATAACAGGTGATGAAACAGGTGTGTATGCCCGGCCAGTCGAGCAGGGAGTAGAGCAAATAACAAAACATCGCGGCGCCGGTGGTTTTGAGCGCATGGCGGATATACTCGGGGTTGGTCAGCGCGTCGGACATCGAGAATCCGGCCGGCGGCGCAGCGCTATGCCCGGGCGAGGAGTCTGGCGCCGGTGGCTCAGCGAACCGTGCGAGCAGCTCTCGCATGTCCGACCATAGCTCGGCGGAGCGTGCCGGCAGCGGCGACTCGCCTATGTGAGCATCGAGAGCGATCTCGATCGGATATTCCCCGCTGCGGAGCGTATCTGCCATGGCCTCGAGGGTTTGAGCGAGCTGCTCGACCAGCGGGCGAGGAAGCACGCCAGCCTGTGATCGGCTCACCACATCCACCCACGCGAGAATGGCGGTCGTCGACTGCAAGGCCTGCCGGAGCGCCGCTAGATCCTGCGGCCGAGACGTCTTTTCCACTCCCGCGAACTTCAACCAGCCTTGAATTTCTGCGGTTCCCTCGCGCCGGTACTCGATGAAGCTGCGTCTGGTGCGCTCATCGGGTCCGCGCAGCAAGGCCGCTGCCACGCGCAGGCGGGCGGCGAGCGCCACCTCCGCAAGCTTGCGCGGCGGGGGGGCGAGGAGCAGATTCACTATCACGGACACGCCCGAGGGTATCGCAACAAACAGCCAGGCATAGAGCAGGGTGCGCGTGGCAATCTCGCCCGAGTGATCCGCGCCGAGCAGATCGAGTCCGTAGCCTACGATCAGCACAATGATTCCGGCGAGCGGGCGCAGTTTGGTGGCGAAGGCGACGGCCAACACGCCGACCGAGAACGCGCTCATGACGGCGACGCGCCAAAGTGGCGCGTCGATGACAGCCATCGTCAGCAGGACGAGAATTCCAATGAGCGTTGTCATCAAGATCGTCAGCGCCACGTCCAGGATCAGGCTCTCGACGCGGTCAGGCTTGTTGAGAAAGAAGGCGACGTAGGCGGTCAGGGCTGGATCGGGTGTTTGATAGATCTCGGCGACCAGCGTGGTCAGGGCACAGATCAAGGCGAGCCTCGAGGCGAACGCCAAGCGTCCGGGACGTGGGCCGAGAAGGCGAAGAATCTCGGCCAGGAGACCGCTGCGCCAATCCGCCGACTGCAGAGCATCGGTCATTTGCATGCGGCGCCATGCTTGATTTCGACCACCGCGCTTGCGCCGAGTCGCATCAGCCGCTGTGGCGGATTCACCAGCCGGACCCGCACCGGAAAGCGCTGCGCGACCCGCACCCAATTGAGCGATCGTTCGACATAGGGGACGGAGCGCGGCAGGTTGACACGCGCCTCGTCGAGTACTCCCCAGCCGATCCCTTCCACGGCGCCTTTGATCGGGCGGCCGCGTTCGATCATGGAGTAGGCGGTCACGCAGTCGCCGACTGCGATGGCTTTGAGGTCGGTCTCCCGGAAATTGCCTACTGCGTACCATGCGTCGGTATTGATCAGCGTGAACAACGACTGGCCCGGGATGACCACCTCGCCCGACATTATCGACAGTCCGACGACCCGACCGTTGTGCGCCGCTCGCACCGTCGTATCCTCGAGCGCACGTTTCGCGATCGCCAACGCGGCTTCGCGCGCACGCACCAGCGCCGCGGCGGCTTCGTCCGTGCCAATCGCGCGGTGTGCAGCCGCTTGCTGCTCCTCGGCCTGCCGCAGTGAAATCGTCGCGTCATGGCGTGCGACCTGCGCCTGATCAAATTGCTGTGCGGGTACGAATCCCCGTTCGGCGAGGGGTCCCAGCCTCTGCACGGTGCGCGCGGCAAGTTCACCGTTGGTGCGGGCGCGCCGAGCCTGTTCAGCGGCAACGGCCGCATTCGACCTCTCTGTTGCCAGCACGCGCTTGCGGGTGTCGAGCTCCCCCTCGGCGAGAGCCAGGTCCGCCTCCGCCTGCGCAACCGCCAGGCGATAGGGCGTCGGGTCTATCTGAAAGAGGACGTCACCTTTGGTGACCGCGCTGTTCTCGGCGACCGGAATTGCGATAATCCGTCCACCGACCGCCGCGGCCACGTGCACCACGTCTGCGTCGATGGCCGCATCGTCCGTCGTAGGATGCGTGGCATTGCGGTGCCAAGCGTAAAGAGCGGCCGCGACTGCGATGATGATCGACGCGATCGTGATGATCCTGCCCCGAGACGTCGAGTGGTTCGCGCCAGCCGCCTTCATACCTCAAACCAGAGCAGCCAGGTGATGATCGCAATCGTCAGACCGACTGAGACGCAGACGAGCAACTGCAGCGGCACTGCCTCAGCTAGCCCCGTGGCGACCATGGCAATTCGTGCGCCGATGGCTGCCAGGATCCCAACGCCGGCCAGCAACATCCAGCTGGGAAAGAATGCCCCGAAAAGAACATACGATGGCGCGCCGTGCTGCACGCAGCCGCTCGCCGCAGCCGCCGCGAGCGTAACCAGCAGCCCGCGGGCGTGCGCCCAATGATTCTGCAGATGGGCTTTCCTGCGACGCGAGCTTGGAAATCTGCGACTCACTGCATACTCGCAGATGCGGACGTCACGGCTCGCTCACGAACACTGAAGTAAACGGCCTGGGTCTTGGCGTTGGGAGGTATACCAAGAAACTTGGTCAACAGCTCGCGGCAGCGCCGGTAGGCGTGCAGTGCCTCGCTGTGATCGCCGAGCTCGCGGTGACAGACCATGAGGCCGCGATACAGATCCTCATTCAATGAGTCGAGCTCGAGACCTGATTGATACACTTTGGCAGCGTCCTGCCAGAGATTGCGGCTCTCATACACGCGCGCCGCATCGCGCATGTAGCGCGAGAAGCGGTCGTGCAGCAGCTGGCGAGTCTTTAGCGACCAGGGCCTGTCCGTATCGTGCTCGAGGAACGGCCCCTCGTAGAGCTGACGGATGCGGACCACGTGTTCTTCCAGATCCGGGTCGCCGCGATGAGCGCTCTGCAGCTCGCGCTCGAGCTCCCACATGTCGACCCAGAATTGGCTGCGGTCGAGGCTCAACCTGCCGCTCGCCATACGCACCGCATCGGGCGCCTCGAGCAGCTGGCGCAACCGATACAGCGCGCTCTCCATGGCGTGATACCCCGCGTCGCCTTCGGAGTCTGGCCATAGGGCATCGATCAACGCGCGCGCTGGTACCTCCGTTGCGCCGAAGGCGATCAGTGCCTGCAGGAGTTCGAGAGGTTTGCGTTGGGCACGTCGGGAAAAGCGGATCGGCGCGTTTCCTTTGAGCAAGCGGAAATGGCCCAGCACATAAACCTTGTAAGGCCACGGCCAGTCCCCGGCCGCACCCGCCGGCGCCGGCAGGCGATGGCGTACGATGAGACGCCGGGCGGATTCTGGCGCGATACTCTCGCGTAGCGCCTCGTTGCACAGCCGCGCCACGGCGTCTGGAAACACGGCACAGGCCAGCGCAGCGTCGGGCGAGTAGTCGGCCTCTGGCAGCGCTGTACGCAGCAGATGATGACATCTGGCCGGTGCACCGCGACACAGCGCGCCGTAGGCCTCGAGCAGTTCGCAATCGCCCAGCCAGCCCTCGTCGGGGTTTTTCTCCAGCTGTGAGCTCGCCCGCACCGCCATTTCTTTGAGCTCCACCGGCGCAAAGGTGTCGGCAATGCGCGAGAGTATAAATTCGCGGTACAAGGGCATGAATTGGTAGCTGATCGGCGCCGCCGTCGAGCGGGTGACGAAACCGTCCCGTGCAACGATGCGCGCGAGTTCCTCGTGGGCATCGGGCTGACCGCTGAGGGCCTCGGTCATTTGGCAGGAACAGCGCGCCGGCAGCGCAGCGCACGCAATAATCCGCCGCACGTTTGCAGTGGTGTGCTCGAACACCTCGGCGGAAAAGTAGGCGAACAGCTCTTTTTTGGCCGTCTCGCAGGCCCGCAGCGGATCATCCGGTTCGCGCCGCAGGCGTTCCAGCGCTGTCGTGATACCAAGAGTCCACCCGGCGCATTTTTCGTACCAAGGCGCGAGCGCCGATGGGTCGACCTTGTGCCGCGCGGCCCAGTCCTGCATTTCTGCTATGCAGACGTGCAAGCTCGAGGGCGGCAATGTCGCTACCAGACCCTTGACGATCAGCGGAGCCAGACTTGAGGGCGCCTCACCCCGTCCGATCAGAATCAGGCGTAACCCAGTGGAGCAAAGTAGAACCCCTGCGGATGCGAGCTCCAACAATGCGGTCGGGTTGAATCGATGACAGTCGTCAATCACGAGAACGCCGGTTGGCGAGAGGCGCTGCAGCGAATCACGAAGTGCGAATTGGGGCGCGAGAGGGCTTGCGTCATCCTCGGCGCCAACGCGATACCATGTGCTCGCCAGCCCGCGCGCCGACAGATAGCCGGCAACGCCTGCGGTCTTTCCCGAGCCGGGCGGGCCCCCTACCCAGAGAATCGGACTCGCGCAGAGATCGTCCATCGCGGCGAACAGGCGCGGACGGGGCTCAATCCGCAACGGATTTGGAGCGATGACCTCGGTGACCGGCGTGGGGAAGCTCGACATGGGAATCTCCTGATTGACGATCTCGAAAAGAGGCTTCGAGACCGCACTTTGGAGCACCTTGCCGGCGGGGCGATAGCCCACGATGGGACCGCGTGGCGACTCCGTAGGGGGCACCCGAGCCATTGTCAGTGTCGCCGGCATGCCCCGATCGGGGGCGGCAGGACAATCAGAAGGGTGGAGCCTTTGGCGGCTTTCTATGCGGAATTTCGATTCGCTTCCAACCGAATAGCCGCGCATCGATCGACCAGGCGCCTGGTCCGATCAGGGCGAGCGCAACACCGACGGCGCCGAGCAGCAGCGATTGCCACGTATCGGTTCTATGCGCCAAGCCATTGCAGAGCGCAAGGATCGCCACGAGCGCCCCTGTCATCTGAGTCCACAGGCCGGCCAGCAGCAGCACTCCAAGTAGCGCCGAGGCCGTGTAGGCCAAATCCGTCTCCAGCCCGCTTGTGCGGGGCAAACCGATTATCGCTTGAGCGATCAGATTCGCACCGAATGCCACGCGGATGACGAGCAGTCCGGCTCCTGGGGAGCCGCTGACAAAGTTAGACAGAAGTCGGCGCATGCCACGCGATATTATGCCGAAGACACTCTGGCGATAAACCCCGAACGGACCTCCATGCCTACTCGATTGGGGGTTTTTCGAGCTTCCCGGCGCCGCCTCGGCACATCCCTGGTCGCTGCCGGCCCGACAACCACATTCACGGTTGCATGCGCATCAGCTCGTTCATGGGAACCGACATGTGGTTCATGTTCGCCATGATCCAAAGCGAGCCCGCCACGACCAGGAATACGATCAGAATCCCAAATGCTAGCGCAAGCACGTTGTTGGTGTTGTCCGGTGCCGTCGTGATGTGTAGGAAGAACACGAGATGAATTCCCATCTGCGCGATCGCGAGAGTAACCAGGGCGGCTGATACTCCGGGTTCATAGATCAGATTTGTTTGAGCCGCCCAGAACGAGGCAATGCTCAGAGCAACTGCGAACGCGAGCCCGATGAAGTAGCTGCCGAGCCCTGCGCCGAAGCTCTTCTGACTCTCGCTCTGACCCGGCGCAAGATCGCCGGTCTCGCCGTGCGAGGCATCCGCCACATTATCGCTCATGTTCGCGCTCCAATCAGATAGACAAATGTGAAAATGGCGACCCAGATGATGTCCAGCGCGTGCCAGAAGAGGCTAAAGCAAAAATACCGCCGGCAAATATCCGCTCGGAAGCCCTTGGCATAGAACTGCGCCATCATCGTGCCGAGCCAGAGCAGACCCGCCGTGACGTGCACGCCGTGGCAGCCGACGAGGGCGAAGAAGGACGAAAGAAACGCGCTGCGCGACGGGCCGTCGCCGCGTGCGACGAGCCCGGTAAACTCGTGTATTTCGAGTGTCAGAAAGGCGAGCCCCAGCAGTCCGGTTGCAAGCAGCGCCAGTTGCGTAAGCCGCTGGTTGCGCTGTTCAACGGCGAGGGTCGCGATGCCGCAAAAAAAGCTCGACAGCAGCAGACACGCGGTTTCGATCGCGACGTTGTGAATGTCGAATAGTTGTGCGGCGCCGGGGCCACCCGCCGTCGCGCCATTAAGCACGGCATAGGTCGCGAAGAACGCCGAGAACATCACGATGTCGGACAGCAGGAATATCCAGAACCCATAGCCGACTACGATCCGCTTGGGGGCGGGGCCGCCTTCGCCGTGCCCGGTAGCATTGCCAGATGCGCTCGCAGCCGGGTACAGGTCAAGCGCGGAAGAGGGCAGTCCGATCGCCGTGTCAAACGTGCTCATGCGTGAATCTCCGAGAGTGCTAGCGCCCGAGCGGTGCGGTTCGCACGGTCGATGCGCGCGACCTCCTCTGGCGGGATCCTGTACTCCGTCACATCGCGCCACGCAAACGCGACGAAAGTGACGTAGGCGCCGACGAGGGCCAGCACCGCCATCCACCAGATGTGCCAGATCAGCGCGAATCCGAGAAAGAACGCGAAGAACGCAGTCACGATCCCGGTCGGCGAATTGCGCGGTACCTCGATCGCCTCGTAAGTCGGCTCGGCGCTCAACTGCATTGCCTCGATCGCCTTACGCTTCATGCCCCAGTAGGGCTCCGTGCCCTTGACGTTCGGCAGCACCGCAAAATTGAACAGCGGCGGCGGCGAAGGCGTCGCCCACTCGAGCGTCCGTCCGTCCCAAGCGTCCCCCGTCCTATCGGTTCGCCGGCTGCGTGAACGGATGGAAACGAACAGCTGTGCCGCCTGAAGAACGATGCCGCACAGTATAAGTAGTGCTCCCACTTCGGAGACGAGCAGCCATGGATGCCATTGCGGTTGATTATAATGCTGCAGCCGGCGCGTCATGCCGAGGAGCCCAACCGCGTACAGCGGCACGAAAGTGACGTAGAAGCCGACGAACCAGCACCAGAACGCGGCCTTTCCAAGCGGCTCATCGAGCTTGAAACCGAACGCCTTCGGAAACCAGAATTCATACGCCGCGAAGGCTCCGAACAATACGCCGCCGATTACCATGTTGTGGAAATGAGCGACCAGGAATAGCGAGTTGTGCAGTACGAAATCGGCAGGCGGAACCGCCAGCAGCACCCCGGTCATGCCGCCGATGACGAAAGTCACCATGAAGCCGATCGCCCAGTGCATGGCCGCGGTGAATCGCACTCGGCCGCGGTACATGGTGAACAGCCAATTGAAGACCTTCACACCGGTCGGCACGGCAATGATCATGCTCATGATGCCGAAGATCCCGTTCACGTCGGCGCCTGCGCCCATGGTGAAGAAATGGTGAAGCCAGACCATGAACGAGAGCACGCAGATCGCCATGGTGGCCACCACCATCGAGCGATACCCAAAAAGCGCCTTGCCGGAGAACGTCGAGACAATCTCCGAAAAGGCTCCGAACGCCGGTAGGATCAGAATATAAACCTCAGGGTGCCCCCACGCCCAGATCAGATTGACAAACATCATGGGGTTGCCGCCCGCCGAGTTCGTGAAGAAGTGGAAATCGAGATAACGGTCGAGCAGCAGCATCGCAAGCGTTGCGGTGAGGATGGGGAACGCCGCGACGATCAGCAGGTTCGCCGCGAGCGCGGTCCAGCAGAATATCGGCATGCGCCCGTAGCGCATACCAGGGGCCCGTGTCTTGAGTATCGTCGTCACGAGGTTGATGCCGCTGATCAGAGTGCCGACGCCCGAGATCTCGAGGGCCCAAAGGTAATAGTCGATGCCGACACCCGGGGAATACTGCAGCTCGGAAAGCGGCGGATATGGCAGCCAGCCAGCGCGCGAGAACTCGCCGACGACGAGGGAGACGTTGACCAGCAGCGCACCGGCGGCGGTGAGCCAGAATCCGACCGAGTTCAGAGTCGGGAAAGCGACGTCGCGCACACCCAGCTGCAGCGGCATGACATAGTTGATCAATCCGATCATGAACGTCATGGCGACAAAGAAAATCATGATCGTGCCGTGTGCAGAGAAAATCTGGTTGTAGTGCTCCGGCGGCAGGAAGCCCGCCGCGTGAAAGGCGACCGCCTGTTGAGAGCGCATCATCAGAGCGTCGATGAAGCCGCGGAGCAGCATCACCAAAGCCAGTACGCAGTACATCACACCGATACGCTTGTGATCGACGCTCGTGATCCACTCGCGCCACAGATACGGCACGTAGCCTTTGACGACGACCCATACCAGCACGGCCAATATCATCAGACCGACTGCAGCCGCCGAATACAGTGGAATCGGCTGGTTGAACGGTATCGCCTGCAACGTCAATTTGCCAAACATGTCGTTACTCTGCAATCGAGGCGACGGCCTCGCCTGTTTGCGTGAGTCGTGGTCCCTCACCCGGCGGCAATCGTTGTGAGGTAATCGCATCGAATAGGCTTGGGGAGACCGTCCGATACGTGTAGGGCTGCATGATCGAGGACTGCCGCAGCAGCAGGCGGTACGCGGCCTCATCGAGCGCCGGTCCCCGGGCTTGCGCAACGCCGACCCACTCGGAAAATGCCTCTGGGGACAGCGCGCGCGTTTCGAAGGTCATGTCCGAAAAGCCGTCCCCGTTGATCTGCGCGGCGAGCCCATGGAAGGTACCGGCGCGATCAGCCTGAAGATTCAAGTCCGTGACCATGCCGTACATCGCATAGATCTCGCTGCCGAGCTGCGGCACGAAAAATACGTTCATGACGGTTGCGGACGTCAGTCGAAAGTGCACTGGTATTCCCACCGGTGTGACGAGCCGGTTGACACTGGCAATGTGCTGCTCCGGATAGATGAAGAGCCACTTCCAATCGAGGGCCACCACCTGGATTTCGAGCGGCCGCTGGGGCGCGCTCAATGGTTTTGCGGGATCGAGCTCATGAGAGCCGATCCACGCAATTCCGCCGAGAAACAGGATGACCAGGGCCGGAATCGACCAGACAAGGAGCTCGAGCCGGCCGGAGTACGCCCACTGCGGCGCGTAGGAGGCGCTACGATTCGTGGCGCGATACCACCACGCGAACGCCAGCGTAAAAAAAATAGTCGGTACGACGATCGCGAGCATGATTGCGAGCGAATCAAGGAGAATGACGCGCTCGGCGCTGCTCACTGGCCCTGCCGGATTGAGTGGGCCACCGTCGCAACCCGATAATAAAGTGCACAGAAGGGCAAGTGCGCTGACGATAGCGGCCGCCTTATGAAGGCCTGATCGCGGTACCGGCACGATGCTCGCTGTGTTCGAAGCCATGACTGAGTGCCCACTTCGTTTGCTGACTTGCAGGCTCGCATGCACGGACTCACCGCTGGCTTACCGCATTGCGCGCGGTTCCCGCCAGCTCGCGTGAATCCCGGTGAGCGGCCTGTGAGCGGCGCATCGGTAGAGTGCGCAGCGAGGTGAGAATCTCGTGAAAGCTCGTTCGTCCAAGCGGCGCTTGAAATCAACAAACAAAGCCCCTGCGGCGTTCGGCAGCAAAGTCGAGCGCGCCGAGCATTCGGTCGCGGGCAACGTGGACCGCGTGCGCTACTTCGATAGGCTGCTGGCCGATAACGAGAAGCCGCTGCCGGGCGCGCACATTATTTCGCCGCGACGCGGCTATCTACATCACGGAATCTACGTCGGCGACGGGCGCGTCGTGCACTATGCCGGATTGGCGTACGGTCTCCTCCTGATCCACGGCGTAGTGGAGGAGGTATCGGTCGCGAAGTTCGCGCGCGGCCGGAATGTATGGGTGCGCTGGCGGCAGACGCCCGCGTTCGGCCCCGCGGAAATCATCCGTCGCGCGCGCTCGCGCGTCGGCGAGGACCGATATCGGATTCTGCACAATAATTGCGAACACTTCTGCGAGTGGTGCGTGCACGGAAAATCGCGCAGTTACCAGGTAGAGCGCCTGCTGTCGTCCCAGCGTGTCCTGGCGCTGATCCTGCGCTGGTGCTCGGCGGCGCCCGACGCGCTGCTCCCGCCTGCGGTCAGCTCACTCCCAGCCGCCGCCGAGCGCGAGAAATATGGTGATTTGATCAGTTGCGAGCTCGGCGTGTGAAGCAGCCAGCGCACCATCGGCGTAAGCCATGGTTCGTTGGGCATCGAGCAATGATAGGAAATCGATCCTGCCGCCGCTGTAGAGGCGCTGCGCCTCCTGCTCGGCATCACGAGCGCGGGCTTGCGCCGCGGAGAGGTCCTGATCGCGCTCACCGTCCCGCGCGTAGGTGGTCAGCGCGCTCTCGGTATCGCGCAGCGCCGTCAGCACGACATCGTCGAAACCGGCCAGGGCACTTCGCGCAGCCGCCCCTGCGGCTGCGATCCGGGCGCGCGCGATGGACCGGTTGGCCTGCCAGTGAATACCCAGTCCAATTCCATAGCGATTGGTGGGGGTGCTGAGCATGTCGGCCAGCGCGCCGGTCGAGCCGGCACTGAGGCCGAAACTGACACGCGGATACAAATCGGCGGTGGCGACGCCGATGCGGGCCACTGCCGCAGCCAGCTGGCGGTCTGCCTCCCGCACATCCGGCCGCCGCCGCATCAACCCCGTACCATCGCCAACCGGGATCGGCTGGCGCAAGCGTGGCGTTTCGGAGCACGACTCAACCGACCTCGGATATTCTGCAGGCGGCCGACCCATCAGCGCGGCGAGCCGATAGAGCGCGTTACTTCGCTGTGCCTCGAGCGATGGAATGTTCGCCATGAGCTGTGCGGCGAGTCCCGAGGAGCGCGTGAAATCCGTCATCGCGGCGCGCCCCGCCTCGAGCAGACGGTGCGTCACCGCCGCGCTGCGCAACTGTAGCTGCAACGAGCGCCGAGCGATTGCCAGCTGCTCGCCGGCGCTGCACACTGCGGCGTAAGCGCGCGCCGTTTCCGCCGCGACGTTGATCTTGGTGAGATCATAGGCGGCTTTGCTCGCCTCATCGTCCGCCTTGGCGGCCTCTATCATGCGGCGCAGCCGGCCGAATAAATCAATCTCGTAGCTGACCGATACGCCCGTGTCGTAGAGACCCGCTGGAGCCAAGGATTGTGGCTGCAGATAACTCTCGGCTGAAAGCTGCTGATAGCTGGGATCGAAATTAATCATGGCCGAAGGCTGCCGCAGTGCGCGGGTCGCATCCAGCAGTGCGGCGCTGCGTTCGAGGTTCGCCTGCGCCGTGCGCAGATCTGCGTTGGCGGTCATGGCTTGCGTGACGAGTTGGTCGAGCAGAGTCGAGTCATACAAATGCCACCAGGTGTTCGGTACAGGCTCCTGCGTGAACTCGGAACCGGATGCACTGATGAACGGCCCATGCGCTGCCTGCGCGTTGATGAGGGCTGCAGGCGGCGGACCGCGGTAGTCCGGTCCGACCATTCGGCAGCCAGCCGAGCCCAGCAGATAGGCGCCCGCGACGATCCACAGCGCAGCGCCGCGACGGCACCTCAAGGCGCGTGCTCCCGGCGCAGCAGCGGAATTGCCTGGAAGGAAAGGTCAACGATCGTGGCGGTACGCCCGGCGATCAATCGTACCTCGGTCTCGCCTGCATCGAGCCTTATCCGCACCGGCACCCGCTGTGCCAGTCTAACCCAGCTGAAAGTCGGGTTGATGTTGGCGACCAGATTTCCGGTGGGCGTGCGCTCACGATCGTCGATGGCCGGCGCGATGCTCTGCACACGACCGTAGAGCAAGCGCGACTCCCCCATCAGACGCACCGACACGCGGTCTCCGAGGTGAATGTGACTCAGCACGTCCTCCTCGAAATAGCCGTCCACGTGCAGACTGTCGCGGTCGACCAATGCCAGCGCTTGCCGGCCCGTCGTCAGGTAGTCTCCGGGCCGCAATTCGAGGTTGGTCACGACCCCGTTGACCGGTGCCACGATTACCGCGCGCTTGAGGTCGAGCTCGGCGGCCGACAAATCCGCGGCGCCGCGCGCAAGTTCAGCCGCCGCCTCCTGCACGCGCGCCGCACTCTGTTCGCGCGCTTCGAATGCGACCAGATCACCCAGCTTGTCGTCGCGCTGCGCCTCGCGCCGCGCCTCGGCGAGGATGGCTCGCTGCCGCGCGATGGCCGCCTCGGCCTGACGCACGGCGATCTCGTAACGGGCGGTGTCGAGGCGGAATAGCGGTTCGCCCTTGCGCACCACTTGATTGTCGATGACGGCTACACTCGTCACGAACCCGGACTCGTCGGGCGCCACGCTGACGATGTCCGCCCGCACGCGCCCATCGCGGGTCCATGGCGCGCGCTCGTAGTGAACCCACATCCAACGCAGCACGAGAATTCCGACCGCTGCAATGGCGACCGTGATCGTCAGAGGCAGCAATGGTGCGATCCTGCGCTCGATCGAGCGCGCGAAGCTCGCTGACGCGCATATGCTGGCATGCATTGCCTCGAAGATACCCGCGCTCATTGCGAGAACGCCATATGGTATGCGGCCGCGGCAATCGCTCCCCAGAGGATCACGAAAACCGCCAGGTCAAACAAGGCACGGTGCCAGACGAACCGATAGAAGCCGATTGGTTCCAATGTCCGCTCGACGACTACGGACAGGACGAACGCTGCAGCCGCCCAGACGAGCGCAGCGGGCAGGTATACACCGCCAATATTGATCTCGAGCATCAGGATCCCCTGCGTGAGAAGAATCGTGCGTGTCGATTCAGGGCATCGGCGATCAAAGTCGCCTGTGCCGCGGCATCGGCGCTGCGTTCGCCGCCGGCCGCTTGCGAATCGCTGTGCGCGGCAGCGAAGCTTACGAACGCCTCATGCGCCTCGGCAGTGTTCGCCTTGGCCAAGCAAGACAATGCGCGATCGAGCGTCTCGCGAGCTTCGGCTGCGCGAGGCGCCACAAGCAACGCGATGGAGGCCTGTCCCACGGAAAGCGCTGCCAGGAGTTGCGCCTCTTGCTCGAGGGTTGCCTGCGCCGGCATGGCGGCGAGTCGCCGCGATAGCAGGCCGAGCCAGGCATCCTCGGAGAACCGCCGCCGTTTTCCGAGCAGCCGACGCAGATCGCGCAAGCTGAGCTTCAGCAGCCGCTGGATGCGTCGTTGCGGCGATAGCGGCGGCAACAGTCGAAAGAGAATCACGGGCAACGTCGTGCCCGCTACCACTGAGACCGCCACGTTGAACAGCTTGGCTGCGCCGTAGTTCGTTTCGTTCTCGATTGCCAGAATGGGTATGAGATTCGCGACCGCGGCGACGAACACTGCCTTGTGCCAGGTGCCGGCCGATAAGGCTCCCAACGGCAGCAGCAATACGGTCAATGCGATGCATAGAGAAAAGAATCCTCCATGTATCTTGGGGAGGACGGCGAGCAGCAGGATGGCCGCCAGAACGGCGGCGAGCCCGCAGCCGAGCGCGAACCCCAACGCCGTCGAATAGGCCGCGTCCGCCTGGCGGGCGAACAACAGCACGCCGACGGCAGTGAAGACGAGCATGGTCGGCCCCTGCGGCCAGCCCGAGCCGATCCAGAAGAGCCCCGCCACACCAAGTGCGATGACAACCCGCAGTGCATCCACGATCCCCGGCAACCGGTCCGGCACATGAATGCGTCTGCTGCCGCGGCGGCACCCTCGCGTGCCGGAAACGCTGACCAGCAGCAGCCCGTTCGCGACGGTTTCAAATGCCTGAAGAATGCGCGCCAGTGCGTCCTTCAGCATCCGCGCGCCGACATCCGGAGTTGGCAGACTTGCGACGAACCCGCTGCCCGTTCCGCACAAGGCGCGCACCGCGCGTGGATCGCCCGACCAGACATGATCGGTCAGCCCCGTCAGCGAGGGCAGCACCGGCGGCACCAGCTCTTCCCGGCGGTGCGGCGGCATGGTCGCGAGATGATTGGCGAGGCCGCGCCAGGCTGACAGCACGACGTACAGCGATTCCAGGATCGCTCGCAGCTCGCGGCCGCAATGGCGCAGATGCGAGGGCTCACCCATCGCCTCATCGGCCGTTGCGTCGATTGCACCGACGCGCACGATCAGTGCGCGACGTGCATTTCTTAGCCGAAGGTCCTCCTGAGGAGTCTGCAGCGTCTGCACGATTCCAGCGGCGATCGCTGCACCCACCTCGGACAATTCGCGTTGCAGGCGGAATCTGGCATTGCCGAACTCGGTCAACGAATGCACGATGACCGTGCAGAAGATGCCGATGCTGATCTCGGTGACGCGCCAGACGGCGACCATGAACACATTTTGCGGATTCTCGATGATGCCGGCAAAGACCAGCACGGCGGTATACCCCGCGAGCGCCGCAGCATAGCCCGCGAAGTTACGCAGTATCGCGGTCAGAAGTCCGCAGACGACCGCCCAGAGCGTCAGCCCCAGCAGAAAACTGGTGTGATCCTGCGGGAACACCGCGGTCAGCACAACGATGAGAACGCCTCCGACGATCGTGCCGATTGCACGAAATCGTCCTTTGCGCAGCGATGCGCCGAGAGCCGGCTGCGCAACGATGGCGGCGGACGTGCCCGCCCAGTGAGCATTGTCGAGCTGCAGCCAAAACGCGATGCACAGCGCCATGCACACCGCTGTGGTCAAACGCAGCCCATGCAGAAGCGCGGGTGTGGCCGACACCAGCGCGCGCCATAGCGACGCATGGTGCTGCGCCGGACGCGAGGCCAGAGGATCTGCAGTTTGCGTTGCCCCTGCGGCCATGCTAGCTCCGGTGACATGCAAGGTCGAAGTGCGCCGGCACTCAACATGGCATGTACAGGCTCACGGGCAAGCTCACCGATCCGAACGTCGATATCGCGCGGGTAGACGCGGCCGGTGAGCCGCTCGTGAGCATCGATGCGGGATCATCCTGCCCATGGACACGGATGCGTCATGTGACTGGGAGACCCGAAATCGCTCGCCTTCGTGCCGCGTGTGCGCCGGCAATAAGGTATCGCCGTGACGACGGTCGGCGGTCGGTCTCACCCGCGTTGGTGCATCGTGGTGGCGGACGCTTGCAGTCCCGATTGGCCGGTATCCGCCGAGTACGGCGCGCAGCGCGCACCCGTCCAGTATTGTGGGCTCGCCGAACCGACGACGGTTCTTCAGAAGGCGCTGCACCGAGCGGCGCGAGTAACGGATGTGAGGCGTGTGCTGGTGACGGCGGCCGAAGCGCATCGGTCGCATTGGCAGGATGCGCTCTGGTATCTACGCGCGGAGCACCGCTTTATAAGCGAATCGCCCGGGTTTTCGTTGCTCACGACCGCCGCCGCGGTATTGTGGATAGCCGCGCGTGCGCCTGGCGCCTTGATCACGATACTGCCCGCACGCTGTTACGTCGCGGACGAGTGGACGCTGACCGTCGCGCTGGAGACGGCGCTTACTGAACCGTCTGTTCTGGCCGATGGCGTCGTGACGCTCGGTATGCTCGGCCCGGAGCCGGGCGTCGACGAGGACTACGTCGTTCCGGGCCCGCCGGATGGTCGATCAACCGTCGTTGTCGCCGCCACCGCGAGGAGACCCTTGGCGTGGGTCGCTCGGGAGCTGGTCCGGCGAGGAGCGCTCATCGCATCCCACATCTACATCGGTTATGCGGAGGTATTGGCGGCGCTCCTTTTCAAATATCAACCGCGGTTGTCCCACGAGGTCCTGCAACACGTCAAGCGCTTGCATGGGCGCAACGCTGAACATCGAATCTCGCAGAGCATGATGCAGGAGCCTGCACGCAATGGATCCCGACCTTACTGGGATCGTGCGCCATGGCTGCCCGTGCGTGCTTTGCGCGTCATGCCTTGTGGTTGGAGCGGGCTTCACTCGTCGGCGGCAATCGAGCGAATCATCGCTAAGTTGCCGGGTTCTATCGACAGAGGTGGGGTTGACATTGGCCATGGATACCACGCAGGCGCCGGTTATCAAGGTTCCGACCGTCGTGGCATGTCGCTGCGGCCGAAGCGGCGCCTACAGTGAAATTGGATCCGCCGGTCCGCTTCCCGGATCGCGTACGAATCCGTGAGCCTCAGGTGAGTGGCGTTGCGATACGTTTCCCTACGGCAGCAGGGAGCTGTCGCTTTACGAGCGGTTCAGCGATGAAATCTTCGGCCGCTTCAGTTACCGGCCCGTTCGAAGTGCGGGCCCTCGTGGCTCTACTGGTTGTACTTATTGCCTGCCCGCTCCAATCAGCGAGAGCCGGTGGATCGCCGGCCAATGTGGATGCAGCGCGCATAGGCGCAGCCGACCGCGACCCCGGCAACTGGATGAGCTACGGTCGGACTTACAGCGAGCAGCGGTTCAGCCCTCTATCACAGATTACCGCTGACAACGTCAAGCAGCTTGGCCTTACCTGGTATGCGGACCTCGACACCAACCGTGGTCAGGAGGCGACGCCGCTCGTCATCGACGGCGTGCTCTACGTCTCTACGGCCTGGAGCAAGGTCAAGGCGTATGACGCCAAGACCGGCCTATTGTTATGGTCCTATGATCCCGCCGTGCCCCGCGCCCTCGGAGTACGAGGCTGCTGCGACGTCGTCAATCGAGGCGTCGCAGCTTGGAAGGGAAAGATATTCGTCGGTACCTTTGATGGCCGGCTGGTGGCCCTCGATGCCCGCACAGGCACTCCAATTTGGAGCGTCGTGACGGTCGACGCGAGCAAGCCCTATACGATCACGATGGCGCCGCGCGTCATCAAAGGTCGGGTTGTCATCGGCAACAGCGGTAACGAGTACGGCGTGCGCGGCTACCTGTCGGCCTATGACGCGGATACCGGCAAGCTCGCCTGGCGCTTCTACACCGTGCCCGGCGATCCCGCGAAGCCTTTCGAGAGCGATGCGATGGCGAACGCCGCCAAGACTTGGTCCGGCGAGTGGTGGAAATTGGGTGGCGGCGGTGCGCCTTGGGAGGCCATCTCATACGATCCGAATCTCGATCTGATCTACATCGGCACCGGCAATGGCGTCGAGTGGAACCAGAAATATCGCAGCCAGAGTAAAGGCGACAACCTGTTTCTCTCTTCGATCGTCGCGATCAATGCCGACACCGGCGGCTACGTCTGGCATTTCCAGCCCACGCCGGGAGACGAATGGGACTTCGATGCGGTCCAGCAGCTGATTCTTACCGATTTGAGCATCGATGGCGTGCGCCGTCAGGTGATCATGCAGGCCAACAAGAACGGATTTTTTTACGTCATCGACCGCAAGACCGGACAGCTGATTTCCGCCAATAACTTCACGCCGGTGACCTGGGCGAAAAGCATCGATCAGAAGACCGGTCGACCAATCGAGAATCCGAACATTCGCTACGACAAGACCGGCAAACGAGTGGATCTGCTGCCGGGTGCGCTCGGCGCCCATAGTTGGCAGTCGATGGCATTCAATCCAACCACAGGACTCGTCTACATTCCGGCGCAAGAGATTCCGATGTCCTACGAATCGGTCAATAATTATGCCGCGACGCCGATTGGCTGGAACGTTGCGGTGGCGACAACGAATCTGCCGAAAGTGAGGGGTTACCTCGTCGCCTGGGACCCCGTGCGCCAGCGCGAGGTATGGCGCGCCAATTATCTGGGGCCATGGAATGGCGGAATTCTGACGTCGGCTGGTAATCTGGTGGTGCAAGGCAATGCGGCCGGCGATATCGGTGCCTATCGCGCGGATACCGGCCGGAAGCTGTGGTCGATGTTCGCTCAGTCGCCAGTGATAGCGGCGCCGATGAGCTATCAGGTGGACGGCGAACAATACATCGCCGTGCTGTCCGGTTGGGGCGGCGCTTATCCCCTGCTGCAGGGGAAGCAATCCGGCAAGTCCGGAAATGAGCGCAACGTCAGCCGCTTGCTGGTATTCAAGCTCGGCGGCAAGGTTGAACTGCCGGCTTTGCCGCCGGATCCTAAGCTGGTAATCGATCCGCCTCCAGCCACCGCCAGCGGGCCGACGGTAGCGGCTGGTGAAGGACTGTACGCTCAGTTTTGCAGCGTTTGCCATGGCGAGGCGGTGGTGGCCGGCGGCATTACGCCGGATCTGCGTGGCTCGCCCTTCATCGCCGTGGACGCCTGGTACAGTGTCGTATTGGGCGGTGCATTGAAAGAAGGCGGGATGGCGCCGTTTGCCTCGGTGCTGGACCGCGCGAAGGCCGGGGCGATCCGTGATTATATTGTCTATCGCGCCAACGAGCCGGACCCGGCGCGCATTCCGAGCAGCATACACAAGGCCGACCCGAACGCGGGAGCGGTCATCGTCGCGCAAGGTAGCGCTGCCGGCGCTCCTGCCTGCGCGCAATGCCATGCGTTCACCGGCGGCTCGGACGGCAGCGGCGCGTTCCCGCGCCTCAGCGGCCAGTCGGCATTTTATCTTTCGCGGCAACTACGGGATTTCGCAACCGGAGTGCGCTCCAACGCCATCATGACGCCAATCGCGCGTGCGCTTTCGGTCGACAATATCGAGGACGTCACGGCCTACTACGCCAAGGCCGAAGCTCCATTCCCACCGCTGGCGAATGCCGATCCATCACTCGTCACGCGAGGCAGGGAGCTTGCCGAGGCGGGCATTCCCGCCAAGAACATTCCCGCGTGCGGCGCTTGCCACGGCGCCCGCGGTGCCGGTGAGTCGCCAACGGTGCCCTACCTCGCCGGCCAGTACGCGCATTACACGGCGTTCGAATTGCAGATGTGGCGTCGCGGCTTTCGCAGGAACAGTCCGACGACGATGACGCTGTTTTCCAAGCTGCTTGACGATCAGCAGATTGCAGCGCTCGCAGCCTACTACCAACAGCTTGGCACGGCACCTGCGCCGCTGGCGCAGTCGAAGGAGTGATCGTGATGTCGACCGAGGAGCCAAGCCGGGCCGCCGCGGAATTGGCCAAGGCGGTGCAAGCGCTACGCAATGGCCCGATCGGCGCATTCGTCGTCGCCAGCATTGCCGTCGGGCTTTTGTTGATCGGTTGGCTGATCATGTATTTTCTCGTGTTCATACCGCGAGGCGCCAGTGGCTGAGTCCTCAATCGATCCGCCCGGTCGATCGCTGCCGGACGGCATCGTACCGGCGGAGGTCGTGGCTCGGACCGAGAAACGTTGGATCGTCCTCATGGTGACGGTGCTACTGATCATGATGGCGATCGTCATCGTCACAGGCATTGCCGGCGCGCTGCATCCTCCGAGCAATGTAGAGGTGGTCGATCCGACCACACTGCATTTGCGGGGCGAATTCGTCGAGAGCAATCTCGGCACCGCCGTCGAGCCCGACGGCTCCGTTACGGTGCGCTTTATCGCCCAGCAGTACGAGTTCGTACCGCGCTGCGTTCAGGTGCCGGTAGACACCCCCGTGAAGTTCCGCCTCACCAGTGCTGATGTGGTTCACGGCTTCCTACTGCCGATGACCAATGTGAATACCATGGTGGTCCCGGGCTTTGTTTCGGAAGTGCGCACGCGTTTCGACCGTGTTGGCGGCGAGGCGATGCCGTGCCACGAGTACTGCGGTCTGGGTCACCATGCGATGTGGGCGCATGTGAACGTCGTTCCGAAGGAGCGATTTGCCAGACTGAATTATCTGCAAAGGACGCGCTGTGAATCGCGATAGCCGACTGGCGCTCTGGCATTACTGGGTGGCGTTTGCCGTCTTTTTGCCGGCCGTACTGCTCGGAGCCTGGCAAATGCTCATGCGCAGTCCGCTGCCGGCGCCGCTCGACGACTCCGGCGCCTACTACGCATCAGTCACTCTGCACGGCACGGCGATGGCTTACGTCGTGACGACATTCTTCATCATGGGATTCGGCTACGCCGTGGCCTCAACAAGCTTGGGACGCCCAATACGCGGCCGGACTGCCGCATGGATCGGATTCTCGATCTGCCTGGTCGGTACGTTGATGGCGGTGGCCGCGATTCTCTCCGGTCGAGCCTCAGTGCTCTACACCTTTTACCCGCCGCTTTTGGGGAGCGCATGGTATTACGGCGGCGCGTTCCTGCTGGTCGGTGGCTCGATGATTTGGGTCGTGCTGATGATCCTCAATATGAGGGACTGGCGACGCGCCAATCCGGGGGTTCCCGTGCCGTTGCCGATGTTCGCCATCACGGCGACCGCAATATTGTGGGCGTGGGCTGCGAGCGGCGTCGTCGCTGAGCTGGCCGGCATCGTGCTGCCGCGGGCGTTCGGATGGAGCGATCTGATCGATGCCGCGCTTGGACGGACCCTCTTTTCGGTGACGCTGCATGCGATCGTCTATTTCTGGCTGATGCCGGCCTATGTCGCCTTTTACACGCTGGTGCCGCAGGCAGCGGGGGGGCGTCTGTACAGCGATACCATGGGGCGCCTGACGTTCATCATGTTCCTGATCTTCTCCCTGCCGGTCGGTATGCACCATCTTTTCATGGATCCAGAGCACGGCTCGGGATTCAAGTTTCTGCAATCCGCTCTGACCTTCTTGGTCGCGCTGCCAACGTTGCTCACGGTCTTCTCGATCTGCGCCAGCCTGGAGATTGCCGGTCGCATTCGGGGTGGCCGCGGAATCTTCGGATGGATCCGGGCACTGCCGTGGGACGAGCCGATGGTTCTGGCGGTGGGTTTGTCGCTGGTGATGCTCGGCCTTGGCGGGTTCGGCGGCCTCATCAACATGAGCTTCGCGATGAACTCGATGATTCATAACACGTCCTGGGTCACCGCACATTTCCACTTGATCTTCGGCGGCGCCGTCGTGATCATGTACTTCGCCATCGCTTATGAGATGTGGCCGCGAATGACCGGCCGGATCCTGGCCTCGAAGAAGTTGGCGCGACTGCAGCTCTGGCTGTGGTTCATTGGCATGCTCGTCACCACGTTGCCTTGGCACATAACGGGGCTGATGGGACAGCCGCGGCGCGTCGCGACCTTCGACTATACGGATCCTCTGATTTCGCCGATGGGTCCGCTCGTAATCATCTCAGTGATCGGCGGCGTTATCCTGCTCAGCTCGGCGATTCTTCTGATCGTCACCCTGGTCCGGTCGCATTTCAGCGAGCGGACGGCCGGAGAGCCGCTGCGCTACGCGCTTGCCGTCAATCCGCCGGTGCACGTGCCGCCGGTTCTCAATTCATTCGGCCTCTGGAATTCGATCGTCTTGGTGCTGATGGTACTTGCCTACGGCTATCCGATCGGGCAGTTCTTCTTCATGAAGCCGCATTCTGTGCCCGCCGTGTCGGTGACAAGCCTATCAGCGGCCCATGGACAACCGTAATGGTCCGCGACAAAGGCCCATTCAAACTGAGTAATCCCTGGTCGCGCATCGCCTGGGTATCG
Organism: uncultured Gammaproteobacteria bacterium; assembly: GCA_963801865.1. Classification (GTDB taxonomy): domain Bacteria; phylum Pseudomonadota; class Gammaproteobacteria; order Steroidobacterales; family Steroidobacteraceae; genus Bog-1198. The sequence goes on along the minus strand of CAWDGY010000018.1, from coordinate 13,856 downwards.
ATCGGCGGGGTGTTCATCGCGTCGTTCCTTGTCGGGTTCTTTGTGCTTGGGCGATTCCAGCAGAATGGCCCCAAGCTGGGCGGCTGGGCATCATTTTGTCGCGCGATCGGCCTGACCGCGGACAGCGGCTCAGCGACCGAGCCTCAGCCGCCACTGCACACGCCAACGCGCATCGCGTGGACCCACGATACGCTGGCGCGCATTGCCTCCGGCAGCGAGAAGCGCGGTGCCTTCGTCGCCATGAATTGCGGTGCCTGCCATGGCGAACAGGGTGTCAGTACATCGACCTTGATTCCTACTCTGGCCGGGATGGACGCGGCGGTGATTTACAAGCAGCTCGACGATTACCGCTCGCGCAAGCGCTTGTGGGGCGTCATGAGCGCGGTCGCCGCCTCATTGAGTGATCAGGATTCGGCCGATGTGGCCGTGCATTTTGCCAGTCTGCGCGGCGGGCTGCCGCCCGTAGGCGGTGAGGGTCTTCCGGAAAATGGGCGAAGTTTGAGGGAGCGTGATCCAACCATCCGCTTGGTCTTTGCCGGCGACCCCGAGCGCGGGATTCCCCCCTGTGCCGGCTGTCACGGTCCGGGTGCGCAGAAGCTCGGAGCTCCGGCGCTGCGCGGTCAGCACAGCGCCTATACCGAACGCCAACTGGCGGCCTTCGCGGAAGGTGTTCGCACGAATGACATCAACGAACAGATGCGTACGATCGCGCATGAGTTGACGCCCGGCGAGATGCATGCCGTCGCGCTTTTTTACGGCGCGGGCGATCGCCCCGAATAATGCGCTTCAAGGTCCTTGGGCGCGAGGAACGTCCGCGCCGGTGCTCAACCGCGTTGCGAAGATGCGTCGCCAAACGCTCGGAGCCGCCCCCACATTCCTTCGAAACAGGTAGCTGAAGTGGGCTTGGTTCGCAAAGCCGCATTCCGCTGCGATTTGGCGCAGCGAATCGTTGGATATCAACATGAGACTTTGCGCCCGCTCGATACGCCTGCCAATGACGTACTGATACGGCGTGCAATCAAATCGCTCCTTGAATACGCGTATCAGCTGAAACTGATCGCAATTCGCGACCTTGGCTAGATCCCCTATTCTGATGGTGGCGTGCAGGTGGGCCGCGATATATCCCTGGAGACATCGGGCAAGCCATGGCGGCATGCTCGTGCGAAGTGGTGCGATCGCGGGCTGTTTGGCGCGGTACTCGGAAGCGGCAATCGTTTCATTCATACGCGTTAGCTTGCCGGCCGGCCGCTCACCGATGACTCTCGGATCATAGAAAATGCCTCCGCCGGCAATGCGATTCGGCAGATGATGATTTGCGCGGCTGTGAGTGGCGAATTCCGTGAGTCCGCGGTGAGCCGCGGTGAGCTAAGTTTGCCTATAGCGGCGGAGTAGCCGCTGACATAGCGATTGATTCTGCCAGGACAGCGTCGACGTCAATGCTCTCAAATGAAGACATTGAGCGCGGGCACGGCAGTTTTCTGCTGCGTCGGGGCGACACGATGCAGCTCAACCCAAGGAGTACAGTTTCATGCGCAGGTTAATATTGAGTCTCGTTGCCGCCCTGTTTGTCTCGACCGTCGCAGTGGCGGCGGACGACGCCTCGGCGCCGCCGCCGATCCCGGCCAATGCGATACCGTCTGGCTATGTCTGGTTCAGCGGCGGCTCGGTCGCCGCGGGTATCGGATATACTTGGGGCCACGGTACTCTTTACTACAGCAAGAACCAAAAGCAGTACAAGTTCAAGCTTTCGGGCATATCGATCGTGGACTTCGGCGCCTCCGGCATTACCGCCGAGGGTGAAGTCTACAATCTGAGCAGTCCTGCGGATCTCAGTGGTAACTATTCGGCGGTCACCGCCGGCGTGACGGTGCTCGAGGGCGGCTCGGTCGCTTATCTCAAGAACGAGAAGGGCGTCGTCATCAAGGTGCACTCGCAGACCGGCGGATTACGTTTCAACCTCAGCGCCAACGGTATGAAAGTCACGCTCCAATAGCCCCGGATCAGGAGTTTGGCAATGACGAACTACGAGTCGAAGCCGTGTGCTAACCGCGAGGGCTATGCATCTAGAGTGGTGTCCATGTTGAGACGCGTGAGCTCCCTACGGCCCGGAACTCCCCCTCCGGGCCTTGCGCGGCGGGGATTACCCGCCGCGCTCTTTTGCGCTTACCCGATCAGGGTTCGCTTTGCACCGGTTTGTTGGCGCATCGGCTGAACTCGCGCCGCGTTGCGGCGGCGGTGTTCTCGGCTGCCTACTGCGTCTCGTATTTGCCCACGAGCCGAGTCACGATGGCGAACAGCAGACTTACCGACAATCCGCACATGAGCACCCCGACCAAACTTTCTATCGGTCCCAAGTTTCGCCAGATTCGCGGCAGAACAACATCGCCATAGCCAACCGTCGAATAACTGGCCGCCGAGAAATAAAACGAGGATTCCAAGCTCCGAAAGCAGCGCCATCGATAGAAGCACGCCCACAGCATGACTTGCGCGAGGTGCAAGCCGATCATCATGGCCGTGAAGCGGATGATGAGCATGGTGGCGTGCAGGATGGTCAATTTTTCGATGCCGCGAACAAATGTCAACTTTGCCCAATGGATGAGCATGGCCATTCCGGTGCTCTGCAGGCCGACGGTAAGCGTCACCAGGGCGACCGCCGCGCTCGTTTGTGGAAGGTAGCTCATGAATTCACTCGCGGCGACCGGGTGATGGCTGAGATGGAGTCCCCTTTTTCCGAATTCGGTGGTTGCATCAAGATCAGCGGGCTGCCGTCGGCGGATCCAGGTGCGCCAAGTGTAAAAAGGGTCGCATTTGATCGAGTTTCCCGCGTTCAATCTGTGGCTAGTCAGCCTAGCGATACCGCACTCGCGCCTTACACACCGATTGCGCAATCGGTATCGAAGCATAGTTGCCGCTCCCGCTTCAGAATGTGAATAACGATGCAGGAGAGCGCAATTTTGCCCTTCGCCGAGTACGTCATTGCAGCTCCGTTCTGGTAGCGGAACGCCAGGTCTCGTTCGTCAATGTTGAGCGCCGCGATTCATTTTGGTTCGGTCATCATGCTGGCGGTGGGTGCGCTGTTGCCCATCGTTGATCCACTTGGCGGGGCACCGATTTACCTCGCCATGACCGCTGCTCTGACCCCGACCGAGCGCACTCGAATGGCAAAACTGGTCGCGATCAACAGCTTTCTCCTACTGGTCGCTTCGGCCTTGATCGGCGCCTATGTGCTCGACTTCTTTGGCCTGTCGATTCCATCGGTCCAAGTCGCAGGGGGTGTTGTTGTTTGCCTAATTGCATGGTCGCTGCTCAACAATCCCAATACTGCACCGGCGGTTGAGCGCAATCCCTCACAAACCACGACAACGGACGACTTTGGTCAGCGGTCGTTTTATCCGATGACGATGCCGTTGACGGTCGGCCCTGGTTCGATTTCGGTTGCACTGACGCTCGGAGCCAATCCCCCGAAAGGATTGCGGCAGCTGCTGTTGACAGCCGTCGCGCACGCGATCGGTATCCTGATCGTTGCCGTGGGCGTTTATCTCTGCTACCGATACGCGGATCGAATCCTCCGCAAGCTCGGCCCGACCGGCACCGGTGTAGTCGTGCGCTTGACCGCATTCATCTTGCTGTGTATCGGCGTGCAGATTTGCTGGAACGGCATCTATACGCTGATCGTCACCGGCTTCCCGATCTCAACCCCATGAAGGTCTCCCGCTCTGGTCCGCGAAATGTCGATCACGCGCGAGCGGCCGCCCGTCTGGACGTTTGCAAATCCGTTCGTGGGTCAAATCCAAATCAACTCAATCGCTGCGCAGAGACCGAATTATATCGTGCTGCGCGCCGGCCCAAAGAGCCAATCAGCGACGGGTTACTGGGTACCCGCCAGAGCACGGGAAGCGCTGAAGCCGATTCTCTCGACCCGTTGGGACCTCATGGCTCGTCGATGAGTAGTGCAATTCCGTTCGGGGAACAGGGAATTACCCCTGCCGAGCGGTCGGCACGGCGGGAAAGACGGCCGACTTTCCTCTGCACCGTGACCGCGGTATTGCAGAGGCCGGCATTCACGTCGGCCGAATGGCTGCGGTTGGCCGGGTTCTACGGCGTCGTCGCGCTGCTGCACATCGTCGGTTGGGGACTGTTTCTCAGCTTTTCGTGGCGCTATCCGTCCCTGGTGGGATTGGGGCTCGCGGCATATATGTTCGGCGTGCGTCATGCGTTCGACGCGGATCACATCGCCGCGGTAGACGATACCGTGCGCTATCTGATGCAAAAGGGCGGGAGGCCGCTCGGAATCGGTTTCTTTTTTTCATTGGGCCACTCGACGGTCGTCTTCATCATGGCGGTGGCCACGATTCTTGCGGCCTCGTTGCTGAGGCATCATCTTCCCGCGATGCACGATCTGGGCGGCATCATTGGCGCGGTCATTTCAGGTTCGTTTCTGTGGCTGATCGGCATGCTCAATTTGATGGTATTGCTGAATATTATTTCGGCATGGAAGCGGGGCAACCGCTCAGGCCATCAGCACGCGCACATTGAAGAATTGCTCGGCCGGCGTGGTCTGCTGAATCGCCTGCTCGGCCGGTGGGCCAAGCGGCTCCTGAATCACAGTTGGCAGATGTTCCCGTTGGGGATACTGTTCGGCTTGGGGTTCGACACCGCCTCGGAAATCGGTCTGTTGGCGAGCACGGCAGGTGCATCCGCAACGGGGACCCCGCTAGTTGCGGTTCTCTCGTTGCCGATATTATTTGCCGCCGGGATGACCATGTTGGATACGACGGACGGCGTGTTGATGTCCAAAGTTTACAGCTGGGCGCTCGTCAATCCGCTGCGAAAGATATACTACAACATCGTCGTCACCAGCCTGTCGATCGCGGTCGCGTTGGTGATTGGGACGATCGAATGGCTGCAGGTCATTTTCGGCGCCATGCATTCGCACGGGCGTTTCATCAGCCTTATCGGCGGCCTGGATTTCGCCGTGCTGGGTTACATCATCTTCGCGCTATTCCTTCTCGCTTGGGGCATTTCCGCTGCGGTTTGGAGATTCACACACCTCGGCGAACGCGATCAGCCGCAGTCCAGCCAGGTGCACCTGCCTGAGCACATGTCCTCAGGCGGTCTGCGGCAGGTCCACAATCACCTTCACTAGTCGGATTTCCCGAGCGCCGAAGAAACACCTGATCTCTCAGCGGGAGCAGGTCAAGAACACCGTGCACTAAAGCCCCATCACGTCGAGCGTCCTCAGCGAAGGCGGGCGGAACCCCTCGCGCTTGATTCGGTACCGTGAGCGCTCGGTGAGTTTATAAGCCCTAGTCTGTGGCCGAGTGTCGGGATTTACGGGTCTGCCGTAGCCCGGCGAAAGTGAATTTCAAAAGTGGAATTCCATTGTTAATCACGAGCGAAAGTGTCAAGCAGGAGAAGTCGTTGAACGAGCTGAGCGTCGACATTTACGAGCCCGCGGAAGCCTCCAGGCGGAAGAATTCGTGACTCACAAGCGGGTTCGAGAGTTCACGTGGAAGATGGCGGTGCCAATCATGAATGCCGACAGCGTGCATCGATCGAAGCACCACCCGGCGCCAACACTGTCGCGTCGATTGAGTCCGCAACTACTCTGTCCCGCAAGGAACTGCGTCCGTGATTAGACGCAATCTGCTGTTTGACTCGAATCCAACCGTAATCGCGTTCGGCATGGCGATCGGAGAATCGAGTTCCGCATTTGAGAGATGTTTCCCGCACGTCACTGCGCATTCGGCGGGCCGCGAGGCGGCGTCTCTAGGAGCGGGAATTTCACGTGATGGCGGCTGGCAAGTCGTGCGCGCGGCGTCGCGACGATTAATGCGGATCGACCTCAATGATCATCACGGGTGAAGTAATCGATGTGGTGCAAAGCAGGAGGCGATCGCCGCATAGCGGTTGCGGATAATCAAAGGAGGATATACGGCATCGTACTGATACTGGCGACAATCGCGGTTGCGGCGCCGGTTTTGGCGCAAAACGCCGGTGTGGATCCCGTCTCTGCATTCCATGATCGTGATTTCCGACAGTCATCGGAGGGGACTCCAACCGCGCCGACCGCTTCACAGCCATCAGAGAGCCCGCCAATAAAGTCAACGGCGTGGTGGTCGCGTATCTGCGATCACCATTGGGCATTGGGGGCAGGAACGACGTTCCAATATGACGGATCGCAAGGGACAAATCTGGGCGTAATCACCTGGACCTCGCGCGAGGATCGATACGAATTAGCGGTCTTTCGATTCTTGAAGGCGCAAATGAGGCATGGTGATCCACTCGCCGAACCGAATTGGATCTTCGAGGCTTCTCGACGTTGGCGGCTACATTGGAGGTTGATTGATCACTCTGGTCTGGACCTATTCTTTGGTTTTGGGGCGGCATATAAAACTGAGATTGACGATCTTAATGGTTCAACTTGGAACTTCGCTGAGCAGTTTGGCTGGCGCTTCCCCAAACAAGCGAACGGTGGCCGTGTGGAATTTGCGATTAGGCATGTAAGCAATGCTGGAATCAAAAAGCCGAACAGGGGCGAGGATTTTCTAACCTTGGCCTACCTATTCTGAAGTCAACCCTCACTGGTGATTAGAAGAGAATTCTGCTAGTGATTGACAATGGTCACATGATCGAAATGATTAATCTCGGCCATCATGACCGTGACGGCGCGAATGCGGACGTCCTGTGTCCGTACTCCTACGGCAGGGCACCCATCGACAAATCGTTCGGGGATCATCGTCAACGAACCAAGGCGGCAGGCGCGGCGCGCGGCGTGCGAATTCCAGATCGAGCGGCGACCAGCGTCCGGAACAGACCGCGACAGTCCCGTGTCGCTCTGGTGCATCGGCGAACTTCTCGCATGATCCGGACTTCAGAGTAGGGGGCTCCAAATAACCAAGATAATCACCCCGGATCCGGTCTACGACCGGATTCAAGCCATTCGCCACTGCTTCGATCACGAGCTCTGGCATCGAATTGGCGCATCGCATGCGTGAGCGGCAGTTCTCGTTTGGACCTGGTCGCCACGCATGCGGTGAACCACTCGAGCAGCAGGAGGCGCGAGCACTAGCGTAATTGTTCTCGAAGCGCGAGTGAGGGAACCTCCATTTTCCGAGCCCGCCGATGCACCAGAACCATCCAATCGCCCACTCAGGAGACTCCATCAATGTCATCGCCAAATCTCGTCCCGAAACCAGTAGTCGAAGCCGAATTCGTCGAGATTCCAGCGACCCAGCTGAAGGTGTCGCGCGTGGCGCTCGGTACCTGGGCGATGGGCGGTTGGATGTGGGGAGGAACCGACACACGCGAATCGATCGCCACCATTCATGCGGCTCTGACTCAAGGTATCAATCTAATCGATACGGCGCCGGTGTACGGCTTCGGTGTATCCGAAGAAATCGTCGGCGCCGCTCTCGACGGTGTGCGCAGTCAGGCCGTCATCGCGACCAAGACGGGACTGGAATGGCGCGACGGCAAGGTCTATCGGAATGCGACCCGCGCCAGAATCATGCACGAGATTGATGAGTCGCTACGTCGTCTGCGTACCGATTACATCGACATCTATCAGGTTCATTGGCCCGACCCACTGGTGCCGGTGGAGGAAACCGCCGAGGCCATGCACCTGCTTTATAAGCAAGGTAAGATCCGTGCCATCGGGGTAAGCAATTTCACGGTTGCCCAGATGGAGAGCTTCCGGCGAGTGGCGCCTCTGCACGTGCTGCAGTCGCCGTACAATCTTTTCGAGCGCGCCATTGAGGCAGAGGTACTCCCCTACTGTCGTGCCAATCACATTCTGACGCTCGGCTATGGCGCGCTGTGTCGCGGCTTGCTGAGCGGACGCATGCTGCCGGAGACGACCTTCGAGGGCGACGATTTGCGGCGCATCGACCCGAAATTCCAGCCGCCCCGCTTTGCCCAATATCTCGAGGCCGTCCAGCAGCTCGAGGAGCTCGCGCAACGCCGCTTTCACAGACATGTGATACAGCTGGCCGTGCGTTGGGTGCTCGACCAGGGTATCGGCGTTGCGCTGTGGGGCGGCCGTCACCCCGACCAAGTGGAGGCGGCGAGCGGGGTTGCCGGTTGGTCGCTCAACGCTGTGCATCGAGCGCTGATTGAGCTCATCGTGAACACGGCAGTTGGCGACTCCGTGGGACCTGAGTTCATGGCGCCCTTGCAACGCGCCTAATTTCCCAACCAATACGGAGTACCTTATGAAAATCGGATTTATCGGACTCGGCCGCATGGGCGCAGGCATGGCGGCTAACCTCGTAAGAGCCGGACACGACCTCACCGTTTTCAACCGCAGTCCAGGCAGGAGCGACTCGCTGATCAAGCTCGGTGCGCGTGAGGCAGCCAGTGTCGCCGGAGCGTGCAAGGGTGAAGCGGTGATTACGATGCTCGCGGACGATGACGCGGCATCCAGCATCGCCCTCGAGGACGGTGGCCTCATCGACACTCTGCCCAAAGGCGCAATCCATCTGTCGATGAGCACCATCAGTGTCGCATTCTCCAAGCGACTGGCGCAGACGCACGCGCAGGCTGGGCAACGCTACGTGGCCGCGCCGGTGTTTGGGCGCCCAGATATGGCCGCCGCGGCAAAACTATTCATCGTTGCCGCGGGAGATCCTGCGACGATTGATGCGTGTCAGCCGCTGTTCCGCGCGATGGGTCAAAAAACATTCCCAATGGGAACGGAGCCGTCGGCGGCGAATCTCGTGAAACTCAGTGGAAATTTTCTGATGGCTTCCGTCATCGAAGCCCTCGGCGAGGCCGTCGCGCTCATCGGCAAGGCTGGCATCGACCGGCAGGCGTACATCGAGCTTCTCACCTCCAGCATCTTTAATGTGCCAGCGTACAAGACTTACGGCGCTCTGATTGCTCAAGGCACGTTTGAGCCGGCAGCCTTCGCCGCACCGCTCGGATACAAAGACATTCGGCTCGCCCTAGCCGCGGCGGAGAGCCTGCGAGTGCCGATGCCCCTTGCAAGCCTACTGCGTGACCGATTTCTGCGGCTCTTCGCCCAGGGCGGAGACAAGCTTGATTGGTCTGCCATTGGTGGCTTGGCAACCCAGGATGCCGCAGAGCAACGACCGGCCATCGCATCGATGATGTCGTCGGCCGTGTAGGCAGCCGTGGTGTTCGGAAACTCAAACGGGCTCGTTCGTCGCCCTGTTTAAGATCGAGCGTTGTGTCTTGGGCAGGGGACAACGACATGCCGAGAGACTTCCCCCCATCACCGATGGCACGGACCGCAATATTGAAGCTTGCGGGACTTCTGCGGGAGTCAGTGCAGCTTCGTTATGCTCAGTCGTGACAAATGCAACGATGTCCCGGCGGCGGTCGTTTTCTAAGGTGCTGAATCTCAAAGAATAAATTCGCAAAAAAATCGGGCCCGACGATTTTCACATAGCTTCGAACCAGGGGGCCGGGGGTTCGAGTCCCTCCGGGCGCGCTCCAACACGCCTGTTAAATCAATGACTTCGCGCTCCGCGAAGGGCGCCAGACGGACGCCAAGAGACCACGTGGAAAATAGCCAGGTGCTCGATGGGGCTGCAATTGGCCTATTGAATGAGCTATTTGGCGCGCAACCAAAACATCAGAGTTCGGATTTACGCGGGATTTCCAATTAGAAGTTCGCGCTGCGTGGGTATTGCGGGACTCGAATCGATGGTGGCAGGCCGCGGTTTCCCGCGGGTGACGAACGAGGCGTTGTGGACTTTGTTTGCGGCAAAAATCCGGAATTTGCCGCTCACAGTCACAGCTCGCATACAGCGCCTCACGCTATGATTTGCGAATTCGCACCCCACAGGTTCGATCAGACCACCGCATAACTCGATCGGACAAGCTTTGCTTCGCACCTTGGGCGCTCGCGCAAAATCTCCTGCCGACGGTACGGTTTCATTTTTTTCCATTCCCAGCATTCGGACTCAGTGCGCAGGCAGCCGAGGCTTAGTCCCGTCTTGCCGTCGAATTGGCAGAGTTCGATGCAGGGAGACCCGTTGTTCATGCCGCGCGTCGGTGCGGGCGAACGTCAAGCGCGGTATGCAACAGAACTTTGAGACCGGGTGCGTTCATGGCGCGGTGGCGGAGATTTCCGCCGCTGACAACATGGGTTTCCTGCTTTCCGTACCGCTCGCTCGCGCGGGAAGCAGTCGAGCCGAATTGAGAATGAACGTCAATTCCGACGCGACGTGAATGAACGCAGCAAGCAATGGATTGAGAAATCCGAATGCGGCGAGCCCGATGCCCAGTGCGTCAACACCGATGGTGCCTGCGAAGTTTACCCAAATGATCCGGCGCGTGCGTCGAGCAATTGAGAGTGTCTCGGCAAATTTCACAAGATCATTGCCAAGCAGAACCACGTCCGCGCTCTCGCGCGCCACGTCGGTGCCCGAGCCCATGGCGACACCCACGTGGGCCTCGACCAGCGCCGGCGCATCGTTGACGCCATCGCCGACCATCGCCACCGTGCGCCCCTCTGCGACCAGCCGCTTCACGCGCTCGCGCTTATCTTCGGGCAGTAGGTCGGCCGCAATCTCGGCGATTCCGAGCTCTTGGGCCACCGCGACTGCCACGGCTCTGGCATCACCCGTCAGCAGGACGGTTTTGATCCCCATGCCGTGAATCGTGGCGATGGCTTGGCGGGCTTCCGGTCGGACGCTGTCGGCGATGATGATGGCGCCCAGCAAAGTTCCCGCGCGTGCGACATAGACTTCCGACGCCCCGGGATGACCGGCGAGCAGATCGGCAGGTACCGCGATTCCGTGATCGCGCATGAGCGCAAGATTGCCCACCAGCACCAGTTCGCTGCCCACCGTTGCGTCGATACCGCGACCCGGCGTGTAACCGAACCGTTCCGGTTCGCGGGGAGAACGCCCCTGCGCCGCGGCATAAGTAACAATCGTCTTGCCCAGGGGATGTTCCGAACGCAATTCGGCCGCCGCTGCCGCATCGAGCAGCGCCGCGCCGTCCAAACCGGCGACCGGAAGGAGCGCGCGCAACTCCGGAAGCCCAAACGTGAGGGTGCCGGTCTTGTCCAGAACCACGGTGTTGACATTGCCAAGCAGTTCGAGGAACAGGCCGCCCTTGATGATGGCGCCGGCGCGGGCAGCGCGGCCGATGCCACCCAGATATTGCGAGCGGCGTGCCCGCCGCAATTCCGCATGCGCCGGCGACGATGATGACGGAAATCGTGGCGCGACTGTCGCGGGTCAATAGGTAGGTCAAGATCGCCGCGCCCAGTGCGAAGTACACCAAGTACCCCGCCAAGCGATCGGCCAGACGCTGTACCGGCGCACGTGAACGCTCGGCTTGCTCGACCGCCTCGATGATCTTGCCGTAGCTGGTGTCACGGCCGATGCGCTCGGCGCGGATTTCCAGCGCTCCTGATTGGTTGATCGAGCCCGCAAAGACGGCAGCGCCCACGATCTTCTCCAGGGGCATCGACTCGCCAGTGATGCGGGCTTGATCCACGAACGAATGACCGGCAATCACGGTGCCGTCCACGGGAATGCGGCCACCTGGGTTCACCAGGACCGCATCGCCGACGGCAAGCGCGTCGGCATCGACCTCCGATATGCCGCCGGCGCGGCGAACGGAAACCGCACGCGGCAAGAAGTCCAAGAGATCATGGATCGCACGTCGACCCCGCGATACTGTCAGCCCTTCCAGCACTTCGGCCACCAGTACAAAGAGGGTGATCACCAATGCGGTGAAGAATTCCGATATGGCAGCCGCCGCGATGATCGCGATCGACATCGAGAGTTCCATCGTCATCCGCTTCGCGAGCAGATTCTCCAAGGCTTCCTTGTAGATTGGCCACCCACCGATGAGTAGCCCTGCGACACCCACAATGCTCAAGGCGGATACGGGCTCCCACAGGCGGAACCAGACCGCTGCCGCGGCCAAGCCCACGAGAACAATGCGGACCATCTCGACCCATTCGACGGCGTGTTTGTGATCATCGTGTTCATGGTCCTCGTGCTCATCGTCACGCTCGTGGGAAGCGCCGTGCGCCGCCGGGACGATCGTACGGTTCATGGCTTGTTCTTCTAGGTTAAGCGCGGCAGAGTGATCGTGTTGTTGGCTCATGACCAAAATCCTTCGGCTACTTGAGATAGGAGCGGATGACCTCGATCAGTTCATCGGCTCCCTTTGTACGTTCGGCACTGCTATTAATGGCGGGATTGGCAACATGCATCTCAACGTGCTCCGCCAGTACTTCAACCATCAGGCCATTCATCGCTCCGCGCGCCGCCGCGATCTGGTTAAGAACTTCGGAACATCCTTTTTCCTCCTCCAGCGCGCGCTCCAGCGCTTCCACCTGGCCGCGAATACGGCGAACTCGGGTCACTAATTTGGATTTCTCGCGAATCGTGTGAGCCATAGATGGTCAATCCAAGATACGATACCCCCGTATACTATAATAAGAATAGACAAAATGGAAGTAATCAAGCAAGGACGCGGTCCCACAAGGACGCGGTCGTGACCCCTCACGGGTCCGATGTGGGAACGGGCTCTCTCGGTGAGCCATGGACACTGATCGCGATGTCCTGAGGAAAACGCGGCGTGGCACCAACCGTGCAGAGCGTCAGCCGCCGCCGTTTGTTCAAGCTCGTGCGCGCTAGAGTCGTACGCTGTTGGAGAACTCCTTGATTGTGCTCGAGTGAGCTGACGTCCCTATGGCATGAATGCGATGGGAGGACTCTTCACAGAGGGGGTCAACCGGTTGACGACCATCCGGTCATAGAGCCTTGATACCGTGCGGCTCCCCGTTTGGGTAAATGCCGCGGGCACGATTCCATGCAGGAAACACGCGATGGCGCCGGCGAACATCCGCGCCCCGAAGGCCATTGCCTGCCGCTGATGTCCGAAATACGATTCGCCCACCGAGCGGGGGTGATCCAGGAAGAGCCAATTGAACATTATGCCGATCTCGCAAGAGCCCGAGTGCAATTACAGTACTACACCTGGCGTCTAAAGTTTTCTCACATTAGACTATACAAATCGAACCTGGCGAGTAATTTTCCCATGGCGGGACTGGATAGCACGGATTGCCGAATCTTGCAGAGTCTGCAGGTCGACGCGTCGCAGTCGCTCGCGGATATTGCCAAGCAGGTAAACCTGTCGCCGAACGCCTGCTGGCATCGAATTAAACACCTCGAGACGGAGGGGATTATTCTCAAGCGGGTTGCTATCCTCGATCCATCCAAGCTAGGAATTGGCGCTACGGTGTTTGTCTTGGTGAGGGCTGGCGAACATTCAGAAGAATGGTTCCAGAATTTTGCCGCCACTGTAGGTGCGATGCCTGAAGTGGTCGAATTTTATCGCACCAGTGGAGAAGTGGACTACCTCCTGAAGCTCCAATTGGCTGATATTGCGAGTTATGATGTGAGCTACAAGCGCCTCATACGGTCCGCGCGTTGCGCGGATGTGAGCGCGGTGTTCTCGATGCAGGAAATCAGTCGAACAACTGCGATTCCTATCGGTGGGCGAATCTCGAATTAGCGTGGGGAGTGAAGCATATCTTGGCTAATAAACCCGTTTTGAAATCAGCGCGTTCAGGCTCGAAAGGTTCGGGCAACGGACATTCCCTGCTCTATCCGGTAATGCCAACCCTAGATGGGGACGGCCCTATCTGGCAACAAATTAGGCGTGCCCTGGCGGACCCGATCTTAAACGGTCAGTGGCCGCCGGGAACGCGAATTCCAACGGAAACCGCGCTGACAGGGAAATTTCGAACGTCCCGAATGACGGTGAATAAAGCTGTCCAGAAACTGGTTTCCGACGGCTTAGTGATCGGCGTCGAAAATGGGTACGCTGGTTGCCGACGTGCACAAGAACGCCCGGTTTTC
>CAWDGY010000017.1:0-5803 GCA_963801865.1 uncultured Gammaproteobacteria bacterium | reverse complement strand
CACTCATCGAAAAGCGCACAACTGTACCCGAGGTCAGGCCGCCAAACAGATAGTGATGGACTTCCAAGTCCTGCATAGCACGACCACTGGCCATGTGGTGTACGTCAATCCCACCGCGGCGCAAATGGGTTCAACGACGCCGAAGTTGGCGGACGGACTGTGGAGCGCCTACCTCCCTAGTAATACCTATTACACCACCAACGGAGCCACAAACCCGGTGCTGCACATGCGCCCTGGTGAGGTGCAGCGCTGGCGTATGCTCAATGCGTCCTCGGGCGAGACGATCCTGGTGGTTTTGCAGGGGCACGATTTGAACGTCATCGCCAACGATGGCATCACGGTTCCCAATATGGTGGTCGTCCCCGCGGGCACGCCTTACACCTTGGGTGCGGGTCAACGAGTTGACGTGCTGTTGCGGGCCGGCAGTCCGGGCAATTACCTGTTGCAGGCGCTGAATCCGTCGACAACTATCGCATCGGTCACGCCACAGGGAGTCGCGCCGCAGCTGCGCCCCGCCCACACCTCGGGCGACTTTCCCAACGTAACCTATCCGATCAACTTGGTACCGTCTGGGTCAGCGGTGCGCAGGCGTCGATGCGATTGCCTTCGGGGCCTCTGCCTACGCCCAGCGGATTGCCGAGCATGAGTACGATGCTCAATACCACGCCCAATTTCGTGCGCAAAATCGATTTCGACCTGTGCGGTACGCAAGGGCAGCAGACGCATGCAAAGCAGCGCCTGCCGACTTGTGGCTGGTATGCCAACTTATATGATGCCGCTTACTGGGGTGGCTTGCCGTTCGCGAGTCTCAATATGTTCCGCGACGGGGACGACACTGGCGAGATCAACCCGGTCTGCCTCGCCGCACCGCTCTCGGCTGCGTGCGCAGACATGCCCAGGATCAACTTTCAGAAGGATGGTTTGTTCAACCCCAATACGCCTCTATTCAACAACATGTACGCGGGAAACTACGAGGAGTGGACAGTCGTCAATCGCTCCTTTTCGGATCATGCGCTCCACGTGCATCAGAATCCTTTCATGGTCACTGCCGTCAATGGTACTTCGCTGCCGGTGCCGGAATGGCACGACACGATCATCGTCCCTGCGGCCTATCCACCAGCCGACTCAGACCAATCCGATCTCGATTACTGATCCGCGAGTGACTTTTGGCACGATCACGTTCCGTACTCACCTCGATCCAATTACGGTCGGCGCCCTCGTCACCCATTGCCATCTTGTGCAGCACGAAGACATCGGTATGATGCAGCGAATCGATATCCAGCCTCCACCATGAAGTTCTCGAGATCCTGTGACGCCGGCAGAACGGGTTGGATTTATGCTTCTTCGACTTTCAGTGGATTGACGAACCTGGCCTGTGGGAATTCCTTGACGACGGTTAACCAGATGCGCGAGCTTCTAAGGGCTTCTATCCGCTAGGACGCCGCAATCTGAATCACAACGTGCCAGCTAAGGTAACATCGGACATGAGCCAGCATGAGCACAAAGGCCGCAGTGATCACCAGCACGTTCATCGCCACGGAGATCGGCATGGCGCACGTCAGCCGGAACGCTTCGACCCCGCCCGAGCTGCGTTGCTCGACGATCCCGCTCGCGTGGAGTATCTGCCACCCGACAGGCTGATCGAGCTACTCGGGGCGCCAGCAGGCGCGCGCGTGGTCGATTTTGGCGCCGGTACCGGCACGATTGCGGTCGAGCTTGCCCGCCGCCGTCCGGACCTCGAGGTTATTGCTCTGGATGAGCAGCCGCAGATGCTGGACATCCTCAAGGCCAAGCCAGCTGCGCGCGAACTACGCAACCTTAAGGCCGTGCTCAACGACGAGATGGGGCTTGCAGCCAGCGCGGAAAGAGTACTTGCCATCAATGTGCTGCACGAGTTGGGGGATGAAGCCCTGCAGGATTTAACGGCGATGCTCAAGCCAGGCGGCTCGGCACCAGTGGTCGATTGGAATTCCGAAGTCGATCGGCCCGTGGGACCTCCGCGGGACCACGTATGCAGTGCCGCTGAGGCGCGCCGGCGACTGCAGGCTGTCGGACTCCGTGTGAGCGATGGGCCGCCGCTCAAATATCACTACGTGTTCGTCGCGGCCAAACCTTCAAACTGAACGGTTAGTCGCATCGGTGCTAACCGTATCGGCTTTCATCCACGCCCGAGCGAGTAGAACTCATCATTCGGCCGCATGTCGCTGACGTTGGCCAGGCGATTCGACATGGCGAAGAATGCCGCTATCGCGGCGATGTCCCAGACATCGTCGTGGCTGAAGCCGTGCCCCTTGAGGGCTTCGAACTCCTGCTCTCCGATCGCGTAAGGCGCGACCGCGACCTTCAGAGCGAAATCGAGCATCGCCTTCTGCTTTGGCGTGATATCGGCCTTGCGATAATTGACCGCCACCTGGTCCGCGATGAACGGATTCTTCGCTCTTACGCGCAGAATGGCGCCGTGCGCGATCACGCAGTAGTGGCATTGATTGGCGCTGCTGGTGGCGACCACGATCATTTCACGCTCGGCCTTGGTGAGCCCGCCAGCTTTCTCCATCAGCGCGTCGTGATAAGCGAAGAAGGCGCGGAATTCATCCGGACGATGCGCCATCGCGAGGAACACGTTCGGAATGAATCCGGCCTTTGCCTGCACCTGCTCGACCCGGGTTCGGACATCGTCGGGCATTTCCTTCAGTGAAGGAACCGGAAACCGGCTGATCGGATGGCTCATGAAATACCTCGAATAGCTACCGGGAGTTTCCTATCTCGATGCTTTCAACGGATCGGCGAATTCAGTGGCAAAGTTGCACGCCTTGAGCGCCTCGAGGCAGCATGCGATGTCCTCGTCGATAGAGCCGCCGCTGACGCCGACAGCGCCGAGAAATTCGCCGTTTTCGACGATCGGCAGACCACCGGCGACCATGCAGATTCGCGCATCAGTGTGCTGTAATCCATATCCCATCGCATCCGGCATCATCACGGCCCGAACCATCGCGGTGGGCCGCTTGAACGCGATCGCCGTCCACGCCTTTTTGATTGCGATGTCGACGTTGGCGATCCGGCCGCCTTCGGGCCGCTCCAGCCCCCGCAGATGGCCGCCGAAATCGACGATCGCCGTGGTGCTGGGCTTGCCGCTTCGTTGAGCCTCGCGTCCGGATGCCTCGAGTAACTTGCGCACTTCTTCAAGTTTGAGTTCACGCATCTGAGACCTCCCCTTAACGCCGATCCATGATTCTCACAGGCCCAGAATTTGCGGGCTCATGATGCCGTTAGGATCGAGCGTCTTTTTCAGCTTGGCAAGAGTGGTGTGATAGCGCCCGAACTGATCCATCATCGGCGCCCAGACCCGGCCGGACTTGTAGGGCACGCATCCGATCGACAGCAGGTCGCGGCAGCATCGCTCAGAAGCCGCGCGAATCTCGTCCCACTGCTCGCGCTCGTCGTAGAAGACGATTGTGGCGCCGTGTACGCCGCGCCGACAGAGCACCAGTCCCCCGGCCCAGATGAATTGAGGATAAGCTCGGCGGTGGCGTTCGATCACACTGAAGAAGCGCGGGATGTTCTCGTTCGCCATCGAGCACATCAGCAGAGCGCACATCGAGCGGCCGAAATATCCAGCGTAGGAGTACCAAAAGCTATTGTCGCGGCGCAGTTTGGCGAAGAAGATTTCATCGAACACGGCGAACTCGGCGCCGCCGAATCTGCCGCTTTCAGCGACGATTCTAGCGCGGTCGCGCGCCACTTCTTCGCTTGTGCCGCGGGCGTCCAGGGCGAGACAAAAATGCGGCAGCGTGGCTCGATCGAACTGCGGCCGGGCCGCCATCACCCGGGCCTCGATCGCCTTGTCTTCATAGCCCGCGCCATACCAGAGGTTGTGCGTCAGGTCTTTGAGCTGCAGGGCGGAGATAAAGCGCGCGCCCGACTCATAGTCGGGAAAGCCCAAAGCGAAAGTCTCCTGATATTCGGGCTTGGGGTGCACCCACAGCGCAATCCTGGTGATCACACCCAGGCATCCGCTGGCCCCCAGGAACATCCCGGTCAGATCGGGTCCCACAGCGTAGCGGGCGAAGAAGCCCGCGTCGGCCAGCGCGGCGCTGCCCGTGCGCATCAGCTCCCCGGTGGGCAAAACTATTTCCAGCCCTGCGACCTCGTCCCCGGTGCTCTGATAGCGCGGCGAGCCGGTTCCCAGGCCGTGAGAGGCGATAGCGCCGCCCACTGTGCCAGCAGCGCCAGTGAGCGGAACCACGCCCAAGGTCAGTCCGCGCCGGCCCAGTTCCGCGAGCAGTGCACCGTAGGTCACGCTCGGCTCAATCAGCACGAGTCCCCGATCTTCATCGACCTTAAGGATACGGTTGAGCGCGGACACATCCAGCACTATCGCGCCATCGCATGGATTCGCGCCCCCGGCGTAAGTCGACCCCGCGGCTCGCACGTATAGTGGGAGTTTGCGCCGATTCGCCGTCGCAACTGCGGCGACCACATCGTCAACGCTACGAGCGATCACCGCCGCCACTGGGTTGCCGCCGGGCGCGATCGAGGCGTCGCGCCGATAGCCAAGCAGGTCGATCTTGTCTTCGAGGACAGCCGCGCCGCCGTGGCCGGCGAGTTCGGTTTCCAATGGAGTCAGTTTCATGACGAAATCGACCTCGGGCGGAAGTGAGTATCGATGAATTCAAATAGTCCTATCACCGGGGGCAAGGTCGCCACCTGTGACCGGCGCAGATGGGCGGTGCAGAGCGGGCCGGCGCTCAAGATAACGGTCGCTCCAGCGCGGGCAAAGGATTCCAGCTTGCCGTCGGCCATGCGCGCCGCGGACTGCGGGCTCATCTGTGGCGTTCCACCGGCCGCACCGCAGCAGACAGCATAATTTGCGTCGTCCGCGGGCATCGCCGTTTTGCATCCCAGGCGCGCCAGCAACGCGCGTATTCGCTGCGGATAGTGCGCGGCGCCGGCAACGCCGTGGCTCTTCTTGCTCAGGTGACAGGAATCGAGAACCCCAACCGCGCCGGCTACCGCGATGCCTGCCCTGGGCTCAAAGCCGATCCGACCTTCTGCGACCGCGCGCTCGATCAAATCGAAAGCGTGAACCACCGTCAGCCCATTCGCGAGTTGCGCGCCGGCAAGGCTTTCCAGACATTCGGCGCCTGACGTCACGACGCTGCGGCATCCGCTGCGCGCAATTGCCGCGCTCAAAGCGTGGCGCTCAGTCTCGGCTTCGGCCGCGAAGCCGATCTCACTAAGCGGAGCGCCGCAGCAGCGCGCCTGTTCAGGAGGCAGCAGCCTTATTGGCACGCCGGCTTGATGCAAAACTGACACGGTCGCGCGCGCTTCGGCCGGCGCATCGTAACTTGCGGCGCATCCGGGAAGGTATAGCGTGGCCGCGTCTGCGGCGATCCCGTCGAGCCCTTCTGCCCAGCGGTTTCGAGCTTCGAGTGGCGCGGCCGCGGAGTTGTAATGCTCGATGACGTTCGTACCAATCGCGGCAATCGGCTCAGGCGCGAGCCCCTGCGCGACCATCGCGGACCGCATCTGCTTGACCAGGTGCGCAGGCTGTAAGCCTACCGGGCAAACTTCCTCGCAATTGCCGCAGGTGGTGCAGTTGAAAAAGCGCTCGATCAACGAGTTGATCGGCAACTCTTCGCCTTCGAGCATTGCGCGCGCCGCCGCCAGATAACCTTTGCCCGAATAACCAGGAGCAGGGTTGTGATGGACGAGCGTGGGACAGACATGCTGGATTCCACGCTCTTCCCAGTGCATCTCGACGCAATAGTTGCAGCGCATGCAATGATAGAGGTTCTCCACGAAG
>CAWDGY010000016.1:0-284312 GCA_963801865.1 uncultured Gammaproteobacteria bacterium | reverse complement strand
CGCCTTTTGCGCGCTCCTCGGCTTCAATGCGTCCGAGTTCACGGGTAAGTCGATCGGCGAGTTGACGCACGTCGAGGATGCGCCGGGCGCTCAAGCGCAGGTCGATCGCCTGTGGAGCGGGGAAATCCAACTCGTCGACATCGAGAAGCGCTACCGCCGCAAGGACGGCAGCTTTGTGTGGGTGCGCACGAGCACCGCCCTGGTACGGGACGGCAGCCGCACCGAGTGCTCGGTCGAATACCTGCGCGACATCACCCATCGCAAGGAGCTCGCGGCCGCGCTGCTGCAGCAGCAGACGCTGCTCGAAGCCGTGCTCACGGATTTGCCGGTGGCTCTGCTGGTCTGCGACGTCGCGGGGAACATCACCCACTACAACCGCGCCGCGGTGGATCTGTATTGCATCCCGAAGCAAGCGCCGTCATCGCAGGATCCTTACCCGCTGGCGGCGGACGTTTATCTCATGGACGGGACCACAGCGGTCGAGCGGACAAACCGGCCGCTGGCGTGCGCGTTGCGCGGCGAGACGGTCACCAATCTCGAGCTTCTGGTCGTGCCGCGCGACTCCCGACCGGCGCGCTCCACGTTGTCGAACGCGCGCCGGCTGATCGGCCCGGACGGACAGACCCTCGGCGCGGTCGCCGTCATTCAGGACGTGACGGACCTGAAGCGCCAGGAGATGGAACTCGAGCGCGTGCACAAGGAACTGATGACGGCCTCTCGCCAGGCAGGCATGGCCGAGGTGGCCACCAATGTGCTGCACAACGTCGGTAACATCCTCAACAGCGTCAACATCTCGGCGAGTCTCGTCGCCGAGCGCGTGAGGCAATCGAAAGCGCCGGGCGTGTCGCGCCTCGCGGCATTGCTGGTCGAGCAGGGACCTCGCGCGGGCCAGTTCATCACCGATGACGAACGCGGCAAGCGCATACCGGACTATCTCGCCGCGCTCGGGGAACAGCTGCTCGCCGATCAGCGGATGACTCTGCAGGAACTCGCCTCGCTGCGCGACAACCTCGAACACATCAAGGACACCGTCGCCATGCAGCAAAGCTACGCCAAGCTTTGCGGCGTCACCGAGACCGTCGAGGTGGTCGATCTCGTGGAGGACGCCCTGCGGCTGAACGCCGGTGCCTTCGCCCGCCATGGGGTCACGCTCAAGCGCGAGTTCGGCAACGTCCCGCCGATCACCGTCGACAAGCACAAAGTGCTGCAAATCCTCGTCAATCTGGTGCGCAATGCGAAGTATGCGTGCGACGATACGGGCCGCTCCGATAAACTGATCACTCTGCGCATCGAGAGCACGGACAGCGGGGTACGCATCTGCGTCATCGACAACGGTATCGGGATACCCGCGGAGAACATGCGGCGCCTGTTCACCCACGGCTTCACGACCCGCAAATCTGGGCACGGTTTCGGCCTGCACAGCGGCGCGCTCGCGGCCCAGGAGCTCGGCGGAACCCTGCGGGCGGAGAGCGAAGGGCCCGGCAAGGGTGCAGCCTTCATCCTCGAGCTGCCGAGCGTACCGGCGGAGTCACACTCGTTCAGCTGAGCCTGCAGCTGTCGGGATACACCTGAAGCTCGGGTATCTCGCCGCGCAGCAGCTTCTGCTGCACTTCTTCCCAATAAGCAACCGTCAGCAGATCGCAGTTCTCCTCCCGGAAGCAGCGCCGCGCCCAGCGATTCATGAGCTGCATGCCGTGCTCGAGTTCCTCGGGCAGAAAAATCACCCCACTCTCGAAAAACCAGGCCGGAATCGCCTCCTCGCCGGGTTCGCGGTCCGAATTCGTCCGGATCTTGACGTCGGTGAGCTTCTCGACCGCGTCGTAGTCGAACAAGAACACCCGGCCGTAGCGGCCGACGCCGTAGTTCCTGGAATCCAGGTCCTTGTTGAAGATGTTGGTTGCGGCGTTGTTGCGGATGCAATTTCCAAGGCTGATGATCACCTCGCGCGTCTCGGTCTCATCGGCGGTCTCCAGATACACCGGCAGCGGAATGATCTTCATCTGCACGATCAACGAGCGCAAAAAGACGCCGTCCTGCTCCACCTGCACGCTGCCTGCGGCCTGCCGCAGAAGCTCATCGAGAAGCGCAGGATCGAACATCTCGCGATCGAGCCTCAGATTGAAGTACATCACGTTGTCGAGCATGCTGCCGGCGCGGTTGATTTCGTGCACCAAACGGTATTTGTCGACGATCGCGCCGACGCCGGGGAACTCGCCCCACTTGTACGAGGCGGTGGGATGATCGCGAATCACTTTCAGATGATACTCGCACGCCCGGAACGTGAATCCGAACGCAACCGTTCCCGGCGCGCCGGGTGAGCGCTCGAACCGCTCTCCGCTCTGGCGCATCTGTTCGAGGATTTCGTTCAGGATGGCGACCTTTCCCACATGATTGAAGCCGATGGTGGAGTAGTGGTGCCCCAAGGGGCGGCGCGGCATCAGACTGAAGAGAAACACGCAGGTTTGGTAGTAAAGCCGCGTCGTGACGTGGAAGTTGGCGAGGGCCGAACTGAACAAGCCGTGGATGTCCGCCACCCGATGCAAAAGCGCATCCGCGTAGATGCCCGTCGGGCCGTTGAGCAGCGCCACGACGAAGGGCACGATGCCGTCGTTTTGCAGCACCCACCGGCCGACCACGAATGCGCTGCGGTCGCGGAAGAAACCGGCTTCGACGACGTCGAGCGCCACGGGCAGCGGTCCCTCGGCGGCTGCGTACAGCAGCGGCTCGAGCCGGTCGAGAATCCGCTGCGCATCACCCTTCAGGTCCCTGAACGGCACGGAAAAACCGGGCAGCCGCAGAGCCGATGCCAGCAACTCCACGTCGATGCGCGATTGCACCGGAAAGCGGCGGTGAACCGACGCCATGGAGAAAGCGCGCAGCTTGCTCGGCGGCGGAAAGGAATAAGCCACGGGCCGCCAAATCTCGTGGCAGATGTTGCGGCGAAGAGAGTGCGCAAAACTGAATGCCGTGTCCGCCTCGTAGCGGTCGACGATCATCGCCACGAACAGGCCGTCGAGCGCATCCCAGACCCTGGGGTCATCGGCAAGAGCGGGGAACGCCGTCGCGATCCTCGGTCCATGCTCGGCGATGTAGCGGCTGTAGAGCCCCAGACGCTCCTTGCTGATGCGGATGGACGCATGGGGATCCATGCTCTCGAAGGCGCATTTGGCACGGTAGGGGTATTCGCACAGCAAGCTGTAGAACTCGTCAAAGATCGCCAGGATGAGTTGTGCGGTCCTTACGATCCGCGCCGAGTCGTCGGCGCATGCGGCAACGCGGGAATAGGCCCGATCGACCAAGGATTCGCTGTCGAGGGACAAGGGGTCTATCCGCTGCTGGTTCATCGGTTTGGATTATCCGCGTGCCGTGGAAGCCCGGTACAATGAGGTATTAACCGTGGACTGGATAGAGAATTTGTCCCTATTAATATATAATATATCTGGGCTGGGTAGATCCATTACGAGCGTGTTTCCATGAGCGACGCAGCGCCGCGGCGAGTCATTCCCATCAAGGTCGAACCGGCTTCCGCACTCAGCGCCGGAGAGCGCAGTGCGGTTCTGGACGCTTGCGCGCGGCTGAAGAGTCTGCCCGGGGCTTTATTGCCGATCCTGCACGCAGTGCAGGCCGCACTGGGCTTCGTGCCCAAGGATGCTGTGCCCTTGATCGCGCGCGAACTGAATCAATCGATCGCCGAAGTGCACGGGGTGCTGAGCTTCTATCATTACTTTCGCCACGAGCGGGGCGGCCGTCACGTGCTGTTCTTGTGCCGCGCCGAGGCCTGTCAGGCCCAGGGCGGGGTCGGCCTCGAGGCCCACGCCAAACATACTTTGGGCATCGATTATCACGCCACCACCTCCGATGGGGCGATTCGCCTCGAGCCGGTTTATTGCCTGGGCAACTGCGCGCTCGGGCCTTCGATGATGATCGATGATCAACTGCAAGGGCGGGTCACCCAGCAGCGCTTCGACGCGCTGGTGGGGCAGCTGCGCGCGGATGCCGCCGAGGGACGCCGATGAGCGCGGTGAGAATCTTCGTGCCGCGGGACGCCGCGGCGCGTTCCATGGGCGCCGATGCCACGGCGCAAGCGATCCTAGCCGAAGCGCAGCGACGACGGGTCGAGGTGCAGATCGTGCGCAACGGCTCGCGCGGCCTCTTGTGGCTCGAGCCCCTGGTGGAGGTCGAAGTGGCCGGGCGCCGCTATGCCTACGGCCCGGTGAGCCCGCAAGAGGTTGCTGGTTTGTTCGAGGCCGGGTTTGCCTCGGGCTCCCCGGCGGCCGCGCGCCACCTCTTGGCGCAGGGGCCGACCGAAGAGATTCCCTACCTCAAGCGACAGGAGCGTTTGACCTTTGCGCGGGTCGGAATCACGGACCCCACCTCGGTGAGCGATTACCTCGCGCACGGCGGTTATCGCGGACTGACTGCGGCGCTTGCGATGCAGCCCGCACAAATCGTGCAGAGCGTGACCGCCTCGGGTCTGCGGGGCCGCGGCGGCGCGGCATTCCCCGCCGGCATCAAGTGGAAAACGGTGTTGGGTGCACCCGGGGACACGAAGTACATCGTGTGCAATGCCGATGAAGGAGATTCGGGCACATTCTCGGATCGGATGTTGATGGAAGGGGACCCTCTCGTCCTGATCGAGGGCATGACGATTGCGGCGCTCGCGACCGGCGCGACGCGCGGCTACATCTATCTGCGCTGGGAGTACCCCGATGCGCATCGCGCGCTCGAGACCGCCATCCAGGCCGCCTATGCGGCACGCTACCTGGGCGAGGACATTCAAGGCAGCGGCAGACGTTTCGATCTCGAGGTGCGACTGGGTGCGGGAGCCTACATCTGCGGCGAAGAGACTTCGATGCTCGAGTCGTTGGAAGGCAAGCGCGGGCAGGTGCGTTTCAAGCCGCCCCTGCCGGCACTCGCGGGACTCTTCGGCAAACCCACGGTGATCAACAACGTGATCACGTTCGCCTCGGTGCCCATCATCCTGGATCGCGGCGCCGAGTACTATCAGCATTTCGGCATGGGTCGCTCGCGCGGCACCTTGCCGATGCAGTTGGCGGGCAACGTCAAGCGCGGCGGGTTGGTCGAAATCGCCTTCGGTATGACTCTGCGCGAGCTGCTCGAGGACTATGGCGGCGGCTCTTTGAGCGGCCGGCCGATCCGCGCGGTACAGGTCGGCGGCCCGCTGGGCGCCTATCTGCCCGCCTCGCAATTCGACACCCCGCTCGATTATGAGGCGTTCGCCGACATCAAGGGAATGCTCGGACACGGCGGCATCGTCGTATTCGACGACAGCGTCGATATGGCGGCTCAGGCACGCTATGCGATGGAATTCTGCGCCATCGAGTCCTGCGGCAAATGCACCCCGTGCCGCATCGGGTCGACCCGGGGCGTGGAGGTCATCGACCGGCTGGTCGCCGGCGAGAACTCCCCCGCCCAGGAGGTTCTGCTGCGCGATCTGTGCGAGACGTTGACCTATGGCTCGCTCTGCGCACTCGGCGGCCTGACGCCTTTCCCGGTGCTCTCGGCCTTGAACCATTTCCCCGAAGATTTTGTCAAACCAAAGCAGGCAGAAGCGACCGCCTGAACTCTATCTGGAGAGGATCCCCATGTTATCGATTGTCGAGCACGATTACGGCACACCGCAGCGCGACAGCGCGAAGCTCGTCACGTTGACCATCGACGGGCGCGAAGTGACGGTGCCGGAGGGAACCTCGGTCATGCGCGCCGCGGCGCTATCGGAAATCGCGATCCCGAAGCTCTGCGCCACCGAGCAACTCGAGGCCTTCGGGTCGTGTCGGATGTGCCTGGTGCAGATCGAGGGCATGAAGGGCTTGCCCGCCTCCTGCACCACGCCGGTGGCCGAAGGAATGAAGGTCCGCACGCAAAACAAGCAGCTCGCCGACATCCGCCGCGGAGTGATGGAGCTGTACATCTCGGATCACCCGCTGGATTGTCTGACCTGCCCGGCGAACGGACACTGCGAGCTGCAGGACGTGGCGGGCGTGGTGGGCTTGCGCGAGGTGCGCTACGGCTATACGGGCGCGAATCATCTGGATGCTCCGAAGGACAGCAGCAATCCCTACTTCACCTTCGATGCGAGCAAATGCATCGTCTGCTCGCGCTGCGTGCGCGCCTGCGACGAGCAGCAGGGAACCCTTGCGCTCACCATTCAGTCGCGCGGATTTGATTCCACCGTTTCCGCCAGTCAGAACGTGTCCTTCATGGACTCCGAGTGCGTCTCCTGCGGGGCGTGTGTACAGGCCTGCCCGACCGCCACTCTCTCGGAAAACACCCTGATCGCGAAAGGCCAGGCAGAGCATAGCGTCACGACCACCTGCGCCTACTGCGGGGTGGGCTGCTCGTTCCGCGCCGAGATGCAGGGCGAGGAAGTGGTGCGCATGGTGCCGAACCAGGACGGGCAGGCCAACCATGGTCATTCCTGCGTCAAGGGACGCTTTGCCATCGGCTATGCGACGCACCGCGACCGCATCTTGAAGCCGATGATCCGCGAGAAGATCTCCGATCCGTGGCGCGAGGTGAGCTGGGAAGAGGCGATCGGCTACGCGGCCGGGGAGCTCAAGCGCATCCAGCACAAGTATGGGCGAGACTCCATCGGCGGCATCACCTCCTCCCGCTGCACCAACGAGGAGACGTATCTGGTGCAGAAATTGGTGCGCGCCGGCTTCGGCAACAACAACGTCGACACCTGCGCACGCGTGTGCCATTCGCCGACGGGCTATGGCCTCAAGAACACCTTGGGCGAGTCGGCGGGAACGCAGAACTTCGATTCGGTGATGAAGGCGGATGTGATTTTCGTCATCGGCGCAAATCCCACCGACGGACACCCGGTGTTCGCCTCGCAGATGAAGCGCCGGCTGCGCCAGGGTGCGCGGCTCATCATTGCCGACCCGCGCACCATCGACCTGGTGCGCACCCCGCACATTGCGGCGGACCATCACCTGAAGCTCAAGCCGGGCACCAATGTCGCCCTGATCAACTCTCTCGCCCACGTCATCGTCACGGAGGGTTTGGTCAAGGAGGAATTCGTCCGGGCGCGCTGCGAGGTGGATTCGTTCGAGAGATGGCGCCGCTTCGTCGCAGAGGCACGCAATTCCCCCGAGGCGATGCAAGAGATCACCGGTGTGCCGGCGGCGGATGTGCGCGCGGCGGCGCGCCTCTACGCCACGGGCGGAAACGGCGCGATCTACTATGGCCTCGGGGTCACCGAGCACAGCCAGGGCTCGACCATGGTAATGGGCATCGCCAATCTCGCCATGGCCACCGCCAACATTGGACGCGAAGGCGTGGGTGTCAATCCGCTGCGCGGCCAGAACAATGTGCAGGGGTCCTGCGACATGGGATCGTTCCCCCACGAATTTCCCGGCTATCGGCATGTCTCGGACGATGCCGTGCGTCATTCATTCGAGGCTGAGTGGGGAGTCACTCTGTTGAGCGATCCCGGCCTGCGCATTCCGAACATGTTCGAGGCCGCACTCGATGGGGAGTTCAAGGGCCTGTACATCGAGGGCGAGGACATCGCCCAATCGGACCCCAACACCCAGCACGTGACGGCGGCGCTCGAGTCGATGGAATGCATCATCGTTCAGGACCTTTTCCTGAACGAATCGGCCAAGTTCGCGCACGTCTTCCTGCCGGGCTCCTCGTTCCTGGAGAAGGACGGCACCTTCACCAATGCCGAGCGGCGCATCTCGCGCGTACGCAAGGTGATGGAACCGAAGGGCGGCTACGCCGACTGGGAGATTACGCAGCTCCTCTCGAATGCCGTCGGGTTCCCGATGAACTACGCGCATCCGTCGGAAATCATGGACGAAATCGCGCGCTTGACCCCGACTTTCGCGAATGTGAGCTTCAAACGCATCGATGAGCTCGGCAGCATCCAATGGCCGTGCAACGCGCAGCATCCGGACGGCACTCCGACCATGCACGTCGATGAATTCGTGCGCGGCAAGGGCAAGTTCCTGGTCACCGAGTACGTGCCCACCACCGAGAAGGTCAACGCCAAGTATCCGCTGATCCTCACCACCGGGCGCATCTTGAGCCAGTACAACGTCGGCGCGCAGACCCGGCGCACCGAGAACAACCGCTGGCATGAGGAGGATCGCCTGGAGATCCATCCGCATGACGCCGAGGAGCGCGGCATCGAGGAAGGTGATTGGGTGGGTATCGCGAGCCGCGCGGGCGACACGGTGCTGCGCGCGCGCGTCACCGAGCGGGTGCAGCCCGGTGTGGTGTATACCACGTTCCATTTCCCGGAGTCCGGCGCCAATGTGATCACCACGGAGAATTCCGACTGGGCCACCAATTGTCCCGAATATAAGGTCACCGCCGTGCAGGCGACCCGTGTGACGCAGCCCTCCGAGTGGCAGCGGCGCTTCCGTGAATTCAGCGACACTCAAGAGACGCTCCTGAAGAGCGCCGGCGCCGATGTCTTTGCACCCGCCAAGTAGCCCGGAAGCTCCGAACGGCGCCGCGGGAAGCGCGCCGCACGCCGACGGCGCGCACCATTTGGTGCAGATGGCCAACGACATCGGCAATTTCTTTCGCGCCGAAGAGCGGCGGGAAGATGCGATCGCGGCAATCGCCAATCACATCCGCAAGTACTGGACGCCGCGCATGCGCGCAAAGATTCTCGCGCACGTGAAGGCGCACGGCACGGACGGGCTCGACGAGCTGCCCCAGGCAGCGCTGCGCAGCCTCGCCGAGTTGCCGCATGCCAAGCCGCACGAGCCCCCCGGGGGAGACGCGGGATAACCCGGGGAGGGCGGCGCAGCATGTTGGGGCCCAGCGCCAAGGGGTCCCACGCGAGCCTGCGCCGGACGCCCGGAGATCGCCCGGTTGCTCCAAATACCCGTTCAGGAATCGGCGTTATCTGACAAGAGCGGCAGATGGGCAACCGACGAAGGCGCAACCCCTGCCGTCGTATGATGCACACACTATATCTATACCCTCGCGCAGCCCTCCTGCCGCACCGTGGAGCAAGAAATGCCGAAGAATTGGAGACGCTCGTTACTGCCCGCTCTGCTGCTGCTGACTTTGCCGCTGATCGCCGCGGCACAAGTGGGGATCAGCATATCCGTGAACACGCCGCCCCCCGCGCTGCCGGTGTACGATCAACCGCCGATTCCGGACGAGGGCTACTTGTGGACTCCGGGCTATTGGGCTTGGAGCGATGACATCCAGGACTATTATTGGGTCCCCGGCACCTGGGTGCTGGCGCCGCAGCCCGGGTATCTTTGGACCCCGGGATATTGGGGCGGCGAAGGGCAAGTGTTCGTCTGGCATCCGGGTTACTGGGGTCCCGAAGTCGGATTCTATGGCGGCATCAATTATGGCTACGGATACGGAGGCCGCGGTTACGACGGTGGTTACTGGCGCGATAATCGCCTTTACTACAACCGCTCGGTGACGAATATCAGCAATACGAACATCACCAACGTGTACAACAAGACCGTGATCAACAACGTGACGGTGAATCGGGTGAGCTACAACGGCGCGGGCGGCGTTCAGGCGCAGCCCACCCAGGCCGAACAAGCGGCCGCCCATGCACGACACCTGCCTGCCACGTCGGCGCAGCAGAGCCACGTACGGCTTGCGCACGACAATCCCGGATTGCGGGTGAGCCAAAACCACGGCGCTCCGCCCATCGCAGCGACGCCGCGGCCGGCCGTGTTCTCCGCCCCGGGAGTGGTTGCGGCGAAACATGGCGGCACGATGAGCGTCTATCACCCGCCCGCGCAGCCCGCGCCCGAACACGCCGCGCCTGCCGCGCCGGCCCCGCAGCCGCACCCGGGGACAGCGCAGCCACCGCCTCAACCTCGTCCATCGCCCCAACCTCGTCCGGCACCCCCGCCGCCGGTGTCGCACCAGGCCCCGCCGGAACAACGCGCCGCGCCGAGGGAGGCAGCGCCACCGCCTCAGGAACGCCGTCCCTCGGAGCCGCCTCATCAGGCGGTACCGGAGCAGCGTCGCGCACCGGAGCCGGCTCGCCCGGCGAGCCCATCGCCGCGGCCTCCCGAGCATCCCCCCGAGCACGACCATGACCGAAGTTAAACACGACACCACCGCGCAGCGATTCTACGCCGAGGCCGAAGGCGAGCGGGCCGTGCTCGATTACACGCTCGTCGATGGCGTCATGACGATCACCCATACGCGTGTTGCCGCGGCCATCGGCAGGCGTGGGATTGCCGCCGAATTGATGCGCGCGGCGTTGCAAACGGCCCGTGAATCGCACTGGAAAGTGGTTCCCGCCTGCTCCTACGCGGCGGCCTACATGCGCAAGCACGGCGATGGCGACGCCAAGCAGGGCGACGACGCGAAGCAGCACCAGGAGGAGTTATTGGACGAGGCGCTCGAGGAGACCTTTCCGGCGAGCGATCCGCCCGCGATAGGCATCAGTTCCTAGAGGCGTCCTTCCCCAGCCGGACCACCACCGCCGTGGCCGAGGCTGCGCCCCCTTGGCCGAGCCTGCACCGCGCCCTTGGCCGAGGCTGTGCCGCCTCAACGAGGCTGGGCGGCGTGCCCCTCGCGGGCGACCAGCAAATCGTGCATATCATTGGCGTGCTCTTCCTCGACCAGGAGGATTCCCTCCAGCATGACGCGTGTGCCGGGATCCCGGTCGCCGAAATAGCGAATGAGCTCGCTATAGTGCTCGATCGCGATGCGCTCGGCGATTAGATTTTCCTTGATCATTTCCACCAACTCGCCGGCGCTGCCGTATTCGGACGCCGAGCGCGATGCGAGGCCCGCCGGATTGAAATCCGGCGTACCACCCAACTGATTGATGCGCTCGGCGACTTCCATCGCATGCTCCTGCTCTTCCTTGGCATGCTGCGCAAATTCGGCCTTGACGCCCTCGCTCGAGATGCCGGTGGCGGCGACGGCATGCATGGTGTAGCGAAGCACACAGACGAGTTCCGTGGCGAGAACCGACTGCAAGATCTCGATGGTCTTCTTCACATCGCCCTGATAGGACGGTGTGACGCTCCCGTCGCAGATGTTCTGGCGAGCGCGATCGCGCAGCGTTTTCACATCGGTGAGGAACGGCCGGGTGTTGCCGTTCTGCTTGTCCGCAGTGCTGCGATTGTTCGTCGTGTTTAGGCTGTCCACATTGTTCTCCTCTGAACGGGGTCACGTCTGAACGGGGTCACGTCGCCGAGCGGCTATTTATACCCGACGGCGGCATACCCCCTGTCGGAAGCGCGGAGGGTCGATCGTAGTCCGCGGCGCCGATCACGTGTCGGCGCGGCACCTACAGGGCAAGTCTAGCGCGCCCGCAATGCCTCGTCGAGGCCGGCCACCAACGGCCCCAGCTTCGGCGGACTCGCTTCGAACGACGGCTTGATGCCGGATTGCATCAAGGCGCGCGAACAGACCGGGCCGATCGATGCGACGATGACGCCGCGCAACAGACCAGCCAGCTGGCCCGCCCGATTCATGCCCTCGGCCACAAGGTTGAGGTTTTGAACCTGCACGGCGCTCGTAAACACCACCGCGTCGATGCTCGACGAGGCGAGCGCATCGAGCAGCCGTTGCAGCGGTAAGGTGTCGGCAGGCAACGCCCAGCGATAGGTCGCAAGTTCCCGCACCATCGCGCCGCGCGCACTCAACGCCTCGCACAGCTGCCGATTCGCCGCTCCGTAGCGCTGCACCAAGACACGGCTCTGGTCGAGATCCACGCCCGCCACCGCCTGCAACACCATCTCGGTGGTGAACGGTGTGGCGGCTCGGATGTCGATGCGCACGTGACGCGCGTTCAGCTCGCCGACCGGTTTAGGGCCGCGCACGACGACGAGCGCGGGCTCCAGCAGCCTGAGCAACTCCGCGCTCGAGCCGAGCGAATCGGTCATTTGAAAGAGCGCGCGGGTACCCACGCCCGTCTGAAAGATCACCATCTTGAACGGGTGCGTGCGCCACTGCTGCAGCAGGTCGATGACGGTCTGCGGCTCGACATCCGGCACTTCTTCCAGTGCCGGCGCGAGCACCGGCACCGCGCCCCGGCGCGCGATCAACTCGGCCAAATGCTCGCCCGTGCGCGTCTCGAGTATGGCCACAACTTTGGATTTCATTTTGGGGAACCTGTGTTGAACGAATCGCGGGTGCTTCGGAGCAGGGCTCAACTTCCGCCGATCAACCCAGCGGTTACATTGATCGCAAAACCGAGTATCGAGGCATTGAAGAGAAATGAAACCACTTCGTGAATGAGGACCACTTTGCGGATGGAGCCGCGCGTGGTCAATACATCGGCGGTTTGGCAGGCCGCGGCGATGGTGAAAGAAAAATACGCGAAATCCCAAAAGATCGGCATTTCGGTTTCCGGAAAACGCAGCGGCCGCTCCCGCTCATGCGCGCTGTAGAACATGTCGGCGTAGTGAGTCGTAAACATCGTCGGCACCAGCAGCCAGGAGTTGATCAAGGTCACGGTCGCGAGCGTGAAATGCGCGAGCCGTTCGCTACCCGTCACGTGCCTGAGAGTCGCCAAAGGTTCGACGATGGCGATCAAGCTCAAGAGCGCCGCTACCGTGACGACGACCAGGATGAACGGCGCCGATGCATCCTCTTCAATGTATCGGGAGCAAATTTGCTTGGCCGTCAATCCCGTCATCCACACGTAGATCAGCCCCAGGAACAGCAGGACGCCGCAGTCCCAGCTCACCAGCACCCGAGTGACCGGCGACCAGCGCACCGGAAGGAAGAAGAACGTCAGGCAGCCCGCGGCGAAGGCGATCCATAGTCTCGGATGATTGCGCACGAGCTTGTTCATGAGAGGGGGTCCGTGTACTGCGAGCCTTTGATCCGTGGGTGCTCGCCGCGGCCATCCGGCGCGCCCCTGCTGGTCTTGCTCAAGACTCGACGACAATTCTAAACATTCCTTTGCGCGATTTTCGCCTAATCTTCGGACTCCCCTCGACCAAACGGTGGCCTTTTTGAACCGCCCAGCCTCTCCGGATCTTAAGTAGTGCAGCCGCCCGGAAGACCGTACAGTACGCGCTTTGAATAGCGTGCGTGGTTCCTCATCTGTGGTGATTTCGTGATCCATGACAAAGAAGGTCTCGAGGCTCCCGCCCCCGAGCGCACGAAGCGTACTTTTCCTCGAAAGTATGCGATCGCACTGATCGTCCTCGCAGCGGCGCTGTTGCTCGCCTTGCTCGTTGCCCGAAACCTGCAGCACAAGGCGCCCGGGGCACCGGGCAGCGGCGGTCGTGGGGGCACCGGCCAAAACGGCCCGGTTCCCGTGTCGGTCGCCACGGCGGCCTACGGCGACATTCAGCTGCGTATTCCGGCACTGGGGACGGTAACGCCCCTGGCAACCGTGACGGTGAGGGCCCAAATCAGCGGCATCCTGCAAAAGATCGCGTTTACCGAAGGGCAGCTCGTGCGGCAGGGGGATCTGATCGCGCTGATCGATCCCCGCCCTTATGAGGCGGCCGTGCAGCAGATGCAGGGAAACCTGGCCCGCGACCAGGCGCTGCTCGCGGACGCCAAGTTGGATTTGACGCGCTACGAGGGGCTGGTCAAAGAGGATTCGATCGCCGTGCAACAGCTCGATACGCAGCGTGCGCTCGTCGCGCAGTACATCGGCACCATCGAATCGGACCAAGGCCAGTTGAAGACGGCCCAGGTGAATCTGAGCTATACCCACATTGCCTCGCCGATCAGCGGGCGGGTGGGACTGCGCCAAGTCGATCAGGGCAATTACGTTACGCCCGGCGACGCGAACGGCATCGTCCTCATCAACCAGGTTCAGCCGATCACCGTAATTTTTCCGGTGCCCGAGGACAACGTGCCGGCAATCGCCAAGCGGCTGCGCGACGGGGACGCCATGACGGCCGAGGCGTACGATCGCGCCAACAGCGCCAAACTTGCCGACGGCAAGCTGCTCACGCTCGACAATTCAATCGACACGACCACCGGCACGGTGAAGCTGCGTGCTCTGTTCGACAACACCGACGGGGCGCTCTTTCCCAACCAATTCGTCAATATCCAATTGCTGCAGGAACTGCTGCAGCATCAGATCATCATCCCCAACGCCGCGGTGCGCCGCGGTGCGCCCAACGGCGTCGTGACGACATTCGTTTACGTGGTGAAGCCCGACCGAACGGTGGCCGTGCGGCCGGTCACGCTGGGCGTGGTCGACGGTGAGCGCGCGGCGATCGCCTCGGGACTTGCGGCCGGCGAGGTGGTGGTAACCGAGGGCGGCGACCGGCTGCGCGAGGGAGCGCAAGTCATCTTACCGCAGGCAACACAGGCGCGACCGACCGCCGCCGCGCCGGACTCGACCCCACCGTCGGGCAAGCGTCCCGGTGGCGCGAAAGGAACGCAGCGCCAGCGCCCGCCTCCCAGCCCATCGCAATGAATCCCTCGCGGATCTTCATTCTGCGCCCCGTCGCAACCACGTTGCTGATGGTCGCGATCCTGATCGTGGGCGCCATCGCCTACAAGCAGCTGCCCCTCTCGGCGCTCCCCGAGGTGGCCTATCCGACGATTCAAGTTCAGACGTTCTACCCCGGCGCGAGTCCGGAGGTCGTGACATCGGCGATCACGGCGCCCCTGGAGAAGCAATTCGGGCAGATGCCCGGACTGAACGAAATGTCCTCGACGAGTTCGGCAGGCGCCTCCGTCATCACGCTGCAATTCAATCTGGCGCTCGCCATCGACGTGGCCGAACAGCAGGTGCAGGCGGCGATCAGCGCCGCGCAAAATCTGCTGCCGCAGGACCTGCCCGCGCCGCCGATCTACGCCAAGGTGAATCCCGCCGATGCACCGGTGCTCACCCTGGGCATCACCTCGAAGGTCATGCCGCTCACCGAAGTGGAGGATCTGGCCGATACACGCATTGCGCAGAAGATCTCGCAGCTCAAGGGCGTCGGCGTCGTGAGCATCAGCGGCGGACAACGGCCCGCGGTACGAGTCGTCGTGAATCCCCGCGCTCTGGCAGCCTACGGTTTGAACCTCGATGACTTGCGCACCACGATCAACAACGCCAACCAAAACGGGCCGAAGGGGACGCTCGACGGTCCGACCAGCGCCTATACGGTCAACACCAACGATCAAATCCGCAACGCGGACGATTACGGCAGTATCGTCGTCGCCTACAAGAACGGCGCCGCGGTACGCCTGCGGGATGTCGCCACATTGGTCTCGGGCGCCGAAAACGCCAAGCTCGGCGGCTGGATGAATTCGACGCCGGCATTGATCATGAACGTGCAGCGCCAGCCCGGCGCGAACGTCGTCGATGTGGTCGACCGGATCCACGCTCTGTTGCCTTCGCTGCAAGCCGCGATGCCCGCCGGGGTCGATGTCGCGATTCTCACCGACCGCACCACCACCATCCGCGCGTCCGTCGCCGACGTCGAATTCGAATTGGTGCTCGCCGTCATCCTGGTGGTATTGGTCATTTACGTGTTCCTGCGCAATGTTCCGGCGACGATCATTCCGAGTCTCTCGGTACCGCTGTCGCTCATCGGCACGTTCGGCGTCATGTACCTCACGAATTTCAGCCTGAACAATCTCTCGCTGATGGCGCTCACCATCGCAACCGGTTTCGTCGTCGACGATGCCATCGTGATGATCGAGAACATCTCGCGCTACATCGAGCTCGGCCTGCCGCCGCTCGAGGCGGCGCTGAAGGGCGCCGGACAGATCGGGTTCACCATCATTTCTCTCACCGTTTCCTTGATCGCGGTGCTGATTCCGCTGCTGTTCATGCAGGACGTGGTCGGGCGCTTGTTTCGGGAATTCGCGGTGACGCTCGCGGTCACCATCCTGATCTCCGC
Source organism: uncultured Gammaproteobacteria bacterium (assembly GCA_963801865.1). Classification (GTDB taxonomy): domain Bacteria; phylum Pseudomonadota; class Gammaproteobacteria; order Steroidobacterales; family Steroidobacteraceae; genus Bog-1198. The sequence continues at coordinate 268,518 of CAWDGY010000016.1, read as the reverse complement.
CGTCGTGTCGCTCACTCTCGTGCCCATGTTGTGCGCCAAACTGCTCAAGCACCGTCCGCAGGGGGCGCAGGCGCAAACCGATTCCGGACAGTGGTTTGCGGCACTCGTCGAATGGTATGGGCGCAGGCTCACCTGGGTGCTCGAACATCAGAGGCTGACGCTATACGTCGCCGCCGGGACGCTCGCGCTCACGGCGGCTCTGTACGTGGTCATTCCGAAGGGATTCTTCCCGGACCAGGACACCGGTTTGATTCAAGGGGTTTCGGAGGCCGGCGAATCGATCTCCTATGCGGCGATGGCGGACCGGCAGCAGGCGCTCGCGGTCGCCATTCTCACCGATCCGGACGTGCAGAGCCTTTCCTCCTTCATCGGCGTGGACGGCAACAACGTCACGCTCAACAGCGGGCGGTTCTTGATCAACTTGAAGCCGCGCGACCGGCGCACCTCGAACGTCGCCGATGTGATCCGACGTCTGCAGAGCGAAACCGCCGGCATCGCCGGCATCACGCTCTACATGCAGCCCGTTCAGGATTTGACTCTCGACACCACGGTGAGCCGCACCCAGTATCAATTCACGCTCGAGAGCGCCGATGCGGCGGCCTTATCGGCGTGGACGCCGAAGCTGCTCGGTGTGCTGCGCCAGCAACCCGATCTCGCCGATGTCGTCAGCAACCAGGAAGACAACGGCCTCGCCGCCTACGTCACGATCGACCGCGACAGCGCCGCCCGGCTCGGCATCAGCGTCGGAACCGTGGACAATGCGCTCTACGACGCATTCGGACAGCGAATCGTCTCCACCATCTTCACGCAGTCGAATCAGTATAGGGTCATTCTCGAGGCGGATCCCGCGTCCTATCGAACGGTCGATTCGCTGGCCTCGATTTACGTGCCGTCGGCGGCCGGCGGACAAGTGCCCCTGTCGGCGATCGTCAAGGTGGATGTGGAGACGAGACCGCTGCTCATCAATCATCTCGCGCAATTTCCGGCGACCACGGTGTCCTTCAATCTCGCCTCGGGCGCATCGCTCGGCGCGGCCGTCACGGCCATCGAAAACGCAGAACGCACCATCGGGCTGCCGGGGAGCATTCACACTTCCTTTCAGGGCGCCGCGCTCGCGTTCCGCAGCAACCTCACCAACGAGCTCCTGCTGCTGCTGGCCGCCGTACTCGTGATGTACATCGTGCTCGGCGTACTGTACGAGAGCTTCATACATCCCATCACCATACTCTCCACGCTGCCGTCGGCCGGCATCGGCGCCCTGCTCGCGCTCATGCTCGCGGGCGATGATCTGACCATCATCGCGCTCATCGGCATCATCCTGCTGATCGGCATCGTGAAGAAGAATGCAATCCTGATGATCGATTTCGCCATCGATGCGCAGCGCTTCCAGGGTCTCGCGCCGCGCGAGGCGATCTACCAGGCTTGCCTGCTGCGGTTTCGTCCCATTCTGATGACCACGGTGGCCGCCATCTTCGGCGCTTTGCCCTTGATGTTCGGTACCGGGACGGGCTCGGAGCTGCGCCATCCGCTCGGCGTGAGCATCGTCGGCGGACTCCTGGTGAGCCAGGTACTGACGCTGTTCACGACGCCCGTCATCTACCTGGCTTTCGACCGCATGGCTGCCCGGCTGCGCGGCCGAACGGCCGGCGCGGCCGGCACCGGACAGCTCGCGGACTCGCCTACGTGAACATTTCGGCGCCGTTCATTCACCGTCCGGTCGCGACGATCCTGCTGACCGTCGGTGTCGCGCTCTGCGGCGCCGTCGCCTTCATGCTGTTGCCGGTGGCGCCGCTGCCGCGCATCGACGTACCCGCCATTTTCGTCTCGGCGCAGTTGCCCGGCGCAAGTCCGGAGGTCATGGCGAGCACCGTCGCGACTCCCCTGGAACGGCATCTGGGCGCCATCGCCGACGTCGATGACATGACCTCGACGAGCAGCGTGGGTACAACGAGCATTCAGCTCACCTTCGGCGTCGACCGCGACATCGACGGTGCGGCTCGCGACGTGCAGGCGGCCATCGTCGCGGCGCACGCCGATCTGCCGTCATCGCTGACCCGCAATCCCACCTATCGCAAGATCAACAGCGGATTGTTTCCCGTCATGGCGATCGCCATGACCTCGGATGTGCTCACTCAGGGCCAGATCTACGATGCGGCGGATGCCGTGATTTCACAGCGCCTGTCCCAGCTCCAGGGGGTGGGCGGCGTCAACGTCAACGGCAGCGCGCTGCCCGCCGTACGCGTGGAAATCAACCCGCTGTCGCTCTCCAAGTACGGCATCGGCCTGCAGGACGTCCGCGCCGCCATTTCCAACAGCAATGCGAACGCACCGAAGGGCGCGATCGAATCCGATCAGCTGCACTATCAGATCTACACGAACGACAATGCGCGCGATGCGGCCCCGTACCGCAACTTGATCATCGCCAATCGCAACGGCTCGACCGTGCGGCTCGGCGACGTCGCCACCGTGCTCGACATGCAGGATGGCGCGACCGAAAACATCCGCACCTACGGGCTGTACAACGGCAGGCCGGCGGTGTTCGTGACAATCTACCAGCAGCCCGGCGCGAACGTCATCGAGATGATCGATGCCGTCAAAGCCGAGCTGCCGCAGCTGAAGGACTCGATCGACCCGAAGATCGATCTGGTGGTGACGTTCGATCGGTCGATCACCATCCGCGCCTCGCTGCGGCAGGTGGAACAGACATTGCTGCTCGCAGTCGCCATGGTCATTCTGGTGGTGTATGTATTCCTGAACAGCTATCGTGCCGCGCTGATCCCCGCCCTCGTCGTGCCGGTGTCGCTGATCGGCACGTTCGGCGCCATGTACCTGCTCGACTTTACGCTCGATAATTTCTCGCTCATGGCACTCACCATCGCGACCGGCTTCGTGGTGGATGATGCAATCGTCGTCATGGAAAACACCACCCGGCACGTCGAAGCGGGCATGCCGCGCGTGCGCGCCGCCCTGCTCGGCGCGCGCGAGGTGGGTTTCACCGTCGTCTCCATGAGTCTCTCGCTGGTCGCGGTGTTCATTCCTTTCATGTTCGCGGGCGGCATCATCGGGCTGATATTCCGCGAGTTCACCGTCACCTTGTCGGTGGCCATCTTGATTTCGCTGGTGATCTCACTCACCACCACGCCGATGATGTGTTCGCTGCTGCTCGAGCGGCACGGCCATCGCACCCGTTCGCGCTTCGCCACCGGGTTCGAGTACGGCTTCGAGCAGCTGCGGCGCGGTTATCTGCACACGCTCGAGTGGGCACTGCACAATCCACGCACGATGATGCTGGTCCTGTTCGCAACGATCGGGCTGAACGTGTATCTGTATTGGATCATTCCCAAGGGGTTGTTTCCGCAGCAGGATACCGGCCAGCTGCAGGGCGGCATCCGCGGCGATGCGACGAGCTCGTTCCAGCTGATGAAGGGGAAGTTGCAGGAGGTGGCGGCCATCATCCAGCAGGACCCCGCGGTGAGTACCGTCACCGGATCCGTGGGCAGCGGCGGTTTCGGCGGCGGCGGCGGTGCGAGCGCCAATGTCACGATCGCGCTGAAGCCGCTCTCTGTGCGCCGCATCTCGGCGGACAAGGTGATTGCTCGCTTGCGGCCGCAGCTCGATCACGTCACCGGCGTGAGGACGTATCTTCAGGCCATACAAGACGTGCGCACGGGGGGACGCTCGGCCAACGCACAGTACCAATACACGCTGCTCGGCGACGATCTCACCGAGTTGCGGACTTGGTCGCAGAAGCTGCGCCTCGCCATGCAGGACATGCCGGAGGTCACCGACGTGGATTCGGACATGCAGCCCGGGGGACTCGAGGCCGACTTGGTCGTCGATCGCGACACGGCATCGCGGCTCGGGCTGACGGAAATACAAATCGACAACGCCCTGGGCGATGCCTTCGCTCAGGCGCAGGTCTCGAACATCTATAACCCCTTCAGCCCGCAGCAATATCACGTCGTCATGGAAGTGGCGCCGGAGTTTTGGCAGCACCCCGACGTGTTGCGGGAACTCTATGTGAGTACCGCGGGCGGCGCCGTGACCGGCACGCAGGCAACCCAGGCTGTCGCCGGGACTACCCAGCTCACGCAATCGGCTCCCACAGCGACGTCGAGCGCGGCCATTGCCGCCGACGCGGCGCGAAACCTCGCCGCCAACTCGCTCGCCACCGGCGGCGGTCACAATACCTCGACCGGCTCGGCAGTCAGCATAGCCCCTGAACCAATGGTCCCGTATTCCGCATTCAGTCACTTCCTCACCTCGACCACACCGGTGAGCGTCAATCACACGGGAACCTCCGCATCGACCGCCATTGCGTTCAATCTTCCGGAAGGCGAATCGCTCAGCACGGCGCTCGCCGCCATCGATCGCAAAATGAGCGAGATTCACGTGCCGGTCAGCATTCGCGGCGGCACCTACGGTACCGCCAATCTTTTTCAAAAGAGTAATAGCAACACGCCCTTGATGCTGGCCGCTGCGCTCGCAGCGATCTACGTGGTGCTCGGCGTGCTGTATGAGAGCTACAGCCAACCATTGACGATTCTCTCCACCCTCCCCTCGGCCGGCGTCGGCGCCCTGCTCGCGCTGATGGCGACCGGCACCGAGTTCAGTCTCATCGCCTTTTTGGGCATTTTATTGCTGATCGGTATCGTGAAGAAGAACGCCATCATGATGGTGGATTTTGCACTCGACGCGGAGCGCAATCTGCACTTGGATCCGCGGCAGGCGATCGCACACGCCTGCTCGCTGCGCTTCAGGCCCATCATGATGACCACGTGCGCCGCGATCGCCGGAGCGCTGCCGTTGGCGATCGCTTACGGGGACGGCACGGAGATGCGCCGCCCCTTGGGCATCGCCATCGTCGGCGGACTCATCGTCAGCCAACTCCTGACGGTCTACACCACACCGGTCGTCTATCTATACGTGCACCGCTACTGGAAGCGCCGCAAGCACGGCATCCCCACACCGCCGGCCCGCAGCGCCGGCGGGGAAGCGAGCGGCGCGGACTACGGGCCGGCCGCGGCGGGGAGCTGAGGAGCCATGCCGGCACGCCTTCCTCGGCTCATCGGCGGCGTTCTGGTCATCGCCGGCGGTATCGCCGTCATGAGCGCCTGCGCGGTTGGACCCAACTACAAGCGGCCGCCCGTGGCCGCCGCCCCGGATTACAAGGAACAGAGCGGATGGAAGCCGAGCGAGCCGAACGATGCGCTCGGCCGGGGGCCTTGGTGGGAAATTTTCAATGACGAGACACTGAACGGGCTCGAATCCAAGATCAACATCTCGAACGAAAACGTCAAGGCCGCGCTGGCGGCGTACCAGCAGGCGCAGGCCCTCGTTGATCAGGCGCGCGCCGGCTATTGGCCGAGCGTCAATGTGAGTGCCGACCGGCTGCGTAGCGCGAGCGGGTCCCATGGCGTTGCAACGGTCACCACCGGAGGTTCCTCGGGAAGCGGCGGCCTATCCACCATCAGCAGCAGCGGACACACGACGACGACCTACAGCGTGGGAGCTTCCGCGAATTGGACGCTCGATATCTGGGGCCAGATTCGCCGCACGGTCGAAAGCGACCGGGCGTCGGCGCAAGCGAGCGCCGCAGCGCTCGCCGCCGCGCAGCTTTCCGCACAAAGCACGCTCGCCACCGATTACTTCGAGCTGCGCGCCCAGGACCAGCTGCAAAGGCTGCTCGACGACACCGTCGTCGCCGAGCAGCTGTCGTTGAAGCTCACGGAGAGCCGCTATCGTTTCGGCGTCGCGGCCAAAGCCGACGTCGTGAGCGCCGAGGCGCAGCTGCTCTCCAGCCAAGCGCAGCAAATCAATGCAAAAATTCAACGCGCCACTCTCGAGCATGCCATTGCCGTCTTGATCGGGCAGCAGCCGGCGGATTTCTCCTTGAGTCCCACGGCGATGCGGATGGACGTTCCGACCGTGCCCGCCGGTGTTCCATCCACACTTCTGGAGCGGCGCCCGGACGTCGCCGAAGCGGAGCGCAGGGTCGCGGCGGCGAATGCACAGATCGGGGTGGCGACTGCGGCGTATTTTCCGAGCCTGACGCTCTCCGGCTCGGATCAATACGCGAACAACACCCTCACCAAGCTGATCAGCCTGCCCAATCGCGCGTGGTCCCTCGGACCTTCGCTCGTCGAAACCGTCTTCGACGGCGGTTTGCGCCGCGCCCAGGTCGCTCAAGCGCGTGCCGCCCACGAGTCGAGCGTCGCCACCTATCGCCAGACGGTGCTGTCCGGCTTTCAGCAAGTCGAGGATGAGATCGCCACCTTGCGCATTCTCGAACAGCAAGCGGTCGTCGAGGAGGATGCGGTGAAGGCGGCGAGAGAGGCCGAAGCGCTGACGCTCAACCAGTACAAAGCAGGCACAGTGCCTTACAGCAGCGTCATCACCGCACAAACCACCCGTCTCAGCGCCGAGGAAACCGCGCTCACGGTGCTGTCGAGCCGTCTGCAGGCGAGCGTGGCGCTAATCGAGGCTTTAGGCGGCGGATGGAATTCGAGTCAATTGCCCTAAAGGCTCCGATTGCGAACGGCCCGCACAATGAGCCAAAAGGATCACCGTCTCTAGCCCGCCCCTGGGATCAGATATCCCGGCCCCATCGAGTCATGTACGCCCCCGGCGGGCGGCACTAGGCTGCTTGCAAGGTCGAATCAATCATCGACCGAAGGGTTCGTATTGCAGCGACACGCCCCATGGCGCGGCATTCGACCAATCTCTTCAGCAGTGAGAACGGAGGTGTTTTGATATGTTTTATCCCCAAGGTAACGTCTATTCTCAGAGCAGCTTCAATCCGCAAGGCCAAGGCTTCAATCCGCAGACCGGGCTTCAATCCCCAAGGCCAAGGCTTCAATCCGCAGGCATTCAATCATCCCCAAGGCCCGCAGGCGTTTAATCCCCAGGGCTTCAATTTTTCGCAAGCTTACAGTCCATTCGCGAACTCACTGTATGGTTCGCCGCAGCAGACCCCGTTCTTCGCCCAGGCGCAATCGCCCTATCCGAGTTGGCAGAACGCCGCGCAACAGCAGGCTGCATTACAGCAGCACGCGATTCAACAACTGCTCGCCCACCAGTTGGCAACCCAGCAATTCGGTACGCAGAATCTGGCGGGGCTGAATGGAATTGCCGGCCTCTCCGGCGTGACGGGGAGTCCGTCGACCGGCTCATGGCCGCAGCAGCAACAGCCTCACCATCACCTGCTGCAGCAACTGGCGCAATACCATTACTCGATAGCGCAGCAGCTCGCGCAGCTCTCGGCACAACAGGCGTTGCAAGGCGCAGGCAATCCGTACGCCGGCCAGTTCATCCCGGGTCAATTTGGAGCTATCTCAGGTCAGCTGGCAGGTCAACTGGGACCGAACTTTGCAGCCGGTGGAAGCTACGTGCCCGGTGGAACGATGCATTGAACGATGCATCGAGAGATCGCTGAGAAATCGCGTTTGATTTTCACAACCGAGGCAGGAGGACGGAGTCATGGCTGAGCAAAAAGATGATCCGGGACAGGCGGCAAAACTGGCCCAATCGAAAAAGGCGACCACCGCGAGCAGCGCGACGGAACCATACGCCGTAAATGATCGAGGCGCCGCAGAGGACCGGCCCGGATCAGCCGCCGGCGCAGCCGACAAGAGTATGGCCGACAAGACTTCTGCCTCGGTTGTGCGGCGCAAGCAGCGCTATCTGATCGGGTTCAGGGCGCTGCCGGGGATGATTCCATCGCAGACCGATCCGTTTCTCGAGCGCCTGTCACAGACGGAGGGCGTGGAGATTGTGCGGCGCTTGCGAGCCCGCCGTTTCCAGCCGCTTGCCGGCTCGCCCACGCTCACGAATTCCCAGCCGGCGCCGGATGGCGGTGCGCATCATGAAATCCTCGTCGCGCGCATGGACGAGCAGCGCGGCGAGGCGCTGCGGCAGAATGCACCGCCTCATGTGATCGTCGAGCTGGATGCTCCGTTGGGCTATTCCCACATGACGGTACCTGAGCTCATGAGCTGGCAACTGGCGGCGCGGGCGATGCCATTCCCAAGAGCGCGTCGCGAGATTCGTGTGCGCGTTCTCGGCGAGGCTGATCGGCCTCTCGCCAATTCGGTCGTCAACCTTTACGGGCCGGGCTTTCCAGCTCAAGCCATCACTGACTCCTCGGGTCAGACGAGTCTGCAGCTGGACGCCGCGGATGGCACCGCCACCCGGGCGATTTACGTACGCCCCGCGGCGGACCACTGGGAACGGTACATCGAGAATCCGCTGCTCGAATCCGGACAGGTCAATGTCATTCGACTGAGTTCGCTCGATCGGGGTGCCGGTAAGTATCCCGGCGAGCGCCCCTACGGCTGGGGTCAGCACATCATGAAATTCGATCGAGTATCCACCGACTGGAATGGTGCCGGTACCAAGATCGGCCTGATCGATTCAGGTTGCGACAGCTCGCACCCGCTGCTTCGCCACATCGTTCGCGGTGTCGATCTCACCCGCGAGAACAACGATAACCAGAGCTGGAAATCGGACGAATTGGGGCACGGCACGCATTGCGCCGGGATCATCGCAGCCGCTGCGGTTCCCTCCGCCGCCATCATCGGCTGCGCTCCCGCCGCCGAAGTACACGTATTCAAGGTGGTGCCCGGGGGCTACTTCAGTGATCTCATCGATGCATTGGATCAGTGCATCGAGCGGCGCATGGACATCGTGCAAATCGGCGTCAGCGGCGAACAGTTTTCGGAACTGGTCGCGCAAAAGCTCGCGGAAGCCCGCATGAGCGGGATCGCCTGCGTCGCGGCCGCCGGTAACTCCGGTGGAGCGGTGCAGTTCCCGGGCAACGTCCCCGGTGTGCTGACGGTGTCGGCGGTGGGCAAACTCGGTGAGTACCCCCCGGACACCCGCCACGCACAAAGAGCACTCCCGCAATTCATCGGGCTCTCGGGCGTCTATGCAACCAATTTCAGTTGTTGGGGTCCGCAGATTGTGGTGTGCGCGCCCGGAGTGGCGGTCATATCGAGTGTGCCCGGAGGCGGCTACGCAGCGTGGGACGGCACCTCGATGGCGGCCGCCCACGTGGTCGGATTGGCGGCGTTGCTGCTCTCCCATCATCCGATGCTTCAGAGCATCAACTACGGAGCCCGCGCGGATCAGCGAGTGTCCGTATTGTCCGATTTACTGCGCGCTGCGGCAATTCCCTACGCGCAGGTCGAACCGATGCGCGTGGGCGCAGGTTTGCCCGATCTGCAGCAGGTTCCCGGTGCCTCGCCGACGAACCAGCAGTTCTCGGGTCAGCCATTCTACGGAGCAGCGCTCGGCATGTTGCAAGCTCCCCCCTTGGCGCCGTCTGCCGCATACCTCGCCAACTCGATGAACGCGATATTGCAGCTACGGGCGGCGGGATTGTGGGTTTGAGAATCAAAAGCTCGGAAATAGAGCCGCCCCCGGATGGGGCGGCTCATTTGGAATCGAGTCGGCGAAGTTCAGCTATGAGGCCACGCCGAAGTGCTCACCGAGCAGGCTGCGCAGCTTCGCCACCGCTTGGCCGCGCCGATGGACCCCGAGCTTATGTAAGATGTTCCTCACGTGATTTTTCGCGGTGCTCGGCTGTACTCCCAAGCGCCATGCGATTTCCTTGGTCGGAAAGCCGCGATTCATCAAGTCGGCGACCTGCAACTCCCGCGTCGTCAGCGGCGTTGCGAAGGCGGTTCTCGACAAGCCGATGCATTGATACAGCGAAGCGGCAACCTGCGGGGAACAGGCCAACTCGCCCCGAACCACATTCTCGATAGCGGCGACCATGTCCCCCAGCGCGGCATCCATCGGCACATAACCGTCGATCCCGGCGGCGGCGCAGGCCAATACTTCACTTGCGGTTTCGCGAATGCCGACTGCCAAGATGCGCAGCCTTGCGCATATCTTGCGCAGAGCCCCCACCGTGTCCGATTCGCCCGGGTTCAATGCATCAATCACGGCAACGTCGGTCGGCGTGGTGCGCAGCGCGTTCTGTGTGCCCTGCACAGTGTTTGCACCCAGCACCTCGATCGACGGACACCTGCGTAGCAGCTCCGCCAAGCCCTCCCGATGCAGACGCACGTTGCTCACAATGAATACCTTGATCTGCAACGTGATTCCCCTCGAGTGACCTTACATGGGGCTTGTGGACCCAACGAGATGCGCGAAAGTTTCCGTACTCGAGGTTTCGATCCCTGCGACGCTCACGCCGCAACGCTGCAAGCCCCGCCGGAATCCGGCGGGCGAGAGCCGGCGTTGCCGGCGCGAGACGCTCGGCACCCGGTCTCTCGGCCAGATTGGATGGGTCGTTGCAGTACACCAACGAAGTCGCGGGAAACACGACGGGCAGGGCTGCGCCGAAGATGAATTTTTTCTTGCAGATCGTCCGCCGAAAAGCGAATCAGGCGATCCCACGCCCTCAGGTCGGCTCATCCAACTGAATGAGCGCCGCAGGGACGTGGCGGCGTAGAACCGCATTGCGCGCATCCCACTCGTCCTTCGGCGATAATTTTTCCAGAAACTGCACTTCTCCCGCCGCATACGTTGCGATGGGCAATCCATCCAAATACAGCAGTCGATTGCCCGTGAGTGATGGCAGCCGCGCGCCGGGGGTGACGATGCCGAGCAGATTCAGCGGATCGGCGCCGGACAGCGATAGGTACTGTTGCGTGTGGGGCCGGCGGCGTATCTCGCGCAGCTGCGGCACCGCATCCGGCGCCGCATACTGCTCTCCCGAAAAGCCGGCGATGAAGCGGCCGCCGCGAAGCTCGCCGCGCGCCTCCAGGCGACGGCAGCACATGAGAATCTGCCGCCACGGCGGGAGCCAGCTCGCTTCGCGCGTGAGGAGCTTCCAAAAAATGACGCCCCAGCGCCGCAACAGCGTTCGCACCACGTGCTCCACGGCTTCATCGTCCGGCTTGCCGCAAGATGCGGCGGCGGAGCGGCGCACGATGGCCCATCGACCGGCGTCCGCCATCGCAAAGAGGGCCATGTGCCGCTTGCGGCGGGCTCCTTGACCCGCCGCTCGGCCGCGCCGGTTGCTCGGCACCAGCAAGGCGCGCAGGCCGCCAAAACTGTCCGAGTTCACGATGCCGAGTGCCGCCAATTCTGCAAGTGCTTCCTCGACTTCGATCGGCAGCATGGCGATGTTTTCAACGATCTCATCGAAGAACGAAGCTCCACGGGCCTGGATGAATTCCATCACCGCGCGGGCCTTCGAGGTGAGCTGCCCGCAATCGTACCCGTCGGTGAATGCCGACCACGCTCTTACACTGCGTCTCGCGAGCAGGGTGATTGGCGTCGAACGGATCGGGGCGGCGCCGCGTTCGCGGTCGACGGTACGGGCGGCAAGCCGGATCCAGACGAAGCGGCCGGACCGGCAGTGTTCGTCGAGCCATTCCGGCTCGTACTCGCTGATCCGCATGGGCAGGATGTCGGTTTCCCAGGCGGCGGCACCCGCTTCGAAGCCTTCGAGCTGGGCAAGTACGGCCGCCACGGCATCCGAGCCCTGCATTCGCGCATCCGGAAGCACCCGCTGCCATTCGAAGAGAAAGCGCAGAAAATCCCTGGCCTGCACGGGCTCGATCTCGGCTCGCAGCCGTTTGACGGTATAGCGATGAATGCGCGCCAACAATCCCCGCTCGCACCATTCCTCCTCCGCGGCCTCCGGCGTGAATTGCCCGCGCAGCGCAAACCCCTCCGTCTGCAGCGCCAGGAGCGCGGCGTTGAGCGGCTCGACGGGTAACCCCAGGGAATCGGCCAGGGCGCTCGCGGTGACGGGGCCGAGACCCTCGAGCCGACCCCGAACGATTTCCCGCAGTGCTTCATCCGACGAGGGCAGCACCGGCTCGAACAGCGCGCCCCGCTCCATCGGCACCCAGATCGTCCTTCCGGCACGATCGGTCGCGCCGATGACGCGGCCCTGCGCCGCAAGCTCGCGCACCAGGGTGGGCCAGACGGGATTGCGCGCGGCATTCCTCGTCGGTGAGGAACGTCAACCACGACAGTGCATCGTGCAGCTCGTCCGCCGTCGCCGCATCCGGCCACGCCTCCTCACGTACCTTGGCGATCGCCTGGCGGTCCAACCGTCCGAGGTCGGCGGCCGAGGCCGCATCGATCCAACGGCGACTCATCACCGCTTGCGTGCGGCGCTCTTCCAATGGGGCGTCATCGAGATAGGCGTACGGGCGCGCATTGAGCGCTTCGAGCGCCAGCGGCGAGGGCTCGGTCAAGTCACGTGCCACCGTGCGGATCTCGCCCGTTTCGAGGCCGCGCAGCAGTCGTTCGAATGCCTCGACGTCCATCGCATCCTCGAGGCAATCGCGCACGGTCTGGCGCACCAGCGGATGATCGGGCACCTCGATCTCGCCCGGCAAATTCTCGGCGCAGGCAACCTGGTCGGGAAACACTGAGGCCAACAGGTCCTGGGCTTGCATGCGCGCGATCTGCGGCGGAATCTTCTTGCCGCCCCGAAAGCGCGGCAGAGCGAGCGAGATGCCCGCGTCCCAGCGCCAACGCACTTCGAACATCGGCGCGGCGCACAGTGCCTGCACGAGCACATGGCGCGCCGAGTTCGAATGCAGATACCGCGCCACATCCTGCAACTCGAAACTGTGGGCCTGGGTGAGCGACAGTACGATATGATCCTCGGTCGCGGCCGCCTGCAGCTCGAAATTGAACGTGCGGCAGAACCGTTTGCGCAGGGCGAGGCCCCAGGCGCGGTTCACCCGGCTGCCGTAGGAGGAGTGAATCACCAGCTGCATGCCCCCTGACTCGTCGAAAAAGCGCTCGAAAATGATCGAGTCGAGCGTCGGCAGGCTTCCCAAGGCGGCGCGCCCGGCGGCGAGGTATTGGATCAGTTGCAGCGCGCACTCCTCATCGAGAGCGACCGTGTCGGTCAGCCATCGCATGGCCGCCCCGGGCCCCTCGGCGAGATGCCGCTCGATGTCGCTGCGCAGCCGCGAGACGGCGAAGGAGAGCTCATCGCTTCTTCCCGGCGCCTCTCCCAGCCAGAACGGAATCGACGGCGGCTGTCCATGGGCATCCTCGACGCGCACGGTGCCGCGCTCGACGCGCAATATTCGATAGGACGTGTTGCCCAACTGGAAAACGTCGCCCTGCAGGCTCTCGACGGCGAAATCCTCGTTGACGGTGCCGACCAGATGCCCTTCCGGCTCGAGCATGACCTTGTAGTCCGCGTTGTCCGGAATGGCGCCTCCCGAGGTGATCGCCGTGAGCCGCCCGCCTTTGCGGGGACGCAGCAGCCGATTGACCGCATCGTGATGGATCAACGCGCCATGGCGCCCGCGCCTGGTGCTGAAACCCTGCGCCAGCATGCCGATGCACTCATCGAACTCCTCGCGCGGTAAATCCCGGTAGCAGTACGCCCTGCGTACCAGATCGAACAGCTCGTCTTCCGGCCATTCGCGCGACGACACTTCGGCGGCAATTTGCTGAGTCAACACGTCAAGCGCATTCCGCGGTACGACGAGGCGGTCCAATTCCCCGCGCCGCACGGCATCCATCAGGGCGGCGCATTCCACGAGTTCGTCCCGCGAGAGCGGAAAGAGCCTTCCCTTGGAAGTGCCGCCGACGGAGTGGCCGGCGCGCCCGACGCGCTGCAAGAACGCGTTGATCGAGCGGGTCGAGCCTATTTGACAGACCAGGTCCACATCCCCGATGTCGATCCCGAGTTCGAGGGAAGCGGTCGCGACCAAGGCCTTCAACTCACCGCGCTTCAGGCGCTGCTCGGCGTCGAGACGCCGGTCCCTGGCGAGACTTCCGTGGTGGGCGGCGACGTGTTCCTCCCCGATGCGCTCCGACAGATGGCGTGCGACGCGTTCGGCCAGGCGGCGGGTATTCACGAAGACGATGGTGGTGCGATGCTCGCGAACCAATTCGGCCAACCGATCATAGACCTGCGTCCACACCTCGCCCGACATCACCGCCTCGAGCGGCGCGGGCGGAAGCTCCAGTGCAAGGTCGCGGTTGCGGGTATGGCCGCTGTCGAGGATCGTGCAGGACGACGCATCGCCCTGACCCACACCGATCAAAAACCGCGCCACCTCCTCGATGGGCTTTTGCGTCGCCGACAGCCCGATGCGCACCAGTTGCCGCCCGGCGAGCGCCTGCAGGCGCTCGAGCGAGAGTGCCAGATGAGCCCCGCGCTTATTGCCTGCAATGGCGTGAATCTCATCGACGATCACGGTGCGGCAGGTGCAAAGCATGTCCCGTCCCGACTGGGAGGTCAGCAGGATGTAAAGCGACTCAGGCGTGGTCACGAGGATATGCGGTGCCTTGCGGCGGGCCTGGGCGCGCTCCGACTGCGGCGTGTCGCCGGTACGCACCATGGTGCGGATCTCCACGTCCGGCAGCTCGAGCGCTGCCAACTCCTCGCGAATTCCCTCGAGCGGCGCCTCGAGATTGCGATGAATGTCGTTCGACAGTGCCTTCAACGGCGAGACATACACGACCCGAGTCTCATTGGGCAACTCTCCCGCAACGCCCTCTTGGATGAGCTGATCGATGGCCGCCAGAAACGCGGCGAAGGTCTTGCCGGACCCCGTGGGGGCGGCCACCAAGACGTGCTGTCCGGATCCGATGGCCGGCCACGCTTGTGCCTGCGCCGGGGTGGGCGCATCGAAAGTCCGCGTGAACCACGCGGCAACGGCAGGATGAAACGAATTGAGTGCGCTCATGGTGCAGGTCCGGGGGATGTGCCCATCATACCCTCCCCCACCGCCCGCCACCAACGGTACTGCGGTTGGTCGATTATCGAAACGATTCGCAGCGTGGCGCTCTACTAGCCAAGAGGTCCGCGCACGGCAGCGTCACCTCAGAATTTCTGCCCGAATTTGACGCCGAAGTTCATGGGCTTGATGGGGTAAACGCGGTAATGCTCATAGCAGTAGGCCTGTGCGCATTGGTTGATGCGGCCGAGCTGACCCTGCTTGTCGAACAGATTCTCGATATAAGCCTCCAAGTGCCAGTTATTCCTGCCGGTGCCCGTCGAGAAATCGAAGGTGGTGAATTTCGGCAAATCTCCCATTTCGTTATTTAGCTGCAGCTCCAATTGACTGGTCGACGCGCCTTGGTGGATGACGGTTCCCTGTACGAAGCTTTCATAGTCGGCCACGAGGAATTTGTAGCGCGCGCTGGCGTCGCCCTTGAGCTTCGGCGTCACCGGTAACTGCGTCCCCGACGGCGCACTCAAGTCGGCCGCAGCGCAATCGTGCACGACTTGCTCGGTCACCGGATCCAAGGCACAAAGATTTTGCGTGGTTCGCGCATTCACGTAGGTCCCCGAGACCGAGAGGGTCAAATTGTCCATGGCGAGCCAATTGATGTCGCCTTCGATGCCCTTCGTTTGGGCATTGGCGGCGTTCACGATGCTGGTAATGCCGTTGGTGCCCGTGACCGCATACTGCATATCCTTCCATCGTTCAAAGAACACGGCGCCGTTGACACGCAGGCGCCGGTTGAACCACGCCGTCTTCCAGCCGATCTCGAAATTCGTGAGCGTGTCCGCATTGTACGGGGCCACCGTCGGCCGGCGGTTATTGCCGCCCGGCCGGAAGCCGGTCGAATAAGTTCCGTACACCATGCGATCGGGATCAAACTGGTAGGTCAGGGTGACCCGGTGCGTCTCACCGTTTTCGACCACCTTGTTGTCGGTATCGACGCACGGCCGGTAGTTGGGCACCACGGGGACCGAGCCGAGCCCGTAATTGGTGCAGTAGGACTGAAAACCGAAGAAGCCGAACAAGGTGTTATTCACCCAGAACTTTCGGATTCCGGCACTCACCTTGAATTTATCGGTCACATCGAAGGTCGAATCGCCGAAAACCGCGTAGTCACGGTCCACTCGAGTCTGCTGGGTCAAGTAGTAGATGTTGGGCGAGCCGTCGATGGCGTAGTACGCCGGCAGCTCATGCATCTGGAAGGCCGCCCGAATGTTGTCGCTCTGGCGCTGATAGAACAGTCCGGCGGTGCCTCGAAAGCGATAGTCGGCGGGCGAGGTCACGCGCAGCTCCTGGCTGACCTTTTCGTAAACATCGTGATTGTCCACGAACTGGGTCGGATCGACCAGAGGGCCGCCCTTGCCGTTGCAATTGTTCGCAGGAGTTCCTTGAGCGCAATTTTGGAATCGAGTGGCCGCGTAAGTCGCGTACTGTGAGTAAGCATCGTACGCCACCGTGTATTGCGAATAATCGACGACGTTGTGGACGTTGCGCTGGAAATATCCGCCCGAATAGAGGACATCGAAATTCGAGACTTTACCCTCGACCGTCAACCCCGATTGCCACCAATTATCCACGTTCACTTCGTTGCCGAAGTCGCCGACATTCAAGAACCCGTAAGTGGGGTCATATGAGAAATTGCCGTCCGCGCGTTGGTTCTGGGCCAACAGCTGCGGCAGTACGGTCCAATTGTCGTTGAGATCGATCTTCAGCGCTGCCCGCCCGCCGTAGGTGGTCACGGGGTTGAAGCGCTGCCCGGTCACGTTGGGCTCCACCGCCCCCGGCGCGTTGCCATAGTTGCTGACGGCAATCGGGTCGTTGGCTATGGGTGGAACGGCCAACGGCGCGCCGCGCAGAAAGACATTGGTGGTGGGTAGATTGTTGACATAGCCGCCCTCGTGATCGTAGAAGCCGACCAGACGAACGGCGATGTGATCGGAGAGCGGCACGTTGACGTATCCCTCGAATTGCTCGCCGGAGTTGCCTCGGCCGAACTTATCGCCCTTTACATCGTAAGCGGCGGAAAAAGCATTCGAGTCGGGCTTGTTGGTGATGATCCGCAAAGTACCCGAGAGCGAACTCGCGCCATACAACGTCCCCTGGGGACCTGCCAACGCCTCGACGCGTGCAATGTCATAGATATGGACATCCAGGGTGTTGCCGATGGTGGTCACCGGCATTTCATCCAGGTACACACCCGTTGCCGGCAAGGATCCCGCGTGAAGACCATCGCCCCCGCTGGCAATGCCTCTGAAATAGATCTGCGATTGGCCGGGGCCGAGCGATTGATAGCTGAGGCTCGGCAGCAGTTTGGCGAAGTCATCGAAGTCCGTGACTTGATGCTGCGCAAGGTCCTGCCCGGTCAATACCTGCAAGCTGATCGGGACCTTTTGCAGGTCTTCTGTGCGCTTTTGCGCCGTGACGACCACTTCCTCTAGCGTGGTCGTATCGGATACATCCGCCGCTTGTCCAATGCCGCCGCCGGCCATCATGGCGGAGGCCAGCGACGCGCCCGCCCATTTGGCGCGATCCCGCGCAAGTTTTCTCTTTCGGCTCCGAGTCACTGGTGCATCCCCTGGAGTTTTCGGTTACCAATCCCCCAAAGTACATATCCCATATTTCGGGAACATTTGTAAGACTGCACTCGCTCTAAAAGCGCGGCGTATCCGGATAGACCTCAAGCACTTCTCCAAGGGCATCCTTGAGCGGCTGCAGCCAAGCTTCATAGTGGCGCCAGTGCCCGACTCCGTCGCGGTAGATCGGTCGTCGGACCTGCTGGGAACTCGCGGTTCTCACCGGACGGTCATTCTCGTAGAAGCGCAGACAGGCGCTTTCGAACGGCAACCCGCAATAGGCCAGAAGCCTGCGGACTTCCGTTTCGGTGTCCTCGATCATGTTCTCGTAGAAAACCCGGTGGACCTTGCCCGGAATCACGCGATCGAAGTGATCCATCAACTCCACATAGTCGCGGTAGTAGCGGCCCGTGTCCTTCAGGCTATAGGAATAGCGATGACCCTCCGCGAATTGCTGTTTGAATGCGGAGAAGCAACATGCCATGGGGTGGCGCCGGGCATCGATGATCTTCGCATTTGGCAGGGTGAGCCGGATGAGCCCGATGTGCGAAAAGTTATTCGGCATTTTATCGATGAACAATGGCTTGGCGGTCTTGCGCTGGATGCGGGTCCGCTCGATGTAATCCTCGCCGAGTTTACGGCAAGCCTCGGCGCTCAGCGTCGCGAGCACCCCTGGATACGGCGGCTCTTCGGACTCCTTGGGCTTTCCCGCCAGGCTTTCCACGATCATGATGAGGTCCGGCAATTCCATGGTGCCTTCCACACTCGAGTGACTGGCCAGAATTTGCTCGATCAGCGTAGAGCCCGCGCGCGGCAAACCCACGATGAAGATCGGATCCGGGGATGACGTGCCGTAGCCGGCGCGGGCCTCGAAAAACTCGCGCGAGAACAAATCCTTTGAGCGCCGCACGAATGCAGATACGTCACCGGCAGAGTAATTCGAGCGGGATCGCCGGAGCTCATTGGCGCTCAAGTAGTGATTGAACGATTCCGCATAAAGATGATCGTCCTCGAGTGCCTTGCCCATCGCGAAATCCAAGTGATAGCGGTCCTCCTCGGACAAATCAGCGCGTGACAGCTGGTTTTGCATGGCTTGCTTCTCTGCGGCGCTGAAGCGAAAGGTCTTGAGGTTTGCGAGGCTCCAATAGGCTTCACCCAACTGAGGCGCCAGTTGAATGCTGCGGCGATAAGCCGCGATACTGTCCTGCTCCCGGCCTGCCGTGGCCAGAGTGTGTCCGTAGCTCAACCAGATCCTCGGATGCTCGGGATGCGCTTTCAACACCTCGGCGAACAATTCGATGGATTCCCGGAATCCGCCAATTTTGACCAGAATCACCGCCTTCAGATTCCGATACGTGGCGTTGCGCGGATCCCGCTTCTCCAACTGCGCGAGCTGGTGAAGCGCGGCGCCCGACTTATTCCGCCGGTGCAGCACCAGGGCATATTGCTGGCGCGCAGGATCGAAACCGGGCGCCAGCTCCAGGCATCGCTCCAACAGTATTTCAGCATCGGCATTGCGGCCCAATCGAGCTGCCACCTCGGCCAGCATGCGCAGTGCGGCAACATCGGTTGGGTATTGCTTCAGATGCGCGCGCAGCAGAGCTTCGGCCTGGGCGATCCGTCCCTCGACCAGCGCCGATGCAGGCACCAGAAGTCGCGGATCCTGGGTGGATGCCCTGATGTGGTTGGCGTAGGCGGCGTCAGCTCCCTGCGCATCACCGCTCACAGTCAAGTGATCGCCGATGGCACGCCAGGCATCGGGCAGATTCGGCTGCAGCGCGACCGCGCGCCGCAATGCGGCCAGCGCGGCGTCGGGTTGCTCACCGTCCGCGAGCGCCATCCCCAACTCGTAATGCGCCGCCGCCCAGTTCGGTTGAGTCGCGACCAGCGGTTGCAATATTTGCAGCGCCCCCGCCAGATCACCGCTCCGACGACGCGCAATGCCGAGCAACAGGGTTGCAACGGGGTGTTGGGGTGCAACCTTGAGTATTTCGCTCGCCTGTTCTGCCGCCAGCAACGGGGCTTTTTGCAGCAACCGCGACGCATGCGCCAATGCCGTTTCAACGGTCCCGGTGGGATCGGCGGCGCTAGTCATCATCCGTCCTTTTAATCAAACCTCATCGTGAGGGAATGGATGGTGTCAAGAAGCTGCAAGCCGACAGGTCGGCCCGACGCAGCAATGTTACTCCATCGCCGCGAACATCGACTTGGCCTGGGCCAGCCGGTCGAGCACGCTGCGCTTTTCGGCCGCGTTGTTCCAATCGGGATAGCTCGTCGCGGCCTCGCTCAGCCGATCGATCCACGCCGCGAAATATTTGGCATCCTGTGCCGAGTGCGGCGCGGCGCCCCCGATCGTGACGTAGATTGGGCTCGTCGTCGCATAGACGTAATTGTCCAGCACCTCCTCCCGCGCCGCCTCGGTGGAGGCCCGCAAGACGCACCAGCCGCTGCCGCTGAGCGGAATCGTGCCCTCGAACTCGCCGTGATCGATCGGCGCGCGCTTGACGAAGGATCGCATCACCCGTCCGTTGCACAGGAGGTCCAGCTGTTCGACGGGGACGATGGATCTCAGGTGTACGGAAAAGGGAACCCGCGGCTGTGCGCCCGCGAATTTCAACTCATCGCCGACCGCAGCGCCGCCGAGACGCAATCCCAACAAGGGCCCGTTGGTCGCGAAGCTGCGGCCCTGCTTGAGCCCCTGCAACCAGTCCGGGACGCTGATCTCGCCGTCGGGCACGCGCACATACACGCGGTTCATGCCCACCGGCCCGCGCAGCGAGGCAAAATTGGCCATGGCATCGGTGCCGCCGGCGGCTGGAATGCGAAATCCGAGGTTGAGCAGGCGGTACCAAACCGAAGCGGTGGTCTTGTGGTCGCTGAATCCCAATATCTCCATGTAATCGACCTTGCCCAGCGCAATATCGACCGGCAGCTCATTGGTGAGCGGTTGCCGCGGTTCGGCGAGCGGGTCGGGATATTCGTCGAAAGGGTGCACATAGCCCACCAACGGTACTGCGGTTGCTCGATTATCGAAACGATTCGCAGCGTGGCGCTCTACTAGCCAAGAGGTCCGCGCACGGCAGCGTCACATCAGAATTTCTGGCCGAATTTAATGCCGAAATTCATCGGCTTGATCGGATAAATGCGGGAATTCACATAACAATAAGCAACTCCGCATTGGGCTATGCGGCCGAGCTGCCCTTGCTTGTCGAACGCGTTCTCGATATAGGTCTCCAAGTGCCAGTTATTCCTTCCGGTACCGGCCGAGAAATCGAAGGTCGTAAATTTCGGTAAGTTTGGCTCCAAATTATAAGGAGCGGTCTGTTGGAGCTGGCTGGTGGAAGAGCCCTGGTGGATGACGGTGGCCTGCACGAAGCTCAGGTAATCCGCCACGTTGAATTTGTAGCGCGCGTTGGCGTCGCCTTTGAGCTTCGGAGTTACTGGCAATTGCGTCCCGGACGCCGCGGTCAAGTCGGCGGGAGCGCAATCGTGCACCACTTGCTCGGTCACGACGTTCAAATTACAGAGATTTTGCGTGGTCCTAGCGTTTACATAGGTCCCTGAAGCCGACAGGGTCAAATTATCGAGGGCCAGCCAACTGATGTCGCCTTCGATGCCTTCCGTTTTGGCGTTGGCGGCGTTCACGATGCTGGTAATCGAGTTCACACCCGTGACCGCATATTGCATGTCCTTCCAGCGTTCATAGAACACGGCGCCATTGGCGCGCAGGCGGTGATCGAACCACGCAGTCTTCCAGCCGATCTCGAAATTGGTGAGCGTGTCCGCATTGTAAGGAGCGACCACCGGGAGGCGGTTATTGCCGCCCGGCCGGAAGCCGGTCGAATAAGTCCCATACACCATACGGTCGGGATCGATTTGGTAGGTGAGGGTGACCCGATGTGTTTCGCCGTTTTCGACCACCTTATTGTCGGTATCGACGCACGGCCGGTAGTTGGGAACGACGGGATCCGAATTGACCGCGTATAAAGCGCAGTAGCTCTGGAAGCCGAAGAAGCCGTACAGCGTGTTATTCACCCAGAATTGCCTGATTCCGGCACTGATCTTGAATTTATCGGTCACATCGAAGGTCGAGTCGCCAAACACCGCATAGTCCCGATCCACCCGGGTATGTTGACTCATGTAGTGGATGTTGGGCGAGCCGTCGATGGCGTAATACGCCGGCAATTCATGCGCCTGGAAGGCTGCCCGGATGTTATCGCTCTGGCGCTGATAGAACAGTCCGAACGTGCCCCGGAACCGGTAATCGGCGGGCGAGCTGATGCGCAGCTCCTGACTCAATTTCGCATATTGATCGTGACTGTTCACGAACTGAGTCGGATCGACCAGAGGTCCGCCGGCGCCATTGCAATTGTTCGCCGGCGTCCCGTGGACACAATTCTGGAAACGTGCGTACGAGGACGTGGCTCCCGCGTATTGCGCATAGGCATCGTACGCCGCGGTGTACTGCGAATAATCCACTACGTTGTGGACGTTGCGTTCGAAATATCCGCCCGCGTAGAGGACGTCGAAGTTCGAGACTTTGCCCGAGACCGTCAGCGCCGATTGCCACCATTTGTCTTCGTTCACTTCGTTTCCGAAGTCGTTCACATTCAAAAATTCCTTCGCAGGATCATACGAAAAATTGCCATCTGCCCTCTGGCTCTGCCATAAAACCTGCGGCAGGACGGTCCACGTGTCGTCAAGATCGATTTTCAACGCTCCCCGCCCCCCATAGGTGGTTACCGGGTTGAAACGCTGGCCGGCGACATTCGGCTCCACGGCCCCCGGCGGGTTGCCGTAGTTGCTGACCGCAATTGGGTCGTTGGGTATGCCGGCTGCCGGTATGCCGCGCAGGTAGACGTTGGTGGTGTCCAGATTGTTGATGTAGCCGCCCTCGTGATCGTAGAAACCCACCAAGCGAACGGCGATATGCTCGGAAAGCGGCACGTTGACGTATCCCTCGAATTGCTCGCCGGAGTTGCCTCGGCCGAACTTATCGCCCTTTACATCGTAAGCGGCGGAAAAGGCATTCGAGTCGGGCTTGTTGGTGATGATGCGCAACGTGCCCGACAGCGAACTTGCGCCGTACAGCGTCCCCTGGGGACCCGCCAGCGCCTCGACGCGCGCAATGTCATAGATATGAACATCCAAGGTGTTGCCGATGGTGGTCACCGGCATTTCATCTAGGTACACGCCCGTTGCCGGCAGGGATCCCTGATGAAGGCCATCGCCGCCGCTCGCGATACCCCGGAAGTAAAGCTGCGATTGGCCGGGACCGAACGATTGATAGCTCACGCTGGGCAAGAGCTTGGCGAAGTCGTCGAAATCCGTGACCTGGTGTTCCTCCAGGTCTTTCCCGCTCAACACCGTCAAGCTGATGGGAACCTTTTGCAGGTCTTCCGTGCGCTTTTGCGCCGTCACCACGACTTCCTCGAGCGTGGACGCATCGGTGGTTTCTGCCGCGTGTCCGATGCCGCCGCCGGCCAGGAGCGCCGACGCCAGTGGCATGCCGGCCCACGTCGCGCGGTTCCTCGCCAATTTCCGCTTGCGGCTACGAGTCATTAAGACACCCCTCTATCTGCTGTGCATTCATCTACTCTCCGCACCTTATCCCATACTGTACGCGCGTTTAAAAGCGCGGCGTGTCCGGCTAGGCGGCCAGCACGTCTCCCAGTGCAACCTTGAGGGGCTCCAGCCAAGCCTCGTAGTGGCGCCAATGCTCCACGCCCTCGCGATAAATCGGCCGTCTGACCTGCTGCGCGCTCGCGGTGCGGACCGGGCGTTCGTTTTCATAGAAGCGCAGACACGCGCTTTCGAAAGGCAGCCCGCAGTACGCGAGAAGCCGTCGAACCTCCGCTTCGGTGTCCTCGATCATGTGTTCGTAGAAAACCCGGTGGACCTTGCCCGGAATCACGCGATCGAAGTGATCCATCAACTCCACATAGTCGCGGTAGTAGCGGCCCGTGTCCTTCAGGCTATAGGAATAGCGATGACCCTCCGCGAATTGCTGTTTGAATGCGGAGAAGCAACATGCCATGGGGTGGCGCCGGGCATCGATGATCTTCGCATTTGGCAGGGTGAGCCGGATGAGCCCGATGTGCGAAAAGTTATTCGGCATTTTATCGATGAATAATGGCTTGGCGGTCTTGCGCTGGATGCGGGTCCGCTCGATGTAATCCTCGCCCAAATTGCGGCAATCCGCCGAGTTCAACGTCCCGAGCACCCACGGATATGCCGGCTCTTCGGACTCCTTGGGCTTTCCCGCCAGGCTTTCCACGATCATGATGAGGTCCGGCAATTCCATGGTGCCTTCCACGCTCGAATGGCTGGCCAGAATCTGCTCGATCAGCGTAGAGCCCGCGCGCGGCAAGCCTACGATGAAAATGGGATCAGCCGAAGCCGTCCCGTAGCCGGCGCGCGCCTCGAAAAACTCGCGCGAGAACAAATCCTTTGAGCGCCGCACGAATGCAGATACGTCACCGGCAGAGTAATTCGAGCGGGATCGCCGGAGCTCATTGGCGCTCAAGTAGTGATTGAACGATTCCGCATAAAGATGATCGTCCTCGAGTGCCTTGCCCATCGCGAAATCCAAGTGATAGCGGTCCTCCTCGGACAAATCAGCGCGTGACAGCTGGTTTTGCATGGCTTGCTTCTCTGCGGCGCTGAAGCGAAAGGTCTTGAGGTTTGCGAGGCTCCAATAGGCTTCACCCAACTGAGGCGCTCCCGGCCTGCCGTGGCCAAAGTGTGTCCGTAGCTCAACCAGATCCTCGGATGCTCGGGATGCGCTTTCAGCACCTCGGCGTATATTTCGATCGATTCGCGGCAGCTACCAATTTTGACCAGGATCACCGCCATCAGATTTCGATACATGGAGTTATGCGGATCCAGTTTCTCCAGCAGGTCGATCTGGTGAAGCGCGGCTGCCGATTTATTCCGCCGATGCAGCACCAAGGCATATTGGTGGCGAGCGGAATCGAAACTGGGTGAGAGTTCCAAGCATCGCTCCAACAGTATTTCAGCACCGGCATTGCGGCCCAATCGAGCTGCCACCTCGGCCAGCATGCGCAGTGCGGCAACATCGGTTGGGTATTGCTTCAGATGCGCGCGCAGCAGAGCTTCGGCCTGGGCGATCCGTCCCTCGACCAGCGCCGATGCAGGCACCAGAAGTCGCGGATCCTGGGTGGATGCCCTGATGTGGTTGGCGTAGACGCATGCGCCAATGCCGTTTCAACGGTCCCGGTGGGATCGGCGGCGCTAGTCATCATCCGTCCTTTTAATCAAACCTCATCGTGAGGGAATGGATGGTGTCAAGAAGCTGCAAGCCGACAGGTCGGCCCGACGCAGCAATGTTACTCCATCGCCGCGAACATCGACTTGGCCTGGGCCAGCCGGTCGAGCACGCTGCGCTTTTCGGCCGCGTTGTTCCAATCGGGATAGCTCGTCGCGGCCTCGCTCAGCCGATCGATCCACGCCGCGAAATATTTGGCATCCTGTGCCGAGTGCGGCGCGGCGCCCCCGATCGTGACGTAGATTGGGCTCGTCGTCGCATAGACGTAATTGTCCAGCACCTCCTCCCGCGCCGCCTCGGTGGAGGCCCGCAAGACGCACCAGCCGCTGCCGCTGAGCGGAATCGTGCCCTCGAACTCGCCGTGATCGATCGGCGCGCGCTTGACGAAGGATCGCATCACCCGTCCGTTGCACAGGAGGTCCAGCTGTTCGACGGGGACGATGGATCTCAGGTGTACGGAAAAGGGAACCCGCGGCTGTGCGCCCGCGAATTTCAACTCATCGCCGACCGCAGCGCCGCCGAGACGCAATCCCAACAAGGGCCCGTTGGTCGCGAAGCTGCGGCCCTGCTTGAGCCCCTGCAACCAGTCCGGGACGCTGATCTCGCCGTCGGGCACGCGCACATACACGCGGTTCATGCCCACCGGCCCGCGCAGCGAGGCAAAATTGGCCATGGCATCGGTGCCGCCGGCGGCTGGAATGCGAAATCCGAGGTTGAGCAGGCGGTACCAAACCGAAGCGGTGGTCTTGTGGTCGCTGAATCCCAATATCTCCATGTAATCGACCTTGCCCAGCGCAATATCGACCGGCAGCTCATTGGTGAGCGGTTGCCGCGGTTCGGCGAGCGGGTCGGGATATTCGTCGAAAGGGTGCACATAGCCCACCAACGCGCCGCGCGCGTGCGCCATGTCCGCTACGTCCGCATTCATCGGATACAAGCTCGATGCGGCGGTGTTGGGATAACCCGCGTAGCCCGGAAGAATGATGCCTTCCGCGATGTCGAGCAATCCCAGGTGCCCCCAGTAACTCGTATGAAACTCCTGGCCGTGGACGACGACGGCGTCCGGGCGGGACGCCGGATCCCGCTGCATACCGCTGTAGACGATGTCGGGGAAACGCTGCTCCTTGTTGACGATCACCGAGTGCACCAGACCTAAATTCTCGGCAAGCGCCTGAGTCACGAGGTGCGCGGGCGTATTGCGATACGTCCCGCCGTAGTTCATGTGCACGTGTACGTCGCCGCTCACCCAATGCCCGGCGTCCGGCACCGACCACGTGCCCTCATCGAGATTCACGGTGAGGCTCGCCATCTGCTCCGCCGAGGCCGCGACGTCCCGCTCTTCGATCTTGCGTTCGAGACCATGCACGATTTGCACGCTCGCGACTCCCGCCGGAACATCGATCGTGGCCTCGCCACGAGCGTGAAAATAATGCGCTTCGAACGGCCGACGGCGCCGATCGAATCCATCGTCCGCGTGGATCCACGCCGCCGCCGGCGCATAGAAGCGCCCGGCCGCATCGGTGACGCTGATCCGCGCCGAGGCCGGATGCCCCTGCGCATCCTGGAGCTCGAGATGCAGGCGCGCCATCGGATGTATGTAGCGGCGCGTGGGTGCGGCGAGCGCCTCGATGAGGCCTCCGGGGATCCTCACGATGCAGAGCTCGGTATTGCCGCCCTTGTTCGAAACGAATGCGATGCGTGTCCCGTCCGGCGACCAGCGCGGATAGGTCATGTCCCAATCGCCGTAGGCGATCGGAAACGCGTCTCCGCCGCCCGCCGGCATCAGCCATAGATTGTGCCAGGCACGCCCGAGGTAGGAGCTGTACACCAAGCGCGAGCCGTCGGGCGAGATATCGGGACGGGCCTTCCAATTCGTTTCCTCGTAGTGAAATTCCTGTGCGTCGGACGCGCGGTCGACGGCCGCGGCGCCGCCGCCGCGGAGATTCGCCGACGTGCGCCAGAATCCGCCGGTGCCATAGATGTGGTTGCGATTTGACACATAGAGAATCGCGCGCCCGTCGCGGGTCCAGACCGGATTGATCTCGTGATCGTAGGGGCTGTAGTAGTAGCGCGGCACCTCGCTCTTGTGCTCGCCGGTCAGACGCTGAATGTTCGCAAGCCCGCTCTCGCTGAAGTCCGCCGTGAAGAGGTGAAAGCGCTTGTTGTAGAGGGTGGAGGTGAAGACGATGCGTTTGCCGTCGGGCGAGAATCGCGGCTCGACGTTCACGGCGCCGTTCTTGGTGAGCGGCCGCGCCGTCCCGCTCGACAGATCCAGGATCCACAGCTCCACCGCATCATCGCGATAGGAGCAATAAATGACCCAGCGTCCGTCGGGCGACCAATCGGGCTGATAGTCGTACCCGGCGGGCGCGGTGAGTTGTTGGGCGACGTTCGAACCGATCTTCTGCCGCCACAACGAGCCCGCCATCGCATAAATCAGCTCGGTGGAATCGGGCGACCACGCCACGCTGCTCGGGCCGCTGGTCAATTGCGGCAGGAACATCTCGCGATAGTAATAAGGATGCGGCAGATCGATCTGCTCGAGCACCGGCAGGCGCTCGGCGACGGCCAATGAACTTGCGACGAGGCCCACTAGCAGGACAGCGCACAACCGGATTCTAAAAAGAATTGATCTCATCGCGAGCGACAACTGATCTCAAAAACCGACACAGATGCACTATATACGGAAGGCGGCACTCGGCGATCAACTAAATACCCCGATTGGAAACGTGACGCACGGACTGGTACGATGATTGCGCTCGACTACTGCGCGTTTCCATTCGTTCGCATGAAGACACCCTACTGGTACGCGGTCCTGACGGCTTGCGCGTGCGCCCTGATCTGTACAGCGCAAGTTTTTGCGAGTGACACCCTCCTTCTTCATGGCCGCATTTATACAGGCAATCCCAAGATGCCTTGGGCCGAGGCGCTCGCCATCACCGGAACGCGGATCGACGCCATTGGCTCGGATAAGGACGTGTTCCATCGCCGCCGCGGGGCTCAAAACGTCGTCGACCTTCAGGGACGCACCGTCATTCCCGGAATTGTCGACTCCCACGCGCACGTACTGTACGGGGCACTCGCCTTGCATGGTCTGAATCTCTCGACGCCGGAGAGCAGCGTTACGCCCGAAAAGAAGGAGCTGCTGGTCGAGCGGCTCAGAGCCTTTGCGGCGGCCCATCCCACCGATGCGGTGCTCTTCGCACGTGCCGACTTCAGCGCAACTCCGCCCTCGACGCCCAGCAGAGCGATCCTCGACCGGGCAGTTCCGGACCGACCACTCGTGATCCACAACTCCTCCGAGCACGCGCTCTGGGTGAATACGGCGGCCCTGCATATGGCCGGAATCACGGATTGGCCGGTCGCCGATGCACAAGAGGAACGCGGGGTGGTACGCGATTCGAGCGGCCGCCCGAGCGGGGTGCTTCTCGAGGCTGGTATGGAAGTCATGGAGCGAGCGGTGGCCGAGCACGTACCGCTCGAGGACAAGCTGCAGATGCTCAGAGCCGCTACGCGCTACTTGAACACCTTTGGAATCACGAGCGTGGTCAATGCAACGGGCAATCTTGCGGAAATTCGGCTGTTCGCGGCGTTGCGTGATCGCGGAGAACTCACCGTCCGTACCCGGACTGCGTTTGGCTCGGTCGCGGTGGCGCATCGACTGACGCCGCAGTTCCTGTCGGATCTCGAGGAGGCGCGCACTCTCTATCATGACGAATGGGTATCGGCCAATTTGGTCAAATTCTTTGCCGACGGCGCCACCGGCCTCGTTCCGCCGCTGGTCTATGAACCGCATGAATATGCGGCCCTAGTGATGGAGCTCGATCGTCGCGGATTCCAGATCATGACGCATGCTGCACGGAACGACTCCGTGCACATGATCCTGGATACCTACCAGCGCGTGGCGCAAGTGAACGGTAAGCGCGACCGGCGATTCCGGATCGAGCATGCGGATCTCACCGACGATGCCGATATCGCGCGCTTTGCAGAGCTATCCGTCATCGTCGACATGCAGCCGACTTTTTGTTGCGCAGAGGAAGGCCTGAACTATGACATGGCCAACCCGTTGCCGACGGACCGATGGAAAAGCTTCGAGGAA
The DNA here is from genome assembly GCA_963801865.1 of uncultured Gammaproteobacteria bacterium. GTDB lineage: Bacteria > Pseudomonadota > Gammaproteobacteria > Steroidobacterales > Steroidobacteraceae > Bog-1198. The sequence goes on along the minus strand of CAWDGY010000016.1, from coordinate 239,829 downwards.
CGTGGCGCCACCGTGGCATTCAGCAGCGACTGGCCCTGCACGTGGCCGCCAGACCCGTTCGTCGGGATCGAGCAGGCCGTGACCCGTGAGGTGTGGCGCTCGAAGGACACGGCCGGCATTGCCGGAAACCCGCTTGATGGCGCGGCACAGGGTGGCGCGGTGCTGACCGGCGCAACCTATGTGCCGGCAGAGCGCATCACGGTCGCGGATGCGATCCGCGCTTACACACAAGGTTCCGCGTATGCGTCCTTTGCCGATGCCAGAGTAGGCACGCTCGAGGTGGGCAAGGAAGCCGATCTCGTCGTGCTCTCGCAGAATCCGTTTACGGTTCCACCCGAGACCATCGCGCAGACGCGAGCCGTCACGACGATCGTCGCCGGGAAAGTGGTTTATTCGACCTCTCCGTAGGCATCTGGCCCGCGACAGCCGGCCTGCGCAACATCGGGAGTCTGCGAGGCGCCCAATGGTCAAGTCACAGCCGTGACTGCTGCGACAATCGTGTCATAGATCACTGTGAGATCCTCGCTAGTCACACAGTACGGTGGGAGGACATAGATGGTGTTCCCGAGGGGGCGCAAGAGAACTTGGGACGCGCGAAAGAATTCCTGCAAGCGTGGTCCGATATTCGCAAAGTAACCGGCATCGGAGGTCTTCAGGTCCATCGCCGTAATGGTGCCGGTCTGTCGAACATTCTCGAACCGCGGATCGTCGCGGAATCGGTTGAGGTGCTCTCTCTGCAGGAGCTCGATTCGGGCGAGCCGCGCCCGTGTCCGCTCGGATTCCCAGACTCCCAGATTCGCGAGGGCGGCCGCACAGGCGATGGGGTTCGCGGTGAAGGAACTCGAGTGAAAGAAGGTGCGACGCCGGTCCTCCGCATAGTGCGCCATGAAGACCTCGTGACGGCACAAGGTCACGGCGAGCGGCAGTGCGCCGCCCGTGAGACCTTTTGAATAGCAGGCAATGTCCGGCGAGATGCCCGCTTGCTCACACGCGAACATCGTCCCCGTTCGCCCCCATCCCGTCATCACCTCGTCCGCGATAAAGAGGACCTGATGGGCCGCACAGATTCGCCTCAGGCTCGCGAGCACCGTCGGGGAATACATGAGCATGCCCCCGGCGCCGAGCACCAGCGGTTCCACGATGAGCGCGGCCGCGTCTCCGCGTCGGCACAGTGCCTCGAGCATTTCCAGGCTCCCGCTCTCTTGTCCCACAGCCGGGAACGGGATGCGTGCGACGTCAAAGAGAAGCGGCTCGTAGCTTTGAGTGAACACGCCCCGCGCTCCCACGCTCATCGCGCCAATGGTGTCGCCGTGATAACCCCCCTCCATCACGATGATGCGATGACGCGGTTCACCGCTGTGTCGCCAGTACCCCAATGCCATCTTGAGCGCAACCTCGACGCTCGTCGAACCGCTGTCGGAGAAAAACACATGCTCGAGACCCTGCGGCGCCAGGGCGACGAGTTTGGCGGCGAGTTCCTCGGCGGGCGCATGCGTGTACTCGGCAAAGATGACTTGGTCGAGCAACTCGGCCTGGGTTTTGATCGCGGCGACGATTTTGGGGTGCCGATGGCCGTGGGTAATCACCCACCATGAGGAGATGGCATCGATGATGCGGCGCCCGTCCTCCGTAGTAAGGTATGCGCCTTCGGCGGTTACGACCTTCGGCAGCGATGCCCGCAGCGCATGCTGCGTAAATGGATGCCAGATCGGCGACGCTGTCACTCGCGAATGACCCTCAATTCATCCGCGAGCGCCTCGATGAGGCCGGAAATCGCCGGTTCATCCACGTTGAGCGTGATGGAGATCCGCAGACGCGCTGTGCCGGCGGGCACGGTCGGTGGCCGCACGCCGCGGACGTCGAAGCCGCGATCGCGAAGCGCCGAGGCGATGATCATCGTGGGTCGATCCTCTCCGATGATCACGGGCATTATGTGCGTGCCGCTGACCGAGACCCCGCACAGCGTCTTGGCTTCGTTGTTCGCGTATCCAACGAGATTTGCAATATGCTCGCGCCGCTCCGGCTCATTCTTCAAGATCGCCAGGGCTTCAAGTGCCGCGACCGCCATGAGCGGCGAGGGAGCGGTAGAGAAGATGAAGGGACGGCAGCGATTAACGAGAAAATCACAGAGCACTCGCGGGGCGCTCACCAGAGCGCCGGCGCCCCCCAATGCCTTGCTGCAGGTGTGTACCACGAGGATGTTCGCGAGTCCTTCGAACGAGGCAGACAATCCGCGACCGTCCGGCCCTAAGACACCCGTCGCATGCGCCTCATCGACCACTAAGAATGCGTCGTAGCGGTCGGCGATTGCCTTAAGCTCCATCAAGGGCGCGCAATCCCCATCCATGCTGTAAAGGCTCTCGACCGCGATCCAGATACGGCCCCGACCCCCCTGTCCACGCCAGGCGCGGATCTCCTGTTCGACTGCGTTCGAGTCATTGTGCCGAGCTAGCACGGTCCCGGCACGCCCCGCTCGAGCCCCCTCGCGCGTGGATGCGTGAACCAGCTCGTCCAGGACGATGAGATCGCCGCGTTGGGGGAGCGTCGAGAACACGGCAAAATTCGCGAGATAGCCGCTGCTAAAAAAGAGCGTGCGTTCAGCATGAAAAAAAGTGGCCGCCGCGGCTTCGAGCTCATCGTGCTCGGGAGCGTTCCCTCTGAGTAGTCGTGACCCGCCGGCGCCAATGGGTGTGCCGCGGGCGAGGGCGGCAGTCACTACGCCCGCGAGGCGCTTCGAGGTCGCCAGCCCCAAGTAATCGTTGGATGTGAAATCAAGACCTGACCTTCGTTCCAGCGTGCGCAATCGGCTTTGCTCGGCGAGACCACTCAATTGGGCGCGATACACATCGAGCAAAGTCGAATCCACCATGTTAAGGACGGCCCACCGGCAGGCGCGCAGTATTAGAGTGGAAGGAATCCTTAGTCAACCAAAGCTGACTCATTTTCGATTGGTCCGACCTTCCGCTCCAGGCATCGATACGACGCCGCCCATGTTCCTCGCCGGCTAGTCCAGGGTTGTTCGAGTTTCGCCGTGAGTTGGCGTATAAGCTCGCCAAGTTCATGCAGGACTCGGAGCGTCAAGACATGGTAAGGACGAGATCCACGATGCAAGCCTACCGGCACGCGCGGGACCTGGCCGCGATCGTTACTTTCATCATTCTGTCTGCATCGGCTTTCCCCCGCGAACCCGCCGGCAATGTCACGGACGCGCGGGTGGCTGCCGATACGAGCGGCGATAACTGGCTCGTGAAAGGCGGTGGTTTTGCGCAGCAGCAGTTCAGCCCGCTACGGCAGATCACCGACCAGAACGTCGGGAAATTGGGGCTCGCTTGGGTCGCGGAGTTCAATGAGCCCATGGGCCTGGTGGCGGAGCCAATCGTCGTCGACGGCATCATCTACTTGAGCGCACCGCGGTCGATCATCTACGCGATCGATGCCGCGACCGGCAAGGTCATTTGGACGTTCGATCCGCATGTTCGCCTCGACATCGGCGTGGATAACTCCTCCGACGCACGCGCCAATCGCGGTGTCGCGGTCTGGGCCGGCAAAGTCTATGTCGGCACCGCCGATGGCCGGCTCGTGGCGATCGACGCCGCAAAAGGCACACAGGTGTGGGCGAGTCCTGTGTGTGATCCGAATCAGAGCGGTATCACAGGCGCCCCGCGGGTTGCCCGCGGCAAGGTATTCATCGGATACAGCGGGGCCGACGAACAGGTCCGGGGGTCGCTCGCGGCCTTCGATGTCGAGACCGGCAAGGAGCTGTGGCGTTTTTGGACCGTCCCCGGCAACCCGGCGAGAGGGTTCGAGAGCACGGCCCTCGAGATGGCGGCGAAGACCTGGTCGGGAGCGGACTCGTGGAGACAGGGCGGCGGTACCGTCTGGGAACCCATCACCTTCGATGCCACGACGGGACTCCTTCTGTTCGGCACGTCTAAATCGTTCCGTGATGAGGGCACCGGGGGACAGGAATCGGCCGCCGGCGCGAAGCTGTTCTCGGGCAGCATTGTGGCCGTTCATGCCGACAGCGGACGATATGCGTGGCACTATCAGACGAGTACGCCGCTTCGCCAGACTGAGAACTTCCACATCGTACTGGCCGATATTGCGATCGGCGGCCGGACGCGGCATGTCGCGATGACTGCAGCGCGCAATGGCACCTTCTACGTGCTCGATGCGGCCACGGGACAGATGATCAGTCAACAACCCATGGTACGGCAGGAAAAACTCAATCCGGCCGTCGGGTCGGCCGCTCCGCCGATGGATTATCCCGGCGTCGTCGTCGGTGGTGTCGAGGACTGCCCGGGCGGAGGATGCTTCGGCGTGCGCAATTGGTGGCCGATGAGCTACAACCCCGTTACTCAGCTCACCTATGTACCGATCATGGATCGCCGGCGCGGCGGGATCGTTCCCGGTGCGCTCCCCATGGTCGGCAGGCTCGTCGCGTGGGATCCGAAGACGCAGGCAGCGCGCTGGAGCGTCGAGCATCCGATCATCGTCAACAGCGGGGTGTTATCGACGGCGGGAAATCTGGTTTTCCAGGGCCAAGGAACCGGAGAGTTTGCCGCCTACGCTGCGGACTCCGGCGAGAAACGTTGGTCGATCCAAACAGGGTCAGCCATCAACGCGGTCCCGGTCACCTTCCGATTTCAGGGCGAACAGTATGTCATCGTACCGGTCGGCTGGGGGTCGGGGTTCCGACTGTTCGCTCCGTCGTCGATGATGGTCACGCCAGAGTCGAAGTACGGCCCCTCGCGACTCCTCGCGTTCAAGCTCGGAGCGACCAATGCGTTCCCCTTCCCGCATATCCCCGCACCGGAGGTGCCCCGGCCGCCGGCACAGACACATTCGAGGGATGCCGTAAAGCGCGGCGCAGAACTCGCAGATAGTCACAACTGTACCGGCTGCCATTCACCGAGGCTCGATGGCAGCGGGCGCTGGGTGGTGGACGGCGGGGTTCCTGACCTGCGCTACATGCCGCCCGACGCCCACCAGGACTGGGACGCGATCGTCCTCGGCGGCTCGCATCGCACTCAGGGCATGATGCCGTTCGGCGCTCCGACCGCGGTCCCGTCGATGCCGGCACTCAGCGCGTCCGAGGCGGACGACATTCATGCCTACGTCATCGACCGGGCATGGGCGGCATACGATGAGCAGCAACGACAACGGAAGGCTCATTGACGGAGCCTGCCGCGATCTTTGCGATGAAGCGTTCAGGCCGGAAGGGCGCCAGCGCTTCGACCCGCCGACCGGTCGTTACTTCCCGGGCCGCGTAGCGGCCGAGAACGGGAGCTAACGTGACGCCGCTATGGGTGACGGCGACGTACACTTGAGACATCCCGGGAATCTCGCCCACCACAGGCAATTCATCGAGCGGCATCGGGCGAAATCCGAGCGTTAGCCGCTCCAACATAACGCCGCGCGACGCGGGTAGGACTTGTGCGATCTTGGTCAGGATCCGATTGCCATGCAGGGCGCGCAGACTCTCATCCGGAAACGCCTCGGCGCCTGCGCGAATTTCCCGGTGAACGGCGGTGTCCGGCGGCTCGGGTGAATCTGTCCCGACGATGCTGCCGTCGGCCATCTGTTTGAACGAAAGACGCCCCGGCGCATCGTAGATGATCGGCGTCACCATGGAAGTCGGTCTGCTGTGGGCAAGAATGCCGGGCGAGTGACGCAGCTTGAGATCGAAGCCTGCCATGGCCAGCACGCTCGGCGTATCGACGCCACCGGCTACGATCAGACGATCGAGCGGCAAGTAGCCTTGGTTAGTTTGCACACCGGTCAGAGCGCCATCTGTCCGATCCAGACCCTCAACCGCGCATTGAAGCATCACGGTTGCACCATGCTGCCGTGCAGCCTCGAGAAATCGCAGCGTCACCCCGACCGGATTCAGGTGTCCGTCGATGCGCGAGAAAAAAGCCGCGGCGACCGGGCCCGGCGCCAGACTTGGCGTCATCGCGATCAATCCCGCCGCATCGATCGGACGTACGGGATACGGTGTTCCGTTCATCTGTGCGGCGCTTTCCTCGAGCGACTGCACCTCCGCTGCGGTACTTGCCCAGCTGGTGTAGCCGCCCCAGATGATGCCGAGTTTCAGGCGCGCGTCCAGATCGTGATAGGCCATCAGACTCTGCAGGCGCAGCGCGCGGTATTGCGGATCGGCCACGAACGCATTCAACCAAGCGAAGGAATTTTGAGTCGCGCCTCCGCCCGGCTGCGCTTTCTCGAACACGGTGACGCGAGCGCCGGACCGAGACAGATGGTAGGCGATCGATGCTCCGACAATGCCGGCGCCGACCACACCCACTCGCAACGGACGCCGTTGCGATGCATGAGTCCTCGCGCAAGCGTATGTCGTTGCGGTGGAGACGGCGGCCGCGGCGGCGAGCTGTTTTAGGAATCTTCTGCGCAACATAGCAGTTCCCAAAGTTTCGGATGTCTGCGTAAGAGCTCGATGACCTGCGCAGCGTGACCTGGCAGAAAGCCATTGCCGATCTCGAGCGTTGCAGCGGAGCCCACACCCTCGGCGCCGAGAGCTGCCCGCGTAAAGTCCGTTGTCATGCTGAAAAACAAGATGTGACCGTCCCGGCGGGTCGACAAGATACACGCGGTCTCGATCCCGGGGACATTCACGCACGATACCGCAAGGTCGACTGGTGCACCCACGAGCTCGGCAAAGGCCACGGCATCGCGGGCATCGCCAAGAAGCGGTCGAATCGCCGGCAGATTGAGGCGTTCGAGTCCCGCCAATTGCCCCTCATCCACGTCGGCGACCAACACTTGGGCCGCTCCCGCCTCAACGGCAGCAACCGCAGCAAGCACCCCACTGTGACCGGCCCCAACGATCAAAATACGGCTGCCGCGCCGAGTCCTGGCTCTAACTCTGGCGGGCGCTCCCGCGACATCGAGCGCTGCAAGCGACACCGGCTCGGGAATATCCGACGGCAACTCAACCCAAATGCCCGTTGCAAAAAGAAACGCCGTGCCGCGCGCGCTGACCGAACTGGTGCGAAGATCGAGTGGGCCGAGGGACTCGAGACGCAGCGGTGTCAGAGTCAGGCTGACGAGGCTCGCGATGCGCGTACCGGGCGCCGGCGCCGCAGGATAGGCGGGGCCCGCCTGGCGCACGACGCCCGTCAGCATCCCGCCCGAATTGGTCACCGGATTGTGCAGTTTGCCGCGATGTCTGACCAGGGCGAGCAACGCGTCGCGCATGGCGGCCGCGTCGTCGCGATGCTCGGTGCGCATTTGCAGGAAGCTGCTCGCGTCGATGTGTAGGTGATCGACCAGAATTTCCAGCTCCGTGGCTTGGCACGGCAATGTGGCGTCGAGCTGCTCAGCGGCTTGAGGCAGGACACCGGGCTGCCCGATGACTCGATGCAGGCCGTAAGGGCTCGGAGAGGAATGCATCCTTACCGGTCGAAGGCTTCGAGGTCGCGGCGCGCCATCCAATGATCGTACCCGATGCGGGACCGGCCGGTGCCGCTTTGACATTTCGGCCCTGCCGGTCCGATTATAAGGGCGTGCCACCTCAACCAAAGCCGAAGGTACGCCATGACGGCCGTCCCTGAACCCACCGGGACCCTCGCCACAGCTTTGGAACATACGACGCGGTTGCTCAAAAGTGACCCGGTACTCGCCGCCGAGCAGGCGGGTGAAATCCTCAAAGTGGTGCCTGCACATCCGGTCGCAAGAATGCTACTGGGTATCGCCCGTCGTGCGGCCGGCGAACCCGCGGCCGCCTTGGAGGTACTCACGTCCCTGATCGAGGCACAACCCCGTTGGGCGGCTGCCTACTACGAGTTGGGCATCACCCTCGGTACGCTCGATCGCCCCGCCGATGCGCTGGCCGCGCTGCGCCGCGCCGTCGCCTTGACACCCGATATGCCCGATGCCTGGCGAGAAATCGGCGATTTGCTGACCATGCAAGGCGACTCAGAAGGTGCCGATGCCGCTTATGCACGCCACATCAAGGCCTCCACCAAGGATCCGCGACTGCTGTCGGCGGCGCTTGCGTTGTGCGAGAAACGCATTGGGCAGGCGGAAGTGCAATTGCGGGCGCATTTGAAGAAATATCCGACCGACGTTGCCGCCATCCGGATGTTTGCCGAAGTGGCGGGTCGCCTAGGCCGTTATCAGGATGCGGAAAATCTCTTGGTCCGGTGTCTGGAGCTGGCACCTGGGTTCAATGCAGCGCGCTACAACTATGCCATGGCACTTTACCGTCAAAACAAGTCGGTTGCCGCGTTGCAGCAGATTGACCTATTGACCGCCAGCGAGCCGCGTAATTCCGGGTACCGCAATTTGAAGGCGGTGGTGTTGGCCAATATCGGGAACTATCAAGAGTCGCTCGAGATTTATGCCGACGTACTCGCCAAGCACCCGGACCAATCAAGAATCTGGATGAGCTATGGGCATGCGCTTGCGACCGCAGGCCGGCTTGCGGACAGCATCGCGGCATACCGCCGCTGCATCGCCTTGGACCCGAAGTTGGGTGAAGCTTATTACAGTTTGGCCAATCTCAAGACATTCCGCTTCGACGCGACCGAAGTGCAGCGAATGCAAGCTCACCTCGCGGAGGACGACCTCCCGGACGCGGAGCGCGCTCACTTCCACTTTGCCATCGGCAAGGCGCTGGAGGACTCCAAGAGCTACGCCGCGTCGTTCGAACATTACGCGGCGGGCAACAAGCTGCGTTCGGCCCACGTGGGCTGGGATCCACTCGAGATCACGACCCTGCTGCGCCGCTCGAAAGCCTTGTTTACGAAAGAGTTTTTCGCGGCACGAGAGGAATTCGGTGCAATGCTTGCCGATCCCATTTTCATCGTCGGCCTGCCGCGCGCCGGCTCCACCCTGGTGGAACAGATCCTCTCCAGTCATTCGAGCGTGGAAGGCACCATGGAATTGCACGACCTCATGGCCATGGCGGCCAAGTTGGGCGGCAAGCGGGTTTCTGGCGAAGAATGGTCGTATCCCGGTGTGCTCGCCAACCTCGGCGCAGCGGAGAGCCGCGCGCTCGGCGAGCAGTACATCGAGCAGACGAGGATTGTGCGCAAGACGGCGAAGCCCTTCTTCATCGATAAAATGCCCAATAATTTCCAGCATATAGGACTGATCCGGCTGATATTGCCGCGCGCCAAGATCATCGACGCGCGCCGCCATCCCATGGCTTGCTGCTTTTCCGCCTTCAAACAACATTTCGCCCAGGGGCAGCGGTACTCGTACAGCTTTGAGCACTTGGCGCAGTATTACCGGGACTATGTCGAGCTCATGGCGCACTTCGACGCCGTGGCGCCGGGTGCCATCCACCGGGTCATCTACGAACGCATGGTCGACGATACCGAGGGCGAGGTGCGGCGCCTGTTGGATTTCTGCGGGCTGCCCTTCGAACCGGCTACTTTGAGTTTTTACGAGAACGACCGCGCAGTGCGGACCGCGAGCTCGCAGCAGGTACGCCAGCCCATCTTTCGCGATGGGCTGGATCAATGGCGCAACTATGAACCCTGGCTGGAGCCGCTGCGGCAATCCCTGGGCGATGTGCTCGCCACGTACCCAAGCGCGCCCCGGGATTTCTAATCGGGCGTTCAGCTATTTTAAAAGCGCCGGCACTGTGGCATACACTGAGTTGGGAGTCGGCATAATACAAAAGGGGATGCATCAATGACTCGTAGCCGAAAGAGAAAACTGGCGCGAAAGCGCGTCAGATGGGCCGGCATGCCGCTGGCATCCGCGATGCTCGCCAGCGGCGGCATGGGCTACGCGGCCGATACGGGCGAGCAAACGACGCTCGAAGAGGTCGTAGTCACCGCGCAAAAGCGCACAGAAGACTTGCAGAAGGTACCCATCAGCCTGCAGGTGTTGAGCGGCGAAAAACTCGCACAACTTCAAGTCAGTGACTTCGATGACTATGCCAAGCTCTTGCCGAGCCTGAGTTACCGGTCCAACGGACCAGGCCAGACAACTCTATTCTTCAGAGGCATTTCCAGCAGCAACGGGGTAGTGCCTTTGCATGCGGGAGCTCTGCCCTCCAGCGGCTTGTACCTCGATGAGCTTCCGGTAACCACCATCGGGGGTGCCCTCGACATCCATATCTACGACATGGCACGAATCGAGGCGCTGGCGGGCCCCCAAGGCACGTTGTACGGGGCCAGTTCCTTGTCCGGCACCCTGCGCCTCATCACCAACAAACCCGATCCTTCAGCCTTTGCCGCCGGCTACGATGTGAAGGGCGACAAGTGGAAGGACGGTGACGGCGGCGGGGAAGTCGAAGCCTTCGTGAACATTCCGCTCGCCGAGCACGCAGCGATTCGACTGGTGGGCTATTACGAGCACGTTGGCGGCTACATCAACAATGTCTATCGGCAAGATACCTTTCAGCGATTCTCGCCGACCGGGACTCCCGTCGCGGGCGGTCCTGCGGGAGTTCCTGACGGGTATCCGAATTACGACCCCGTCACCATCAACAATGCCAACGTCGTTAAGAAGGATTTCAATAACGCAGATTACGTCGGCGGGCGGGCGGCCCTCAAGATCGATCTCAACGATCAATGGACGATCAGTCCGTTGTTTCTTGCGCAGCACATGAAAACCAACGGCGATTTCGGCTACGACCCGCATTTCGGCGACCTCAATGTGGCGAACTATTTCGATGGCTATCAAAACGATACGTGGTATCAGTCCGCGCTCACGGTCGAGGGTAAAATCAGCAACTGGGACTTGACGTATACCGGCGGATGGTTCGACCGCAAAGTTCTGAATCTGGTGGACTATTCGCAGTACTCCGTTGCCTACGACGCGCAGGCCATCGGAAATAACTACCACGTACACCCGGTTCATCGACGCCAACGGCCACTTGCTCGATCGCCCGGTGCAGTACACGCAGAACCAAGACCTGTACACCAAGCAGAGTCAGGAATTGCGGATCTCCTCGCCGGGGGAATATCGTTGGAGGGGGACCGCGGGGTTGTTCTATCAGCGGCAGACGGATGACATTCGCGCGGGATTCGACATCCCCCATCTGCCGGTCTATTACGAAGTCGCCGGACAGCAAAACGTTTATTACCTGTCGCAGATGGATCGTACCGACCGTGACTATGCGGCGTTCGGCGAAACCTCATTCGATGTCACCGACAAATTGAAGCTGACCGGCGGCATCCGCGAGTTCTGGGTCAACAACACGCTGTATGGCTTTTTCGGCTTCAATAACAATGGTTATTCATCGAGCGCTGGTCAAGCGCTGTGCTTGGCGGAGGGGAATCCGATCGTGACCACACCCGGGGTTTACACGGGAGGCAACAGGCCCTGTGTCAACACCGACAAGAAAGTGGTCGAGCACGGCGAGACGTACAAGATCAATATTCAGTACCAAATCGACCCGGATCTCATGATTTACGGGACGTGGTCCACGGGTTTTCGGCCGGGCGGCAACAACCGTCTGCCGCTGGCGGGGTCCTATGCCGCGGACACGCTCGCCAATTTCGAACTGGGCTGGAAGAGCTCTTGGTTGGATCACCGGCTTCGCGCGAATGGCGCCATTTTCTACGAGCGATGGAAGGACGCGCAAACCGCGGTTCAAGGCCAGTACGGCATCACGTCCTTCGTCAATGCCGGCGATGCCAAGGTGGAGGGTCTCGAATCGGAGCTGGAGTGGGCCGTCAATGAGCATCTGACTTTGTCCTCGGCGGTGACGGGTCTTCTGAAGATGGAGACGACCACGCTTTTCTGCTCGCCGACAAAACAGGGAGTGCCGCAAAGCTCATGCACTGCCGCCTTCGTCGATGCCTACCCGGGTACCCAACTGCCGGGAACGCCCAAGGTCAAGGCCAACGGCACCGCCCGATATGCCTTCGATGTCGGCGACTATAAGAGTTTCGTGCAGGGATCAGTCCAGCACCAGAGCTCGACCACGTACAGTCTCGAGGCCACGCGCTACTATGCGGGCGACACTCCGTCGTTCACGACCTTCGACGTCTCGGCGGGAACCGGGTTGAACAACTGGCATGTCGAAGCCTTCATAGAGAACCTCTTCGATAAGCGCGGAGAGCTCGGCAAAAATTCGGAATGCAACGACCTCCTCTACCACTATTGCTTGATCAATGCCCACATCTACCCCACCAAGCCGATGGAGTTCGGGGTCAAATTCGGGCAGAAGTTCTGAGGCGGCCAACGTTGTAAAGAATTGGCGGCCGAGCACAGCTTGAGATCCGGCGCTGTGCTCGGCCGGTGTTCGCGGGGCCTCAAATGCACTCATCGGCCGTCACACCACTCGCCCTCGTGCGGCGTATCGCCGATCGTCTGACGGATTGGCGCTTCCATTGCTGGTACTGGGGCGATGCCATCGCCATCGATGGCCTGATGGAAGCGCACGCTCTGGGGGCAGGCACCTATCGCAATCACGTGCTCGGCACGCTGCAGCGCTGGCACCGGCACTGCCTGCCGAATTTCGATGATGCGCTGGCACCGGGTTCGGTCATCATCCGGCTGGTGATGGACGGTGATCTGCCGGCGCCGGCCGGCGATCGCCTGCTCGATCTCTTGCAAGGGCTGCCCCAGGCATACGGCGCCGTCCCGGCACTCGAGCCGCATCGCCCTTTCTTTCGCTACGGCCTGTGCATCGATGCCCTTTACCACCTGCCGGCGACCTATGCGCTGCTGGCCCGGTGGAAAGGCGATAGCCACTTTGCAAAAAAGGCCATTCGTGTGGCCATCGACTGCATGCAGGCCTTGCGCTGTCAGGCGGGCTGGGCGCAATGGTTTGACCCGACCCGCAAGCGCAACAATGAGGTGGCTTGGAGCCGCGGCATGGGGTGGGCCGTGCTCGGCCTGCTCGACCTGGCGCAATTGCTGGACGGCGCCGGCACCGACGAAGTGGCCGATCTAGCCGCGCAGGTGCTCGAGCGATTGGCGCAGGCCCAAACGGTCGATGGAAATTGGGCCGCCGTGCTCGACCACCCTCAAGCCGACACCGAAACATCGACAGCCGCGTTCTATGTCGCAGCCGCGTTGCATCCGGCGGCCAAGGGGTTGGTGTCGCTCCCCGCGCAGGTGCTGGAGCGTGCCATCGGCGCATGCCACCGAGCCTTGGCCGAGGACGGAACGTATACCGGGGTAACTTCCGACGTGTTACCGAGTTGGGACGTCAAGACCTACGAACATTGTCCGACCGAACCTTCCGCCTGGGGGCAGGGCGCCGCTCTCAGAGCCTTCACGGCGCTCGCGCGCACGCCCTGAGCCGCCCGCAGCATGGCCGCCGGCGCCGACACTCTCTCGCTGCCGACCGTGCTTCGCGCTATGCTCAAGGCTCCGAGCCACTTCACTTGACGAGGTCAGAATCAAAAGTTATGGGAAAGATTTTCGGGATCGCAATCGTATTGGGTCTATTTGCCGGCGCTGCGCTCGCCAAGGCACCCGCTCACAAGACGAGCCACCATAGCCATCATCATCAGTCGCACCATCAACACCACAAGCACACCGCGAACCACTAGCGGCCGGGCGCGGCACCGCGAGGCACAAATGACGCCAGGGGGGTCGAGCATAAGCCACTGATTTTAAATTATTTATCGGCCAGTCCTCATGATCGGAACATACCTTGCATCGCCTGCGTTCGGCGGATTTCTTATCGCGAGCTTAATACTGGCCGTCACTCCGGGGCCGGGCGTCATCTACCTCGTCACACAGACCCTGGGTCAAGGACGCGGAGCTGGGCTTGCATCCGTCGGCGGGATCGCGTTGGGAGATCTCGGTAATGCATCCGCCGCATCGCTGGGCCTCGCGGCCGTCTTCGCGGCTTCGTCCTCGGCTTTTGTAGTGGTAAAACTCGCCGGAGCAGCCTATCTGGTTTTTCTCGGCATTCGGGCGCTGAGAACGAAAGAAGCCGTCGAGGCTGCAGTGCGAATCGATCGCACTTCGCCCGTTCGACTGTTCCGCGACGGCTTCCTTGTAGCGTTGCTGAATCCAAAAACCGCACTATTTTTTGCCGCTCTGTTGCCGCAATTCATCAATCAGGGCGCCTCACCGCTCGGGCAGAGCTTATTTTTCGGCTTCGTGTTTGTTTCGATCGCTTTGTGCACCGACACGATCTACGTGCTCACGGCTTCTGCATTGGCACCGACGATGCGTCGTCGCTCCGGGTGGCGGCCGTATGGTCGATACGTTTCAGCTGCATCGTTTATCGGTCTCGGCATCTATGCGGCGTTTTTCAAGCCCTCCATCGGCAAATAGACTCGTGAGAATAGGTCCTCTCGGAGCCGGCGGGGGATTGCACGCCGGCGGGGGATTGCACGAACTCGTGTTCTGACGTCAGCAAAAGACGACACCGCGCCGCGGGTTAGGCCGATAAGATTGCCGCGGCGTCTGACCGAGAATCGGATGCGCTGCATCGAGAACGAATCCGGAGGGTAGTGACGCGATCCCCACAGTCGTCCTGCTCCCGGGCGAACTACCCATCAGTATCCGCCGGACTCTCTCGATGCAGCGCCGGCGTCCGCGATTCCGCGGGGCCCCGGTTGCTCGGGAATTCGTTCTCTGCGACTCTTGGGCCTCCACCACAAGGACGTCCAAGCATGCCGCTGAAATCTCGCATCTTGGCCCTACTCGTGCTGCTCGTCGGTTACGCGCCGCTCGGGATGGGAGGCCCGAATTCTTCCGGCTTGCCCGTGAGTGCCTCGCGGGCCGATTCGCCAACGGACGCCGGCTCCCTTGCCGCCTACTTCGATCAACGGGGGCGCGACGACGTGCTCGGCGGCGGGGCGCGCCTGATCTCAATCGCCACGCCCAAAGGAACATTCCGCGTGTGGACGAAACGCGTCGGCAACAACCCGCGCATCAAGGTGCTCATTCTGCACGGCGGTCCCGGAATGACCCACGAGGCCTACGAGGCGTTTGACAGCTACTTTCCCGGCGCAGGGATCGAATACTACTACTACGATCAGCTCGGTTCGGCCTACAGCGATCAGCCCCACGATGCCTCACTCTGGGAACTGGATCGGTTTGTGGATGAAGTGGAACAGGTGCGCCGCGCGCTGCGCCTCGACCGCAATGACTTCTATCTGTATGGGCACTCTTGGGGCGGCATGCTCGCGATCGAGTACGCGCTCAAGCATCAAGAACACCTCAAGGCGCTCATCATCTCCAATATGATGTCCAGCATTCCCGACTACAACGCCTATGCCACCAAAGTCCTGATGCCGCAAATCGATCCTGCGGTGCTCGCGGAAATCGAGGCGATCGAGGCGAAGAAGGATTACGAGAATCCTCGCTACCAGAGCCTCTTGATGGAGCACGTCTACACGAAGCACCTCCTGCGCATGACCGCGGCGGATTGGCCTGACCCCGTCAACCGCTCCCTGGCGCATCTCAACCGCGAGGTCTATGTGCCACTGCAGGGTCCGAGCGAGCTCGGCTCGACCGGTACCCTCGATCACTGGGATCGGCGCGCCGACCTCAATAAGATTCATGTTCCCACTCTGGTGATCGGCGCGCACTACGACACCATGGACCCTGCACACATGCGGTGGATGTCGAAGCAGATGCCTCACGCGCGCTACCTGTACTGCCCGAACGGCAGCCACTTCGCGCTCTACGATGATCAACGAGTCTATTTCACGGGCTTGCTCGGGTTCATCCGGGATGTGGATCGGGGGCGATTTTGAAGGACCCGTTCAATCTAAAGCGGTTCCTCGACGCCCAGGAGGAGGTTTTCGAGGAGGTCTGTGCGCAGCTTCGCAACGGGCGCAAGACCAGCCATTGGATGTGGTTCATTTTCCCGCAGATCAAGGGCTTGGGGCGAAGTGCGACGGCTGAAATGTTTGCGATTTCCTCGCGCGAGGAAGCCACGGCCTACGCGAGCCATCCGATCCTGGGGGTCCGCCTCCTCGCGTGTACCCGATTGGTCAATTCGATCGAAGGCCGCTCGATTCACCAGATTTTCGGCGATCCGGACGACCTCAAATTTCGATCCTGCATGACGCTGTTCGCCGAAGTCTGCAAAGACCATCGACCATTTTTGGACGCCATCGGAAAATACTTCGGCGGCGAGCTCGATTTGCGCACGCTCGAACGGCTGTAGCGGATGATCCGCTGCGCCGCAGCGGTGAGCCGGATCCGCTTCATCGTTTGCCGCTCCTGGGTATCGCGCCGATAGAGGGCGCCAATCCCTGTGATAGAAAGCGCCAATTTGACTCCCGCGGCCCTGGGGTCTACCGTCGCCGCTATTCATCTGAATTGCTTCCAAACACAGGTCCGGAAGCATTCGTCAATCGGAAGGAGTTAGCCGTGAATCTAAAAGGTAGCAAGACAGAGAAGAATTTGAAGGACGCCTTTGCGGGCGAGTCACAAGCGAATCGGCGCTATTTGTACTTCGCGGCCAAGGCGGACGTGGAAGGTTTCAATGACGTCTCTGCCGTATTCCGCTCCACCGCGGAGGGCGAAACCGGCCACGCCCACGGGCATTTGGAGTACTTGGAAGCCGTCGGCGATCCGGCCACCGGATTGCCCATTGGGGCGACTAATCTGAATCTGAAGGCGGCCATCGCGGGCGAAACGCACGAATATACCGACATGTACCCGGGCATGGCGAAGAGCGCCCGCGAGGAAGGCTTCAGCGAGATTGCCGATTGGTTCGAGACTCTGGCCAAGGCCGAGCGCTCGCACGCCAATCGCTTTCAGAAGGCGCTGGATAACCTGTAAGTCCAACCTCTACCGCCGCCGGACGAAGCCATGCAGGCGGGCTCCCTGGACGGGAGCCCGCTAGTTCGGCCGGGGAGATGCATCGTGTCCGACGGAGACAACAAGTCAGGCCGCGAGGGGAGTCTCGAGGCACCGACGCGGCATGCCATCGCCTGGCAAGAGCCGGAATTCCATGATGCGGGCGCGCTCGATAAGGAGCTCGAACGGGTGTTCGAGATCTGCCACGGCTGCCGCCGCTGCTTCAATCTTTGCAACTCTTTTCCAACGCTGTTCGATTTGGTCGACGAGTCGAAGACCGGCGACCTCGACGCCGTGGACAAGAAGGACTATTGGAAGGTCGTCGATCACTGCTATCTGTGCGACATGTGCTACATGACCAAGTGTCCCTACGTCCCGCCGCATCCTTGGAACGTAGATTTTCCGCACTTGATGCTCCGCGCCAAGGCAGTCAAGAACCGCCGCGGCGACACCCCCTGGCGGGACAAGGTATTGAGTTCGACCGATACCGTCGGCATGCTCGCCGGCATCCCGGTGGTCGCCGAAGTCGTCAATGCCGTCAACCGCAGCGGCGTGGGCCGCAAGCTCTTGGACGTCACGCTCGGGGTGCATCCTGCGGCACCGGTGCCGCCATACCACTCCAAGACGCTGCGCAAGCAACTGCGCGCAGCCCGCGCGGCACCCCTCGCCGCGCAGGCCGCGGGCACGACGTCCGGCAAGGTGGCGCTGTTCACCACCTGCTACGGCAATCGCAATGAGCCGCAGATCGGGCTCGATCTTGTCCGCATCTTCGAGCACAACGGCATCGAAGTTGCCCTACCGGAGCGGGAGAGTTGCTGCGGAATGCCGAAGCTGGAATTGGGCGATTTGCAGGCCGTGGCGGATCTGAAGGCGAAGAACGTGCCCCCTCTGCTCGAGATGATCGCGCGCGGCTACGACATCGTTGCGCCGATTCCCTCCTGTGTGCTGATGTTCAAGCAGGAACTGCCGCTGATGTTTCCCGGGGACAAGGACATTGCCGCCATCAAACGACGAATATTCGACCCGTTCGAATATCTGGCGATACGGCACAAGTCCGGCTTGCTGCGCACCGACTTTAGCCGTTCCCTCGGCAAGATCGCCTATCACGTTCCCTGTCACTTGCGGGTACAGAACCTTGGACTCAAAACGCGCGACGTTTTGCAGCTGATCCCGGGTACCACCGTCGAACCGATCGAACGCTGTTCGGGTCATAACGGAACCTACGGGGTCAAACGGGAATTTCGCGACACGTCCATGAAAATCGGCAGGCCCGTCGTCGAACGCGTGCAGAAGAGCGGCGCCGATTTTTACTCGAGTGATTGTCCGATGGCGGGCCACCAGATCGAAAGCGGCTTGGACGCCGGCGCACCGCCGATGCATCCGCTCACCTTGCTGCGCATGGCCTATGGCTTATAAACAAAACGGCAACAGCATGCAGAAACTCGCGCGACAAGACCTGATGAGCCTCGAGCAATACGCCGCCGAGCGAACCCGCCTGCGCAGCGAGGTGATCGCCCACAAGCAGCTTCGCACGTTGCAGGTCGGCCCCAACATGACGTGGTGTTTCGAGGACCGCACGACCATACGCTATCAAATACTCGAGATGCTCCGGGCCGAGCGCATCTTCGAAAGCGAGGGTATACAAGAGGAAATCAATGCCTACAACCCTCTGATTCCCGACGGCGGCAACTGGAAGGTGACGCTGCTGATCGAATTCACCGATGAAGCCGAGCGGCGCGCTGCGCTCGAGAAACTGATCGGAGTCGAAGATCGATGCTGGGTTCGTGTGAGCGAGCTCGACCGGGTTTTTGCGATTGCCGACGAGGATATGGCGCGCGAGAACAGTGAGAAAACATCTGCTGTGCATTTTCTGCGATTCGAGCTGTCGAGCGCGATGGTCGGGGCAATGAAGAGCGGGGCGACGCTCTCGATCGGCGTCGATCACGAGAATTACCGGCACTCGCTCTCCCCGGTTCCGGCGGCGGTCGCCGGCTCGCTGCGGCGCGATCTCGACTAGGCTACCGGCTCTGCCGCGCCGCGCCCGTCCACTTGTAGACCACGCCGCCGCGCATCAGATGAACAACGACACCCGAGCAGCCTCGCTTCTGTCCGCCATCGCCCTGCGCTGCTGCGCATGGTCCGAACGCTGGTTTCCCGACGCCTTCGCATTCGCCGTTGTTGCGGTTGCGGTCGTGGCGGTGGCTGCCGTCGGCATCGGTGCATCGCCGCTCGGGGTCGCACAAAGCTTTGGCTCGGGGTTTTGGAGCCTGATTCCCTTCACGATGCAGATGACCTTCATCATCATCGGCGGCTACGTCACCGCCGATTCCCCGCCCGTCGCGAGAATGGTGCAGCGTCTGGCTGCCGTGCCGACGAGCGGCCGTGCCGCGGTGGCGCTCGTGGCGTTGTTCAGCATCGTGCTATCACTCATCCACTGGGGCCTGAGCGCGGTGCTGGCGAGCCTTCTGGCGCGAGCGGTCGCGCGGCGTACCGATTTGCGGGTGGATTATCGTGCGGCCGGTGCGGCGGCGTGCATGGGGTTGGGTTCGGTGTGGGCTTTGGGCTTGTCCTCCTCCGCGGCGCAGCTGCAGGCGAACCCGGGCAGCATGCCTGCGGCGCTGCTCGCCGTAACCGGCGTCATTCCTTTCCGCGAAACGATCTTTCTGTGGCAGTCGCTGCTGATTGCCGCCGTGCTGACGTTCATCAACCCGTGGATCGCGTGGAAATCGGCGCCCGACGAGGCACACGCGCAGACGGCGCAGCAGCTGGGAGTCGACTTATCCGAGTCCCGGCCCACTTTGCCGCCGCGGGCGCGCCCGGGCGAATGGCTGGAGTACAGCCCGCTACCGACGCTGTTCATTGCCGCGTTGGGAATCGCCTGGCTGGCGAGCGAGTTCGCAGTCAAGGGGTTCGCCGCGGCGATTTCGAACCTCAACACCTACAACTTCATATTCATCGTGGCGGCGCTCTTGCTGCAATGGCGGCCGCGGCGCTTCATCGAGTCGGTCGGGCGCGGCGTGCCGAGCGTGGCCGGCGTTCTCGTTCAGTTTCCATTCCTCGGCTCGATTGCAGCCATATTGACCGGGGCGAAGAATGCCGCGGGACAAAGCCTCTCCAGCATGCTCGGGACCGCGTTCGCCCACGTTGCCAGTCACGCGACGTTTGCACCCATCGTCGGAGCATACTCGGCGGTGCTCGGACTGTTCATGCCCTCGGGCGGCGGCAAATGGATCGTCGAAGCGCCGTATGTCATGCAAGCAGCCAACGCGCTGCACTACCACCTCGGCTGGGTCGTACAGATCTACAACGCTTCGGAAGCCTTGCCCAACCTCATCAATCCATTCTGGATGCTGCCGATATTGGGCATCCTCGGGTTGCGCGCGCGGGATTTGATCGGCTTCACGTTCGTGCAGTTCATGATCAATCTGCCGCTGGTGCTCTTGCTGCTGTGGCTGTTGGGGACCACGCTCACCTACCATCCTCCGTTGCCGGCGCAATAGAGGCGGCATCGATCAGCCGGGCGGTTTCCTCGCCTGAAGATACGCCACGCGCTCGATGGTGATGCTTCTTCCCGACTCGACCGTCGGCCGGACGATCTGTTCGAAGAACCGGCGTTCCTCCGCGGTGAATTGCTCCGCGAGGATACGCTCGAGCGTCGGTGCCAGAGGGTGAGGCGAGGATCCCAAGAACACTGGCCATGACGTGATGAGCGACGGCATTTCATCGATGTGCAATTGCAGGTGGGTCTCGGCAAAGCCAGCGCCCCTCAGCAGGTTGAGCAGATCGCGTTCAGAGAAATTGGCGATCGGGCTCTTGGCGCAGGCCTCCTCCGTATCGGGAAACTGCGCCGCCTTCCAGCGGTGCAAGAGCGGTAAGAAGCGGTCGGCGGGCATGGAGGCTTGCGCTTCGACCCGCTGCCGCAGCGCCCGCGCGTAAAAGGCGTCGTCTTGGAGGATCGGTTCGGCCAGGGAAATGCGGCCGCCGGGTTTGAGCACGCGGAAGAATTCGCGCAGCGCGGCGCTCTTATCGGAGACGTAGGCGAGCACGGCACGAGTGACGACGACGTCCGCCGAGGCATCGCTCAAGGCACCGAGCTTTTCCGCCGAGCACTCGTGAAACGTGCACTGGCTCCTCACCCCCAGTCGGTCGGCGACCGCCTCGGCGTGGCGAAGCATCGGCGCCGAGATATCGGTGAGCGCGACGCGAAGCGAAGGTCCGACGCGTGCGAGGGCTCGGAACGCGAGGAGCCCTTCGCCGGCACCGACGTCGATGAGAGTCGCTCCCGCCGTCAGTCGCGCTTCGTCGAGCACGCGATCCGCGACGCGCTCCATCACCGCGCCGATGACCTCCGCATACGCGGGGTCATCGGCATGGCGGCGGTGCAAAAGCCAGTCCGACCACACGTCCGTCTTTGGAGAGTCCCGTCCGCTTTCAACCAAGATTGGCCTCGCATGTCGAGTGTGGCACAGCGGACGGGAGTCTCATTGAACTCCCGCGCGCTGGACGAATCGCCGCAGCGCCGCTCTGCCGTCCTCCCACATGGTAAATGGTGTGTCCAGGTGTTCCTGCGGCATTTGCACGGACAGATCGCGGCTCGACGCGATGAAGCGCAGCGTCGCCGCATCGATCGGATAGGCGTGCGCGACGACGTCTCCATGGTCGGGCACGTGAAGTTCCCGGCGCCGGGACAAGCTTACCGGAATTTGCTCGAGCGGCATCAAATTGATGGCCCGCCCTTCGGCCAGGATTCGCAGTTCGCCTGCGCTCGGATCCGGCGGCGGGGACATGCGCCGGTCGACTGTCGACCATCGATACAGCAGGAGAAAATCGCCGTATTTCCCCGACTGATCGACCTCCAGCGCGACCAGCGTCGCATAGTCGCGCGCATAGGCGGCGACGTCGGTGCGTGTGCGCGCAAACACCAGCGGCTTCGCGACCACGAGCAGCGTATTGCCGCTTTGTTCGTCCAGGATTTCCTGGGCGGGCGCGCTCGGCACACTGCTGCAGGCCTGCAGCGCGGCGAGAGCCACGATCAAAGCCGAGCGGATATGCATAGGTCCTAGAAGCGCAGCCGATATGCGAGGGAAATATACAGGGAACGCTGATCGAGCGTACTTGCCTGAATCTGGCCCGGCAACAGCTGTTGTTGCTGTTGCTGCAGTTGGTAGCCCGCGATGACTTCGAATATCGATTTTCGGCTGGTCCAATCGCCGCGCACCTCCGGTAGATAGATCCACTGCTTGCCGCCGAGCGCCGGATCATTCAGCTGCTCGACGCTGAATCGCGGGCCGACGCGCCACGCGCCAGGGAGTGGGAAGCGCGCGTCCCACGTCAAGGTGCTGCTGCGCGAGGTCGGTGAATCGTCGAAGCGCACCGCGAAGATATGCAAGTCGTTCGCCATCAGCAGACTCGAACCAGATGCTTGCACGGTGGCGTTCTTGTCGAGTCCGGTCGATGGAGTCGCCGCTACACCTCCGGAGGCCGGTGTGCCGCCGAGGCGCAGCCCCGCGACATCCAGCAGGATCTGCCAGCGCTCCCCGAGCGGGCGGCTGCCCGACAGAATGAACGTGTCGCTGGTAGCGGTGCGATCGAGTGCCAGCTGCTTGATCTGCGAGGGAGTGAACTCGGTCTCCAGCGTCGGAATATCCGGCGCGCTTTGGCCAATGAGCGCATTAGTGAGGAGCAGCAAGGGGCTGCGGCGATGATCCGCGTCGAACCCGAGGATCCAGGACTGCCCAATCTTGAGATTGCCGATCAGCGTAGCCGAGTTCAGCTGCTTGAAATAGACGTCGTAGTCGATCAGTCCCACCGCCGAACGACCCGGCTCCGAATAGCGCGTTTGGAAGCCGACCGCGCGCCGGTCGGTGGTACTCGCAACCGTCTCATCGAATAGGTAGGTATCGAATACCCAGCTCTGGTAGGGAGCGTATTCGGCGGTCACCGTACCGAATTTCTGCTGCGTCGAGAAGGACGAGTAGCTCGTGTAGGCTGGATAGCCGCCCGCGGCACTGACCGACCACTTCGAGTTGACCTGATAACCGACGAACAGTCCGTCGAACAGGCCGATGACGCCCTGGTTGGCAAGCGACTGGCGGCCGAAGCGGCCGGTCAGACCGAGCGAGCGGTCCGTGAGCTCGACGAAGGCCGCGGTGGTGCGGTCTTGGCTGCCCCCGGCGGTCGTGACGATGTTTTGCGTATAGCCCGCATCCACGCGGGCGGTAAAATCGTAGCGCTCGCCGCGATTACGCACCAGCAGATCGCCGTATACCAGCGCGGCGTTGACCGCGGTGGTCGTGGTCGTCGTGCCGGAGGAGACGGTCTGCTCCTTGCCGTACTGGTAGGTGAGCGCCGTACTACCGGCCAGGGTCCAGTGGTCATTGGCCACCGCTCCGAACTCGCCCGTCGATTTCGGGGTAAGCGAAGCCGCAGCGAGCGCCTGCAGACGCGCACGCACACGCGCCGCCCCCGGACGATCAGGATAGCGCTGCAGGTACGCGTCATATTCGGCCTTGGCCTGCGCGAGCTGGCCGGCCCGCTCGCGCACCAAGCCCATGAGTTCTTGCGCATCGGCGCGAGCCGGGTACTCGGGTTGGCGCAGCAGGCGCGTCAGCAAGTCGATGGCCTCCGGATATTGATGCTTCTCGAGCGCGGTGCGCGCGTCGCGCAACAGCTGGGCACGCTCGGCATCCGGCAGAGGCGGGTCGGTCGGCCCGCTCGCGGCCGCGGATTGCACGCCGGCACGTTCGATCGCCGTGAGGTCGGTCTGTTCGTCGTTGATCGCGAGCCACGCGCGCGGATAGTCCTTCTGCGCAATTTGCAGCACTCGTTCGGCTTCCGCGCGGGTGGTGAAGGGCCCAATGCGCAGCCGATACCAGTGCTTGTCCTCGATATCGGTCTCGGACACGTACGCTTGCGTCTTGAAGCTTGCCGCCGCCGCCTCGACGGTGGCGCGGTCGAACTTGGTCAACGAGGAGTCGAGATTGACCGCGTAGCCTTCGGGCGCCTGAACCTCGGCGACGAGGCCGCTGCCCTTGCGAGCATTCGCACCGGTCCCGATCAGCCGCACGCGCAGGCCGAATCCGCCCGCAGTCGGTGCCATGACGAAGTCCAGGTCTCGCGCCCAGGTCAACTCCAGGGTCACTTGCCCCGGCACGATTGCATCGAGACGTGCCCCGGTCACCAGATGCCCGCCTCCTCCCACGAGCGGCAATTCCGGCGGAATCGTGCTGTTGGGATTGCCGCAGTCCGGCCCCAGACGCAGCGTGATGGTGGTTTTGCTGCCGTGAGTGGCCGGCGTATTCGACACGTAGAACACGGTGCAGGAAAACTGAATCGAAATATCGGCGTGATCCTCGCGCTCATCGGTGTTGATGAACTGCACCAGCGGCCCGGATTGGATCGACAGGGGAGAGTTCGCGGCGTGCGAGTAGCCGCTCAGAGCCAGCAATCCGGTACAGGACGCGAGCACGCGCCACAGCCGCGCCTGCGAATGCAGAGCTCTAGTTCGCACTGCCGATCACTTGTTGGAACCGCCGGGCGTCGCTACGCCGGGTGTCGTCACGCCGGTCGTCGCTACGCCGGGCGCACCGCGGACGCCCGGTACCGCCGGCCGCCGCGGTGCGGGCTGGACCGGAACGGTCCAATTCACGGTGTTGTGGCAAGTGCCGCAATCGTGGGTCGTGCTCACGTGCTGAATCTGCTTGCCGATTGCGTTGATGCCGTTGTGGCAACTGCTGCACGGCGCCGTGAGTCCGAGGTGACTGAAGCTCACAGCCGTCCACGCGATCGTGCCGTGACAGGCGCTGCAATCCTCGCTCGTTTGGACGTGCTGGGTGGGCTTGCCGGAGGCCAGCACCCCGTTGTGGCAGCTCGCGCAACTCGCCGTGACACCGAGGTGATCGAACCGCGCCGGCAACCACGCGAGTGTGGTGTGGCAATTCTGGCAGGCGCTGTTGCTCGCGATGTGCGCGGGCCCTTTGCCCGGCGCGAGCACGCCGTTGTGACAGCTGGCGCAGTTGCCGGTGACTCCGGCGTGGGAGAGGCCCGGCGTGGACGGGCCGCCCACCGCGCCGCGCACGGCGACCGCTTGCACGGCGCGATGGCGCCGCGCCGGCCGCATTCGCCGGCGCGCTGGGCGCGCTCACCACGGTGCCGACCTTGCTGCCGCCCGCAGTGGCCACCTTCACGACAGTCCTTTTCTGCGCGCCGCCGTCCCAGTTGTTCGGATTGTGGCAACCGCTGCAATCCTGGCCAACATGGTGGCCGTTCGGGCGTGTGGTCAAATTGCTGACGCCGTAAAACTTCAGGCTCGATAGGTCGTGGCACGCATCGCAGGTCTTGCCGATGATCGCGAACATGAGGGTGTGCTTGGCTGCGCTCATGGTCGTGCCGCTGAACGAGGTAAAGCTGATGGCGTGGCAATCCTCGCAGGGAGTCGTGCTGGTCGGGATGTGCACGGGTGAAAGAATCGCATCCTTCGGCGTGTAATTGAGATAGAACACCGGTGCAGCCGCGTTCGGCGCACCGTGGCAGGTAAGGCAGCCCGAGGTGATGCCGGTGTGAAGAACGGCGTTGGCCGCGAGCGTGGCGTAGTTGGACGGTGCGCCGGTGTGACAGACGGTGCAGGTCTGATTGCCCGGGTTGGGCATGTGACCTGCAGGCAATGTCGTGCTGTTCCAGTTCGCCGTCGTGTGGCAGATGCTGCAGTCGTTCGGCGCCACCATTTGACCCGAGGTGTGATCGGCCGGCCGGCCTTGCAACGCGGGATTCGCCGCGCCCAGGTAGAAGCTCAGGCCTTTCTCATGGCACGTGTCGCAGGTGGTCACGACGAACGCATGAGTCGCCTGTGTCATGTTCATCGGTCCGAAACCGCCGGCCGCGTACGTGCTCGAGGAATGGCAGGAGCCACAGCTCGTGCCGGCCAGGAAGGGAATGTGGGAAGGCGTGAGTACCGCATCCTTCGGCGTGTAATTGTTGTACCAGGTGAGTGGCGTCGTACCGCCATGGCACTGAGCGCATTCACTGCTGGTTACGCCGGTGTGCAAGACCGCATTCGCGGCGAGCGTCGCGGTGGAATAGTCCGCCGGTGCAGTCGTGTGGCAAACAGTGCAAGCGTTATTCGCGGGATTGGGCATGTGCCCCGCGGGCATCACCGTGCTGTTCCAGTTGGCCGTCGTGTGGCAGATGCTGCAGTCGTTCGGCGCCACCATTTGACCCGAGGTGTGATCGGCCGGCCGGCCCTGCAGCGCCGGACTCGCCGCGCCCATGTAGAAGCTCAAGCCCGCCTCGTGGCACGTATTGCACGCCGTGGCACTGGCGAAGGCGTGCGTCGCCTGGGTCATGTTCATCGGCCCGAAGCTGCCGACGGCGTACGTGCTCGACTTATGGCAGGAACCGCAGTCGGTTCCCGCGAGATACGGGATGTGCGAGGGTGCGAGCACCGCATCCTTCGGGGTGAAATTGTTGTACCAGGTGAGCGCTGAGCTACCGCCGTGGCACTGGCCGCAGCCGCCGCTGATGCCGGTATGCAGCACCGAGTTGGCCGCGAGCGTCGTATAGTTCGCAGGCGCCGCGGTGTGACAGACATTGCACGCCTGGTTGGCGGGGTTCGGCATGTGGCCTGCGGGCAGCACGGTGGTGTTCCAGTTGGCCGTCGTGTGACAGAGACTGCAGTCGTTCGGCGCGACCTGCTGCCCCGCCGTGTGATCCGCCGGCCGGCCCTGCAGGCCGGGATTTGCCGCGCCCATATAAAAGCTCAAGCCCGCCTCGTGGCAGTTGATGCAGGTCGTCCCGACACCGGCGTGGGTCGCCTGGGTCATGTTCATCGGACCGAATCCGCCCGCGGCGTAGTTCGGCGCGTGGCACGCGCTGCAGTCCTCTCCGGTAAAGGCGGGTATGTGTGCAGGGGAGAGCCCCGCCGCAGCCTTGGGGTTGTCGTTGTTGTTGTAGAAGGTCAACGCCGTCGCACCGCCGTGGCATTGGGCACAGCCGGTGCTGATGCCGGTGTGCAGAATCGGGATGCTCGCCATCGTGGCGTAGCCCGCAAGCGTGCTCAGATCCCCCACATGGCAAACCGAGCAAGTCTGGGTGCCGGGGATGGGCATGTGGCCGTTCGGCAGTGTGGTCGGCGTGGTCCACACGGTGGTGTTGTGGCAGAGCGAGCAGTCGCCCGTGGCCTGGGAGGGCGGGTTGGGCGTCGAAACGTGTCCGGGCGGCCGACCCTGTAGAACCGGAGTCGATGCCCCCAGATAGAATGTCAGCCCCGCCTCGTGACAGGTATCGCAGGTCGTCGGCACGAAGGCGTGTTTCGCCGCGCTCATGTTGGTGGGGCCGAATCCGCCCGCAACATAGTTCGCCGCATGACATGAGCTGCAATCCGAGCCGTTCAGATACGGAATGTGTGCGGGCGACAGCACCGCTGCCTTCGGGTTGTCGTTGTTGTTGTAGAAGGTGAGCGCTCCCGAAGTGCTGCCATGGCACTGCCCGCAATTGCCGCTGATCCCGGTATGCAGCACCGCGACGCTCGCCAGCGTCGCGTAACTGGCGGCGCTACCGCTGATGGCCGTGTGACAAACCGAGCAAGTCTGATTCCCCGGATTCGGCATGTGGCCCGCGGGCATCACATTGGTCGTCCAGTCGGTTGTGTTGTGACATCCCGAGCAATCGCCGGTTTGCTGTTGCGGCGTCCCGGTGGGACTCAGGTGATCGGTCGGTCGCCCCTGCAGGGTCGGCGTGGAGGCACCGAGATAGAAGCTCAATCCCGCCTCGTGGCAGGTATCGCAGGCCGTGGGCACGAAGGCGTGTTTGGCGGCGCTCATGTTGGTGGGCCCGAAGCCCCCCGCGACGTAATTGGCGCGCATGGCACGAGCTGCAATCGGTTCCCGACAGATACGGGATGTGCGCCGGTGTGAGCACCCCGGATTTCGGGTTGTCGTTGTTGTTGTAGAAGGTCAGCTGCGTCGCGGCGCCATGGCACTGCCCGCAATTGCCGGTGATACCGGTGTGCAGCACCGCGATGCTGGCAAGCGTCGCGTAGCTCGCGAGGGTGGTACCGATCGCCGTGTGGCACACCGCGCAGGCCTGGTTGCCGGGGTTCGGCATGTGGCCCGGCGGCAGGATGTTGCTGGTCCAGTCGGTGGTTTCGTGGCAGCCCGAGCAGTCGCCCGAAGCCTGCTGCGAATTGCCGCTTGCGATGTGATCCGCAGGACGCCCCTGCAGTGGCGGGCTCGATGCGCCCATGTAGAAGCTCAGCCCCGCTTCATGGCAGGTGTCGCACGAGGTGGGCACGAACGCATGCTTGGCGGCGCTCATGTTCGTGGGGCCGAAACCTCCGACCGCGTAGGTGGTCGAGGAGTGGCAGTTACTGCAGTCGGTCCCCGACAGGTAAGGAATATGCGAGGGCGTGAGCATCGCATCCTTGGGCGTGAAATTGTTCGCCCAGGTGAGCGCCGTCGTCGTGTTGCCATGGCACAGCCCGCAGTTTGCGGTGATTCCGGTATGCAGCACGGCGTTCGCCGCGAGCGTCGCCGGGGTATAGTCGCTCGGCGCGGAGGTATGGCACTGCACGCAGGTCAAGTTGCTCGGATTCGGCATGTGGCCGAGCGGCATGACGGTACTCACCCAGTCCTTGGTCTCGTGGCACACCGAACAGTCGCTCGTCGCCATGCGCGCGTCGCTGCTGCTCACGTGATCCGCCGGCCGCAGCTGCAGCGGCGTGCCGCTGCCGACATAGAAGCTCTTGCCGGAGTCGTGGCAGGTATCGCAGGTCGTGGACACGAACGCGTGCTTGGCCGCGCTCATGGCAGTCGCCGGGCCGAAGCCGCCGGCCTGATAGGCAGCACCGTGGCAGGCGCTGCAATCGGTTCCGGCGAGGATGGGAATGTGCGGCGGCGCGAGCGGTGTTGTCTTGGTCGGCGACACGCCGGAAACCGACATGGGAATGTAGGGCGCGGGGACGCCCGCGAACGTCTCCCCGGCGTGGCACAGCAGACAGTTGCTCACCGGCAGTCCGGTGTGCAGCGTGGCGATGCTCGCGGCGAGCACCGCCCAGGTCTCCGCGGCGGGGTTATTGCCGTGGCAGACTCCACAATCGATGGCCGATGGAATCGGCGGCACGTGGTTGGCCGGCTGCCCGGAGACGAAGCCCGTGGTGATCTTGACGGTCCCGCTGTGGCAGGTTTGGCAGGTCGTCACCGTCATCTGCGTGTGATCGAATTTCGAGGGCGCCCAGCTCGGCGTCTTGGTGCCGATGCCCGTGGTATGGCAGTTCTCGCACAGGTTGGTGGTGGGCATGTGGTTGCCCTGCTTGCCCACGGCCTTGGTGCCGTTGTGACAGGTCACGCAGCCGCTGCGTGATCCCGGTGTGATCGAAGCTCGCTCCCAGCCAGGTGGTCGTCAGGTGGCAGTCGCCGCACTCGAGATTCGTGGCGATGTGGCCGGCGGTTTTGCCGGCGGCTTGCACGCCGTTGTGGCAAATGATGCAGTAGCCGGCGACGGCCAGCGGGATCTGGGAGTGGTCGACCGTCTTGGGCGGATTCCAGCTCATCACCGTGTGGCAGGCCGCGCAGTCCTGGCTGGTGGCCGGATGATTCGGTCCCTCGCCCTGCGCAATGGTGCCGTTGTGACAGCTGACGCAGCTGCCCATCACCTGCGCGTGATCGAAGTGCACGTCCGGCCGGAACGAGATCGTGTTGTGGCAGGCGGCGCAGTAATTCGTGGTGGGAATGTGGTTAGCCGTCTTCGGCGTCGCATTGAAGGGCGAGCCCTTGATGTGGCAGGTACCGCAATCTCGCGGCGTTCCCTTGAAAACCGCATTGAGGTGGCAGCTCTCGCACGGCAGATCGCGGTGCACGCCCTCGAGCTCGAACCCGGTCGGCAGGTGATCGAACGAAACCGTGATCGACGGCGCTTCGGCGGCTGCGGCGAACTGCGCCGTCCCGAGCGCGAACAGCAGCACGAGCGGCGCCAGGGCGAGCGGACGCGATACGTTCGATGAGGCGCGCGTGATTCATGTGCCCGCGCCCTACTGAATCCGCGCGCCTTTCCACGAATAGGTCGTATGGCAGCGCTCGCACTGCGCGCCATACTCGCCGAGGTGCCGGTCATCCTTGTGGTGGCACACGCCGCACTGCGCCGAGAGCTTCACCGTACCCGGAGCCTCCCGATGGCATGCGGCGCATTGCAGCTTGGCTGTGGGCGCCGAGCAGCGGGAAATGAGTTTCCTTCCGCGTGATCGAAATTCCACAGCGGCCAGCCGTTCGGCGAATGGCAGCTTTCGCACTTCTTGCCGAGCCCGCCTTTGTGCACGTCCTCGTGCGAATGGCAGTCGATGCAGGTCGAACGGCGCCCGGCCGAATGCGAGCGTCGAGTGGCATTGCGCGCAGCTCACGACCCGGTGCAGGCCGAGCAGCGGAAAATTCGGTGAGGTCGTGATCGAAGGCGATCTCCGATCGCCAGCTCGTCTGCGCCGTGACAGGTCTCGCATCCGCCGCTTGCAGCTTGCCGCCGTGCGGATCCTCGCTGCGATGGCAGCCGACGCAGTCCTTGGCGAGCTTCTGAGTGGCGGCAACGCCGGTGTGGCAGACGTGGCAGTCGATCTTGGCGTGCGCACCCACCAGGGGAAACTTGTCTCGCGCCCGCATGATCGTATGTCGTCTCGGGCCGCCATCGATCGTTGTCGTGGCAGTCCCCGCACTTGTCGCCGAAGCGGGCGGCGTGGGCATCGTCGGCCTGGTGGCAGCCGTTGCAGTCCTTCGGAATCTTGTCCTTGTAGTTACCGAGCGGTGACAGGCGAGGCAGTCGATTTTCGCGTGCACGCCGAGCAGCTCGTAGCGGGTCTCCTTCAGGTGGTCGAATTTCGCGGTCTTCCACTCCTTCGTCACGTGGCACTTGGCGCAATCCGGCACCGCGCGATCCGCGGTGCTCATCGTCCGTCGCGTGACAGCCGACGCAGCTCTTCGGCGTCGGCTTGTAGTGCCCTGCCGATGTGACAGGCATTGCACGTTACGGTGAGGTGCGCTCCGGTCAGTTTGAACTCCGTCTTGTCGTGGTCGAACTGTCCCCCGCTCCAGCTCAAGCGAGCTGTGGCACTCGCCGCAGGGCTGGGTCAACTGCCCGCGATGCACGTCGTCGGCTTTGTGGCAGCCGACGCAGGTCGCGGGCGCCTTGCGCCACGCTTCGCCCTGCTTGTGGCAGCTGCCGCACTCGAGCGCCGAATGGGCGCCCTCGAGCGCGAAGTCGGTGGAGGCATGATCGAACTGCGCGCGATCGAGCTGCACGATGTCGGCCTCGCGGCCCTTGTGTTCCGTGTGGCAGGCGCGGCACTCGCCGACCCCGGAGTTGGCTCATGCGGCCGTGAAAGCCGCGGATGCGTCGCGCACGTCCGCCGCGATGTCCTTGTGGCAATCGAGGCACAGCGAGGATTGGCTTGCGGACGTTGCGTGCGGTCGTGGCAGTTGCCGCAGGTCTCCTCCTGCTTCACGTGCGCGCGGGTCACCTTGCCCGGCATCAGCAGCGTTTCGACCGAAGCCGCGAACGCGCTGGAGAGCGCAAGCAACGACAGGGCCGTCATCCATGCGACTCCGCGAGTCTTATGACAACTGTCCATGTTCGCGCATGACCTTTAGCATCAGTACACGTTGATGGCAATCGACGTGGACGATGCCGGCGATCAACAGCATGAAGAACAGCGGGATGTGCAGCACGTGCCAGAGCGAGAACAGCCGCGCGTACATCTGGTATTCCGCGACGCGGCGGCCCGCCTCCAGGCGCCGATCGGCGTAGCGGCGCGCCACCAGCGCGATGCGCTGCGCATGACGCGCGATCAGCGCCGATTCCTGCCGGGCGGCCTTCTCCACGGCATGCTTGATCTCGCGGCGCACCTGCCAGCGCGCAAGCGCCACGCGCGGCGCCGCCCGTGAACAGATGCAGAAAGCGCCCCACGAGTCCCTTCGGAGGCGCAATCAATCGCTGCTCCACCCGGTCGATCGCATCGCAGCAGGCCCGGCAGAAACGAGATCGACGTGGTTTGCGAGCGGAGGCGCTCGCCGACCGCCTTGAGCTGCTCGAGCGTGTCCTCGTTGCCGTCCATGTGCGCGTGCAGGCGGGTATAGATGTAGCGGCCGATCACGCCGCTTGCCGGCGACGACCAGCATGCAGATCAGCGCGACGTTGCTGTTGGTGGCGCCGAGATGAAAATTGGCGTGAAACAGCACCAGCAGCGGACCCACGACGCCGAGCATCATGTGGAATCTCGAACCAGGCGGGTATCCCGCCGATCCAGCGCAGCCAGGCGAAGCGCTTGCGCGCCGAATAGATCAGCAGCAGCAGCATCATCGAGCCGCCGATGATTCCGAGCCAATAGCCGAGGCCGCGCTGCGGTGTGATGTAGCGCTCGAGGTGCGCGTGGCTGCCCCACGCGATCAGCGCCCCCGACGACCACGCTCCACACCAGCGGCCATTGCACGCGTGGAGCCTTCGATGGATGGAGACGGCGGCGGCTACGATGTTCATGTGATCACGTGATCGATCACGATTTTGAGGGGCCGGCCATCGGACGGGATCGATCACGCCGCTCGTAGCCCTGCAGATCGCCCGGCGGCGGGCATCGGTTGGCCGCTCTGGGAAATCCGCGCCTCGATCGTGACGCGCCCGGCGCTCGACAGATTTCGGCCCGGGAGCATCGACTGAGAATCGTCGAGCGTGAATTTGACCGGCCACGCGCCCACGCTGCGCGCGGAAGACCGCCACCGGCGGGCCGGGAGAATCGACGGATTTGGCGACGATGAACAGCGTGGCACCGGCGGCGGCTTTGGCAGCTCAAGGTCGGCGGCCAGCGACACTTCGCCGCTGACGGCGGTGCCCGAGGTGCGCGGCAGGCTTCTTCGGAGCATTGGCCGGCGCCCACGCGGCTGCACTCGGCGGCGCACTTGCCTCGCCATCGATCGGCAAGGGCGGCAGTTGATGTGCGCGCGCCTTGGCCGCCTCGTCCGGGCGGCCGAGAAATTCGTACGACTTCGCGAGCAGCTCCCAGTCATCGGCGCTGCCGCCGCCCTTGGCGAGGCGGGCTTGCAATGCCGCGATGGCGCTGTTCATGGAGCCGGCGCCCGCTGCGGCGCCGGAATTCGCACCCACGGTGGAGACGTTCGGCGCGTTGGCCAGCGCTGCAGCGGCGGAAATATTTTGCGCCGCCGGCGAGACCGGCGAATTCGCAAACTCCGGGTGCCCGAGCCAGTGGTACAGACCGAAGACCAGGCCATGCTGAGCGCAGCGCCCGCGGCCACCGGCCATGGAACTGCGGGCAGCGAGCCCAAGCGCGGCAGCGTGCGCAGCCACGGCAACAGCATGACGAGGACGGCGAGCGTGGTCAGCACGCCGGCGAGAAACCAGAACAATGCCAATGCAAAACTCCTCTGACGAGATGGGTTCGAAACCCGGATTTTCCGCGCTTTTCGCGAGCCTCGTGCTACACCATTTCTTTGTATTGCAAAGAATTGTAATAGTGCGCGATCGAATCACCGCAATGTGTGCGAAATGCGACACTTTCGCTAATCCTGAGTAGTGACCAAAATCACAGAATGCAGCCTTCACGATCCGTTAGCCTACGTAAACGCACGTCTTTCACCAGTTGAGCCCGCACAGCATGGAAGGAATATGGTCGCTCGCTCTCTACGGGCTGCCGCTGGTGGCGATCCTCGTTGCGTACCTGTGGCGGCAGCAGCGCATCGAAGCGCGCCATCGTCGCGCGCATGAGGAGTCCCTCGCCTCCGGGATGACTGAACCGGCCTCGCTGCATCCGCTCATCGATGCGAGCAAATGCCTCGGCTGCGGCGCGTGCGTCAAAGCCTGCCCGGAACAGCCGCACCACGAGGTGCTCGGCCTGATCAACGGCAAGGCGGTGCTGGTGGGCCCGACCGACTGCATCGGTCATGGCGCGTGCAAGGTCGTCTGCCCCTTCGATGCGATCACGCTGGTATTCGGCACCGAGCGGCGCGGACTCGATATTCCGGTGCTCAAGCCGAACTTCGAATCCAACGTGCCGGGCATTTACGTGGCCGGGGAACTCGGCGGCATGGGGCTCATCAAGAATGCGCTGCTGCAGGGACAGCAAGCGCTCGAGGCGATCGCCAAGGCGGGCGTGAAGCGCGCCGGCGCCCTCGACGTGCTGATCGTCGGCGCCGGTCCCGCGGGCCTCGCCGCCTCGCTCGCCGCCAAGAAGTTGGGCCTGAACTATCAGACCATCGAACAGGAGTCTCTGGGCGGCGCGGTGTTTCAGTATCCGCGCGGCAAGCTGGTGATGACCGCGCCGGTGGAATTGCCCATCATCGGCAAAGTCCATTTTCGCAACACCTCCAAGGAAGCGCTGCTGAAATTCTGGACCGATGCCTGCAAGAACAATGGATTGAAGATCCGCTATCAGGAGCGTGTCGAGGCCATCGAAGCCAAGGACGGCGTTTTTCACGTCCGCGCCAGCGGACGCGAGTACACCGCCGCGGCGGTGCTGCTGGCGATCGGCCGGCGCGGCACGCCGCGCAAGCTCGGCGTGCCGGGCGAAGAGCTGCCGAAAGTCGTCTATCGGCTCATCGATCCCGAGCAGTATCGCGGCCGACAGGTGATCGTGGTCGGCGGCGGCGACAGCGCGCTCGAGGCCGCGGCCAGCATCGCCGAACTCGGCGACACCTCCGTCATGCTGTCCTACCGCGGCGAGGCTTTCCAGCGCGCCAAGCAGCGCAACCGCCAGCGCGTCGATGAAGCGAGCGCCAAGGGCCGGCTGAAGGTGCTGCTCAATTCGCAGATTCGCGAGATTCGCCCGGATGAAGTGCTGTTGCAGCATTCCGGTAAGGACTTGCACCTGCGCAACGATGCGGTGATCGTCAGCGCCGGCGGCATTCTGCCGAATGATTTCCTGCGCTCGATCGGCATCGAAGTCGAAACCAAGTACGGAACCGCATGATGCGAGCGCACCGCCGATCGCCTGCTTCGATCGCTGCACTATGCTGCCTCATCGGCCTGTCTGCGGCGGCGGCGAAGCCAGTCAAGCCCAAGGATCCGCTGGAGCCTGCGCGCGCGGCGCTGCGCACCCTGCAATTCAACAAGGCCATCGAACTGCTTGGCGCCGCCGGCAGCGGCGGAAATGCCGATGCGCAATATCTGCTCGGCCTGATGTATTTGAACGGCGTCGGCGTTGCACCCGATCCGGGGCGGGCGCACCTGCTGCTGCAGTCGGCCGCCGAGCACGGCCAAGCCGCGGCCGCCTACGTGCTGGCCGCGGAACTCGCGCACGACACCGGATGCGCCGCCGGGTTCGGCGCAACGCTGGCTGGAGCGTTCCGCGAAGCTCGGTTACGCGCGCGCCGCCGAGGCATTGCAATCGGGC
The DNA here is from genome assembly GCA_963801865.1 of uncultured Gammaproteobacteria bacterium. GTDB lineage: Bacteria > Pseudomonadota > Gammaproteobacteria > Steroidobacterales > Steroidobacteraceae > Bog-1198. The sequence goes on along the minus strand of CAWDGY010000016.1, from coordinate 204,752 downwards.
CGCCCACTGCTCGATCGCGAATTTCTCGGCGCTTCGGATCCGACGCTGCTGACCGCATGGGTCATCGATTGCGCACGCAAAGACGACGCCGCCGAACTGAAGCGGCTGGGCGCCGCGGGTGCGGCCGTGCGGGACGAGTTTGGCCGCGGCGCGCTCTCGTACGCAGCGGCGGCCGGCAGCCGTGCGGCTGCCGAGGAGCTGCTGGAATTGGGCGCGGACCCGAGGGCTGCGGATGTGGCCGGCACGACGGCGCTGATGGTCGCGGCGGAGCGATCCGATACGGCCATGGCCGAGTTGCTGCTGGAGCATGGGGCCGATCCGCAGGCAACCGATGCGCAGCAACGCACCGCGCTTTTTTATGCGGCGCGGGCCGATCAGCCGAGCACGCTCAGGACGCTGCAGCACGCCGGCGCCCTGCTCGATGCGCGCGACGGGCGCGGTTACAACGCGCTCGACGCCGCGCTCGCCGTAAGCGCAGACGCTGCCGCGGGGGAGCTGCGCTCCTTGGGGCTGCACGCCAATCAGGTCACCGCCGACCCGGCGCGTCACAGCGGCAAATTCGATCCCTCACGACCGGGCGACATCTATCGCGGATGGCCGGCACTTGCGCTGGCGGTAGCGCGCAACGATACGGCCGGCGTGCAGCAGCTGCTCGCGGCGGGCGGCGACGCCAATCTGCACGTGCCGCAGGCGATCCGTTGCTCCTAGTTGCCGCCGATGCGCACGCCGTGCAGGTGATTCCGTTACTGCTGATGCGCGGCGCCAATGCGGCCGCCACCGACCATACCGGCCACAGCGCGCTGTGGCTCGCCGCAACCCGCAATGATCGCGCCGTGATCAAGGCGCTGCTCGACGCCGGCGTTGCCGCGGACGCGCATGCCGCCGCCGAGCAGACACCGCTTGCTCGCGGCCGTGCGCGCGAAGAATCCCGAGGTGGTCGAGATATTGCTTGCCGCAGGCGCCAGCGCGGAAACCACCGACGCGCAGGGCCGTACGCCGCTGATGCTTGCATCCGCCGGCGGCCAGACTTCGCTCGTCAAGGCGCTGCTCGCCCGCCGCGTTCGAATCGACGTCGAGGACCATGCCGGCCGCACCGCGCTGTGGTATGCCGCCGCCGCCGGCTCGCGCGATGAAGTGGCCTTGCTGCTGGCCGACGGGGCCACGCAGGAGTCGGCCGATGCCCTCGGCGTCACCGTCCTGCACGCCGCCGCGGCGCAGGCCGATGCCGCCGTTCTCGAGCCGCTGCTCGCTTCCGATGCGCACCTCAACCGGCGCACGGTCGGCGGCGACACGCCGCTGCTGATCGCCGCGGCCAGCGGCCGCGCCGAGGTCGTAAAGCAGTTGCTCGCTCGCTCGCCGGAATTGAATATCCAGAACAACGCCGGCGATACGGCGCTCATCGCTGCCAGTCGCGGCGGCTACCAGAGCATCTGCCGCATGCTGCTCGCGGCGGGCGCCAACAAGGCGCTGCGCAACGGCGCCGGTATCTCGGCGGCCGATGTGGCCTCCGGCCGCGGCTTCGCGCCGCTTGCCCAGGAAATCGCCGGCAAGGGCTGACGGATCCGGCGGCGCGATTCAATACGCGTAGTAGGGTCCCGTGTAGATGCCAGCGACCCGCTGATCGATCCCGATATAGATCTTGCGGCCGTAGAAAAAAGGCATGCCCCAGGTAAAGGTGGTCGAGCCGCCGCCGCCTGCAAGATCGATGAATGCGGCCGCGTTGGCGACGAAAGTAGTCGGATCGGCAACCGCAAAATCCACGGTGCTGCTCGCATTGTTCGTGCCCACGCCGGTGTTGACCGCAAACGCGCTTTGAGGGGCCACGGCTGGACAGTAATAGCCGACGAAGGCGCCCGTCGAGCACACCGCGATGGTTGGATCATTGAAGGCATACGAGTCGTTCCCGGAATCGATCAAAGCCGGCAGCACCGCCGTACCGCCGTTGTAGGTCGCCGTAAAATCGCCGTGTGCGTCCGTGCCCAGCACCGTCAGTCCGGCGGCAGGCAGCGCATTGTCGCTCTGCGTGGAGAGCCCGAAGGTCAACTCGCCCTGGACCGACACATCGCCGTTGGCGTTTTGCAGAGTCGGCAACGCCACGATGATGCCGTTGTTGTCGGTGGGAAACATCGCCACCGGGTTCGTGACTTGCGCGTCGAGCGCCACGTTCTCCGCGGTGCACACTCCCGCCGCGGTGCAGCCGTAATACAGCGGCAGGGGCGTCGCGGCGGATACGCACGCTTCTCCGCAATCCTGTGCGAAGACGCCCACACCGAGCACCCCGTTGGCCGAGAAGCCCGAAACACCGTTGATCAGCGTGCCGCCGGCCCCACAAGTCGGCGGCGGCGGCGCGCCCGCCGCCGTGTCGTCCATGACCTGCACCGGCAATTTGGCCGCGGTTTCTCCGGCCAGCGAGATATCCGCGAGCGCTACGGGACCCCAGGTTTGTCCGCCACCGAAGCTCACGCACTCCTCGATTGCGCGCCCCTGGGAGTCGGCCTCGGCGTTGAGCGTGACGGCGTGCGCCGTGAGTACCGAGCGCACCAACCGCAGACCCCAAGATCCGCGTGTCGAGCAGCACATGGTCGATGCTGGAGCACTGAGTTTGGCTGCCCGGGACACAGACTTTCACCGTCACATAGGCATGATTGATGGCTCCGGTCGCACCGGGCGGCCCGCCATCCACCGTCAGCGCGACCGTGTTCAGATTCGGCACAACCGGATCGCCGGCCGCGGCCGTCGTGCCGCTGCCGCCGATGCAGCCGCTGAGAAGCATCGCCGCGAGCGCCGGTCCGATTGAGATGACCAATTTCATGAAATATTCAATGCAGGAAATCAGCGCAAATCCGCCGCGATCACACCGGACGGAATCAGTGCGGGCAAATAGGCGTGCCCGGCATAGGCGCGCAGATGACCGCCGGATTCGACGACGAGATCCGCGGTAGCGACGCGCACCGAGCGATGCAGTCCCGGATGATCCAGCATCGCGAGCCCCGCACAATACGCGGCATAGTGCACGCCCAGAAGCGGCTGCAGATCCGGCATCACCGGGCCGCTCCAGCTCACCGCAAACACCACTCCGCGCTGATTGAGGAACTCGCGCACGCGGATGCCCAAATCGGTGCTAATCTCCCTGACGTCGAACGGTTGGCCGCTTACCGAATTCACGGCGCCGTGCAATTCAGCGGCGTCGGTGAATATGCCGGCGGCATCGCTGCCGAGACCCGCGCGGGCGACCCCGCTGTGTAGCGGACTCGTGCCGATGAGCAAGAGCAATAGAGCGCGACTGATGCGGCAGATCATACGCGAATTTTGCTACACAACGCGCTCGCCAGACACTGTCATCTCTGAGCGACAGGTCACATATTGCTCGATCTCAGCGCCCCCCTTCCGTGGTGGAAGGGGGGCGGACCCCGAGCTAGGCCTTTACGTCGATGCCGCCGCTCGCATCCTTGTCGCCGTCGTTATCCGCCGACTTGGCCGGCGGGGCTGCTGCCGGCTTGGGAGGCTGTGCCGCCGGCGCGGGCTTGGTGGCGGTATGGACCGGCGAAAGTGCGGCCGCGGAGGGGGAAACAGCGGAAATAGCCATGATGCGAATCCTCTCGTGTCAAACTACGTCTAAGTCTGGATGCTGTATCTTTGCACTGCAAAGTATCGGCCGCCGCAGTCGAATCTTTAGGACCTCTGGTGGATTCGGATGGATTTTCATTTCAACTGCACGCAATGCGGCCGATGCTGCCGTAACCTCAAGCTCCCGCTGACCGCGGCGGAAGCCGCGGCGTGGCTCGCCGAGGGTCACATGGTGCAGCTCATTTGCGAGGCAATGCCTTGGCTCGACGGGCCGGCCGCGGAAGATCCGAAGGCTGCGCATCGGCGCCGGCGCTCCTTCGAAACGCTGAGCGGCTCGATGCCGACACGGGTCATCGTCATGCTCGCCGCCGATCTCGCGGGCCAATGCCCGAACCTCCAAGCCGATATGCGCTGCGGCATCTACGACCGCCGGCCGCTCGTGTGCCGGATCTATCCCGCCGAGATCAATCCGCTGGTGCAGCTGGAGCCGGCGAAGAAATGCTGCCCACCCGAGGCATGGGCGGAGGAGCACCCGCTCATCCAACGCGGTGGCCAACTCATCGAGCCGCGAGTCCGCGACGATGTTCAACGCTGGCGCGACGCGGATGGAGGCAACGCACGGGTTATGCGTCGGCTGTGTGCGGCGTTGCAGCTCGACACCGCGGCCGTGGCGGACGAAGGCTTTCTTTTGTATTCGCCCGACGCTACGGTGCTCTCGGCGGCGCTCGCTGCCGCCCTGCCGGATTGTGATGGCGGAACGCAGCCACCGCCATGGCGCTTCGTTACGAACCGTGCGCAAACGCTCGCGACCCTCGTCGCTCGAGGGGCACTGTGCTCTCCAGCGGGCGAAATCGGGAATGCTCGCTTCGAATACCTCGAATTCCAATCCGCAGCGTCGGGAGCCGTCCCAAGATGAGGGACGGGGCGGCCTGGAACCGCTCTAGAACCGCTTGGAGAATCCGACCGACAAGCCACCAGGCAGGATCTGGACGGACAGCGGTGTTGCACGGGTCGTACTCCAATAACCGACGCCCGTGCCTAGAACCCACCCGGCGATGACATCCGTCTGCCAATGCGCCTGGCTCTTCAATCGCGCGACGGCATCGTATACCGGCAGAATTTCCAGGCCCCAGACCCAGGGATTTTGCCGCGCGTAATTCACGATGAACGGAGTGACGAAGCTCGACTGCAACGTCACCTCGCCGCTCGGAAAGCTCTGGTGGCCGGATCCCTGAAACCATAGATTCGGATTATTGCCCTCATCCGGACGCGCCCGGCTGAACGCGTATTTCAGCCCGATCGCGCCGAGTCCGGAGATCACCGAGGAATCGACCGACTGCCAGAAAGTGTGTCCGATTTCGTCGTTGTTTCCGTACCATAGGCTGCCGGCGACTTCGAGTACCACCACCCCCGTCTCGAGGCCGGTCTGATACTTGCGTGCCCATATGCCGCTCTGATCGAGCGGTAATTCATGATCGAACCCGGCGTAGGCGCAGCCGGTAAACAAAGAGAGCAGGAGCAGCAGGCGCGTGGAGCAGCGGCGAATCGAACTTGCCGTATCTTTCGACGACTTCATGAGGTTTTCCTGTCGAGATCGTGCTTCATGCATATTAGCTTTGCAATACAAAGTACATGCAAGTTCATCTATCACGCAAGTTTCAGTCGGCAAATACCCACCCCCTCCTCATTGGGCGGCCCGATCACTGAGCATTGGGTGCAGCGCATCACGGCGCGTGTGCGGGGCACGTGCAGCAGCCGGCTTCAATGGCTCTTGCAGAGCCCGGCGGCGGAATCATGGGCCGGACGCTAAGCCTTCAACCAGCCGAGACTCACGGCGAGGGTCAGTATCGCAATAACCACCGCCGTGGTGGACGCAAGAAGCACCGCTCCCGCGGCGCAATCCTTGGCGGTCTGAATCGCGATATGATTTTCCGGATGCAGCCGATCCGCCAAGCGCTCGAGCGCGGTATTCACAAGTTCCAGAGCAAGTACCGAACCGGCCGATAAGACACACAAGGCAATCCATACAAGCGGAGGCCGCAGCAACGCAAAGACGACCGCGGCGGCGAACCCGAGCAATAATTGGGTCTGAAAGCTCGCTTCATCGAGAATCGCCACCCGGATTCCGAGCAGGGCGAATCGCAGACGCTTCGGAAATGACTGGTTTTTCATGATTTGCCGTGCTTGCCTTCCATCCAGTATAGGGCCATGCCGGGCGCCCGGCAGCAGCCGTTTGATTCATGCGCCTCCCGGCCATCAGGCCGCCAGGGTCATCCGGCCCCGGAATGAGGCGTGTCGCTACGCCGCGCCGCTTCGCCGCCGTGACCGGAATCGGATTTGCAATCACTCAGGATTGAACTTAGATTGGAAAAAACGATTGCAGCCATGCGCGATGTGTATTCACCTTGGCCGTGCGTAAATTCACTTTGCATTGTAGAGCTTAAGGGTGTCAAGTATGTCGGACCTCAATGAAGCATTGGCAGAAATAAGCGCCATCCGCAGCCAGATAGCACGGGAGACGGAATTTCGCGGCTACGGTCCGGCATCGGTGGCGGCCTCCGGCATCATCGCGCTCAGTGTGGCGATGCTTCAGGCTCTTTGGCTGAGCAGGTCCACCCACGACTTTCGAGCGTACCTCGCGATCTGGATCGCCACCGCCGCGATTTCTCTGACTTTGTCGGGCACCGAGACCGTCCTTCGCGCCAGGCGTGTGCACTCCAGCTTCGCCAACGAGATGATCTATCAGGCAGCCGAACAGTTTTTACCCGCTTTGGCCGCGGGCCTGCTGCTCACCGTGGTGGTGGTTCGATTTGCCGCCCACAGCGTGTGGATGTTGCCGGGTCTCTGGCAGGTGATGTTCAGCTTGGGGATATTCGCCTCGCGCCGGTTTCTACCGCGTCAAATGGTGCTCGTCGGCATGTGGTACCTCGCCGCGGGGCTCATCTGTCTGGCGGTCGGCGGCGAAAATGCTCCCTTCTCGCCTTGGGCGATGGGCATACCGTTCGGCGTCGGGCAGCTGCTGGTCGCCGCGGTGCTGCGATACGGCTATCGGGAATGAGGCGCAGCGCTCAGGAGTGCCGCCCTCATCGGAGCATGGAGTACAGATCGATCTGCCGGCTATCGCCGATGACGCGCTCGAAATCGAGTCCCAGCGTTTCCAGCACCGGCTCCGCGACCGGTTTCACCTGCTTCTGCACGTAGTGTTCGCGATCGAGCGGGTGCTGCACGTTGTCGATCGGCTCGGGCCCGGCGGTGGTGAGTACGTAGCTCACCAATCGACCCACTGGCTGCGTGGACTTGCGCGCCGCGACGACGTGCGGAGGAGTCGTGGCGGTGTACTCCTCGGCATCCTTGCGCAGGTTCTTGCGATACACCAGCGCGTCATCGAGGTCACCGTGTCTCACGCTCCTCACGACCTGCGCGAGATATTCATCGACCGCTTGGTCGGTAAACAGGCGATGATAGAGCTCACGTTGAACCTGCTTCGCCAGCGCAGTCCAGTCTCGACGCACGACCTCCATGCCGATGAACTCGACATTCTCCGCCTCGCCGCCATGGCGAAGGCCGACGTAGCGTTTGCTGGCGCCGCGCGTGCCATTGCGTGAACGCGGCAGAAACAATTTCAGGTACAGCTTCTCAAACTTGAGTTCCAGGCGACTCGCCACGCCCCACCGCTCGCGGATGTGGCAGGCAAGATCCTCATTCAATGCCGCGGCCAGGCGCCGGCCTTGTTCGCGCGTTTGATCCGGATCGACGCCCCGCGATTGAACGAACAAACTGTCCGTGTCTCCGTACAGCACCTGGAATCCTGCGGTTTCGAACCAGCGCTTTGACCACAACAGAATTTCGCGGCCCATGCCGGTGATCGAGTTGCCCAGTGTCGGGTTGTAAAAACGGCAGGCCGAGGTGCCGAGAACGCCGTAAAACGAATTCATCAGGATCTTGATCGCATTCGATCCCACGTCGTCGCGCATTTTCTTGGCCGCTTCGCGCCGCGGAAAGAGTTCATCGAGCATACGAGGCAGGATGGCGGGTTCACGGCGAAACGCGCCGGCCGGCGTGTGAATGAGATCGGCGTCCCGGGAGGGATCGACGACGTAGGACAGCGGATCGATGTTGAACGTGCGGATGATGCTCGGATACAGGCTCTTGAAGTCGAACACCCAAACATTGCGGTGCAGACCCGCCACGGGTTCGAGCACATGGCCGCCCTGCTGAGTCGCGTATACGCTGGGGTCGCCGGAACGCACCGTGGGCGCAACGATGCCGAGCTTGTCGAGTTCGCTCAGGTACAAAAAATCGAACGATGCGATGCTGGCAGCGACCCGATCCGGCGTCATGCCGGCCAGCTGAGTTCGCGCGAAGGCGAGTCGCACGAGATTCAATTTCTGCGCGATCTCATAGGCGAGTCTTGCATCCGTACGCGCATAGAGCGCGAACGCCGCAAGGTCATGGCGGTAGTTGTGGGTGATTTCGGCGATGCGATCATTCACATCGCCGGCGAGTACCTTGCCTTCGCCGAGAACCTCGCGTGCCACGGCGTCGAGTGAGTAATCGTCCATGCGGACGAACGCACCGCGAAGCAAATCGATGCCGTCGAGAACCAAACGGCCCGGGATGCTCGCCTGACCACTGCCGAAATAACCCTCCGCTTTGCGGATGCGAATCGCGCCGGAGTCCCGGCCCAATACGAATGGATGGCGCACACGCGCAGCGATTCGCTGCAGTACCGTGAGATCGAAATCGATGATGTTCCAGCCGGTCAAAACGTCGGGATCGAAACGCCGAATGCGTTCACAAAATGCCTCCAATGCCGAGTACTCATCGGGACAGCGGGTCGCGCGATCCGGCATCGGGCGCCCACTCCCGTCCACGATGAGCACCTCATCGATGCCGGGGGCGTACATGGAAATCGCCAGCAGCCGCTCGGCCTTGCCGTGGGTTTCGATGTCGAACGACAGCACGCGCGGCTCGACCTTCACTTCCGCGGATCGCAGCGATGGATTATCGAACACCCAGGTGATGCCGTCCCCGGCGCTCGCCTCACCTTCGATCTCGCAGCCTCCTTTGACGCCGCGCTCGATCAGATAGCGCACGGCGAAACGCACGTCAGCCTCGAACGTGTCGATGCCGGCGGTGTGCAGTCGATCCCTGACGGCAGGCACGTCGGAAGGAATGTCCACATCGATCAGACATACCGGCGCACCGTCGAACGTGCGCTTCCCGATCAGCTTCGGTACCGGTGTGCGGGTCGCCCGAGCTCGCTCTGCATCGGCCGCACGGATGAAGAAATGCGGCCGTTGCCGGTCATCGCGCACCAGAAACGTGCCGCCCGTCTCCAACATCCCCAACAGATGTACGACGGGAACACGCCGTCCATCGGCACCCGACACGACGCGATAGCTGGCCTGAAGGATGAAACCTCGGACTTTCACCCTGCCATTTTGCGCCATTGGTGCCGGTGTGGCACCCTTAACCTCGGTGCCGTCGGCCGATGAACGCAACTTCGAGGGATGCATGGGGCGTTCCGGTAAAGCCTTCTCTGAAATGTTCCTGCCGCTCAGCACCAAGAGGTCGCGCACGCGGCATCCGCCTACCATCGATGACAACCCCTCGATCCAGGCCATCTGGGACGTGGTTTGTATGATCCCGCGCGGACGCGTATCGACTTATGGAGAGGTTGCCCGCGCCGCCGGTCTTCCCGGTCGCGCACGGCTGACCGGATTCGCGTTGCGAATGGCGCCGAAGGACATGAATCTCCCCTGGCACCGTGTCGTCGGCGCCGGCGGTCGCATCGTGTTCCCGAAGTCATCCGTAGAACATAGGGAACAAGCAAGGCGCCTGCGGGCCGAGGGAGTGGCTCTGAAAGACGGCCGTGTGGGCCGTGATCGCATTGCGGACCTGGAGGAGGTTTAACCCTCGGTGAGCGGCCCCGACGGTGTTGACCGAGCGATCTAGTGGATCAGTCCGTCGCGGCGCAAACGGGCTGCGATCAGACCCGTGATCGTCTCGATCCCGGAGGAGCTCGAGTCGATATCATCGGATTTGGCTTTCGTATCCAACGTATAGACCAGGGTCGCATTGTGCGTTTCGAACACCTTCGTCAGCACGTGAACGTCGCCGGTGAGCATCGTAATCGACGGTGTGGTTCCCAGTTGGACGAAGGCGACCGGCACGCCGTACTCGCCCAGCGGCCCCGTCATCCATCCCTGACCCGTGACTTGGTAGTAAGGGGTGGGACGCGTATCCCTGCTGTTGCCTTGCTGACCGCCAAGCTGCATGGAAACGACGGCCGTCGTCAGCACGGCATCAGCTCGGTCCGACGCGACGAGTCGGTCGATATTCGCACGGGTCAGCGGGTCCTTCGCTGTCATCGAGTCGCAGCTGATGAATACCTGAGTTGAGTCACTGGCGATTTGCTGTGACATGGACCATTCGAACGCGCAGCGCTGGGTGAAGTTCTTGCTGATGCCGACGATCAGCACCCGCTTGAATGACTGATGTCCCGCGGCGCTCCCCTGCCACGCGCTCTTATCCGAACTTTGCCCGGCGCACCCGGCAAGCCACACCACACCCAGGAGCAGATGCGTGGACCTGAATGCGCAATTCTTCATTGGATGGCGGAGGCCGGTACTTTGCACTCTATACTCCCTGTATGAGACAGCGTGCTCGCTGCCGGCCCGACGGAGGAAGGACTTGGGTTTCAGTATACCTGAGCGCGCCGTCAACTTCGGGTTCGCCTGCCGCAAGCTTGACCGCTCCGTAGATTGAAAGGAACATGTCACTGAAGCTGAACCGACGGCAAGGACCGACTCATGCGGGCATGTTGATCGCTGCGGATCGAGGCCACCTCGAACGACTCGCCGGGAGCCTGCGGCGGGGGCTGGCGTTGTCAGCGGTGTTATTGGCCGGTTGCGGCTCGATCGCATACCCCCTCGGACACTACGAGGCCGTGTACACGAAAGCGTCCCTCGAAACGCCCGCTCCCGATCCCGTGGCACTCTCGCATCTGGACGCCGCGCGCGTAAATCACGGCCGCTATCTCGTCGAGATTGCGGGCTGCGGAACCTGCCACACCGATGGGGCCCTCATCGGCGAATCAAGCGCGGTCAGGCTGCTTGCCGGTTCCCACCTTGGGATCGCTTATACGAATCCGTTCCGCGACTCATTTCCGGGCGTCGCCTATCCATCGAATCTCACGCCCGATCCGCGCACCGGCCTCGGAAACTGGAGCGACGCTCGGATAGCGGCAGCAATTCGCTCGGGCGAGCTCGCGTCCGACCCCGGGCACTTGATGGTGATGCCCTGGCCTCTATACCAGCACATGTCCGACGAGGACGTGAAAGCGATCGTCGAGTATCTGCGCAGCATTCCGGCGATCGAGCATCCAGTGCCCAAGCGAGTAGCGCCCGGCACCCGAGCATCGACGCCGTACGTATATTTTGGTGTATTTCGGTCAGGCCCCGCACTGGGGATTCACTGATGCGCGAGCAGCTGCTGCGTTGCGAGAGGAAATGCCCGGGAATCGGCGCAGGCAGCGGTTGATTCCCGTGAACGCAGCGACGCCGGCGAGCAAGGTGAGGGTTTCGCCCGACTCTCGAGCGGGATACCGGCCTTGGCAATGGAACTCCCCGTGGGCCGCAGGGCTGCTATTGTTCGTGGTCTACGTCACCACGGCCGCCGGCATCGTGCTATTCGTCGAGCACGGGGTGAATACATCGCTTCTATCCATGTCGATTGCCGCGCCGTGGCTCGCAGTCGGGGTCGGCGTCGCCGGAGTGTTGTTGGGTGGACCGCGGCTCTGGCCCGCCGTGTTTGCCGGTTCCTGGGTAGTTTGGGGCGTCATCGTGCGCGACCCACCGATCTCGGTCACGATTGACGCGGCGGCGGAAGCCGGCAGCATACTTCTCACCGCCCGAGTGCTTTCGGTCTGGGGATTTCACCGCAGTTTCGATCGCTTTCGCGATCCACTGATCCTGCTGGCGGCGGCGACTTTGGGACGTTTCATCGACGTTTTGATTGACTTGATGGGTGGATTTGCATTGGCGTACCTGGCGCCCGGCTCCCTCGCGCCCTTCTATCACTCGATCATGACCGGTCCGACCGGCTCCTTCCCCTCACTGACCCCGCAGATAATCTCGAACAGTATTCATTGGGCCGCGAATTCGATTGCCGGCATCATGCTGGTAGTACCGCTGATCAGTGCGCGGATGCAGGACCTACGGAGATGGCATCGCCGCCATCCGAAATCTCTGTTCGCGCTGAGCCTCACATTGCTCGCATGGAGCGCCGCCGCGCTGACGCTCCCCATGCCGGCGGCGCAGCCTTTGTTGATCACAGCGCTGATGCTGGTGGTATGGGCGGCCGTGCGCTTCGGACCGCCTGCGGCTGCATTCGCCACGTTGACGATGTCGCTGGTCACGACGGCAGGGGTGGGTATGCGCTTGGGTCCGCTCGCGGCGAGTAGCCCGATCGAGAACATAGGACTGCAGTGGGGATTCATCGCGCTGCTCTCGCTCACCGGTCTGTCGCTCACGGCGCTCCTCGCTGAGCGGCGGCACAACCTGGATCAGTTGAACACCGTCGCCGAACGCTACCAGCGGCTGTTCAAATGCAATCCCTCGCCACTGTGGGTCGCGGAGCCGAACGACGGCCGTATCCTGATGGTCAACGACGAGGCGCAGCGGCACTACGGATTCAGTGAGGCCGAGTTTCTCGCCATGACGGCCGCTGAGCTGAAGGCGGAGCCGGTCGCGACCCCGGCAACCGCGTCGCACCGCAGTTTGAGCGACGGCGACGACCATACGGTGCGCCATCGCACCCGCGCCGGCGCGATCATCGACGTGACTCTCCTGTCGACCCCCATCGAGCTCGATGGCCGCCCTGCCGAGCTTTGCTATGCCATGGACGTCACGGATCGCTTGGAGCTTCGCTCACGGATTCTTACATCGATGGATCTGGAGCGCGTGCGCCTCGCGCAGGAACTTCACGACGGACTCGGCCAGGTATTGACGGGCCTCAGCCTCGGCGCGAAGGCGGCCGCCGTACGCGCCTCACGCGATGCGCACATCGATGGCGCCTTCATCGAGTTTCTCGTCGACAACAGCAACCAAGCGGTGAAGTTGTGCCGACAGTTGACCCGAGGCGTTTCGCCGCTCCAAGATGCGAATGGCGACCTTCTGGAAGCACTACGTCGCCTTCCCAATACGGTGCCACCGGCGTCCGGCCCGCGCCTCGCGGTCGAGATCGAGTCTCGGGCGCCGCTCAGCCTCTCGCTCGAACGCTGCGAGCACTTGTACCGCATCGTGCAGGAGGCCGTCACCAATGCACTGAAACATGCGCACGCAGCACACATCGACGTGCGCGTCGTCGTGACGACCGAGACCGTTCAAGTGGACATCGAGGATGACGGCGTCGGTATGCAGGAAGCACCGACTTGCACCAACGGCTTTGGAATGCGGTCGATTAGTCTCCGCGCGGCGGCCGTTGGGGCGACGATCGCCGTGCTTGCGAGAGCGGACGGCGGCACGCGCATCCACGCAGAGTGCCCACAGCAGGAACGCGTCGAGAGCTACCAACCTGCGCAATTGCCTGAAAGCGATCCCGCAAAGGAGCCGCGCACACCGCGCATCGACGGGGACACGCGATCGGCCGCGATTGCACCGCCGGTACCCGCCTACATTGGCAGATGCCTGCTGCTCGCCGCCGGATGCTTCGCAGGCCTTGCCGTGACCGTCTTTCTCGCCGGGATCATCGATCCTCGACTCGACGTGACCAGCTCGCGGTTGGCAGTGCCTTCGCTACTGGTCGGAATGAGCGTGGCAGGCCTGATTCTGGGCGGCGTCCGTCTCTGGCCGGGAATCTACCTGGGAACGCTGGTGGGCACAGCCGTATTGCTGGAACAACCGTGGCTTTATGGCATTTACTACGGCGCGGATACGACGTTCGCGGCGCTGATCATCCTCGGCTTGTTGTCGCATTGGCGATTCAGCCGCGCCTTCGACCAGTGGCAGGACCCGTTGCTGTTGTTTGGTGCTGCGATCGTTGGAGGCGGCGTGATTCAAGCGCTCGACTTCGTCGGCCTGATGACCTACCAATGGCAGCGCCCCGGTGAACTGGCGCCGAGGGTAATTGCCCTGATCACAAACGCGGCAGGCGCAACTCCGGTCGTGACAGGGACATTTCTGTCCGCTCTCGCCCGTTGGTGGACGGACTGTGTCGCCGGTGTGGTTTTGTTCGTCCCGCTGCTGGTTGCGACTCCGCCGCTCTCGCGCACGCTGCGGGGTAAGGGCGCCGAGGCGGGCTGCTGGTGTCTCGCATTGCTTGGTTGGGTGGCATGCATGTTCATGCTGAGCGCAGCCGAGGTCCGCCTGCCGCTCGTGGCGATGGCGCTGGTGCTGCTCGTCTGGGCAGTCGTGCGCTTCGGTGTCGCAATGGCCTCGATCGTCACGTCCGTTTGCGCGATGGCTGCCGCTCTGAGCTTCGCCTGGCAGCGAGGTGTCCTCGCGACGATCGGCGTCAATGAAGGCATCGATACGCTGTGGGGGTTTCTGGCGCTGTTGATCGTCACGGGCATGTTTCTCACCGTATTGCTTGCCGAGCGCAATCGCAGGTTGCACGAGCTCGCCGCGGCGGCGGAACGTCATCGCCGCCTGTTCGATGATGGACCCCACCCGATGTGGGTCCAAGATCGTGCGACCGGGCGCATCCTGATGGCCAACGCGCAGGCGATCCGTCACTATGGTTACTCCGAGGACGAGTGGTTGACCCAGACCGTTGGGGGCCTCACGCCGAAAGCCGTCTGCACCGAGACGGCCCTTCCAGACCACGAATACGGATTGCTCGAGACGCGCCATCGTCTGAAGGACGGCACGGTGATCGACGTCGAGTTGTCCCATGCCCCGATTGAGATGGACGGTCGCCCAACGTTGTTGCTCTGCTTCGCGGTCGATGTGACCGAGCGCAACGCCTTGCGACGGGAGTTTCTCGAAGCGACCGATCTGGAGCGCCGGCGGCTTGCCGATGAATTGCGTTACGGCTTCGGGCGCACACTCGGGGAGCTGGAGCTTGCAGCCACGCGCTTGGAGCAATCGGCGGGCACCGGCAAAGTGGATTCAGCGGCCATCGATCTCATCGCCCGGAGCAGCCAACGGGCCGTCGAGGTCTGCCGACAAATCGCGCACAGCGCGACAAGCAGCGTGAATCGTTTCTCGAGCGATGCGCCCGCCAGCGTCGGCCTCGCTTGATGGCCCGTTAGCCCAAGATTCTCGCATTGATCCTGCTGCCTTCCGTGCCCTCCCCTGCCATGGGCCTATCGGCCCATCTGAGCCAAGGCGTTCTGCAATGGGGCGCTGGAAACCTGCATCCAGCCGGCGTAGGGCTGATTCATCTCGAGAATGAGAAATATCGCGCCCGCCACCGACAGCGCCCCGACGAAGAGGGCCGCAACGACAGTAAGATTGAACCGCGACAAGAGACCGAACCCGAAGAAAAGCACGCTCGCCCACGATATGAGAACGATGAGAAACGGCCTCGATAGCGCACCGCTCGATTGTTCGGCCAGCAGGCGCCGGGTCTCGCCAACACTGGCGAGCAGCTGCAGCGCACGGCTCTGACCGAATCGTTGTAGGTCGGTCTTCGGTGTCAAGCTTGCGATGGCGTCGAAAAGCGCCTCGGCTTCCAATTGCGCCGCCAAGGGCGCGTGCGTTGCAGCCGCACCACTTTGACTTTGCCAGATGCGGGCGACGTCTGCGGTGACCATGTCGCGTAGCACCTTGCGCTCCTTGGAGGCATCGGGCCCAAAGTGCGCCAGAATGCGATCGATTTGGTAGAGATGCACACCGAGTTGCTGCAGCTCGGACTCTTGTGCATCGTAGCCGGAATGCGCCGAGGAGATCAGCAGGCCGAGCACCAGTGCGGTAATCGTGGCGACCAGGCCGAGCACGAGCTTTACGACCTCTTTGGAATCACCCTCGAGATGATGTGTCGGCAATCGGCTGCGGACGAAGAGCGCCGCAAGCGCGGCGCCGAAAGTACATCCGAACGCCACCAAGACGACGATCGTAGAATTGAACGTAGCGGCCTCCTTCGCCTAGGAATTATGCGCCTGCGCCGTGCGCATGCGTGACTTTCGGCTCGCCAACTCACCTCGTTGGCGGGCGCGATTGATGCTGCCAACCGGCGTGCTGTCGGGTAGCGCGTTCCCGGTCACATCGAAGTAGCTTGCTTCGGCGCCATCATGGGAAAGTTCGGATTTTGCCAACAGCGTGAGTCGTCCAACCGTATGGAAAGGCGCTTGCGATTCCTGCCACTCGACGCTTGCATTCTCGGTCCAGAAGCTCGCATCCAGACGCTTGCCCCAATACGTCATTCGGGCGGCGTCGAGGAACTGCACACCAAAGTCGAAGCTGCTCATGGTGAGATCTTCATTGAGATGACGGACCAGCTCATCCTGCAACGCGTTGCTGCTATGGCGTTGCAGAGACTGCGCCGGATTGTGCGAAAGAGGAATGGCGGCGTACTTCACCACATCGTCAGGTCCGTGGCGAAAGGGTGTGTTGCTTCCGTAGCGCAGCTGCTGGTAGGGCTTGATTCTCTGATGGGTCTGTACTTGCACCAAAGCAAGCGTCCTCAATACCCGTAGCTTGTCCTTGAACGGCAACGCCCACAGGCCCGCGGCAGGATTCGCTGCCGTGAGGAGCTTCATGATCGCGAGAAATGCGGGGGCGTCGTTGATGGGAAGCGTGGTGGTGTTTTGCAGCGAGAAATCCTGGCGGCCGGTCGTGCCGGGCGGTACGGCGCCATCTTGAGTCAAATCGACCGAGAACGACAAGGACCTCACGTCGGCCTTGAAATCGGAGTTCACCTTCGGATCGGAATTTGCGAACCGCACCGTGGCGGGATAGGTGCCGGGGACAGCGAAGATGCCCCGCGCGAGCCGCGCCGCCATGCTTGCGTCACGTCCCGACTTGACGTCATACACTTCGAACACGGCTCGTGCGCAGGTGCCCTTCGCGTGAGTCCCACGACCGAGGGGGCGGTGCTGTTCGACGGCGGCGTTTGTCTGCATCGCGAGTACTTTTTCGACGATGGCCTCGATGCAGGCCGCCTCCGCGCCGGGGTCCCGTTCCGCCTCGCTCCCGGTCACGCCGAATAGTCGCGTCAGAAACAGCATGCTCAGGTCAGCGCGGCGATGAATTTGATTGCGGTGACGCTCGGCAGAAAGCAATACGCGGCGGCTCGCGTCGTCACGAAAGTCGAGAAGCCGGTGACCTTGATCGGCGGTGCGCCGTTCGCTTGCGGAATCACGAAGATGCTTGCCGCGGGATCTTGCGTGCCGATCATCGGGTCTTTGGATCGCGGGGGGAGCCGCACCGATCCCGCGTATTCGCTGTCATTGACCCACTGACGCAGCACGAACTCGTATTGATTCTCGAGATTCGAGTTGATGAAATAGCCAAGGAGCCCGCGTTCGATGCCGTCGTAGGGCAGCGTCGGATCATAGGCCGGCCCGTAAGGCATGCCGCGCCGGATCAGCCGGTGGGTATTGTTGCTGCCGCCGGGTTGGCCCTGCCCCGTGACCGGCTGGCCGCGGGGGTTGATGCGGCGCATATGCGCCCCGACCGGACAGCGCAGACCTTTGGGATCGCCTGATCCATCCGCATTCACGTATTCGTAGTCATTGAGCTGCTCGTGCGAGATTCCCCCGGGCGGGCTGTCCGTGTCCGGCGACAGCGCCAGCGGAACACCGTTGCGCCAGCGCCCGCATAGCTTCGCGGCCAGCAATTCGGGATCGATCTGGTGCTTATTCGATTGCAGGAAATTCTCGAATCCGACGACATCCGTCTGGATCATCTTGAAACAGGCAAAGCTGCCGTTGAGCCCAAGTTCACGAGGCTCCGGCACGTAGTAGTTCTCCGCCTCATCGCGCAGCACGAATAACCAGGGTTCGCACGGCCGCTGATGATCCGGCGGATAGCGCTCGGGACCGCCTTGAATGGTGGTCATGCTGATGCCGTCGTTGTAGCCGAAATGAACCTTAAAGGTCGGGACCGGCTTGCCGTCATGCATCTCCATCAACGCCATGCCGTCTTGACGCCAAATCTCCCGAAAGGCGTTTCCCTCCTTGAACAGCGCCGAAAGCCGGTCGCTGTAGCTCGTCATTGCTTCCGGACTCAAGGCATGGAGGGTCATCAGGAGGTGATCGTTTCCCTTCCCGAAACCACCGATCCAATTCTCCGGACCGCTGGCTCCCGTATCCCCCACTAATTTCGCGCGTGCTGCCGCGCCCTCGATGAATACGCCGAAGGATTTGAAGGAGACCGTCGGCACGCGGTCCTTGATTTCGAGCGCGATCATGCCGGGCCAAGTGATGCCCACGTTCAGGCAATAGTCGGGCTTTAGGCGGGGCGCATCGGCCGGATCATCGACGGGACCCGGCGCGAATCCGACGTGCCAGTCCTTGGCCGTCGTGATCTGCGGTGCGTCGGACTCGTTGCCGCTGACGAGCCTGCCGAGGAGCTTGCGTGCGTTGGCTGGATCGCCCACGGCGAGCAAGAAATGCCGCACCATCGGCATGCGGTATCCGCGGAGAATGAATCCCTGGATATCAGGGAGCTCGAGTGCCGTGCTGCCGGCCGGACGAGGGCGTGAAGAGTCGTGCTCGGCTCGCCCAAAAAGACGCCCTAGGAGCCCTCCGCCGCTCTTTCCAGGCGTCGCTTTGGCCCCGCCATCCCCGCTCATCGCGAAACTGCCGGCTTGCGGTCGGATATGAGCGCGTGAATATCCTGGACCGATAGCCCCGGATATGCCTGATAGAACCCGATCGGAGCACGGTTCGCACCCGCCGCAAAGTCAATGAACTCCTGCAGATGCTTTCTGCAGGGCGAGGGCGGCGCGCCCTTGGTGAATTTGAAGAGAAGATCGAAGACCTGCCCGATATTTTTGGTGAAATCGGCAATGTAATCGTTAAAGGTTCCGTCGTAGACCGTAAAGAATCCGATCTGGTTATCCTCCAGCGGTATGAATTGCGCGAAATGCGGTGTACCCACCGTATCGAGGTCATGAGTGATTCCGCGCCCCCTCGCACGCAGAAGCAGTTGCGTTTCGAAGAAAGCGATTCGCGACTTCGTCGGCAAAATCACCAGGAACGGATGCAGCTCGCCGGCGCCCTCGATGCCAGCCTCTGCCGCCATCGCCTTGATCTCTTTGACGGTCACCTCAGGGTACGCCGTGTAGAGATTCACTGCCTGGAGCAGATGCTCGACGCCCCATTCGACAAATGCCTGTGCATGATCGGCGACCGGCGTGACCGGCGGCTTGTCCACATGCTGGAAAATCAGGTCGAACACCGGCCCGGCTTCCCGGGCAAGAGCGGTCATGAGCTGAACGAATTCGCCGTCGAAATCGCCGAGAAACAGCAGCGTCTTGTCGCTGAGAACGGTGAAGCGCGAATAGTGAATCGTGCCGAGCGTATCGGCCGCCTTGAATAGCGCGGGCATCAAGGGCGGAAGCTCTTCGGCCAGCGACTTGGCGTCGGCGGGGGACTTCAAGGGGAATCTCAACGTGAAGTGGTTCTGACTCATCGCTTGACTCCCACAGCGGTCAGTCGTGCGCTCTGGCGAGCGCCCTCTGCATCGCCTCGCGGTCGTCCGCCGTCAGCTGTTCCGGTCCGAGCTTGAAGGTCACTTTGTTGATCGTACCATTGAAGCGGAAGGGCACCTTGTAGCTGTCGTCCACGGCCGAGCGCGTATCGATCCCGACGTCGAAAGTTTCATCGATGGTCATGAGGAGCGGAATCGTGTGCTCGATTGTCTTGCGCGCCAACTCCTTGCCGTCAACGGAGAGCACACCGGTGCCGCCTTTGCCGGGACCGGGGCCGTTGTACTTGAAATCGAACGTGATCGTGTGCTTGCCGGGCTTGAGCGAGTCGCCTAACCAGTCCTCGCCGCCCACCCCGCCCTCCCAGCGGAAGCGCTCCAGATCGAGCAGGTTGTAGACGAAGACCGGCTTGCCCTTGAGCAGGTAAAGGGCATAGCCGCCGAAGCGGCCGCCGAGAGTCACGATCATGCCCTCCGCGCCCGCTTTGGGAATCGTCACATCCGCGGTAATCGTGTAGTCCTTGTCGAGAATGCTGGGGGCATTGCCGAGCGGGATGCCGGCATTTTCACCCGCGTAAGTGAACACCGTGCGGCCGGCGACCGCGCTCGGCCGCGGGGTCAGGAGCCGTGCGAAGCCGGTGTTATCCAATGGGAACACGTTGTATTTCCCCGCTTCGGTCACGAACAAGGCCTGCATTTCCTTCAGCTTGTCCGGCATTTTCGCGGCGAGGTCGTTGAATTGCGAGTAGTCCTCGGTGATGTGATAGAGCTCCCACTGGTAGCCGGTGGAAAGGTCGGCCAGCTTGCCCGTTCCGAGCTCCCAAGACGGGGAGGGAGGAGTGGTGTTGGCCATCCAGCCGTCATGGTAGATGCCGCGGTTCCCGACCATTTCAAAGTATTGCGTGTCGCGCTTCGAGGGCGCGTTGGCATTCGCCTTGTCAAACGTGTACAGCATGCTCACGCCTTCGATGGGTCTCTGCTGGATGCCGTTGACCTGTTCCGGGGCCTTGATGCCGGCGGCTTCGAGAATGGTCGGAACGATATCGATCATATGGTGGAACTGGGTGCGAAGACCGCCCAAGTCTTTGATGTGACCAGGCCAGGAGATCGCCATACCTTGCCGCGTGCCGCCGAAATGCGAAGCCACCTGCTTGGTCCACTTGAACGGCGTGTCAAACGCCCACGACCATTGCACCGCCATATGCGGATAGGTCTTATCGGACCCCCATTCTTCGTAGTGCAATAGCTGTAGCGGCTCGGGCGTCTTTAAAATGCCGTTGTAGGCGATAAGCTGATTGTAGGTGCCGTACAGCGTGCCTTCGGCGCTGGTGCCGTTGTCGCCGACGATGTAGATAATCAGCGTGTTGTCGAGTTTCCCCTCATCTTGAACTTCCTGGATGACCCGGCCGATTTCGTGGTCGGTATACGCGGTGTAGCCGGCGAAGACCTCCGCCTGGCGCGTTAAGAGCTTCTTCTCCACCAATGAGAGCGAGTCCCACCGCGGCAGCTTCGCGCCCCCATACCCGGCCTGCCCGTCCGGCCAGGGGGTGAGCTGTGTACCCGCCGGAATCACGCCGAGCCGCTTCTGATTGGCGAATATCTGCTCGCGCAACTTCTCGTAACCCATGTCGAATTTGCCCTTGAACTTCTCGATCCATTCCTTCGTGGGCTGGTGCGGCGAGTGGCTACCGCCGGGCACGTAGTAGACGAAAAATGGTTTGTCGGGTGCGGCCGCGTTCAGATCGCGCATGTGCTTGATGGCGTCATCCGCCATGTCGGTGATGAGGTTGTAGCCGGGTTTACCTATCCAAGGAAACACCTGCGAGGTGTTGCGAAACAAATAGGGTGTCCACTGATCGGTCTCGCCGCCCATGAAGCCGTAGAAATACTCAAAACCCATGCCGATCGGCCATTGATCAAAAGGGCCGGCAGCGCTGTATTGGAAGCCGGGCGTGTTGTGGTTCTTGCCAAACCATGAGGTGGCGTAGCCGTTGTCCCTCAGGATCGTCCCGATGGTGGCGCTCTCCGCGCCGATGACGGAATCGTAGCCGGGGAATCCGGTCGATAATTCGCCGATGACGCCAAACCCGACGGAGTGGTGGTTGCGACCCGTGATCAGTGCCGCGCGCGTCGGCGAACACAGCGCCGTGGAATGAAACTGGGTGTAGCGCAAGCCCGACTTGGCGATGCGATCGAGCGCGGGCGTCGGGATGACGCCGCCGAAGGTACCCGACACGCCGTAACCCTGGTCATCCGTCATGATGAGCAGGACGTTGGGAGCGCCTTTGGGCGGCACCACTCGCGGCGGCCAGTAAGGCTTCGAGTCCTTGTAGCTATCCTTGATCACACCGCCGAATTTTGGAGGCGGTGGCGGCAACTGCTTGCCTTCGATCGAGGTGGTCGCGCTGGGCGAACCCAATTCGCCCGTAACCTGCTGCGCATAGACCGGGACAACGCAAATTAGGATAGCGACGATGCTTACCAGCGCGAGTCGGGCGAGTGCAGAGTTCCTGGCAGCCGCGGGGCTTTTCTTCTTAATGGTCCGTGCTCCTGTAGTGCGAGTTTCAGCGATCCCATTGGGCAAGCGAAGGACTTTGAGCCACCCAACCCACCCGGCGCGCAGCGCAGCTTGCGGGGGGCCGCGACAAGGATGCCAATCGTGGCACGAACGAGAAGCACTCGTACATTGGCACAAAGGGCAATAACGAAACGCCGCCTCAGGCGCGAAGCTGCGGATCCACATGGCGCGATGGAGTTTTCGTGATCTCAAGAACCATTGGAATCTGCGTACTCGGCGCCGCGCTGGCGAGCGGTGGTCGCATCGCGGTCGCGCAAGCTCCTCAACCCTCCCTGCCGGAGCGCGTCGCTGCTCTCAAGGCCACGCTCGCCGCCAGCCAGGCGAATTTGAGGCACTACGAATGGATCGAAACCACGACCGTGAGCCTCAATGGCGAGGAGAAGTCGCGCAAGCAACAGCGCTGCTACTACGGTGCGGATGGCGTACTGCAAAAGGTCGTGGTCGATGCGTCGCCGCCGCCGGCGACGAAGCCGGGGCTGCGCGGCCGAATCATTGCGAACAAGAAGGCGGAACTGACCGACTACATGCAAAGCGCCGTGAGTCTGGTGAAATCGTACGTGCCACCCGATCCGTCCAAAATTCAGGCGGTGAAGGATGCGGGCAAGGTCGGTATCGATGTACTGGAGCCCGGCAGGCGCGCGCTAATCAATTTCCGGGATTACCAGAAGGCGGGAGACAATTTGGGCGTCGAGATTGATCTTGCGAACAATCGAATCGCACGTGTCACGGTATCGAGTTACCTCGACAGCACCGCCGATATCATCACACTGAATGCGGGTATGGGTCAGCTGGACGACGGTACCGCCTACGCATCCAACATCATCCTCAACGCCCAGGCCAAAAACCTCACGGTCACGGTGCTAAACACCGGCTACCGGAGGACGAACTAACGGGCTCACTACTCCGAGCGCAGGTTGATTCCGCGAACCTCGTTATCTCAACAGATGATGCTGGTGCATCCAAGCATCCATCGATTTGCGAAGATCAGTATCCACAACCATCGCCCAGAGGGCCAAACCGGCCACTAGAAAGCCCACGATGATCGAGTTGGTGCGCGCCGTTATGTGCGACGCAAAGCCCAGCACCCAGGGTGAGATCATCAGCCAAAGTCCGAGCGCGGCATGCGTCCCGTCTTGCCAAGGATCCGGCAACTCGACAATCAGGCGTCCTGCAGCCACCAATATGATCGCCGCTCCGACCAACCAGGCATTCCATAGCGCATCTGAATGGATGCCCGCATAGCGCAATACCAAATGGGATATCAACATCCATACTCCGAGCAACGCGATCACCCAATGCTGCCATCGGTGTATTTTCACAACCCCTCCTTTCCCGGCCGTCCGGCACGAAAGCCAAGCGCAACGAGCGAATGAGTCGACGTGGATTTTAGTCCCTTCAATTCGACAATTCACTGGAGACTTATATTCGTAATTCTTAAAGCGTTGCTGCGCATCGCAGCAACCGGCGTGAGCATGTCGCGACGCGACAAAGGGCGTCGCAACTCAACCCATCGCTACGGTCCTTAACGAATCACCACCTCATGATCAAGTGCGGAGACTGGCGCATTACTCGCATTTTCTGTAAACCTTCGCTAAGCGAGGAGCGTTGCAGACGCAGAAGCTCAGCGTCCGCCGACTCTGTGTCATTTGGAGTGTTCCGATATGAAGTATCTCTCGGCTGCGGAGGCTCGAAACCTGCCAGGCTTGCGCCTGGTCTTGACAGCGCACATGCCCGGCCCGTGGGGCGAAGCCGCCAAGGCTTTGCTGTCGGTACGCCATGTGAAATATGTCCCGGTGGCGCAGGCGGCGATGGAGGCGAACGACGATCTCTACGCCTGGACCGGCGTGCGCAATGCGCCTGTGGCGGTGCTTGACGAGGAGCCCCCGCAGACTACATGGCTCGATTTACTGTTGCTGGCGGAGCGCTTGGGCTCGGGTGATCCGCTATTGCCCAGCGATCCCCTCGAGCGCGCCCTGGTGCTTGGTTTTTCTACTGAAATCTGCGGAGCGGATGGCTTTGGCTGGTCACGGCGTCTCCAATTGATGGGGCAGAGTTCCACGAAAAATCCCCCTTCTTCCGCTTCTTTCGATATGGCGAGAATGACCCGCTCCTACGGGGTGAGACCCGAGGCGATCGCGCGGGCACCCGCGCGGATGGTTTCCGTCCTGAACGGTCTCGCGAGGCAGCTTCACCGTCAACAGGCTTCCGGATCGGATTATCTGGTCGGTAACCAGGTCACCGCCTGCGATCTGTACTGGGCCTGCTTCGCGGGTTTTGTCTCGCCGCTAGCGCCTGAGGATTGCCCCATGCCGGACTTCATGCGTGCCAATTACACTCATGTGACGCCCGATATCGCAGCGGCGCTCGATCCCATACTCCTCCGTCACCGAGATCTCATGTATCGGCGGCACATCGGCCTGCCCATGGATTTCTGATCATCGCTCACTCCTACGCACCCACGCCAACACCTGGGGGGAAACCATGGCGACCTACGTACTCGTGCACGGCGGGCACCATGGCGGGTGGTGTTATCAGAAAGTCGCGCGGCCTTTGCGCAAGGCTGGCCACGAAGTCTACACCCCGACGCTGACGGGGCTCGGCGAGCGGCGCCATCTGTTGAGCCCACATGTCGATCTGGAGATGCATGTGGCCGATGTCGTGGGCGTCCTCCTATTTGAGGATCTTCACAACGTGATCCTCGTCGGCCACAGCTACGGTGGCATGGTGATCACCGGCGTCGCCGACCGTGCGCCGGATCGGATCAAGGAACTGGTCTACCTTGACGCCGCCCACCCTCGAAGCGGTGAGTCTCTCGCGGACGTCGCGGTTCAGATCATGGCGACGTGCAAAGGCTGGGTGCGCGAAGTCGATGGCATCGAGGTGGTGACGTGGCCGGACACGCTCAAGCCCGAATTCTTTGGCGTGACCGATTCGGCTGACATTGCCTGGATGCGCCCGAAGCTCCAGACACACCCCTGGAAGTGTTACACACAGAAGCTGCAGCTGAAGGACGAGGCTGCTGTCCGACGCTTGCCTCGCACCGACATCAACTGCAAGCGCCGGGTGGGCGAATTTGACAAGAGACGAAAGATGGAACTGCTGGAAGCAACCCGCGCCTGGGAGATTGATACCGGTCATGACCTCATGATCACCGAATCGGCGAAGGTTACCGAGATGCTGCTCCGCCTGGCTTGAAGCCCGTGCGCTTCACCATCATGGGCCAATGGGCCAATGGGGACCAATGGGCGCGGTCTCGCGCCTGCGAATAATCGCCAACGGCTTGGGTCACCGCGATCGATGCCGCCGTTCTTGGCCGACACTCCTCTTACTGGCCGACAGTAATTTCACCTCGAAGGTGGTTTGTACGCTGCCTTTGTTTCAGCCGAGAGCTTGAGTGCCTTAACCGCATCTGCGGTAGTAAGCAGTGCCGTAGTCTTTATCGACGAGAACGCGCCGGAGGCGCCCAGCGTCATGGCAAGTGCCGCAGACGCAATTGCGTCCGGTGCCTCGTATATGACGATGATGTCCGTTTCCCCAAAGGTCATGAATGCACTGTGAAGCTTGCCACCGACCGCCTCGACGGCCGCGGAGGCGGCTTTGGTTCGATCGACCGGGCTGGCAATCATTGCGCTCTTCGACTCGGCAGAATAATTGCAGCTCACCATAAAGTGCGGCATTTGGATGCTCCTTTAGTTGTGAAGCCAATCTGATTCGCGCGCGACAATCATACTCGCCGTTTCGGCTCGAAGAAATTGAGCGTCCTCCGGCGCACCGCAGCAAGCAACCCAGGACGATTGGATGCATCAGCTGTCGCCGCGGGGACCCATTATCGCGTTCGCAAGCGCGTCGAAATCGACCGGTTTGACCAGATGAGCGTTAAATTCCGCGGTTCGGATCCGCCGATCGTCAAGCTGGTCGTAGCCGGTCACTGCCACAATACGGACTTGATTGAAGCCAGTCATCGCGCGCAATTGTCGAGCGACTTCGTAGCCATCCATCATCGGCAGACCAATATCGAGCAATATGACCTCTGGCCTAAAGGTGCTGGCATCCGCGAGCGCGCCCTCAGCCGAATACGCCACGTGCGTCTCATGTCCATCGAGAGCCAACATCATCGCAAGCGAGTCCGCCGCGTCATGGTTGTCATCAACAATCATCACCCGGCGCGCACTCACCTTGAGCGGCCGCGGATCGGGCACCGCTGTAATTCTATGATCGGTCAATGGAAGCCAAATTTCGCAGGTACAGCCTTGCCCGACTCCCGCGCTCGTACAGGCCACCCGCCCTTGGTGCATCTCGATGATTTTGCGCACCAGCGATAGTCCCACGCCCAAACCGCCTTGTGCCCGGTCTAACGTGCGCTTGCTTTGTGAGAACAACTCGAACATTCGCGGCAGAAACTCAGGCGCTACGCCCGTACCGTTATCTCGAATGGTAATAAGCGCCATCGCTTTATCGAAACTCAATTCAACTTGGATCGCACCGCCCGGATCGGTGTACTTGGCGGCATTGTTCAAGATATTTACCATGCATTGCACGAGCCGCGTTGAGTCCCCGCTCACATATACAGGTTCAGTGGGATATGCGACCGATACTCGATGCTGTCTTTCCTTCATCAACGGATCAACCGCCTCGAGTGCCATGGTTACCACGGGCGCGAGTTCAATCGGAGCGAGTTTTAACTCGATCTGCCCGCGTGTGATCCGGGACACGTCGAGCAAATCATCAACGAGTCTGGTGAGCTGAATCACTTGGCGTTGGATCATCGCAGCGGTAGTTTGAACGCGCGGATCCCCATGAGGGGCTCGGATCAGCAGTTCGGCCGCATTTCGAACGGGCGCCAAGGGATTGCGCAGCTCGTGTGCCAGCATCGCAAGAAACTCATTCTTTTGACGATCCGCCTCCTCCAATTCGCGCTGTATTTGCTTGAGTCCCGTTACATCCACGTGTGTACCGATCGCACCGCGTACGCTCCCGTCCGAGTGGAATAGCGGCGCTGCGCTCACCATCAAAGTGATGATACGCCCGTCCGCAAATTCCACATCGAGGCTGACGTCGCGTTGCTCCTGCCCGGTGCGCGCTGCCAGCTGCATCGGCAACTCCTCAGGCGGTATGACTTTGCCATTTCGCGCACATCTGAACGCGCTGCTTGGGCCATCTTCGGCACTGAGGGATAAGTTCTGAGCCGTAGAAATCCCCAAGAGCTCGGCAAGCCGAGCGGAGGCCGTCATTTGATTGCCGAGTGCATCGTGAGCAATCGCGATTCCCACTGGCAGGAGGTCAAGCATTGTTTGGAGTTCCTCCCCCTGCTGTTTTAGCTCTTGAATCGTCTGCTGCAATTTCGCGTTGACTTCCATGAGTTCTGCGGTACGGGCTACAACCTCTTGTTGAAGCTGGCGCGGCGATCTCAGTTCGATCGCATGAGGCATGATGCGAAAGAGCGCGAGCGTGGTGACAATCGACACGATGCCCGTGAGCAACTTCAATGCGCCGCTCAACCGATAATCCGCGTTCCAAACCGTCCAAATCTCCATGACGTGGGTGGACCCGCAGAGAAGAATGAAGGCGGCGAACATCAGGAATATGCCTCGGAAGGGGATGTCGGAGGCTCGGCGTCTCACAAAATCATATAGCGAGAGCGGAATGACAAAATATGCCGCCGCGATCAGCCCGTCAGAGCCCACATTCAGCCACATCGTGCCGGGTTGCCAGAGATAGCAATGACCGTGTGGCATAAATCCCTGCGAAGAGAACATCCAATTGAGAAGCTCGTTCATTCATCCTCACTTCAGGGGGTCAAAATGGGGCGTCGACAGGCCCTCGAACTTTATAAAGCACCCCATTTTCGGATCGCAGATCGGCCGCAGATGGCAGCGACGCCGCTTAAAATCAAAGCCGCGACGCTTCCGGCTCTTCTCTTTTGCAGGAGAGTATCATGCCGCTATCGATTCAAGACCCTGCGACCTCACCCCGAGATTGCGGAGGCGCACGCCTTCCGCGGCGAGGTCGACCAGGCATTTGCGTGGCTGGGATCGGGCGTCTCGCGCTGGCCGCCAGATTGACAAAAACGCAAACTTGACCCCTACTGCTTCCCGGTGTCTGGGTGCAGAGTGAGCAATTTGCGTGTCCAGAGAAAACAACAAGTTCATCGCCAGCTATTCGCATTTTGCCTTCTGGGAACAGCCCGGTGCGATGGTAGAGGACGTGCGACAGTTTTTCCGAACTCTGCGTACATAGGCAGTACGCCTACGATCGAGGAAATTCCGATTGTTCGTCCGGGCGAGTATTGGCGGCGTAGTGCTCTGATCGAAATGATGCCGGTACCATGTCGCGCAGACCGTGAATGGTTCTAAATCAGACTGTGGAGACGAGTATGAGGAGCGGGAGATTGGCGGCGGTGAGGGCCAATACGGCACGCGGCGTCGCGCTCGCTGCGCTCGCGGTCTGCCTCGCAAGCTGCTCGCTGGTCTCGCTCAAGAGTCCGGAGAAGCCGCTGCCAACGCGCGATTTCAATGCCCGGCTCCTCACGCATGATTTTGCTACGCGCTTCAACACGGCGGTCGAGCAGACGGCCGACGACATAGCCGCCGCTACCAAGGATCCCGAAATCCGCCTGAACACGCTGCGATGGAAGATCGGATCCGAAGGCGCGAGCACGCGCGCGGCAAGCCAGATCGTGCCCACGGTCGGTTTCCTGGACATGTGGGGCTTGACGATTCAGATGCACGACTTCCTCGCCGACGGCAAGGGGCGATCGCTGTTCGGCGCGGAGCAGCCGCGCGCTGTGCGGCTCGCGGTGGAGCTCGAGCGTGAGGCGGACGATCTGGCTCGAGGACTCGTGGAGCCGGCGGAATATGCCGGCGAAAAGCGGTTCGTCGATGGCTATGCGAGCGCATACCCGATTGCGAACCTAAGTTTCGCGCGCGCCTCGATTTTGGACCTTTGGGCCCATGACAGAGGAACCAAGACCAGACTGGTCGATTCGCTGGGTACCTTGCCGGAGGCCCTGGGTCAGACCAGCGACATGTTGCGATTGTACGGCAATAACTTCACTTCTCAGGCGCTTTGGCGCGCACAGCTCGCCGCTCAAGAGTCCGGAATTAGCGGTCAGGATGTCAACGCCATGATCAAACACCTGGATGAGCGGTTGGCTCGACTGTCGGCGCTGGCCGAATCGACGCCGCAACTGGTCAACGGCGTCGTGCGCGACGTGAGCAAGAGGGCCGATGCGTCCTGGGTCGAGATGATGGGCACGATCCGTGCCGAGCGGATGGCGTTATCTTCCTCGGTGAGCGTGGAGCGGCAAGCTGCGGTAGAGGCGGTAGACAAGGAGCGCGCAGCCGTCGCGGCTGACGCAATGCGCCTCGCGGATCAGATCATCAGCGACGCCGGTGAGGAAGCTCGCCGTCTGGTCCGCGTGGCACTCATGCTGATCCTCGGATTGGCGGTGGTCGCGCTCGGCTTACCGTTCGTCGCAGGCTACTATGTCGGCCGTGCGCAGCGCCGCTCCTGACCCGACCATTGGGAATCATCGTGCTTGAGCTGACGATAGAGATATGTTGCCCAAACGCCTGAAGATCGTGACCGTATCCTGGTGGGCTCTGGTACAAACCGTGGGCCCGTTCCTGCTGCTGGCCGCGCTCGCCATTTGGGGGGCGGTCCATTTCATGAGTGCGGCGCCCCCTCATACGCTCACCCTCAGCAGCGGCCCGAAGGGCAGCGCCTTCGAGACGATGGCCCAGCGATACGTCAAGGTACTGGCGCGCAGCGGCATCAAGCTCAACGTGCTCGAATCGGAGGGCTCGATCGAGAATCTGACGCGGCTGTCCGATAGAAAATCGCGCGTCGATATTGCGTTCGTGCAGTCGGGACTTGTGCAAACCGAGGATACCAGCGACCTCGTATCGCTTGGGGGCGTCTTCTTCCAGCCAGTGACGATCTTTTATCGCAGTCCGAAGCCGGTGCTGCGGTTGTCGGATTTTCTCTCGCAACGCATCGCCATCGGTCCGGAGGGTAGCGGCACGCGATCCCTGGCGTTGGCTCTGCTGAAGCTCAACGAGATCGAACCCGGCGGGCCGACGCAGCTCCTCGATCTGGAGGGTGAAGACGCCACGCGTGCGCTGTTGGGCAAGAAGGTGGATGTCATTTTTTTGACGGGCGACTCGGCCGCTCCGTCCACGATACGCGAGATGCTCCACACCGAGGGCGTCCGGTTGTTCGACTTCGAGCGGGCGGACGCCTATGTGCGTCGCATCCCCTACTTTCACAAGCTGGTGGTACCTGCCGGCGGATTCGATCTCGGCGAGGATCTACCACCAACCGAGATCAACATGCTGGCACCGACCGTCGAGATGGTGGCGCATTCCGGCCTGCACCCGGCGGTCGTCGACCTGCTCATCGAGGCAGCGACCGAGGTGCACGGACACGCCTCGCTGCTTCAATCGGCCGGCCAGTTCCCCAGCCCAACGATGCGTTTGTTCCCCCTCGATACCGAAGCGGCACGGTTCTACAAGTCCGGCGACCGGAGCTTCATGTACCGCTACCTGCCGATTTGGCTGGCGAGCCTCGTCAATCGCGCCATCGTGGTATTCATCCCGATATTGGTGGTGCTCGTCCCCGGGCTGCGATTTCTGCCGCAACTGTACAAATGGCGCATCAATAGCCGCATCCACCACCGCTATGGGGAACTCATGGCAGTGGAAAGAGAGTCGCTGGGTACGTTGACCGAGGAACGCCGCGCAGCGCTTCTCGATCGGCTGAGGACGATCGAGAGGTCCATCATTGCCCGCAAAATGCCGGGCTCGCACGCCGAACAACTGTACGTGCTGCGCGAACATATCGCATTCGTGCGCGAGAACCTGGCGCGAACGCGGTGACCACTCGCTGGCCGCGCCGCCACCTGGTCGTCGTGCTTATATTCCTGGGCACCATCATCGCCTACACCGATCGGGTGAACATCGCGGTCGCGGCCGTCGCGATGAGGGAGCACTTCGGCTGGTCTCAGACGCAGAAGGGTTTCGTTCTCGCCGCGTTTTTCCTCGGTTACCTGTCGTTTATGTTCGTGGCTGGCCTCCTCGCGAACCGCTTTGGCGGCAAGCGTGTGATCGGGTATTCCGTCCTCGTGTGGTCGATCTTCACGCTGCTGACTCCGGCCGCCGCGTCGTTCTCGATTGCCGTGCTGATCGCCGCGCGCATTGGAATGGGTGTAGGCGAGGCCGGGATGTACCCCGGAATCTACGATCTCTACGGCCGCTGGGTACCTGCAACGGAGCGCGGGCGCGCAGTCGCGCTAATGATGAGCGGCACACCGGCCGGCACGCTGATCGGGCTCATGGGCAGCGGCTGGCTCGTGCAGCGCTTCGGATGGGTCATGCCTTTCTACGTCTTCGGAGCCATCGGGCTTGTGTGGTTGATCTTTTGGATGCAGCAGATCAAGAACGACCCGGCCACCGACTCGCGCGTCGGCGCCGCGGAACGCGAGTTACTGAACCCTGCGGCACCAACGCCGGACGACGCGGGGCATGTGCCTTTACGTCGGCTGCTGCTACGAGCGCCCGTGGCGGGAATCGTCGCGGGACACGTAGCATTCACGTGGACTCTGTATGTCCTGCTATCGTGGATGCCTAGCTACTTCCGTGACGTGCAAGGCCTGAGTATCGCGAACTCGGGTCTGTTTTCGGCAGCGCCGTGGCTGACGATGTTCGCGACCGGCAATCTGGCAGGTTCGGTGGCGGACACCATGATCCGGCGCGGCGTCAGTGTGCCCACGACCCGCAAGCTCATGCAATGCGGTGCCCTCGTTGTGTCCGCCACTCTTTTGCTCGCGCTGCATGAAGCGCATTCTCCAACCACGGCTCTGATCCTCCTCTGCGCAGCAGCCGGCGCACTGGCGTGCACGTCCGCCGGACACATGCCGATCTATCTCGATGTCGCTCCGCGTGGGTGCGCCGTGCTTTGGGCGTTTGGCAATAGCTTCGCCACAATTCCCGGAATTGTTGGCGTCGCCATCACCGGGTGGCTCGTAGACATGACAGGCACCTACTCTGCAGCCTTTGTGCTCACGGCAATTGTCAGCGCCGCCGGTGCGCTGGCTTTCGGAGTCCTCGCCGATTCCCGCCCAATTGTCGAGCGTGCGTAGAATGGAACCCTTAACGCTTGCCGTCAGCGGCAGCGCCAGAATGGCTGACCCACAGCGGGCATTCGTCTTGTGCGATAAGCTGACCAACAAGGATTTCCGTGTGCAGGCGAGGATTTCCATTTTTAGACTCTAGTGAGCGGCGGTCACGAGAAAGGATTTCATGAGACGGTGGGGCACTATCGCGTATTTCGCTATAGCGGCGCTCCTGTTGCTAGGATTCTCTTATCTGGGTGTCACACGTAAATTCACAACCAGCCTAGATGCCGGTTTTGTTATTGCCCTTTCGATTCTAGTGGTGATCGCTGTGAAAACCGGTCTGATGTTGCACAACAAGAGCCGAGAGTTCTGGCACACATTGGCCTTGGTATTGATCATCTCGGCAACTGTCGTGCCGGGCGCTGGGTGGTATCTGGGTTTCGGCGACTTCTTCGTGGTCTTCACCTTCCTCGGATGCTTTATGGGAGCCGCCTTCACGCTCCAACTCGGCAACGCGTCCGAATCCAGGAAGGATCGCTCCGAGTAATACCCGCCAACTGCAGTCAGCGGAGCAGAACTCGGTGCCGCGCAGCGCACCCAGGAGGCGAATCGCGGGCGAGCGGTAGGTCGTGGCAACCGTCGGACTCTCAAGGTGAGGACGCGAATTCATCGCGAATACACTCCGTCCCTTGTGGGACGGATGTTGGTCTGTAATTCTCCACATATAGCAGCTCCTCCAGAAGATACCGGAGCCGAGGGCGCGCTCCGACGCGCAATAATTCGCGCGAATTCCAGGTCTCATTCGGGAGCTGCCGCCAAATAAACGGCACGTAGAGCGATCACCCCTCAAAGCACAAGGAAGCATAAAATGTCGCACCAAGTAAATCGCAAGATGCACGCCCTTTTCATCCTCGCCGCCGCAGTCATCTGTGCGCCGCTCGCCTCTGCCGAAGACATGTCCTCATTCGCCACCGGTGGTTACGCCCGGGGCCTTCGCACCATGGATGAGATGCACATGATCGACACCAACAAAGATGGGACCGTGTCCAGGAAGGAATGGATCGCGTACCAGGAAAAAGTGTTCGCGGCGCTCGACAAGGACAAGACGGGACTCGTCGATGAAAAGGAATTCCTCACTCCCTCCAAGGAGATGGCGACCTTCGCCACGGGCGGCTACGAGCGCGCACTGCAAACGCGGGAAATGATGCACAAGATCGACAAGAACGGCGACGGCAAGGTGTCGCGCGACGAGTTCATCGCTTACCAGAACGAGGTGTTCGACATGATGGACACCGGAAAGACCGGGATGCTCGGACCCCGGGAATTTCTCGGCAAGTAAACGACGTCGGTCCCGCCGCGCACGAGTTCAGGTCGGTCGGCTGGGAGGAGGTGGTTGGTGAAAATCGCCATCAGTGGCGCTGGCGTCGCGGGTCCAACTCTAGCCTACTGGCTCCTTCGCGCTGGTCACGAGCCTACCCTGCTCGAATCGGCGCCTAGTCTGCGTACCGCGGGCTACATGATCGACTTCTGGGGCGTGGGGTACACAGTCGCGGAACGGATGGGAATACTGCCGCAGTTGCTCGAAGCCGGCTACAAGGTTCACGAGGTGCGTTTCGTCGATGGCGATGGGCGAAGAGCTGGAGGGTTCTCTACGGAGATATTTAGTTCGATGATGAACGATCGGTTCACCAGCCTACCGCGCGGAGATCTCGCCGCCTCACTCTACCGGTCGATCGAGGGGCGGGCGGAGACACTCTTCGACACGACAATTTCGAGGATCGAGGAGTATGAACGAGGCGTTCGCGTAGTGCTCGGGACCGGGATCGTGCGGAATTTCGAGCTGCTCATCGGCGCTGACGGCCTGCACTCGAATGTTCGAGACCTCATCTTCGGCCGGCAACGCAACTGCGAACGACCGATCGGCTATTACGTCGCAGCATTCGAGGCCAAGGGATATCGGCCGCGGGACGAGCTTGCGTACGTAAGTTACGGAATGCCGGGTCGACAGATATCCCGTTTTGCCCAGCGCGGAGACTGCACGATGTTCCTTTTCGTCTTCGCTGCAGAGCACTTGGCAGGCCCGGAGCCCGAGCGTTCAGATGAACACAAGGCTACGTTGCGCCGCATCTTCGCGGACGCCGACTGGGAGTGGCCGCTGATCGATAAAGCGTTGGATACGGCGGCGACTGTTTATTTCGACCGCGTCAGCCAGATCACTATGGACTCCTGGTCAAAGGGCCGCGTCGCATTGATCGGCGATGCGGCAGGCTGCGTTTCCCTCTTAGCGGGTGAGGGCGCCGGGCTCGCCATGACAGACGCTTATGTCTTGGCGGGCGAGCTATCCCGCGCCAAGAGTGATCACCGAGTGGCATTTCGGCGCTATGAGGAGCTGATGCGTCCCTTCATCGAAAGCAAGCAGAAGGCGGCTCGCAGTTTCGCCCACTCATTTGCGCCGCGCTCGCGGCTCGGCGTCTGGATACGCAATCAGGCAACCAAACTAATGACCATCCCGCAGGTTGCCAACCTGCTGGTCCTAGGTGAGTTGCGCGACAAATTTGAACTGCCGGACTACGAAATGTGAGCGCCTCGGGCGGTCATCTGACTCGTTTCACCCTACACAGGCCACGAATCCAGAGAAATGTAATAAATCAACGGGATGAACGGTCGGCTCCGTGTCCCCCAAGTGTTCGGAGAACTTACGTATGAGATCCCTCATTGCTGCAGTGTTTTCGGTGGTATTAGGCCTATTTGCGAACTTCGCCGTCTGCGCCGAGCTTCCATTCAGTCAGACTCAATTTGATGCGGCGCGATCGGCCGGCGACCCGGTCGCGGTGGTGTTTCACGCCGATTGGTGCCCCACATGCCGGGCACAAGCGCCCGTCCTGAAGGAATTGATGCAAACACCGGCGCTAAAATCCCTGACGCTTTACGTCGCGAATTTCGACACCGAGAGGGCGCTAAAAAAATCTCTCGGCGTCACTCAGCAGAGCACGATCGTCGTATTCAAAGGTGGAAAGGAGATCGCGCGCTCGACCGGGGATACGCAGCGAGATAGCCTGGCCGCGCTCCTGCGACGAGCCGTCTCCTAAGAGCTTAGGACGCTGCATGAACTTCGGGCCCTCCACGTATGGGCTAGGTCTACTAGCGGGCGCTTTATCGACGTTGTCACCTTGTGTCTTGCCGCTGGTGCCCGTATTGCTGGCCGCCGCCGTGAACGCGCATCGCTGGGGAGCCTTGGCGCTCGGCGTAGGGTTGGCGCTGTCCTTCACGCTTGTTGGGATCTTTATCGCCACCTTGGGCGCATCGCTCGGTCTCGACCCCGATACTTTTCGCACGGTGGGTGCCGTGATACTCGCCACGTTCGGCCTGATCCTGGTGGTGCCGAAGCTGCAAGATCTGTTCGCGCGCTCGACCAGCGTCTTGAGCAACTCCGGTAGTCAATTGCTTGCGCGCGTCACCGTCGAAGGCTTCACTGGTCAACTCCTCGTCGGTGTGTTGCTCGGTGTCGTATGGAGTCCGTGTGTGGGTCCTACGCTAGGGGCCGCAACGACTCTGGCGAGCCAAGGCAAGAACCTCGCTCAAATCTCGTTATTGATGCTGATTTTCGGTATCGGCGCAGCCGCGCCGCTGGTGCTACTGGGATTCTTGTCGCGCTCGAGCATGATCAGGATTCGCGGCCGTCTATTGAGTATGGGCAAGCATGGTAAGCAATTATTCGGTTTTGTTCTGCTGGTCTTGGGGGTTCTAGTTGCGACTGGCGTTGATAAATCGCTGGAGGCGTGGATCCTGAATCGAACGCCTGATTGGCTCACAGCGGTGACCACGAAATATTGATATGGCGGGATACCCTTTGTTCGATGAAGGGTTGAGCTGGATACGGAACGCCTGGAGCGCGGCAAACGCGAGCTGCGGTGGACGGTCACCATGTTCGCGCTGTCTGGGCTCGGTACGGCGCTCCTCGCGTGGATGCTGATGGCGAATCTGCGCTACCGGCGCGATCTCGTGCGGCTCGCAGAGCAGGATAGCCTGACCGGCTTGCCAAATCGACGTCGCACTGGCGAGATTGCGACGACAGCTTTGAGTTCAGCAACGATTAGGCATCAGCCAGTGACAATCGCGCTCATCGATCTGGATCACTTCAAGAGCATCAACGACCGGTGCGGTCATTTGCTTGGAGATCAGGTGCTCAAGGAGTTTGCGCAGCTCACTCGCAAGGTTCTGCGAACCTCCGATACGCTTGGCCGGTGGGGAGGCGAGGAATTTCTGCTCATTTTGCCTAATGCCCCGCTCGATACCGCGTTATCGATCATCAACCGCATGCGATCAGCGATGGCCAATATTCAGTTGCCGGATCCGGCCCGTGGCCTGCGGGTGAGTTTCAGTGCCGGCCTTGCAACGCGCACCAAGAACGACCAATCACTGAATGAAGTCATTGCCGCAGCCGATGCGGCGCTCTACGAGGCAAAGAATGGGGGACGAAATCTCGTCCGGCTCGACCATGAGACCTACCGAGTTGCCGCATCGCGTGTACTCCGAGCGCTATATGGAAGAGCCTGACGAGGGCACCCCTGCATGAGGGCATACGATCGCGGAAACTGTGATCCAATTCTGAAGAATGAGAGCGGTAAGTAGCAGAAGCGCGGCGACGACCGCAAACTCTAGACCTCAACTCTGCAGTCGACAGGTACTGTGGGCTAACCAGGAGCAGATCATAGGGGTTCCCAGAGATTCCATGAATTTACGATCCCTAAGTGTAGTACTGGCGACTACCTTCGCTGCGGCGGTCCACGCCGGACCTGCGCCGTTTGACCTTACCGGTCCCGTCCTCGAGGTCAAGGTGGCGCGGGGTGCGACGAGCCTACCGATATCTGAAGTGCCGAACCTCGCCGCAGGCGACCGGATATCGATAAGAGCTGAGCTGCCAGCGAATCAGTCCAGCCACTACCTGATGGTGACTGCATTTTTGAGTGGATCGACGAACCCACCTCCCGAGACTTGGTTTTTCCCCTGCAAGACTTGGACGGGTCAATGCGCACGCGATGGGCTGACGGTGAGCGTGCCGCAGGCTGCTCAACAAGTACTGGTCTTTCTCGCACCTGAAACCGGCGGCGATTTCAGAACGCTAATGGGCGCCGTGCGCGGACGGCCGGGTACCTTTGTGCGCGCTTCGCAAGATTTGAATCAGGCCGCGCTCGACCGTTCCCGATTGGAGCGCTACCTCTCTTCAATTCGAACCCTTAACGACAGCGATCCATCGAAGCTGAAAGCGGCGGCTCCGCTTCTCGCACGCAGCCTGGCAATTAGGGTGGACGACAAATGTTTGGACCGAAGCCCGGAGCTGCAAGCGCCATGCCTGATGCAGGGCGAGGAGTCGCTCATTCTTAACGACGGGCATAGCACGTCGATCGTCGAGGCACTCACCTCGGGTCCGGGTAGTGATTTGGCCATGGAGGCGAGCTACACGCCACAGCTGAGTTATGGCTATTACAGTCCGTACATTGCTTCGGTACTCGATATTGCGCGCCTCCTAGATTCCTTTCACGTCGCTCGGTATCAGTACATCCCTGCGCTCGGTTCATTACAAGGAGATCGAGTCGCGCTGACGTTGAATACGGCCCCATCGTTTCAAAATCCCAAGTCCGTATTGGTGGCGGCACTACCGGCAGTGGAGCAGCCACAGCCGCCGCCGCTGCACGCGGTGGACCCTAAAGAGATCTATTGCGCCAGACGCACGACTCTCGTGTTGCCGGTGGAGGGTGCACCACTGGTGTTTTCCACTAATTATGCGCATGACGTTTCGCTGAAGGTGATGGGTGCGGGCGGCAGGACGATCAACTTGCCTGCGGCAGCCGATGCACTTAAGGGAGGTTACGTCATCGACACCTCCGCTCTACTTTCCGCCGATCTCGGAGACACGGTACAAGCTTCGCTGCAGGGTCGGTGGGGTTTCGATACCTACGAGGGCCCCAGCTTCCGATTGATGAATGCGCGCGCAGTCGCCTGGGAGCTTGCGGCAAGAGACGCGGGGGCATTGATCGTTGGGCGCCAGGATACCGTCCACTTTCGCGCGGACAGCGTCAGCTGTATTGACGGCATCATGCTGAAGGATCCTGCCGGCAAGGAATTGAAGACCGAGTGGAAGACGGTAAAGCCCAATGAGATTGAGGTAAAGCTGCCGCTACAAGAATCCCAGCCGGGCACTATGACTCTCATGCTCTCTCAATACGGCGTCAGCCAGCCGCAATCGGTTCCAATACATGCCTTTTCCGAGGCTGGACACTTCGATGGCTTCAGCATCCACGCCGGCGACTCGCAAGGCATCCTGAAAGGCACTCGCCTCGATGAGGTCGCAAGCCTATCGATCGGCAATTTGGTGTTTGGAGTTGACCCGGTTTCGTGGACACCCCATTGTTAGCTACGGAGGTGTTCGAGATGGCGTCCAAGAGTATCCGGTATACACCGGAGTTTAAACGGCAGATGGTCGCATTGGCGCGCAGCGGCAGAACGGCGAGGTCCTTGTCGAAGGAGTTCGGACCGACGGCCTGGACGATTGCGCTGTGGGTCAAGCAGGACAAGCGCGATGCCGGCAAAGGCGATGGCGGATTGACGACGGCGGAGCGCGAGGAGCTGTCGCGGTTGCGCCGTGAGAACCGCAAGCTCAAGGAAGAGCGGGAGATCCTGTCAAAAGCCGCGGCCTGGTTCGCAACGGAGAGCGGGACCTCGAAGCGCTCTTCGGGTTCGTGAAGGTGAACCAGGCCACCCATTCGGTCGGGGTGATGTGCCGATTGCTGCAGATTTCGAGAAGCGGATTCTACGCCTGGCTGGATCGACCGATGAGCGAACGAGATCGATCGGATTTGGCGTTGACCGGGAAGATCGAGGCGATCCACCGGCGCTCCAAGGACGTCTACGGCTCGCCGAACATTCATGCCGAGCTCGCGGATGACTACGGGATTCGCGTCGGTCGCAAGCGTGTGGCGCGGCTGATGCGAGCGGCGGGGCTTCGCGGTGCAACGCTGCGCCGCTATGTCGTGACGACGCAGACGCGATCCGGGGGCTCAGCCGGCGGTTGATCTCGTCGATCGGCAGTTCTATACCGACGGCCCGGATCGCCTGTGGGTCGCCGACATCACGTTATGTTCCGACCTGGTCCGGGTTTTTGTATCTGGCGATGGTGCTCGATGTGTATTCGCGCCGCGTTGTGGGCTGGGCGATGGAGACGCATTTGCGCACCGAGTTGATTCTGGCGGCGCTGAACATGGCGATCACGCAGCGCCGGCCGGAAGCGGTGATCCATCACTCGGATCGCGGCTGCCAGTACACGAGCTACGCCTTCGGCAAGCGCTGCCGCGAGGCCGGCGTCATGCCCTCGATGGGATCGGTCGGCGATGCCTACGACAACGCGATGGCGGAGAGCTTTTTCGCTTCGCTCGAGCGCGAGCTGTTGAACCGCCGTCGCTTCAAAAGCCAGGCCGAAGCGAAGATGGCTATTTTTGAGTGGATCGAAGGTTGGTACAACCCGCATCGGCGTCATTCCTCGTTAGGGTATCGCTCACCGGTGAACTACGAGCGAGCTCACGCGGCAAGGCTCGCGGCATGATCATGAATGCAAAACCGTCGCAGCGTGGAATTTGCGGGGATACCAACGCCAGGGGTCGAGCGAGAT
The DNA here is from genome assembly GCA_963801865.1 of uncultured Gammaproteobacteria bacterium. GTDB lineage: Bacteria > Pseudomonadota > Gammaproteobacteria > Steroidobacterales > Steroidobacteraceae > Bog-1198. The sequence continues at coordinate 165,228 of CAWDGY010000016.1, read as the reverse complement.
CTCGGCTCCTGGAGCTTTATACGCGGTCGATTTTCGGCGGGCTGAAGAAAAAATCCGCCCAGAGCTTCTGCCGCCTTCGGCGGCAGACTGCGCTTGGGGTGTAAGATTGATGGAGACGAGATCAAGAAACGAAGACGATAAACTGTCCACCGAACCGGGGCAGCTCCAGTTCGTGCCTGGCGATCCGACGACGCTTCGCAGCGTCGACGAGCTGCCGATGGCGCTCCAGGACATGAAATCCGTTGGCGTCTTAAAACCCGAACGTCCGGTCGCGGCGAAAGTCACGCTGAAGGATGGGCGCGTGCTCCCGCTCGTCGCATCCATCGACGCCCCACGACCTCGCGTCACTCTCCTCAGCGAAACTGTGCAGCCATCGCCCTCCATCGAGACGAGCAACATTCAACTCGCTGACTCAGGTGAGCTGCCGCAGGATGCGATACTGGTATTCTCCCTGCGAACGCAGTCGCCGACCGCGTTCTCGCACGAGGAGAGTATTGAGGTCGCGACGATCGACGAGTCGTTCACGACGACTTTGAACTTAAGTAATGGCGGCATGACGCTTGAGAATTCTCGGGTGGCAGTGGCCACGCTGAATCCGGAGAAGATGTTCGGCTCATCTGCTTTCGGACCTTTACAATATCGAGTAAAAGCACAAGGCGTTACCGGAGACTGGCAACCATTGGCTACCTTGGTGCGCCTGCCGGTGCTGAAGGACATCGTCTGCCCTGCCGCAGCGGAACTCGCGTGTAAACTCACTGGAACCAACTTATTCTTGATCGACTCCGTATCAAGCGACTCGCAGTTCACACATCCTGTACAAGTGCCTGACGGGTTCTTGGGGTACGCGCTGCCGGTTCCGCACCCTGTCGGCAGTTCCTTCTACGTGAAGCTTCGCGACGACCCCAGAGTGATCAATCCGGCAACTCTGTCAGCGGAGCAATTACCGCCCTCCCCCGAGGATCTCGCGCGATCAGCCGCGCGGCAAGCAGGGCTCGACACGAGCAATCCCGCGAACGACGTTTCCGATGCGAACCCTCCTTCGACAACCGCAGCAACGCAAAACACGCCGGATCCGCCGTCTCAAAACAGCATGCAACCTTCGCAGAATTGATAAAACGATTAGTGACAGGCTCCCAAACCCGTATCCGCCGTCGCTCGGCGTCCCGAGGCCCCAAGGCCAGAAGATTCGCAAGGACCGATAAGAAGCGCGGCGCGTCACTGGAGGCCTCACCGTGGGGCGTACGGGTGATCGTAGTTTGACTGGCGGGTGCGCAGAAGCTCGCCGTTGATCCAGACTACTGATTGTTGGTGCCGTGGATCTCGTAGGTGCCATCGATCTCGTTAGGTGACACAGTCGAACCGCCGCGCTATTTTCCCGGCCGTTCTGAGTAAGCAAACTTCTCGCCCGAAATATCGGCAGCGAACATGAGGCCGCCCTTCGCGATGGTAAACACCGCCATGCCAGTCTGGTAATCGCCGTGGGTTGTGGCATCGTTTTTTCCACTACTCACGCCCGACGAGGCGCGATCGGTGCCAACACTTGCATAGGCTCCCGTCGTGATGGCGACGGCGCTGGCACTAGCCGCAAATTCGAATTTACCGGATTCGAATTCGTCCAAGGTTTGTTTGTCTTGGAAGAATATGATTTCGCTATAAGCTTTGCCGCCCGCCTGAAGCCCGATGCTCAACTGCGTCATAACGGCGTCGCCAACGAGCCGATCATGCACATATACCTGACCCTCGCCTCGAGCGCCCCCCACGATGAGACCGCCAGCGCCAATGGTTGGAAAGACTGCGTATGCATAACAATCGCTGAAAAAAACTGCACTCTCTCCGGCATGTTTGAATAGGTCGATCGTCTCATCGTATTCGTTGGCGTAGACAACACCAGGACCCAGCAGTAAGGCCATTGTCACCATTAAAAAGCGAGGCAAGAGTGTCATATAAAGGTCTTTGGCAGTTGACGAGAGGGAATGCGGTTCGAACGTACGGAACATGGCCGCCTACCCATAGAGCAGCCGCAGCTATGATGCCAGAGTATACAATGGTGCCATGCGGGTACCGCATCGCATTGTCATGCCGATAATGCTCTGTACGTTGCAGCAGGTAGGCACGGCCGCAAATTAAGGCCCTTGAGCCCTGCCATCGACGCGTCGTCGCTTCACGATGGCCCTAACCGCCTATAGTCCGGGACCTAGGCGTGGATTTTGAATCTGCCCCCGAGTGGCTCACCGCAGTTACCACCAACTATTGACAGCGGCAGGCTGCGGTGAGCGGAAATCGTCCTGCCTACGTCGCCAAATGCCCAGTCGTAAGCTCGGTTGCACATAGTCGACGGTATTCGCCATTGCCCAAGTCGGCTCCTCACTAATTGTAAGCCGATTCCTACACGTGGGGCTGCCGTTGGGGATCGCACGGTCACAGCGAAATCTGAGGGACCGGACAGAGAACAGCGCGGGGTTTCGGGCAACGTCACATCCCCGAATCCAAAGCACCCATCGCACTCGGTCTTACAATCGCCATGACGTACTCGACAATGGTGTTCACCATCACCGCACTGGCTGGAAGATGACCGAACAACGCCCGAAAATAAAAGGGCCCAGTGAGCATGTCGATTAAGAGGTCGATGTCAAATCCACGGCCGCACTCCCCGCGCGCGATGCCCCGCTCGAAAGCGGCGCGGATCGAACGCCGGCGCGCCATCAGCACATTTTCCCGAATCATTCGCGCGAGGACAGGATCGAGCGCCATGTCGGCGACGAGTCCCGGAACCGCTTTTCCCAATGGTCCGCTAAAGGCAGTCAGCAGCGTTCCCACCGCGGCCTTAAGATCCTTGCGCAAGGAGCCCGTATCGGGCGCAGGCTGGGCCCCCAGCTCGGCAACAACCGCATCCGCAACCAGATGACGTTTGCTTGGCCAACGGCGATAGAGGCTCGTACGGGCGCGCTTTACCTGACGCGCGATCCCCTCGATGGTCACTCCCCGATAACCGCGCAGGCGCAGGCCTTCGAGTACCGCGGCGACGACCTCAGCATCGATACACTCATCTTTTGGCCGGCCGCGGCCTCGAGCGCTCCCTGGGGCAGACTTGAACTCCGATCGCCTGCCCGATCGCACCGCTACTGTTCGCCTCGTCCTACTGGTCATGGGGCTAACCAAAAAACATTTGCATAGGGCGGAAGTTTTCACTCCCTAGGCGCCGGGACGGGACCCGTTGCGCGACAACTCTTAGAATTTTAGCCCGCGAACTGCCGGTTAGCACGGGTAGCCCCGAAGATTCTCAGACAGGGCGCAGATTCGCCCGGATATCCGCTCCATCGGCGTTAGGAAGCGGGCATTGTTCACAATTTGGGACGGCCAGGGACGGCTTTCCCGCGCATGCACAGGAGTTGCTCACGTTATGGGATGGCGGGAGTCGGATAGACTGGTGCCGGTGGTTCATTGACGGTCGCCGCCATAGCGAGGACCCATACCCCTAATCCGATAATCGTTAAGCTAAGCAAGATGGCCCGCATGGTTCTATTCATGACATCGCCTCGCTAACAATTTGGTGAAGGACCGTTTGGCTGCAGCGCTGAAAATCGACCGACTCGAGTCTTGCACCTGAGTACGCGATCTCATTTGCGTGGCTGAACGGCGCTGAACCGCACGTCGAGATCTCCGAGGCTGATTTTCTCGGCGATCGTCTTCAGCAGCAGTTCTTAGGTCGACCTAGCGGCCTCGAGCACCCGACAGAGCGGTTTTCACTCCGATCATCTGGCTGATTGTGTCACCCGTGGTCAGTGCGGTCGTCTCACTTCACAGGACATCGTTGGTGCCAAAACATAAATCCTTCTTCATGTGGAATTTTACCATACAGTGTGTATCGTATATAAGTGCTCAACACAAGTACAAGCCGGACGGACCTGCCGGAGACGGCTCATTCCTGGACGGCTTGGCTTTGCTTCAAATTGAGTGGAGGTCTCACATGATAAATCACCACAAGTACATTCTGCCTTTGGCGCTCTGTGCTGCGCTCGCGATGACGGCATGTAGCACCGCGAACAAGGATTGGGCGAATGCGAGCGCTGAGAATACCGTTGCGGGCTATCAAGCCTTCGTCGCCAAGCATGCCGATGACCAGCACGCCCAGGAGGCAAAGACCCGCATTGCGGCACTGCAAGACGATGCGACATGGAAGACGGCGCAGGACGGCAATTCCCTCGACAGCTACCAAAACTACCTTCAGTCCGAGCCGGCAGGTACACATACGCAAGCGGCCCGCGATCAGATAACGGGGTTGGAGCGCACGAGCGCGTGGAAGACGGCGCAGTCGGATGGCTCGGCAACGGCTCTGCAGGCATTCCTGCAAAAGTACCCGCAAGGACCGGAAGCCGATCAGGCACGGCAAAAGCTCGCAGCAATCCACTCTGATTATCGGGCCGAGCTAGGCGCCTTTCACAACGAACGCGCCGCCCAGCGCAAGCGCTCGGAACTGCAATCCAAATTCAGCAAGGTGCTCACAGAAGTCGACGTGCTGGCGCCAGACTCCGCGAACAAGCGCTATCGAGTGATGTCCGGCCTCATGGATCGCCAAAACGCCGAATCGGCCTGCGCCTCACTCAAGCGGGATCACCAGAACTGCGAGGTTGTGAAAGCCGATCAGGGACAGAGTTGAGCGCAAAGCACCTTGCAACAGGGCGCCCGCAAAGCAACAGCGGGCGCCCGCTAACTCTTATTGCTTCGAGGCTTCACAGTCAGGATTGACCTCGACGGAGTCCTTCTCGGTCTTAGGATTTTGTACTTGTCGGGGCCTCGCATCATCGACGTTGAGACTAGCTGAGGCCTGAGAAGCCTGGAGTATCGAAGCGCTCATTTGAATAGGAACGGCACCCGTGGAAGTCGAGCGGCGTAGATGAACAATAGCGCGAGCAACCCAACTACCGCGAGCGCGATCAGCCAGATCAAATGCTGTTTAGTCATGATGCCCCCTCCGCGTCAAACATATCCCATAATGCTCGGCGCAAATGCAGCCGTGATCGACTGCGTGCCCCTATCGCACTCCGCTCGACAACGCTTCGAATCCGGAGATCACATCGAAGAGTTCTTCGTCGATGCCGCTCTGGCGCAGCTGGTGTAAGCTGCCGTTGAGCTGTTCCAGTAGGTCGTTGATGTTCTTGTCGGCGCGCTGCATTGCCGCTAGCCGGCTCGCATTTTCGCAGGCGAGCGATTCGGCACAGGCGCGGAACAGCGAGATGAAAAGATATTCGCGGATTAGCGCGCGCATAGTCACAATGCCACGGCCCATGACCTCGGGCAAGCTCGCAGTCGGCCAATGAATTTTGGCGAGCCCTTGTTGCCATTGGGCATCGAGCGGCAACAGTCTCTGGCTAACCGGTTCGTACAGTGCTCCAGCCAGCGGTTGATTATGGAACACCCATAGAGGCGCATTCTCGCCTTTGTCCCGATGTGCTTCACTTTCAATTTGAATCTGCCCGACGAGCGGCGTGATGGCCTGGACCGAGTTGGGCACCTCGAAGAGTCCAACGGGCGGCAGGCCCGCGTCCGCCAGACGCGATGAACACGCTCGCCGACAGCCCATACATGACATTTCCCCGGCAAAGGCGCCAGAGTCTTAAACGCATAATCGACGACGACATCGTTGAACTGCCCCACCAGACCCTGATCGGACCCAAAGACGATTGCCCTTATGACGCCGGTAGGGGTTGGTGCTTTCCGCTGCGTCATCGTGGCTACCGGCTCGTACGCCCGAAAGCACGCCTCTAATCCCAGCTCCACGCTCCGATAATAGTCGGCCAACGCGCGCACCGATTTCTCGTATTGTCCGATATTCGATGCGGCCAGGGCTTTCATCGTGCGGACTACGGATCGAAGATCGCTGGCACTGCTGATCTTTCGCCGCAAGCTCTCCGTGGTGTCGCTCATGCCTTATCCTTGGCTTGCAGCTTGGACTGGAACGGGTTGAGCGCCTTGCCGCGCGAATTCGATGATCGTATGACGATCGTCATCGCTCAACTTGTTGGCACTTTCGAGTCTGCCCGCAAACTTCCGCCGAGATGTCCGCTGCGGCCTTTTGAATCGCTTGCTCCGCATCCGGCATCTGGTCGAGCGTCACGCGATCGAAGAGTCCTGCGGATAGTGCCAGCAAGACGGCGATTTGGGCAGGGACGGACACCGGCGCGCATTCCGATTGTTTGAGGCAGGCACGAATGCGCCGACCGTGCTCGATGATCTTGCGGGTGCTTTCATCCAGCCGGGCGCCAAATCGCGCAAAGGTCTCGAGCTCCTCGAATTGCGCATAGGCTAGTTTGAGGTCGCCCGCCACGGCACGGTAGGCCGCGCGTTGCGCTTTGCCACCCGACGCGCGAAACGGATTTGCCGACATCGACCGCAGGCAGCACGCCCAGTTCGAACAGGGACGGCGAGAGATAGATCTGGCCATCGGTGATGGAAATCAGGTTGGTTGGAATGTAGGCGGAAATGTTCTGCGCTTCGGTTTCAATGATGGGCAGAGCGGTGAGGGAGCCGCCGCCCAGCTCTTTGCGCAAATGCGTTGCTCGTTCGAGTAGTCGCGCATGAATGTAAAAGATGTCGCCGGGAAACGCTTCACGGCCGGGCGGGCGCCGCAGCAGCAAAGACAGCTCGCGATAGGCGCGCGCATGATGGGTGAGGTCATCATAAACAACCAGCACGTCACGACCCTGCTCCATGAAATGCTCCGCGATGCTGGTCGCGGCATAGGGGGCGATGAATGCGAGACCCGGCGGGTCATTGCCCTCGGTCACGACCAGGACGGTGTAATCCATCGCGCCCTTTTCCCGCAAGGTTGCCACGGCCTTCGCGACGGCGGAGGCGCGCTGTCCGATGGCACAATAAACGCACAGCACATTCTGGTCGCGCTGGTTGAGGATGGTGTCGATCGCAATGGCTGTTTTGCCCGTCTGGCGGTCGCCGAGGATCAACTCGCGCTGGCCGCGCCCGACCGGAATGAGCGCATCGATGACTTTCAATCCGGTCTGAAGAGGGACCGTAACCGGCGCGCGATCCATGATGTGCGGTGCCGCGCGCTCGATGGGCAGTCGCTCGCTGGCGATCACCTGGGCCTTTGCCATCGAGTGGCCGACCAAGCGGGTCGATCGACGCGCCCCAGCAATCCGTCGCCCACCACCACATCCATGACCCGGCCCGTGCGCTCGACTTCATCGCCGGCGTTCAGATGCCAGTATTCGCCGAGCAGCACGACGCCGATTTCCGCCTCGTCGACGTTGAAAGCCATGCCGAGCAAATCGCCGGGAAATTTAACCAATTCCTCAAAGCCCACAGAGGGGAGACCGGACACCTTCGCGATGCCGGTGGCGATGCTGGTGATGGTGCCCACCTCTCGCGGTGTCAGCTGCGGCGCGAAGGCTTCCCGCATCTGTCCTATTGCAGAAAATGTGCCGTCGAAGATGGTCTGCAAGCTTTCAGGCTCGATGATCATGGGTGCTTCGTTGCGGGCTTGGGTTCAGGTTTGTCCTGTTCGTTCAGTAGCTCACCGACGCTTTTTTCCAGAGACGAGAGGTAGTCCGCGATGCTCCACGCTATCTTCAGTCCATTCGTGCTGAGTTCGACCCCGCTGACCAGATCCGGCGCGGTCTCGAACCGGACGTGGACGTCGGCCGAGAAGGTCTCATTGAGCGCCTTTTGTATTGCCGCACGTTGCGGCCGCAGGCAGGTCAAACGCGCTGCGCAGGAGGGCGGGCTCAGAGGCCGTTTTGAGGGCTTCGCCGAGGCCCTCTTTGGCCTTGCCGTCGATCGTGCGCAGGCGACGGGTGAACACCTCGCACATGCGCTCTTCCAGACTTGTCGCGGCAAGATCCCGTCAACGCTTTGCGCGCGATGGCGAACACTTCCTGCTGCGTCCGTGCGGCGAATGTCTCGATTGAGGTTGTGGGCATCTGCTTCGCAGCGCCTCCTGTCTCTTGGCACTCAGAGCATCGGCGGCCTTTCGCGCATCGTCGAGGAGTCGTTCGCGTTCCGCTTTCGCTTCGTCCGTCGCCTTCGTCAAGAGTGCAGCGCGTTGCTGGTCGAACTCCTTGCTCTTGCGCTGGAACTCCTCGCGCTCCCGCTGCGCTTCGGTCTTTTTTGCGTCAGCGTCCGCAAGCTCCGCGGCGATCCGCTTCTCGCGCGCGTCGACCGCGTTGAGGATCGGCTTGTAAAGAAAGCGCTTCAGCAGCCACACCAGGATGATGAAATTGAGCGCTTGCGCACCGACAGTGAACCAATCGATGAGCATCGATCACTTTCCCGGCGGTTTGAGCGATGACGTGGTTCCAGAACGGATTGGCAAATAGAAGAATCATCGAAACCACGAAGCAGTAGATCGCAATGGACTCGATCATTGCCAGCCCAACAAACAGGGTGCGTGTGATGGTCGTGGCGGCGTCGGGCTGCTGCGCCAGAGAACTCAATGCCGTTGCGACCGCCCGGCCTTCGCCGAGCGCCGGTCCGATACTACCGAGGGCCGATCGTCAGGCCGGCGGTGACGATTGAGGCGATGGCAATGAGCGTCATGTTATCCATAGTGTCTCTTCTCGCTGTCGTTGTTCATGCTTTAAATGTGTTGTGTCGGTTCACGGCTGGACTTGCGGCCACGCGTAGCGGCCGCAATATAAACCGCAGCCAGGATGCTGAAAATGTAGGCCTGCACCATGCCGGTGAGCAAACCGAGCGCACTCATGGCGATCGGGAAGATGAAGGGCGTGATGGTCAGCAATATGGCGAGAATCATCGTGCCGCTCATCATGTTGCCAAACAGGCGGACCGCGAGCGCCAGCGTGCGCGATAGTTCGCTGATCACGTTGAACGGCAGCATGATGACGGTCGGCTCGAGGTAGGATTTGAAGTAGCCGCCCAGTCCTTCCTCCTCGATGCCGAAGAACGGCACGGCTGCCAATACGCACAGCGCGAGCGCCGCGGTCGTAGAGAGCGACCCTGTCGGCGGCTCATACCCGGGAATGACGGTGCAGAGGCTGGCCAATGCGATGAACAGAAAGAGCGTCCCCAAAAAGCCGATATATTTCTCTGGCTGCCGGAGACCGACATCTTGGATTTGCTTCTCGATGCCGGTGACTACGATTTCCAGCAGGTTCTGCCAGCGGGATCGTTTCAGATTGGTGGAAAGCTTTCGCGTAACGAGCTTTGAGCCGACAGCGAGCACGAACATCAGGCCCCAGGTAAACACTATCGTGCCGTTGAGTTTGAGAAACCCGTGCTGCCAGAAGATCATCTCATCGGGACTAAGGCGCATACGGGGTCTCCGGTGCGCGGGCACTGCGGGATTCAACCGGCGGGCGGGTTAGCCGCTGCACGACGAGACGCGCCAGAACAAACCCCAGGAGACACAGGAGCCATCGTTGCCAATTCTCGCGCCCGACAAAGTAAAATCCCACCAAGCGTAATGCTCATGCGCAGCAGCATGCTGCCGAAGAACCAAAGCGCCGGGCGCTGAGAAGAAACACCCCGCTTGACCGTCCACCACAGGCCACCGAAGAAGAACGCTCCGAGAAGAAAGCCGGCCGCCATTGCCGATGCGAGAAACAACACTTCATTCATCATTGTCCTCCTGCTCGGCCCGAATCTCCTTCTCTTCCTTGGCCACCCAATGCCACGCATTCAAACAGCCGATGGAGAGCCCGGCCACCAATAGCGCCAGCGTCCAGGCATGCTTGCCCGGATGATGTCGGTCCAGCCAGATGCCGAGCGCCGCCCCGAGCAGCGTCGGTACCACCACCGACCAGCCAATCAGTCCCATCATCCCCAAGCCGAACCAGACTCCCTGCGCGGAGTTGCGCCGCGACTTGAGCTTACGCGCGGCCTTCACGCCGACCTCCTGGCTCAGCGACGGCCTCAGCTTTGCAAGGTCGGTTTGAGGTTCCTCAGTCATTGTGAAGGCTCGCCATGCGCCGTATGAGATCGCCCTCCATTTTCGCCAATATCGAGCGCATGCTTTGCTCGCGCTCATCCAGGGTCAAGAATTCTCGCTCCACCGCTTCGCGCAACCGGCCGAGATCCCGGCCGACCAGCGCCCTGCGCACGGATACGAGAACGTCGGGACCCGTCTTGACGAGCATGCCTTCATCCACGGCCACGAAAACCTCGCCGTCCGAAGTTGTCTCGTAGGTCAGAATTCCCGGCGCCAGTGCCGCCACACAATCGAGTCGGTGAGGCAGGAGCCCAAACGACCCCTCGCGCGTCTCGGCGACGATACGGGATACGCCGGTCTTTTCGGCGAAAATCTGGAACGGCAGGAGGATTTTAAGATTCATGCAAGGTCCGCCGCCCTGGCGCCATCATCCAATCCGGACTTCGCAGAAGTTGATTCCGGTTTGGCCGGCGCCGCGGGCGGTATCGGTTTTATCTTTACCTTCGCTTCGTCGATCGTCCCGATCATGTAAAGCGCGCTTTCCGGGTAATCTTTGAAGTCATCGCGCAGGATGCGCTCACAACCATCCAGCGCGTCCTTGAGGCTGACGAGCTTACCTTCGAGGCCGGTGAACTGTTCCGTCGTGAAAAAGGGCTGGGTGAGAAAACGCTCCAACCGGCGGGCGCGCACGACCACGTTTCGGTCCTCCGGCGAAAGCTGCTCGAGGCCCAGCATGGCGATGATGTCCTTGAGTTCGGCGTATTGAGACAGCGTTCGCCGGATTTCCTGCGCCAGGCCGTAATGCCGCTCCCCGATGATGCCCGGAGTGGCCATCTTGGAACTGGATTGTAGAGGATCGATGGCCGGGAAAAGCCCTTCGCTGGCGCGCTTGCGCGAGAGCACGATCGAGGCGGACAGATGCGAGAATGTATGCACTGCCGCCGGATCGGTGAAATCGTCCGCCGGCACATACACGGCCTGAATGGAGGTGATGGCACCGGTATCCGTGTTGGCGATCCGCTCTTCCAGCCCCGACAGCTCGGTGCCCATGGTCGGCTGATAGCCCAGCCGCGATGGCATCTGGCCCATCAGGCCGGATACCTCCATGCCAGCCTGGATGAAGCGAAAAATGTTATCGACGAGCAGCAGCACATCGCGATGTTCATCGTCGCGGAAATACTCGGCCATCGTTAAAGCCGCATGACCGACGCGGAACCGGGCGCCTGGCGGTTCGTTCATCTGGCCGAAGACCATCACCATGTTCGGCAACACGCCGGCTTCTTTCATCGCATCATAAAGCTCCTCGCCTTCACGACACCGCTCGCCAATGCCGCAGAATATGCTGACTCCCTCGTGATGGCCGATCATGTTGTGGATCATTTCAGTCAGCAGTACCGTCTTGCCAACGCCCGCCCCGCCGAAAAGTCCCGCCTTGCCACCGCGCTCCAACGGTACGAGGACGTCGATGACCTTGATGCCTGTCTCAAAGACTTCTGACTTGGTGGAACGACGCGCTAGCGACGGCGGAGCCCGATGCACTGACCGCCATTGGACATTGGATAATGCTGCTTCGCGATCGATGGTGTTGCCGAACACGTCGAACATCCGCGAGAGGACCGCTTTGCCGACCGGCGCCTTCAGCGGCCCTCCTGTGTCCTCCACCGCCATGCCGCGAGCGAGACCTTGCGTGGGCGTCAAGGCAATCCCGCGCACGTGACGCGCATCTTGCTGCGCCAGCACTTCGATGACGATCTGCTTTTCCGCTCCCGCCAGGAGCACCGAATAAATGGGCGGCAAATGCCCATCGAACCGAATGTCCACGACACTGCCGCGCACAGAGACGATTACGCCGAGATTTGATGATCTGGTATTGCTTTCCATTTACGCTCACTTGATTCAACGTCAGCCGCTTCAGTATTACTCGTTTTCTCGGTCCGGCGGTTTAATTTGGTTGTTCCCTTGTTCAATCTCCGAGTAGCCGTGGGTTCGGGCCGCTCCTGAGGTTCGCGACGGTGCGGGCCGGCCCGGGCCGCGCCGGCCAGAATGGCCGACTAAACCAGAGAGCGATATAGAGAATTCATACAGATTTTGCGCCCACTGTTGAACCGCTTATCTGTCAATTGATCGATTAGGCCGCTCATGCAGCCATGGGGTCGCGCGCTTCTCGACACACCTCCTTTCGAAATCTTGAGCTCGTATGCCGATATGATGCTGGCCACATCGGACATCGCCTCGGGGGTCAAATCCTACGGCCACAGCCTTAGCGATTTTTCAAGGTTCTCGTTGAGCGAGAACTCCGGGGACTCTCTGATCGCGCCGGCGTCTCCCTATTGCATGTTGATGCCGCCGCGGAATCCTCCTCCTGAAAATCGTTTCCCATCGATGATTGGCTCGGCATTGTCGCCGCGCAATTGAGCATACAGGGCGGCTTGCGCATGCGCGGCGGCAGCCTTTGCCGCATCGTGCAGACGGATGCGTGCGGCGTTCGACGAACTCGCGCCTCACAGAGGGTGCCGAGGCGCCTCAGCTCTAGTGGGTTAGTCCTGCAATGGCAGGGGTCGTCTCTGGTAGGCTTAGGAGGCTGGAAGCTACGTTCTCAACGGGAGTGGGCAGAATGGTGACAAGGGCTGCGACGACAAGCGTGATGGAGAGCGAAGAGAGCCACCAAATGCCGCTGGCGCAGCTCTCTCTACTTGCCCTCGGTCTTGGGGTCGTCACCGGCTTCGGGGCCGTGCTCTTCCGAGATCTGATCGGGCTGATACACAACCTGCTCTTTACCGGTCACGCGGTCATTCACTACGACGCAAACATTTTTACCGCGCCCTCGCCCTGGGGCGCACTGGTAATCCTGGTTCCTGTCCTGGGCGCCCTTGGCGTGACCTTCTTGGTGACCAATTTTGCCCCCGAGGCCAAAGGCCATGGGGTCCCAGAAGTGATGGACGCCATTTACTACAAGGGCGGTGTCATCCGACCCATTGTGGCGCTGGTCAAATCCCTGGCTTCGGCCATTGCGATCGGTAGCGGTGCGTCGGTCGGACGGGAAGGTCCGATCATCCAGATAGGCTCGGCGCTCGGTTCCACGTTTGGTCAGATAGTCCGCATGCCAGCGGGCCAGAGGATCGCTCTGGTCGCTGCGGGCGCTGGTGCGGGCATTGCGGCCACCTTCAATACGCCAATCGGCGGGGTGATGTTCGCCATCGAGCTGATGATGCCGGAGGTGAGCGTGGAGACGTTCCTTCCGGTGGCAATCGCGACGGGGACGGCGACGTTCGTGGGCCGCTGGTTTTTGGGCGATGCGCCCGCTTTCCTTGTGCCGCCGCTTCAAGCCATGGCGGCCGATGCAAACGCACTGATTGTCCTTGTACTGTTCGCTGTATTGGGCGCCCTTAGCGGCGTCGCGGCGGCAGGGTTCATCCGGGGGCTGCATCTCGCCGAGGACCTCTTCGACCGGATCAAGTCCCGCTATCTACGGCACATGCTGGGCATGCTGATCCTTGGCGTACTCATGTATGTGCTATTCCGCACCCTGGGTCAGTATTTCGTCGATGGCGTTGGCTACGCAACCGTTCAGGCGGTACTGGCGGGACAGATCTCAACGTTCTGGCTGCTGGGGCTGCTAGCGGTATGTAAGCTGTTGGCGACCTCGCTCAGCCTGGGATCGGGCTCCTCCGGCGGTATCTTTTCGCCCTCGTTATTCATGGGCGCTACTCTTGGCGGGGGCTTCGCGGCGCTGCTGAACACCTTTCTGCCGCTTCAGCTCAGCGTCCCCGCCTTTGCCATGGTCGGCATGGGAGCGATGGTTGGTGGTGGTACCGGCGCGGTGATGACCGCTGTCACAATGATCTTCGAGATGACTCGCGACTACAGCATCGTGATGCCGATGATCGTTGCCGTTGCCCTGAGCACCGGTGCTCGCCGAATGCTCTCTCGCGAGACCATCTACACCTTGAAACTCGTGCGTCGCGGCCGTGCCATGCCGAAGGCGCGCCATGCCAACATGTTTCTGGTCCGCCCCGCGCGTGAGGTAATGGACACCGACATCCAGGTTTTGCCGAGGGATGCGAGTTTTGATGACTATCTGCGTCAGCCCGAGCACGCCGGGCGCTTGCGCCATGTCGTAGTCACTGACAAAGGTCACATCCACGGTGTGATCCGCGTCAACACTGGCCTTCGCCGTGGGTTGGAAGGCGCCCGTACCGGTTTGAGCCTAGGCGATGTCGCCAGCCGCAACTTCACCGTGGTGGGCGAGGATGAGACCGCCTTCGATGTTATCCGCCGCATATGGCGTCGGAACGCCATCATGGCGGTCGTCGTGCGCGGTCGTCGCGGTGTGCCACGCGGGACCGACGTGGCCGGCGTGATCACCAAAGAGCACGTCGCTGACTCGGTCGCCGACAGCATCAAAGCCTACCCGCGATAGATCGCGCCAACTACTCAGCAGCGAAATGAGAGGCTACCCAAATTGATATTCCTTTGGAAGGAACGTGAGCCTAGGCATGAGCAACAGAGTGACTAATATCAGGCCGGTGGGAACCAGATGACCAGAATTACGAGCAGCGCAGATGTCAGGAGGAGATATTTCGCCGTACGGAGAGGCTGTTCTGGAATTCTGAGTGGTGTGAGCAATCGGCCCCCAGCAGCCCCTCGTCTTATTGTGCCGCGGCCGTTGTCTGCGCGCCTTCTTCGTGACTGGGCGCCGAGGGATAATCGGCTTCGAGACCGACCGTGGCGATGACACCATCGGCCTTCTGCAACACCTCACGCGCGTAGTCCCAGTGAATGGCGATCGTGGTATCGCCCACAGCTTCGCGTAGCAGGTCGGAAAACTGATCGACATCAGGTTCAAAGGTCTCGCCTTGCGCATTGACTGGCGGGTGTGCTTCGAGTAGGAGCTCGCCGTCGATCCAGGCCACTTTCACCGGGACATTGATGAGGCGCACCAATGTGCCAATCGGAAGGAGCGGATACAGCGCGGCCACGTCCTCTGGGTACATGCGAATGCAGCCATGCGTAATAGCTAGTCCGACCGCCGTTGGATTGTTGGTGCCGTGGATCTCGTACGTGCCATCGCCAAAGCCAAGTCGTATCTTGAAATCACCTAACGGGTTATCAGGTCCTGGACCCACGACTGCCGGCAATGGATCGCCAGCTTCGGCGTGTTCCTCGCGGATTGAGGCCGGCGGATACCACGAAGGGTGCTCAACTTTGGCAATGACGTGAGTTTGGCCAAGCGGAGTGTTTCGACCCAACTTACCGATGCTGACTGGATAGGTAATGACTACCCGCTTGCCATTCTGTTTCGACTTCGGGAAGTAATAGAGCCGGTGTTCAGGCAAGCTGACGATCACTCCCTCATGGAGACCCGGAGGCAAAATGCGCCGGCCGGGCAACAGTATCTTGGTGCCTTCACCGGGCAACCACATGTCGACACCGGGGTTGGCTCGAATAATTTCATCGTATCCCAGGCTGTATTTCCGGGCGATGTCCAGCAAGGTGTCATTGAAGTGGGTTGTAATCGTGGTGTCAGCTCCAACGACGGCAGAGCCGTCGGCTGGCAGAGCGAACACGCTTGCGCGGCTTGGTACACTCCACAGTGTGAGAGCAAGACTAAATGCTGCCGAGAACAGGAAGACACGCTCCCGACCGGCCATGCCACTCAATGCTCGACCGTGCGCTACGAAGCGGTATCGCCTCATGAGTTTCCAGTGGTCTAAGGCAGTTTCTTCCAGAGAGCGTATATGCTTCTCCGCCGTACATTTCAATAGACTGGATCTCAAAGTTTCACTAACCAATCATCCCTGCCCGATATACGAATAGCCCTGAGTACCGTATCACCTCTGCGCCTATGAGCGAGCAGGATGCGGATGCGAAATGCGCAGGCATCAAGGTCGAGGGCAATCGATGCAAGATTATTCAGGCCGCTGGATGAGGCACGTTACTCGCCCCCCAGCTTGAACTGGCAGTTCGCGAGATTGGGATTTTCCGCGACCGCCCATGCACCGAGGTCTTCTCTTGCGGCTGCCAGAGATCTGGATATCAGCGTTCCCTGTGAGCTTGTTCTTGCTAGCCGCCCGCGAATGCACCAAAACCCTCTTGAGAAGAGACAGGTAGGAACGTGACCTCGCGCGACGTCCGCGCAGTCAGCACGCGCAACCTGCACTTTGTGGTTATTAGCCTTGAGGTAAATTCAGTTTCAATGCCACCGCCGCGGATTCGAGTTTGCTTCTTGCATCTTTAGCCGCGGTTACAGCATCTGCGGCGTTGCCCGATTTGAAAGCGGATTGTGCCTTGTCCCACGCCGACACTGCATCAGCAAGCCCAGATTTGGCAGCACCAAGATCGATATCCTTCGGCACATGCCTGGATTTCGACAATGCGTCGATGCGCGTTTGCACCGCCGACACAGATTGAGGTATGGACACCGCGAGGCTTCTCCACTCGGTGCCCAACGCTTTCAATATTTCATCTTTTTTAGCGGCCGCTGCGGCCGCAAGCCCGTTGACCTCGGCTAACACGGCGGGAGCGCCGGCCACCACTGCCGCGTAGTCCTTCTTATCAAATGAGGCGCTCAGTTCGGCCACCTTGCTCTGAGCCTGAGTCAATTGATCGGGGGCGTACTTTTGCGCATCAGGCGTTACTGCAGTCAACGTGGAATTGATATTGTCGAGAGCGTTCTTAGCAGGCTCCATCTGATTGGCGCAAGCAACCAACAGGATCGCGGCCGAGTACAAGGTCAGATATTTTGCGATTGTTTGAATTGACTTCACGGCTGAGTCTCCCCGCAACTCCTACATACGCTACACTATGTCTCGAAAGGATTGCAAGTTGTCCAACGATTGCGGCACGGATCCGTCGGCAGTGAGGCGTTGCCACGAATGAGCAAGTAGTTGCCGGTCACCGAGTCGCGCGCGAAGCGCGCTATATATCGGACGCGTCGAGCGAAGCTCGGCAAGCCGAAGTCAGGTAAGGGACAGCCACGGTCCTAACTGTGGCGAAGGGCGTCAATGTGCGCGGAGTGAACGCGGGAGGAGAATCGGTCCGCGGCGTCTATCGCCGATCGATTGACCTCGCGAGCTCGATGATGGCATCGGATTCTCATTCACGGACGCGCCTTAAGCTGGTTGCGAAGTCACGCAAGGTGAGTGTGACCAAGCTCATTGAAGAGATGGCCACCATTCTGTTGGCGGACTTCGATGCCGAAACTCGCTTCGAATTGCGCGCCGCGCGCGGGCGCGGGCGAGTCGCGGAAGGACTCGTGCTGCTGGACAAAGCGGCGGGCAAACGAGCCCGCTCGAAGCGCGTTTGAATGTGGTGGTAAGAGAGGCGCCCGAAGTCGGCTCCTAAGCAATTGAGCCGCATCGAAATTCCGGCAATCGATCCACCGCGCCCGCCCCAAGACTTGCCCCCGCTGGAGTACGCCTGAAATGCCGGGGAGTTCAACATCGTCCCCTGTCGGACCCGGAGCCGCCGGGAGTGACGGGCTGCTTTCGGGCAGCTCAATGGTCATCGTTGAGAGTCCCGCCGAACCTACTCCGGCAGCCTCATTTTTTGCAGTAATGCCTTGTATCGGGGATCTTCGACTAAACTGCCGAGAAGTGGGTCCCCTTTGATCCAAGTTATTCCGTCGCCGTACACGTTAAATGCTCTATCAAGCCAGGCGAAGGCCCGATCGGGGTCGCGGCGCGCGGCATACACCATGGCGATCCAATAGCCCATTTCGTCGCCGAACTTCTGCTCCGCAGTCCGAAGCTCCTTGTCCGACTCGTCGGGCTGTCCCAGCGCATCCAGCGCTAGTGCCATACCGACGTGGCGGAAGCGCGGGTTTGATTCCTTCTTCATCTCCGCGAGCGCTGATTCGCGCTGGCCGCTGGCGATTAGCACAGCCCCAAGAAGACAGTGGAATTTTCCGGATCCCGGGGCCAGATCCAGCGCAGTTCGAAAGTTGGCCTCCGCCTGCGCGAGCCGCCCGGAGCGGTAGGCCGCATAACCCCTCGCGATGTAGTTCCATGGCTGGAGAGGATCGAGCTCAATGGCCTTCTCTGACTGGTCGATCGCTTCATCAAATCGACCATACGTCGTTGCCAGGTATCCGGCCAGTCTGTGCGCCTCGGAATTTCCAGGCTCCAGTTCAATTGCCTGCTTCAGTTCTGCATCGGCTGCCTGCCAACTCCAATCGACTTCATATAGGACGCGCCCCAGTACGACGTGGATTGGCAGCAGGCTCGGTTCCAGCTTTCTGGCGTGGTCCAGCGCGGAATAAATCAGCGCGCGGGCCTCATCGTGAGGCTCAACATCAAACAAATTATAATTTGCGGCCAGGAAGGTTGCGAGGGTTACCCATCCCTGCGAAAACTCTGGATCGAGCTTTAGCGCTTCGTGTAGGTAGTTGATTGCCTTACGCGAGCTATCCAATGAATTCCCGCGGTAGTGGATTTCCTTGGCCTGCAGATACAGCAAGTATGCATCGTGGTTGGCTGTGGGCGTCGCTCTCGGGATCGTCCCTCCTAGCACAGACACCTTGAGCCCGTTGACCACGGATTTCGCGATCTCGTCCTGGATCTGGAAGATATCATCGAGCTTCCGGTCGTAGGTCTCCGACCAGACGTGATAGCCGTTGTCGGCGCGAATCAGCTGCGCGGTGACGCGAAGGGTATTGCCGGACTTGCGCACACTACCTTCCAGGACGTGCGAAACGCCCAGCGCTTTGGCGATATCGGCAATGGTCGCTTGCTTGCCTTTGAAGTAGAACGACGACGTACGCGCCGGCACCCGTAGATCCGGGATCTTGGTGAGCATGTCGATGAGTTCCTCCGACAGGCCGTCAGAGAAATATTCCTGATCCTTGTGCTCGCTCATGTCCACGAACGGCAGCACGGCGATCGACTTATCGCTGACGACGTTCGTAGCAGCAGCGCTGACCGTTACCTGGGCAAGGCTCTCGCGGTATCGCGCATAACCCACCACGGCAAGAATCGCGGCGAGGGCTGCAACGCTGACTGCGAGCAGCGCTCTATTGCGCAATATGAACTTGCGCAGACGGTAAACGATGCGTGCCGGTCGGGCCCGGATGGGCTTGCCATCCAGGTAGCGTCGCAGATCCTCCGCCAGGGCGGCGGCACTTGGATAGCGCTGCGCTGGTTCCTTCGCCAGTGCCTTGAGTACCACGGCATCCAGATCCCCACGCAGCTGCCGCGCCAGCCGTTCGGCCGTACTCGCGCGGGTAGCGGCCGCCGACTGCTCGAGCTGCGTGCTGGGCTTCTTCACCTCGATCGTGGCGATGGCCTGATCGAGTGCGCCGATCGAAGCCGCGCTCTTGAGCCGATAGGGTCGAGTACCCGTCAGCAGCTCGTAGAGCAAGACGCCCAGGGAGTAGAGATCACTGCGCGCATCGATCGGATCGCCGCGCAATAACTCGGGACTGGCGTAGTCCGGTGTCAGCGCTCGGCCGTAGACACTCGTCAGCGCCGGCTGATCCGTCTCTTCAGCCTCCAGCAGCCTCGCGACGCCGAAATCCAGCAGCCGCACCTGCCCGGACTCGGTCACCAGAATGTTCGAGGGCTTGAGGTCCCGATGGATGACGCTCTTTTCATGAGCGTACTGCACGGCCTCGAGCACCTGCAGGAAAAGCCGTAGGCGCTGGGGTATCCCGAGCCGGTGTGCGTCGCACCAGTCTGTCAGCGGCGCGCCCTGCACATACTCCATCGCCAGGTACGGCAGCCCTTGCGGATCGACCCCCGCATCGTAGAGACGCGCGATATGGGGGTGCTCCAGACTGGCCAGGATGTCGCGCTCGCGCGCAAAGCGCACCTCCAGACCCGCCTGCAGGCGATTGAGCATCGGCAGCTTCAGCGCCACCTCGCGCTTGAAGGCACCATCGGCGCGCCGTGCCAGCCACACCTCGGCCATGCCCCCGGCGCCCAGCCGTCGAATCAGCTCGTACGGGCCCACGCGTGCCCCGGGCTGCGAGGCCGCTCGCGGCCGGGGCGCTCGCCTCATCCGCGGCACCGAGCTTCGGCAGGCTCATCAGCTCTTGCAGCTGCGCTGCCTGCGCCGCTCCCGGCAGCAGCGCCTCGCGCAACGCTGCGGCCAGATCCGGATGTTCTTGCGTAGCACTTTCAAGCCAGACGCGGCGCCCAGCCTCATCCAGTGCCAGCGCCTCTTCCAGCAGCTGGCTCATTCGCGCCATCTGAGGAATCGATAGGGCCATCGGTCTGATTATTCCCCTCAGCGCAACGCGGCCGCGAGGATCAGCCGCGCCTTCTCCCAGTCGCGCTGCACCGTGCGTGCGGTGATCTCCAGCGTTTCGGCAATTTCCTGCTCGCTGTAGCCGCCAAAGTAGCGCATCTGCGCGACCTGCGCCAAACGAGGATCGGCTTGCTCCAAGGCCTCGAGCGCCTCGTGCACGGCCAGAACCGTCTCTTCGGCGCCCGGCAGCTCGGCCCCAAGACCGTTGGATAAGGTGAGCGGGGAGCGATCGCCGCCGCGCTTCTGCGCGATGCGCTCGCGCACGCTGTTGACGATCACTGAGCGCATCACCTGGGAGGCGTAGGCGAAGAAGGCTCGGCGATCCTCGGCACGCAGCTCCCCGGCGCGCACGAACCGCAGATACGACTCGTGCACCAGGCAGGTCGTATCCAGAACCGTATTGCGCCCGCCGTCGCGCAGCCGTGCATGCGCCAGCCGGTGCAGTTCGCTGTAAGCGGTCGCAAACAGCGCATCGCGCGCCTGCAGATCGCCCGCCTGTATACGTCCGAGTAACTCGGTGAGCTGAGTCATCAGGCGCCTCGGCACCCTGCACCGCTTCGATGGTGAACCAACTTAACCCACCCCAGAGCCCGGTGTCACTCAATTTGCGAGCCGAATGTCGGGTTTGGCACCCGGAAGGTGTCTGTATGGGTGAGGCAGCGAATTGGGCCAGCCGGAATACCCCGGCAGAGGCCGAGAGAGAGCCTCGTGACGATCGATCCAGTAACCCGAGCGGCTTTATCGACCCTTCCAAGGAGACCACCATGAACACGATCACCACCACACCCCTTCGCACGTTGGTTGCCGGCGCGATCCTCAGCGCCCTGGCCTTCAGCTTCGCGACCGTGTCCCGCGCTGATGACGACACGACCCCCCCGCAGGTCATTGTGAAATTCGGGGATCTCGACGTCTCGACATCGCAGGGCGCAGCGGCTCTGTACCGCCGGATCCACGGCGCCGCCGTCAACGTGTGCTCGCGAATGTTCGTCGACGAACAATCGTACAAGTGGCACGAGAACGCCTGCTTGCAAAAAGTAATCGGAGACGCGGTGATAAAGGTCAATCGCCCGGCATTGTCCGCTGTCTTCGCGTCCAAATACGGCGTGTCAGCGCCGATGGTGCTGGCCGCGGCGGGGACTCACTAGTCCCGTGCGGCAGGCTGCACGCGACCGGGCACACTTGAGGACTCGGGCTCAGCACGCAAGCGTGCGTCTGGGCCCCTTTCCTTGTCGCAAAGCATGTCTGTTAATCGAATGACGGCTTTCAGGCGCGCATATTTGTCTGTCGAACGTCGCAAAGTGGGCCGCCTGCAGCCGCATAACGGCGATCGACGGCGGCATCCTGGGACTGTGCGACCAAGCGTGCTCCATCGCAGATCACACGCATGAACACCCTGATCGACAAGATAAATGCGCCTCATCGCAGCAAAGAAAATGAGCTAGTATCTCAACACGTAAATAACGAAACATTGATATAATGGTATCATCCGTATACGACAGCTGCAGGTGTAGCCATGCGCCAGACCGAGTTACGGCTCGCGACGAAGGACCGACGGACGATCGAGGCGATCCGCTCGAAGGGATGGCGTATGGCGCGGGAGGTCAACCGTGCCCACGTCCTGTCGGCCTTGGCCCGGCAGGTCCCGGAGGCGCAGATCATGCAGGTGCTGGGCGTCGGACGCACGATGATCTGGCGCACTCGTGCGGCGTACCTGCAGGGCGGCCTGGACCATGCGGTGGCGGACGTGCAACGACCGGGCAAGCCGCGCCGATACCGCACCGAGGTGGAAGCGCAGATTACCGCGCTCGCCTGCTCAGCACCGCCGGCTGGGGCGAAGCGCTGGACGCTGCTGCTCTTGGAGCGGGCGGCCCGGGCGCAACCCGGGATGAAGCAGATCAGCCGCGAGACGATTCGTCGGCTTCTAAAAAAAACTGCCTCAAACCCTGGCGCCGGCTGATGTGGTGCATCGGTGCGCTGACCGAGCAATACCGGCAGCGCATGTACGAGCTGCTCGCTCTGTATGCTCGGCCGCACTGTGACGGTGAACCGGTGGTGTGCCTTGACGAGAAGAGCACGCAGCTGCTCGCCGACAGCCGCACCGCGTTGCCGATGCGCCCGGGTCGTCCGCTGCGCAGGACTACGAGTACCGGCGCCAAGGCACCTGCAATCTGTTTGTGGCAGTCGAACCGCAGGCTGGCCGGCGCTGCGTGCTCGTGACCGAGCGACGCGCCAAGCCTGACTTCGTGCGCTTTACCCGCCATCTGCTCGAGCACGTCTACCATTCCGCGCGGTCTCATCGGCGCCTCGCGCCGCGATCCTGCGTAATACGGACAGTATTTCCGGTGACGTGATCCCGCGAATCGGACGCGCTCCGAGCCAGGGCAGGAGATCGTTCTCGAGACGGCCCAGGACCTTGCTCGAATGCGTCTCGACCCACCTGGGCGCGAAGAGCGCAAACCATTCGCGCGAGACCGCGGCGAATGTATTTTCTGTACTCTCGATCTTCGCGATCTTCTCGGCGCGGCGCTGCTCGCCGGGATCGATGCCGGCGGCCACATGTTTCCGGGCCGCCTCGCGTCGCTCGCGAGCCTCCGCCAGCCCGACGTCGGGATAAACACCAAGGGAGATCCGCCGCTCTCGGCCGGCCATACGATACTTGAAGCGCCACCACTTGCCGCCGGACGGGGCAATCTCGAGGTACATGCCGCGACCATCGGTAAGCCTTCGCGGCTTGGCGGCCGGCTTTGCGTTATCGATCAGGAGCTTGGTCAGCACATGGGGGCAACTCCATTTGCGGCATCGAAATGCTGGGGGCAACTCGGTATTTTGACGGCCGATTTGGGGGCAACTTTCTGCAAAGTTGCCGCCAGTTGCCCCTTGCTGTCAAGCGCAAGGAATTTCTCGGGTTAGCCGCGACTGCTCAAGATTTATCTTTGTATGTCAACGGACTACGCGTAGTCCGGCGTGGTCGAGAGGGTTCAGGCAAAGTGAGGAGAAGAGGCGTTTGGTGGTGAGAGAGGGACTCGAACCCTCGACCTCGGCATTATGAGACCCAAGCGCTAAGAAAACAGCGGGGTTTTTGAGGGCAAAATGCCACCTAAACCGGCCAGAAGCGACCTAACCGGGGCACAAAACGGGCACACGAAATCAGCAAGCACGAGTGGGCCCGACTGCGCATACATCGATGCTGCATTCACCCTCGGATGTGGTGTACGATGTGGATCAGCATACACATCGGAATCCACAGCGGTGAAGACGATCCAGATGACCATCGACGAGCGACTCCTGAAGCTTGTCGACAAGCTGAGCCGGGCTCGAAAGACTACCCGATCGGCGTTCATTCGCGACGCACTCGAGGCGGAGATCCGGCGACAGCAAATTCGCGAGGACGAGATCCGTCATGTCGAGGGCTACAAGCGCAAGCCAGTCGCGCGAGGCGAGTTCGATGTTTGGCTGAGCGAACAGGACTGGGGAGCATCGTGAATCGGGGTGACGTTTGCTGGTACACATTCAAGGCGCCTGACAAGAAGCGGCCGGTGCTGATCCTCACGCGCGATTCGGCGATCGCCGTGCTGAACTCGGTCACCGTTGCACCCATCACCTCGACGATCCGTAGTATCCCCACCGAAGTCATCTTGACCGAAGACGACGGGTTGCCGAATGCCTGTGCGGCAAACTTCGACAACCTCCAAACCGTGCCCAAGAGCAATATCGGCGATTGCATCGCCCGATTGACGGCGCCAAAAATGAAAGAAGCAGGCGCGGCAGCGTCATTCGCGCTCGGCTTCGACGATGACTGAGTCTACGCCGTGCCAGGCAACATTGCGGAAACCGACTGGAAAGTGGGGGCGCAGTTGCTAGCCCAGCTTGCGCAGTTAGTGGGGCTAGTCATATGCAGGGCTTCGAGAGATCAGGCAGGAGTCGCTGAATGAAAGTATCTGGCGTGCGCAATCAAGGCAACCTCGGGCAACTCGTTCTTGTACAGGCGCCGTATGATAGCGAGCCGCCGCTGTTCCATGGTTAATCCACTCGGGAGCGAGGATTCGACAATCTTGCGAGCAGTCTCAAATAGGGAGGACGCTGCCGCCCACCGCTCTGCCGGCGTCATCAAGCGATAGCGATCGGAAACAACCGCGGAGATTGCCGCAGAAGTGTCGTTCATGGCATCAGCTCGTTCAGCAGCATCGCGACGCCCAATTGTGGCGCCCATTTGCGAATATAAGCGAGATCGACCGCCTCGGCCAGGAGCTGGCGGATATCGCGCCGCTGCAACTCAGAGTTGCTTTCTAGCGCCCAGACCAGCTTCGATAGGATCAGGTCCTCGCAGCTTACGATCCAAGTCCGAGTACCTGCGATCGCGACTGGTTGGCGGCGCGCAAACTCGACTTGATGGAACTCGGATGACTTGCGAACGATGAGATCGACTTTCACCCCGCTTTCGAGGTGCATGAGATTGAACATCCGTTCTGACAGTACTGCAATGCGTGCCGCGTCTGCGTCGATGTAGAAATCTGACGCAAACGCCGCTACCAGAGCGTCTACGTCACGCTCATTGAGCGCCACTACGATGTCTAGATCGCGGGTCATGCGAGGCGTCGCATAGTAGGCCAGCGCAAATGAGCCTGTTAGCATGAACGGCAACCCACGCGCCGATAGTCGGTCGCTGACGAGGCCGAGAACATCGAGCTCCGTAGTCATATTGCAAGCTTAGCTCCTCGCGTCGATCTAATCGAATGCTCGACTGTGAACTGGCATCCTTGATTGACCAGATTTGAGATCATATCGGCGGGCAAGCCGGACCAGGGAATTCTGGGAAGAGTTTCAACACGACCGATGGCTTGCTGCGTAACCAGCTGGTCAGAATTGGACGCCGTATGGTCAAGGTCCAACGCCGGTTCACATGTTGGCTCACGTGCGCGAACGGGTGGCGCCTTTCAAGCGGATTCGGCGCCTGGAATTTGCTTTGTTGGCGAAGACGATTTCGGGCAAGATCCGCCCGGTGGAACTGCCTACACGGTGAGACGGGAAATGCACAAGATCGCGTGTTTTCACGCCTCGGGTGATCGCGCCGCGGTTGCGGCGGCGATCGCTGCGCGGAGCGCTGGCAGCGCGCTCACCGTGCTGTTCGCCTCCTCCGATCACGATCTGGCCGCGCTCGGCGAGGAATTAAAGGTACGCGGCGTCAGCCCCGTGGTAGGTGCCGCCACCGGTCGAATCATCAGTGAGCGCGGCTTCGAGGCGAGCGGCGTCTGCGGGTTTCACCTGCCCAAGGAGCGGTTCGCCGCCGCCGACGCGGTGCTCGAGGACGTAGCCGCCATCGGCCTGCCGGAGCTTCGGACACGGGTGCGCGAACTGGACCGCGAACTCTCGTGCGCGGCGGGCGATGCGTTCACGCACCGCTTCGCGCTGCTCCTGGTCGATGTCGAGGCGCGATGCGAGGAGCGCCTGGCGGCCGTGCTCGGCATGGAGCTCAACGGTGTCCCGCTGATCGGCGGGTCGGCGGGCGATCTGTATTTCAAGCCGCTCGGGCACCCTCCGGGCAGCTCTCGGTTATTGCACCACCGCGGCGCCGCGCGCGGCGCGGCCATCGTGTGCATGGTCGCCTCCGCATCCCCGGTGAGCGCCTGCTGCCACAATTATTATATCCACAGCGACAAGAAATTCGTCATCACCGATGCGGATCCCGCGCGGCGCCTGGTGCGCGAGATCGACGGAAGGCCGGCGCTCGAGGTGTACACGGCGGCGTGCGGTTTTTCGAAGCCAACCCGCGAGAGCCGCGACTTCGCGCCGTTTCCGCTCATGATTCGTATCGGCGGTCAATACTATCCGCGCGGCATGCAGCGCATTTATCCCGACGGCGCGCTCGAGTTTGCCTGCGCGCTCGAACCCGGGTTGGTGGTAGCGCTCGGCGAGCCCGGCGACATGATCGCCCGCTTCGGCGATATGCTCGCGACCATGCGTGCACAGATCGGGGCGCCCGACCTCATCATCGGCTTCGACTGCGCGGCACGCACCGCGCACATGGAACGCGAAGGGTTGCGGCCCGGCATGGAGGCCCTGTTGCGTCCGTACGCGGTCGCTGGCTTCGCCTCGCTCGGCGAACAGTTCAACACCGTGCACGTGAACAACTCCTTCACCTGTCTCGGCATTGCGCCACTGTCGTGAAGCCGCCGGCGAAGCGCGCGAGGGCGGCCGAGTTGCACGAGGAGAATCGCGCGCTCAAGAAAACCGTCGCAGCGTTGATGCAGCGGGTGGAGAAAGCAGTCGATGAACAAGGCAGCGCGTTCTCATGGTTTCAGGCGGCCGCGAGCCTCGAGGAGACCATTCGCCAGCGCACCAGGGAGTACGAGCAGCTGAACGTTCGCTTGTTGGCCGAGTTGGAATCGCGTCGCGAAATCGAACTTGCCTTGAAGCAAGCGAAGGAGCAGGCCGACCGCGCAAACGAAACCAAGACGCGCTTTTTGGCCGCCGCCAGCCACGACTTGCGCCAGCCGTTGAGCTCCGCGCTCTTGTTCTTGGAGTCGATCAGCGAATCGGCCCTTCAGGGGCTCGATAGCGATTATCTCAACAAGGCGCGCGTGGCGCTCGCCTCCCTCAGCAACCTTTTGGATACGCTGCTCGATGTGGCGCGGCTGGATTCGGGAGGCATCGAGCCACAGTACGCTGACTTTCCGGTGAGCGCGCTCCTCGAGCGCATTGTTCCCGAGTTCGCGAGCGTCGCGCGCGCCGCTGGCCTGGAATTGAAGTTCGTGTCCTCCTCCGCCTGGGTGCGTTCGGATCTGCATCTGCTCGAGACGGTGCTGCGCAATCTCATCAGTAACGCCATTCGCTACACGCCGCGCGGCCGCTTGCTGGTAGGCTGCCGCCGGCGGCTCGAGGGACTCCTGATCGCGGTTCACGACACGGGCATCGGCATCGAAGCGAAGCACCTGGAAGCGATCTTCACGGCGTATTACCAGGTCCCGGCGGGTGGCCGGGCGCGCACCAGCGGCATCGGCTTGGGGCTCTCGATCGTCGAGCGCATAACGAGTCTGCTCGCCTTGAAACGCGAGGTGCGCTCGCGACCCGGTCACGGTTCAACCTTTGCCGTGCTCGTGCCCTACGGACGCTCGCGCTCCGGGGTCCAGTCGCGCGGCGCGACCGCCGCCGGTGCCCTGCGCAAGCACGGGCTCGCGATCGCGGTGATCGAGGATGATCCCGGCGTGCGTGCCGCCTTGTCGGCGACCCTCATCAAGTGGGGACACCGGCCCTTTGCCGCGGCCACCGCCACCGAGGCCGTGGTGCAATTCATCGGTGCCGATCAATCGCCGGACTTCATCATTAGCGACTATCACCTCGCGGGGTCCGCCAAGGGGGATGCCGCGATCGAAGAGGTGCGCCGGGAATTCGACCGCGCACCACCCGCCGCCATCATGAGCAGCGACCCTGATCCGAAGCTTCGGGCCAAGGCGCGCGACAAGGGGTTCACGCTGCTTGCGAAACCGTTAAGTCTTTCGGAACTTCGCGGTCTGCTCGAGCGCGTACCTCGATGAGGTCCTGGGGGCCGGCCGAGCCGCGATGAGGGGTTCGCCCGTCAATAGTGAGTTTCGCGTATCCGTCGAGCTTCGAGGCCCGCCTGTACCCGATTGGTGACGCCCAACTTCCGAAAGATGGCCGTCACGTGCGCCTTGACGGTGACCTCGCTGATCTCGAGCGCCCGCGCGATCCCCTTGTTAGACAATCCCGTCGTCAGCAATTCGAGCACGCGCCGCTGACGCAAGGTCAACTCGCCGGGGCCGCAAGCGGCGGCGGCATCGGTGCGCAGAGCCGCAACGATGCCCGTGGGCATATACGTTCCGCCGGCGAGGATGACGCGCAGCGCGTTGATCAGTACCTGACTCGATGCGGATTTCGGAATGAAGGCGCTCGCCCCGCCCATGATCGCATCCTGCATGATCCTCGGATCACTGACCGCGGAGACCACCACGATGGGAGTCGCGGGCGCGGCCACCTTGAGCGCCGCGAGGCAGGATAAGCCGGTGGCGCCCGGCAGATTGAGGTCGAGCAGGATCAAGCCGAACTCGGGGCCGCCGCCGAGCGCCTCCAGCACTTCCTCCTGGGAGTTCGCGACGCAGATGTCCGCCCCCGGACACGCCTGCGGCACCACGGCGCGCAATGCATCGCAATAGAGCGGATGGTCGTCGGCGATCAGCACCCGGGGGCTCGCGTTGGAATTGTGCGTAGGCATCATCATGTGGCTTCCACGATATCGCAGGCGCCTGATACCAAAGTATTAGTATCTGCGGCTTTCGACTTATACCGCAGATCGGCCGGGGCCGCGATACTCGGGGCTGTCTTATGGGTATTGCCCGTCGCCACTCACGAGGAGCCGAGAATGAACAGCGCCGCCGCCGCCAGCCCCCTGAAGGGATTACTTGCCAACGATCTGTCAGCGATCGCACCGGTCAACGCGGCCTTCCTGAAAGAGCCTCGCAAGCTCCTGATCGACGGTGCCTGGGTGCCGGCGGCGAGCGGCAAGACATTCGAGGTCCGCGATCCCTCGAGCGATGCCATCATCGGCCATTGTGGCCTTGGCGATGCCGCGGACATCGATCGTGCGGTCG
Organism: uncultured Gammaproteobacteria bacterium; assembly: GCA_963801865.1. Lineage (GTDB taxonomy): Bacteria > Pseudomonadota > Gammaproteobacteria > Steroidobacterales > Steroidobacteraceae > Bog-1198. The sequence goes on along the minus strand of CAWDGY010000016.1, from coordinate 136,476 downwards.
CAGCGGCGCGTCGCGCCTTCGAGGAAGGCGACTGGTCGCGCATGAAGCCCGTGGACCGGGAACGGGTGCTGCATCGGCTGGCTGATCTCATCGAACGGCACGCGGATGAACTCGCGGAACTCGAAGCCATCGACAATGGCAAGTCGGTGGTGATGGCGCGGCACGTTGACATCAAGCACGCGCTCGAGGTGTGGCGCTACATGGCGGGCTGGCCCACGAAGATCGAAGGCAAGACCCTGCCGGTGTCCGGCGCCCTCATCCCCGGCCAGCAGTACGCCGCCTTCTCGACGCTGCAGCCGATCGGCGTGGTGGGGGCGATCATCGCCTGGAATTTCCCGTTCCTGCTCGCCACCTGGAAATGCGCCCCGGCGCTCGCGGCCGGCTGCACGGTGGTGCTCAAGCCTGCCGAAGAGACTCCGTTGACGGCGCTGCGCCTCGGGGAACTCGCGCTCGCGGCCGGCCTTCCGAATGGCGTCCTCAACGTGGTGACGGGGATGGGCCCCGGCGCCGGGGCGGCGCTCGCGCACCATCGCGACGTCGACAAAATCACCTTCACGGGCTCGACCGAAGTGGGTCGCCTCATTGTTCAGGCCGCTGCCGGCAACATGAAGAAGGTGACGGTGGAGCTCGGCGGCAAATCGCCCGTGATCGTTCTGCCCGATGCCGACGTTGAGGCGGCCATCGGCGGGGCGGCTGGCGCGATCTTCTTCAATCAAGGCCAGGTGTGCAGCGCGGGTTCGCGCCTGTACGTCGCCAAGCAGCACTTCGAGAAGGTGGTCGGCGGCATCGCCGATCAGGCTAAGGCCATGAAACTCGGGCCCGGGCTCGACCCCACGGCGCAGATCGGGCCCCTGGTCTCGGCCGTTCAACGCGAGCGCGTGAGCCGCTACTTGAACGAGGGAATGGCTGCCGGCGCCCGCGCGGCGGCAGGAGGCCATGCGCTCCCGACGCCCGGGTACTACGTCGAGCCCACGGTATTCGTGAACGTGAACCCTGAGATGTCGGTGGTGCGCGAGGAGATCTTCGGGCCGGTGGTGGTGGCCCAGCCGTTCGCTGATATCAACGACATCGCCCGCATCGCCAATGAGACCATCTATGGGCTCGCCGCCAGCATCTGGGGCCGGGATGTCGGTAAGATCTTCCGGCTCGCACCAAAGCTGCGCGCGGGCACGGTGTGGGTGAACTGCCACAATATGCTCGATGCCACCATGCCGTTCGGAGGTTTCAAACAATCCGGCTGGGGACGTGAGCTCGGCCAAGAGTCGGTGCGCGCCTATCTTGAGAGCCAGTCGCTGTGCCTTAATATCACCGCCTAATAAGAACACGGGATGCAACTCTCTATGAACGCAGCGCAGATATTAATCCGACGCCGTTGGCTCGCCTCGGCCGCCGCCCTCGGCTTGATCGCCGTCCCCGCCGTGCACGCGGACACCGAGCCCGGGGAAAACTATGCCCTCGAGGAAATCGTCGTCACGGCCGCCAAACGCGAGGAATCGCTGCAAAAGGTGCCCGTGTCGGTCACCGTGCTCACCAGCGCGCAGCTCGCGGACGTCAAGCTCGACACGCCCTCGGATCTCGTGACGCAGGTGCCGAACCTGCAGGTCAACGGCATCGTGGGCGAGGGCTCGCCGCTGTTCTCGCTGCGCGGCGTGTCCATGTTTGACTACAGCCTCAACCAGTCGAGCCCGGTCGCGAACTACATCGACGAGGTCTACAAGGGCAACTTCGTGCTGTTCGGCGTCGAGCTCTACGACTTGGAGCGCATCGAGGTGCTGCGCGGGCCGCAGGGTACCTTGTACGGCAAGAACACCACGGGCGGCGCCATCAATTTCATCACCAAGAAGCCAGGCTTCGACACTGAGGCTGACGTCACGGTGGGGGCGGGCAACTACGATCGCAAGGAGGTGGAAGGCGATCTACAGACCGCGATCATTCCCGATCGGCTCGCGGTACGGCTCGCGGCCACCTACACCAAGGTGAACGGGTTCATTACGAACTTGCTCCCCGGCCATCCGGATCTCGAGGGGGTCGATCAGTACGGCGTGCGGCTCTCGCTGCTCTTCAAGGCGACCGACGATCTCACCTTCACCATGCGCGCCTCGAAGAGCATGCAGGACCCGCAGAACTACGCCATCATCGATGGACGAATTCCGCCGCCGCTCTCGGCCGCGGGACCGAACCCCTCGCTATGCTCGCAAGGCGGCGGCGGCGTGGGATGCATCGGGGTCTACTGGCGCACCACCAACTACGCCTATGGCGGTCCGCCGCTCACTAACTATCAGATCGCGCAGGAGTTCACCCCGCGCCGCCGTCAGGACAACGATGCGGTGGAGATCACCACCGAATGGAACTTCTCGCCCGACAATAAATTCACCTCCATCAGCTCCTGGGATGACGGCCACCTGTACAATCCCGAGGGCACCGACGGCGCACCGTACGGCATCTGGAGCATTCCCTACTTCGGCAGCAATATTCAGTGGACCGAGGATCTGCGCCTGACCTCGACCGGGAATGCCGCGTTCGCGTATATCGCCGGGGCCTACTACCAGCACGAGTCCATTTTCAACTCGACCGAGAACGAAATCTACACGGATCCCTCGTTCCTCACGGCCACCCCGGCCTACCTGAATTGCGCGAGTTCCTCGTTCGCTCCGGTGCCCGGCGCCACTGGCTACAGCAACGGCGTCGTCATCAATCCGTACTGCAACTATTTCAACTCGTTCAACCAGATCCGCAACAGCTGGGCGGTGTATACCGACGACAGCTACCGACTGTCTGATCTCATCAAGTTACACGCCGGATTGCGCTACAACCACGACAACGGCATACAGAAGAACGCCCTCGATCAGCTGCGCGGCCCCGACCAGACCCCCATCGCCAACTTGGGGTTCTTCTACCCCTTGCCGAACGGCCAGCAAGGCCCGGTGGAGGCGCTGCCCGGCAGCCCCAACTACGCCGCCATCACCACGCAAGCGCGCAGCCAGTCGCTGCACAACGTCGCCACCACCGGCCGCGCGGGGGTCGACTTCACGGTGACCCCCGATGCCTTGGTGTACCTGAACTACAGTCGCGGCTATCGCTCCGGGGCGTTCAACTCGCAGTTTCTGTTCACCCCGTCCGACTTCTCGACGGTGCTCCCGGAGACGCTCGATTCCTACGAGGTCGGCTTCAAGACCGCCTGGCTCGGCCACCGGCTGCAAGTGGACGGCGCTGCATTCCACTACCAGTACAAGAATCAGCAAATCATCAACGTCTATCCGACCGGACAGCAGCCGCTCATCAACTTGGGCAAGTCCAAGATCGACGGCGGGGAACTCGAGATCGTCGGCCGGCCAGTGCACTCGCTCACCTTGCGCGCGAGCGCCGGCTTCCTCAGAAGCGACGTGCAAGACGGAACGCTCGCCACCGGTTCCATCGACGGGCAGCAGCTGCCGTATGCGCCGCACTTCTCGGGGACGGTGGCCATGGACTGGCAAGCCTGGACGATCGACAACCTGAACCTCAATCTGCATGTGGACCAGAACTACAACTCCGTGCAATATCTTGCTCTGCCCAACGAGAATGCGATTTCCCAGGGCGGATACGGCTTGCTCAACGCACGCCTAAGCTTCGGCGGAGATAAGTGGGACGTGGGCTTCTGGGGACGCAACATCACCGACAAGTTCTACCTGACCAACGCCGTGGACGTGCAGGGATTCGGCTTCGATTATCGACACGTGGGGACCCCGCGGATGTACGGTCTCGATGCACACTACCACTTCTGAGGTGAGTTTCGTGTCGGGCGCGAGCACCCGACCGTTGCTCTATCGCACCGTCCACGGCGTGCTCAAGGCCGCGGCCGGCGAGTACCCGGAGCGCCCGGCACTCGTGGCGCCGTCTCAGTCGGTCAAGTGGTCCTTTGCGGAGCTCGATCGTGAAGTGGACCGCATCGCGCGGGGTCTCATCGCCTGCGGGCTCAACCCCGGCGAGCGCATCGCCATCTGGGCGCCCAACTGCGCCGAATGGGTGCTCACCGTGTATGCGGCCGCGCGCGCGGGTCTCGTGCTCGTCAACTTAAACCCCGCCTATCGGGTGATGGAGCTCGAGTTCGCGCTGCGCCTCACCGAGTGCCGCGCACTCGTGTTCGCGCCGCGCTTCAAGGGCAGCGATTACATCGAGATGCTGTTATCGTTGATTCCCGAACTTAAGAGCGCCGCGCCGGGTCGCCTGGAATGCGCGGCGTTTCCCACTTTGCGCCTGCTCGTGCACTTGGGCCGGGAGCCGCTCGCGGGAGCGTTGAGCTTCGATGACCTCGCCGCGGCGGGCCACGATGGGGACGCGGCCCTGGCCCACGCAGTCGCCGAGTCCCAAGATCCCGACGATGTGTGCAATATTCAGTTCACCAGCGGCACCACGGGCACGCCGAAAGGCGCCGCGCTCACGCACTTCAACATTGTGAACAACGGCTACTTCGTCGGTGAAGGCATGCAGCTCACCGCCTCCGACAGCATCTGTATTCCGGTGCCGTTGTATCACTGTTTCGGCATGGTGCTCGGCGTGCTTGCCGCCGCGACGCACGGGGCCGCGAGCGTACTGCCGGGCGAAGGATTCGACGCACTCGCCGTGCTCGAAACCGTCTCCCGAGAGCGCTGCACGGCGCTGCACGGCGTGCCCACCATGTTCATTGCGGAGCTCGCGCACCCGCGTTTCAAGGAGTTTGACCTCTCCTCACTCCGCACCGGCATCATGGCGGGTTCGCCCTGCCCCACCGCGGTGATGCGCCGGGTGATCGCCGAGATGCACATGGCGGAGGTCACCATCTGCTACGGCATGACGGAGACCAGCCCGGTCAGCTTTCAGAGCGGCCCTTCGGATTCGCTCGAGCGGCGCGTCGGCACCGTCGGCCGGGTGCACCCGCATGTGCAGGTGAAGATCATCGATGCCGCGGGACGGATCACGCCGCGCGGCGTCGCGGGCGAGCTTCTCACTCGAGGTTACAGCGTGATGCGCGGTTACTGGAAGGATCCCGAGCGCACGCGCGAGGTCATCGATGCGGGTGGCTGGATGCATACCGGGGATCTTGCGGTCATCGATGCGGACGGGTATTGCAACATCGTCGGTCGGGTGAAGGATATGATTATCCGCGGCGGCGAGAACGTCTCGCCGCGCGAGATTGAGGAATTTCTCTATTTGCACCCGGCGGTGTTCGAGGTGGCGGTGGTCGGCGTGCCGGATCCGAAGTACGGCGAAGAGATCTGCGCGTGCGTGCGCCTGAACCCCGGCATGGCGGCGAGCGAGCAGGAGATCCGCGAGTTTTGCCGTAATCGCATCGCCCACTACAAGGTGCCGCGGTACGTGCGCTTCATGGACAGCTTTCCGCTCACCATCAGCGGCAAGATACAGAAGTATCTCATTCGCGAGCATCTGCTCACCGAACTCAATTTGACCGAGGAGGCGCACGCGTGAGGTACGACGCGCTCGTCGTGGGTGCGGGGCCGGCGGGCAGCATCGCCGCGCGCCGGCTCGCGATGGCCGGAGCGCGCGTGGCGCTCGTGGGAGGGGCGGCGCGCGCGGGCTTTGAAGGACTGTCGACGCGCAGCATCGGGCTCATCGCCGAGGAGGGCGTCGGGACCGAGATCCGCCGAGGGGACTCCCCGATCGCGGGGCCGGTTGCGCGTCGCGGGCGCTGGGCAGGCGGACGCACGGTCTTCGGGACCGAGTGGCTGGTGGAGCGGCGTGCGCTTGCCGCGGCCCTGCGTGCCACCGCCCAAGGCGCGGGCGTCGAGGATCGGTGCGACCTCGCGATGCATCTCGATCGGCACCTGCTCGGCTGGCGGGTGCGCCTGCGCGGCGGCGGCGTGCTCGAGGCAGGCCACCTGATCGATGCGCGCGGTCGGCGCGGCCACGAGCAACGCGGGCCGCTGCTGCTCGCCGTGGGTCAGCAATTCCGTGTGGACTCGCGCACGCCCCGCGCCCTGATCGAGGGCACTCACATCGAGGCCGTCGCAGGTGGCTGGTGCTGGTGGGCGATCCGCGGCACGATGCTCTGGGTGCAGGTCATCGGGCGGCCGCGCCACGGCACGGAGGCCTTCAGACATCCGGCGAATTGGCTGAAGGCCGCCGCCGCCGAGATTCCGGCGCTCGCCAATCTCCTCGATGAAGCGGCGCCCGACGCTGCCCCGGTTGCGCGTCCCGCGCACGCACGACTCGGGGTGGACGGGACCGGCGAGCTCACCCACTGGCACGTAGGGCGATGCCGCGCTCGCGCTCGATCCCTTGTCGGGCCAGGGCGTGTACGAAGCGGCGCGCGGCGCGCGGCTCGTGGCGACGGCGGTGCACTCGGTGCTGGCGGGGGGCGATGCCGTCCTCGCGCAACGGTTCGTGCGCGAGCGTCAGCAGGAAGCGTGGAGCGCCGGCGTGCGCGCCGCCGCGGCCTTGTATGGTGAAAACGCGCAGCGCAGCGGCTTCTGGGCTGAAACGGCTCGCGCCTACGAGCGCCTCATGCCCATCGCCGCACCGATCGCGCCCTCGATCGAGCGCCGGCCGGTGCTCGCGGAGGGCCGCATACTCGAACGCGACGTCGTCGTCACCGCACAGCATCCGCGCGGCGTGTGGCACGTGGCGGGCGTGCCGCTCGCCTCGTTGAAGGGCTATATCGATTCGGCGCCGCACTCGACGCTCACCAACGCAGCGGCGGTGCTCGATCGCCCGTTACAGGCGGTGGCAGCCGCGCTCCATTGGTTGCAAGAAACGGGCATGGTGGCGCGGCCAGCGGGGCGGCCCATGTCATTGGCAGATTGAGGTGGCATCGATGGATTTGCGACATATCTTACGATCGGCCGCGGTGCGAACGATGCAGTCCGCGGGGATCGCAGCGCTTGCGGCGCTTTCGAGCGTCGCCTCGGCGGGACCCGCGCCCGACGGGCAGGCGCTGGTGCGTGCCTACTGCGGCGGCTGTCATCACCAGCAAGATGGCCAATTCGATCGGATCAGCAACATCCGCAAGACGCCGGAAGGATGGGTGATGACGCTGTTTCGCATGCGCCAGGTGCACGGCCTCACGCTCGAACCCGACGTGCGCGACGCCATCGTGCGCTATCTCGCCGATACCCAGGGTCTCGCGCCGGCCGAAGCGCGCGCCGGCCGCTTTGCGCTCGAGCGGCGACCGAATGCCAAGGACCTCGATCTGGGTCCGGAGCTCACAGTGATGTGCGGGCGCTGCCATTCGCTCGCTCGCGTATCGTTGCAGCGCCGCGATGGAGAAGAATGGCGCAAGCTCGCTAACACGCACGTCGGTCAGTGGCCGTCCATCGAGTATTCGGCCTCGGGCCGCGATCGTCCCTGGTTCAAGCTCGCCACCGTCGATTTGCCACCAAAGCTCGCCGCGATGTATCCCTTCGCAACCGATGCATGGAGCGCGTGGCGCAATCATCCGCCCGCCGATCTCACCGGCGAGTGGGTGGTGGTGGGCCGTGCCTCCGGCGGCATGGATTTTTACGGCACCGCGCGCATCGAGCGCGATGCGGGCGCCGAGGCCGGCGGCTGGCGCGCGACCTATGCGCTTCGCGATACCGGCGGCAGAGCCTCGACCGGCAGCTCGAAGGCGATCGTGTACACGGGGTATGAATGGCGCGGCAGTGCCGAACGGGGCGGAGGAGAGATACGCGAGGTGTTCGCGGTGTCGGAGGATGGCACGCGCATCGAAGGCCGCTGGTTCGAGCCCGATCACACCGAAGTCGGCGGCGAATGGCTCGCGGTTCGCGATACCGGCGCGCCCAAGATCGTGGCGGTGCTACCGCGGGCGCTGCGCGCCGGAAGTGTCGGCGAGGCCGTCATCGTCGGCATGAATTTCATCCCCGGCACGACGAAGTCCGCGAGCCTGTCCTTCGGAGACGGCGTTGCGGCGTCGAATGTCGTATTCAATCCCTACACAATCCGTGCGCATCTCGCGGCGTCGCCCGACGCGCTGCCCGGGCTTCGGTCGGTGTCCGTGGGCGGCCCCGGCCGCTCGCCCTTGAGCGGCGGCACGCTCGCAGTGTACCGGCAGATCGATGCAATCGAGGTGGTGCCGAGCTACGGCATCGCGCGGATCGGCGGTGGGCGAATCGATCCGGTGTCGGCGCAATTCGAAGCCCTGGCCTCGACCCGCCTGCCGGGCGGGGAGGTGCTGCCCTTGGGCCCGGTCGCGGCCCAATGGACGGCCGTGCCCTACGATGCGGAGGCGAAGCGCACCGAGGATGAGAAATTCGCGGGACATTTCGACCAGAGCGGGCGCTTCGTGCCGGCCGGCGCCGGACCGAATCCCGCGCGTGAATACTCCGGCAACAACGTCGGCAACCTGACCGTCATCGCGCAGCCGCCGGATGGTACCCCCGCGGTCGAAGGCAAGGCGCACCTCATCGTGACCGTGCAGCGCTGGAACACGCCGCCGATCTACTGACGCGATGCACGACGCCACCCTACCACTCGAATGGAATTCCGCGAACGGCCATCTCGTGCGCACCGACTCGGATGCGTATCTGTTGCATGTCCCGACCACCGCCGTGTTCGGCGTTGATGCCTTGGGGCTCGCGGTGATCGAGCATTGCCGCGAGCGCGGCAGAAGCGTCGATGAGCTCGTGACGCTGCTCGCGGACCGATTCACCGCCGCTCGAGTGCGGGCGTTCGCAGCGGAGCTTCGCACCCTCGAGATGCTGCAGCCCTCGGGCGCTCTCAAGCCCATCAATCCGAAGAGCGTCAAGGTGAGCGCGTACCCCTTGAGTACGCTCGTACTCAACGTCAATACGGGCTGCAATCTGTCCTGCACGTACTGCTACAAGGAAGATCTCGCGAAGCCCGCGGCCGGACGCAAGATGGATTTTCCGACCGCCGCCAAGAGCATCGACTTGCTCATCGAGGCGGCCAGCGCGCGCGAGCGGGTGAACATCGTATTCTTCGGCGGCGAGCCGCTCACCAACGTCGCATTGATCAAGCAGGTAGTCGACTATGCGACGGCTGCCGCCGGGCGCGCCGGAAAGACGCTCGATTTCTCCATGACCACCAACGCGACGCTGTTGACGCCCGCGCTGATCGAGTATTTCGATGCGCATCGGTTCGGGATCTCGGTCTCTATGGATGGCCCGAAGCTGATCCACGATCGGCACCGCAAGAGCGTGGGCGGCCGCGGAACATACGAGGTGGTGGCGCGCAAGGCGCAACTACTGCTCGAGCGCTACACCTCGCGGCCCGTGGGGGCGCGCGTCACCTTGGGCGGCGGCACCACCGAGGTCGAGGCCATTCACGCGCACCTTCGGGGCGAGATCGGCTTTTATGAGGTCGGCTACGCGCCGGTGACCGCGGCAGCCGAGGCAGGGCATGCGCTCAGCGCCGAGGAGCTCAAGGAGGTGCATCTCGCCTTCGAACGCCTCGGAGAGGATTACCGGCGCGCCGCGCTCGCCGGGGCGAACAACGGCTTCTCGAACATGCATCAGTTGATGACCGATCTTCACCAGGGTCGACGCAAGTCGCTGCCGTGCGGAGCGGGCGTCGGCCTGCTCGCGGTCGACGGCGAGGGCGAACTGAATCTGTGCCATCGCTTTACGGGGTCCGACCTTCCGACGTTCGGCAACGTCACCTCCGGCATCGACGGGGAGCGTCTCGGCGCGTTCATCAACAAGGCCATCGATCGCGAAGGCACCCACTGCGAAACCTGCCGCATCCGCAACCTGTGCGCCGGCGGCTGCTATCACGAATCCTACGCGCGCTTCGGCGATGTGCATCATCGGACCTACCATTACTGCGACCTGTTGCGGCGCTGGGTGGATTTCGGGGTGCGCGTGTATAGCGACATTCAGCGTCACAATCCGACTTTCTTTACCCGTCACCTCGAGCCGAGGAGTGCGATCGCATGAGCGAATTGAAACCCACCAACCACAAGGCGGACCTTCTCCTAGAAGCAGTAGCCGACGGCCACCTCGCCGAGGTGCTGGCGATGGAAAGCGTCGCGGGTTGCTCGACCACCTTCGACCCCGGCTGGGAGGTCGATCCGTTCGGGGGCGTCGCGTCGCTGTGCCAGCCCATGGAAGCGGATCTTTATGGATGTTCCGATCCGTGCTGGTGGCCGGCGCAGGTGCCGGACACCATGAGCACCTATCCGAATTGGGACGCGGGCAAGCCCTCGGCCGCCCTCGACTGGCGCGACCTCGACAGCGTGTTCCCAAAGAAATGACGAGGAGAGCAAGTATGCCTTCGGCAAGGATCTACATCCTCCTCGCGGTGTGCGCCGGGTTCGCCGCCGCAACTTTGGCGACGACCCGTGCGCGTGCGGGCGACGTACTCCTGACGGGCTCGAAGCCCGACCGGCTGTTCCTCATCGACGCCGCCACGCGTAAGGTGCGTGCCGAGCACCATATCGCGGGCGCGAACGGCCTGGTCTCCGTCATCCTGGTCTCGCCCGATGAGCGGACGGCGTATGTCTTGGTCGATCGCATGGAGCGGGTGGTGGGAATCGACCTCGCGAGCGGGCGCGAGGTGTTTCGCGCGGATCTGTCGACGCCCACTGAGCGAATCAAGAGTTTCTTGTCGCTCGCGGTCACGCCGGACGGAAAGGAACTCATCGTGTACGAGTTGCCCACCAAGCTTCTGCCGAGCGAGTACGTGGTCGAGGAGCCACGCTTTGCGGTGTTTCGCAGCGATGCCGGCCTCGCGGCGAAGCCGGTGCGCAGCTTCCCGGCGCCGCGCCGCGTGCACATGCTTCTCATGCGACCGAACGGCAAGAGCTTCTACTCAGTCGGCTTCGATCTCGATGAGTTCGACGTGAAGACCGGCAAGCACTTGGGCACGCGCGGCATTCAGAAGTGGACGGTGCCCGACCACTCGCAGCCCGATCTCTTGGCGTTCTGGCCGGTCACTGAACCCACCGGCGTGTGGACGAGCCCCGTGTACTCGGACCTCAAGAAGGGCGCCGAGTCGGTGCCGACGACGGCCTTGATGTCGCTCGACTTGAAGTCCGGCGATCTGTCGTACGCCGATTTCGAACCCATGAACGCATTGATCTTCTCGACGGTGTTGAGCCCGGATCGCACGCATGCCTACGGCGTCTACACCACGTTGACGAGCATCGATGTCCCCGGCCATCGTCTGGAGAAACGCGTGCCCCTCGACCACACCTTCTATGCGGTGAACGTGTCGAGCGACGGGCGCGAGATCTACACCGGCGGCACCGAGTGCGACATCGGCGTTTACGACGCACGGAGTCTCGCGAAGAAGACGATTATCAAGCTTCCCGGCTGCCACGATCAATCGATTGCCACGTTGCGTGTCATCCACGAAAAATAACCGTCTCGGCCTCTTCGCGCTGCTGTGGCCGCACCTGAGGCCGCAACGCGCTCCCCTCGCGCTCGCGTTTCTGTTGAGTCTCGTTATCGCTGGCCTGTCGGCGGCGCAGCCGTTGCTCACGCGCATGATCATCGATCAGGGACTCATTGGGCGGCGGTTTTCGACTCTTCTCGGCGCATGCCTGGCAATGCTCGGCGTCGCGCTCCTGGGGTTCGCGCTCGGCGGCGTGCACCGCGCCCTGTACGTGCGGGGGTCCGGACGCGCACTTTTTTCGCTACGCGGCGCGGTGTACGCGCACCTCCTCTTGGTCTCTCCGCGACGCCTCGCCCTGCACCCGGTGGGCGACTTGGTGAGCCGCTTGGACGGCGACATCGCCGAAGTGCAGCGCTTCGGCACCGACGCTGCGGCGGCCTTTATCTTGAGCGTGCTGACGCTCGCCGCCGCCGGTGCGGTGATGCTCACGCTGTCCTGGCGCCTCACGGCGTTGATCGCCGCCTTGCTGCCGCTGCAGTTGATCGTGCGTCACTATGCGAGGCCGCGCATCGAGTCGAGCACCCGCGCGACGCGTGAGGCCTCGGGCCGCTTGAGCGGATTTCTGGTGGAGACCCTCTCCGGCGCTCGCTTCGTGCAGGCCGCCGCGGCCGAGAACGAGGAGCGGCGCCGCTTGGCCGCGCTCGGCGATGCCTATCTCGATCGAGTCCTAAGCCAGCAACTGGTGACCTACGCTACCGGCTCGTTTGCGGGCATGCTGGGACACGTCGCGACCGCCGCGACCTTCGTGCTCGGGGGCTGGTACGCGCTGCACGGGGCGCTCACCGTGGGAACGCTCGTCGCCTTCATCGCCTATCTCGGCCGAAGCGCAGGTTCCGCCGCGTCAGTGGCATCGCTGTACACGGGCTATCAGCGAGCGCGCGTGAGCCTTAGGCGGGTCGACGAGCTCCTCGATCTGCCCGCTGTGGCCGAAGCGCCGCAGGCCGTCGATTTGCCCGCGGATGCGCGTGGTGCGCTCTCGTTCGAGGCGGTGACCGTGACCGCGCCCGGCGGAGCACGGCTGCTCGATACCGTCAGCATTGAGGTCCCCACCGGCAGCAAGGTGGTGCTGCGCGGCACCTCCGGTGCCGGCAAATCGACGTTGGCCGATCTCCTGCGCCGCTTCCTCGATCCGGATTCCGGGAGAATTCTGCTCGACGGCCGGCCGCTCGCTGAGTACAAGCTCAAAGATCTGCGCCGGCGCATCGTCGTCCTCGAGCATTCCCCGGTGCTGTTCCGAGGCACGATTCTGGACAACCTGCGTTATGGACATCCCGAGGTGGACGAGGCCGCGGTGCTCGCGGCCGCCCGCGACGCACTGGTCGATGAATTCGTGGCCGACCTGCCCTCGGGCTACGCGACTCTCGTGGGCGAAGGCGGCGCCGGTCTGTCCACGGGCCAGCGGCAGCGCATCGCCATCGCGCGCGCGGCGCTGGCCCGGCCGCTCATCGTGGTTCTCGACGAAGCGCTAAGCGGCTTGGACGCGCAGGCCGCGCGCGCCGTGCACCGGGCGCTCGATGCGGCGTTTGCCGATCGCACGCGCCTCGTGATCACGCACCACGCCGAGGTCGAGCGCTCCGATGACTGCTGGCTGCTCGAGGGCGGCCGGCTCACCGCCCTAGCACCCCCCGCCCGCCCATGAGCGCGCGCGCCGGCCGATGGCGCGTCGCGCTCATCGACAGCTGCGGCGAGCGGGAGGGGTCGATCGATGCCGCGGCGTTCCGCTCCGACGGCCGGACGGTCGAATGCCGCCCGCCGCTCGCCGATCCAACCGGCCACGGCTCGCGAATCGCCGAGCTGTTGATGAGGGACGGGCACGCGGATCTGCTCTTGGGGCAGGTGTTCTTGAGCGCAGGTCCCACGAGCGGCGCCGCGGTTGCAGCGGCCATCGATTGGGCGCTCGCCCGCGAGGCGCAACTCCTGCACCTGAGTCTCGGCCTCGCCGAGAACCGTGCCGTCCTCGAAGCCGCGGTGGCGCGCGCCGTCGGATCGGGCTGCATCGTGGTGGGGGCGGTCCCGGCGCGCGGCGCACCCGTCTATCCCGGATCGTATCCTCATGTGCTCCGCGCATCCGGCGATGCGCGCTGCGCACCCGGCGAGTTATCGCACCTCGCGCGCTGGCATTTCGGGGGCTGCCCGCGCTTGGAATCCGGAACCGGCGGCGCGAGCGTGGGTGCGGCCTGGGTCACGCGTGCCATCGTGACCGAATGCGTTCCGTCGCGGGTAGCCGAAGTGGTGGCGGCGCTTTGCGCACGGGCGAAATACGTGGGCCCTGAAAGGAGGGCTGACCGACGCGAATGACTTGAAGGACTCTCGGCCCGTGCGCCGGAGCCACGAATCCGCGAAACCACCATCAATATGCTCACCCAACAAAACCGGGTACGGTGACCGCCAGTACGACGGCGTCAGCCCACCGTAAGGCGGTGGTTCCAGGTCGCACTCTGCGGCGGGAGAGCCGGTCCTCAGCCACCTCGCGCGTCGCACGGCGAACTCGACCTCGGCATGAAGATCTGCTCATTATCTTCAACTCATTCAATACCCTGGCTGGCGGCCGCCCACTCGGAAGGGCACATTGAAGGGCACACCTCGATTACCAATGTCCACCATTTGACCGCTAGGCAGTCTATCCATAACTCTTCCCCATAATTGGGTAATTAGGCGGCCAGCGCATTCAACTATTGATGGCCACGGAGGATGATTGACTGTGCGTGTGGTCAAGAACGAAGATCGAATGTAGGCTACAAAGTATGGCAACTCTCGATTGGTCACAGTGCCCCGCGGTAGAAAGCGTCCCTGGCAAGGTCAGCGGCGCATGGGTCTTAAAGGGCACACGGATGCCGGTATCGGCCATCTTCCAAAACCTTGAAGCGGGCGCCAGTATCGACGACATCATGCAATGGTACGAGGGGCTGAATCGCGAGCAGGTTAAGGCAGTCATTGAGTTTGCCGTTCGCAGTCTCGATAGACAACCAGCCTAGACGTCGGTAGATGCACGTTCCTTTTGATCGGGCTACGCCAGTGCCAATTCGCGCCTATCTCGATCAGCATTCCGTCAGCACCGCCTCGCAGCAGGGATGGGACAAGCTGAAGAACGGCGATTTGCTAACGGCGGCCGAAAACGCCGGCTTCCATGTGTTGCTGACGACGGACAAGAATATTCGCCATCAACAAGACCTCACGCGCCGAAAAATTGCCGTTGTGGTTCTCGGACGCCAACAATGGCCGCAACTACGCCCCCACGTGCAACTCATCGTAGAAGCAGTCAACACGGCCGCCCTTGGCATCTATGTCGAGGTCGATATTCCCTCAGTCTAGTTCTTTGTGCGGCCCAACGGCCTACCCCAGTCTGGAGCCCGTAAATGAACGTCTCTTCAGCGCTACGATCCAGACGTGGGTATCTAGGCGACCTCGGCTTTTTGGTGCTTGCTTGCTCGCTCCCTACCTACTTGCGGATAATGATCGCCATGGGCGCAAATGCCACCGTCACTGTCAGTGCAGCGGAATCTCGCCGCAATGTCGGCGATCACATTGCGCAGTTGACGTCGCGGAGAATGAAAAGAAGCAGTGGCAGCCGTGTCCTTCGCGCTCGGCTTCGACGATGATTGAATCCGCGCCGTGCCACGCACCATTGCGGAACCCGACTGGAAGATGCTGAGGCGCGTGCACCCGCTCGCGCTCGAACGCTACTGCGAACGTGTGCTTGCCGAGATCGGGCGCGTGGCACACAACAGCGCCGAGAGCACTCATCAGCGCTACCTCGATATCTTCAAGATCATCGAACAGCGCGACCGCGAAATGGCAAGCATATTCAATGATCCAAAGCGCTCCAATGCTCTGACGATGCTGGTCCGGATTCGCGTGGCTGGATTGCTCACGGAGGATGAATTCTCCAGCTTGAGTCCGGAAACGCGCAGTGCCATCGGACTGCTGATGGGCGGCGGGTGAATCTTCGGTATGACCGCATTCTCGCGATTTTCTACCTCCACTGTCTTCGGCTCGGGGCGCCTCGTTCCTTGGCTGGCCGCGCAAGGCCCCTTGGCCTATAGCCCCGAGGAGCCACCGGCGACGGATTACTTCTTCCAATACAGCTGGATTCTCCCTGGAATTTTCGACCCGAAAGTCACTCTGCGCCAGCACCGTTACTTCGGCAGTCCCCTCAAGAACAGCGCGCGCTTTCTGTTCGACTTCTGGGAGAACGTCCGCACGGGGAATGGAGCCGCGCTGCAACAATACTCTCAACTTGGTGTTTTCTCGGACATCGAAGTCAAGACGCCGATAGCCGCCTATCACCATGTCCGAAAACTATACGATACGGCGGGCTCTGTGCTGATTCAGCACGGCAGTTATCAATGGATCTCTGATCAGGATCAACCCAATATTGAACGCGGTCAGGTACTGCTCTATCGCGGTATTGCGGAGAATACGGTTTTCCGTTGCTTGCAGTTCTCGCCGGAAGAGCTCTCCCCCGCGAACCTCGACGTCTGGCGAAAGTACCTGGGTCTCCAGGCGGCGATGCTGTCGGATTCGGTTCTGTCCTTCAACACCATTCACGATCGCGTCCATCGCTGTGAGACTGGCGGCCTGCGCCACGCAACGTGGCTGGGCGACGAGCTGGCCACCGCAGCTGGACTCGACATTAAATCCGCCGGCTTCGCCAATGAGCTTTGGTGCACAGCCCAGCAGTCGTATTCCCTGGACCCAGTCATGGGGACGCGGAAATTCGGTCCCCACTATGTGGTTCTGAAAACCCCGCTGAGCAACCTCCGCATCACGACATTCTTCGCGGGCGAGTCAGAGGTGAAGATAGTCGATCCGAGCCGGGTGTCCGTAGTGAAGACAGTAGGGTGCCAGATTGAATTTATCCGTGCTACGCAGTGAGAGATGCATGATGCCCCATATCTTATGTTGACGAAGCCGAGCGCCGAGCTGACGCTCTTCGACACGCTGTCGCGACTGACTTTCGCCAGGGTAACGAAACTCCTGGGTTCCGAAGGCGGCCGGCTCATCGCCGCCGGCGGCAAGTACGACATCGACATCACCACACAGGTCGAATTCGATCGGGATCGGTTTCGACTCGCCGTGGACTCTGCGACGGTAACGCTGGCCTTGAGTCCGGCGGCCCGTGATCGCCTCGAATGGCGCTGCAGCGCCTGCAACGTGCCGTGCGAGCACGTTGGTGCCGCATTCTCGCTGATCCTCGAGGAGAAGCTCGCGCTGCGCCTCGCCGATGCGCCGCCCGAGCGTGCGCCGATCGAAAGCTTGCCTGAGGAGGCGCTAGTGGCCCAGGCTCTCACGGAGCGCGAGGAGCGCGCGCGCACGGAGAAGATGCGGCTGATCTCCGTTGCCCCACAAGAGATCTGGACGGACTACACGGTCACGAACGCCGCTTCCGGCAAGTCCTACCGCGTCGCGTTGCGGGGATGGCAGCCGGGTGAGTCGTACTGCTCATGCCCGGATTTCCGCAAGAACACCCTGGGCACCTGCAAGCACATCCTCCACACGCTCGAGAAGGTCCGCCGCCGCTTCCCGGACCGGGTGCGCAACAGGCCGTACCGACGACGCGACGTTGCGGTGCATCTCTCTTACGGTGCGGCGCTAGAGCTGCGCCTGCTGCTGCCGAATCGACTCGAGGAGAAGGCCAACGCCCTCGTGCGCCCGATCCGAGACAGGCCCATCACCGATCTCCAAGACCTGCTCGGGCGCATCCGGCAACTCGAGGTGCACGGCCATGCGGTGACGGTCTATCCCGATGCCGAAGAGTACATTCAGACCCGGCTCCTGCAGCAGCGCATCGCCGCGACGGTTGCCGACATCCGGCGCGATCCGAAAGCGCACCCGCTGCGCAAATCGCTGCTGAAAGTGGAACTCCTGCCTTACCAACTGGACGGTATCGCCTTCGCGGCGGCCACCGGTCGCGCGATCCTCGCCGATGACATGGGACTCGGCAAGACTATTCAGGGCATCGGCATTGCCGAGTTGCTCGCACGGGAGGCGGGCATCCGCAAAGCCCTGATCGTGTGCCCCGCGTCGGTCAAATCCCAGTGGCGCAGCGAGATTTTGCGCTTCTCGGAACGCGACTGTCAGATCGTGCTCGGCGGGGCCGAACAACGTGCCTTCCAGTACGAGAACGGGTGCTTCTTCACCATCTGCAACTATGAGCAGGTGCTGCGTGACATCCTGGCGATCGAGCGCGTAAGTTGGGACTTGATCGTTCTGGACGAGGGTCAACGCATCAAGAACTGGGAGGCGAAGACCACACGGACCATGAAGAGCCTGCGCTCACCATTTGCGCTCGTGCTCTCCGGCACGCCGCTCGAGAATCGGCTCGACGATCTCTTCTCGGTCGCGGAGTTCGTCGATGATCGACGACTGGGTCCGGCGTTCCGGTTCTTCAACCGCCATCGCGTCACGGACGAGAAAGGAAAAGTCCTCGGCTACAAGAACCTCGAGCGGCTGCGAGAGAGCCTGAAACCAATTCTGCTGCGCCGCACGCGCGGTGCGGTGATGAAGGATCTGCCGCCGCGCGCGACGGAGATCGTGCGCATTGCGCCTACCGATGAGCAGCTGGACATCGACGGCACGCAGATGCAGGTCGTCAGCACCATCGTGCGCAAGCCGTACATCTCGGAAATGGATCTACTGCGTCTTCGCAAAGCGCTGCTCTTGGCACGCATGAACGCGGACAGCACGTATCTCGTCGACAAGCGCGCACCCGGCTACTCCAGCAAGCTCGAACGACTCGAGGAGCTGTTCGAAGAACTCGCTGCCGAGGAAGCGCGCAAGATCGTCCTCTTCTCCGAATGGACAACGATGCTCACCTTGATCGAACGCCAGATCAAGCGGTTCAAACTCGACTACGTGCGGCTCGACGGATCGGTCCCCCAGAAGAAGCGCCAGCAGCTCGTACACCAGTTTCAGCGCGATCCGGCATGCCGGTTATTCGTCACGACGAATGCCGGTTCGACGGGGCTCAATCTCCAAGCAGCGAATACCGTCATCAACGTCGATCTGCCGTGGAATCCAGCCGTGCTGGAACAGCGCATCGCGCGCGCTCATCGGATGGGGCAGAAGAACCCGGTGCAGGTCTATCTGCTCGTGACGGAGGGGACGATAGAGGAGAAACTTCTCGCGACGCTCTCAGCCAAACACGACCTGGCTCTCGCCGCGCTCGATATGGAGTCCGACGTGAAGGAGGTCGGGCTCACCTCTGGCATCGAGGAGCTGAAGCAGCGTCTCGAAGTGCTCCTCGGCGCGGAACCCCACGCCGCGGTGGACGAGACGGAGAAGCACCGACAACAGCAAGCGGCGGAGCGCCTCGCGCGCCGCTCGCGTGTGGCCGAGGCCGGCGGCCAACTCCTGACCGCGGCATTCACATTACTCGGCGAGATGATCCCGCAGAGAGTGCCGACGAACGGGGCGGCGCAAATGGCAGGCGAACTCAAGGCTCGTCTCGAGGAGTGTCTGGAGCGTGACGAGCAGGGGCGGCCGCGGCTCACCGTCACGTTGCCGAACGAAGCCGCGCTCGAGAATCTGGCCCGGTCAGTGGCTGCGCTGCTCACGAGTTACCCGACGTGACGGCGAAGCCTACTCGTATTCCCGATCACTTGCAGGCATGGATCGCGGCACGTAAGCGCCACGGCCTGTCTCACGCTCATGTGCAAATGGCGCGCGAGCTCGGTATGAACCCCAAGAAACTCGGCAAGCTCGATTACGACGACCAGGAACCGTGGAAGCTGCCCCTGCCAGCCTTCATCGAATCGCTTTACCGAAAGCGCTTTGGTAAGGATCGTCCAGATGTTGTGCATTCCATTGAGAAACGTGCCCATCTACTGGAACAAAAGAAGGTAGTCCGACGCGAAACAAAGCGGTTGCGGCGGGAAGGATCTCGATAAGCGACGATCATGGACGCGAGTTTTGGGGGCTGGGCCGCCAGTACGACGGCGTCAGCCCACCGTAAGGCCGTACCCGCTGTGAATTTGCCTTTCAGCGAGAACCCGTCCCTCGACTGTCGATGGAGGTTCCAGGTCGCACTCTGCGGCGGGGAGACTCAGTGATCAGTCATCTCGCCGTCGCACGGCGAACTCAACCTCGGCATTGGGCTCTGCTCATTTCTTCAGCTCATTCAATGCCGTGGCTGGCGTCTACCCAATCGCAAGGGCACATTGAGGGGCACACCGCTAGGAAATCCAAGCGGGTGTTTTCTGCGCAACCCATTGATTTTACTGGTGGTGAGAGAGGGACTCGAACCCTCGACCTCGGCATTATGAGACCCAAGCACCAATGAATTACCGGGGTTTTTGAGGCCAACCCGCCATTTGAACCGGTCAGAATCGACCTAACCGGGGCACAAAACGGGCACACGAAATCAGCAATCGCGATGGGCCAACTGCCGCGTGCATCGATGCTGCTCTCATTCCCGGATGTGGTGTACGATGTGGATTGACACACACATCGGAATCCACAGCGGTGAAGACAATTCAAATGACCATTGACGAGCGGCTCCTGAAGCTTGTCGACAAGCTGAGCCGAGCTCGAAAGACTACCCGGTCGGCGTTCATTCGCGACGCACTCGAGGCAGAGATCCGCCGACAGCGAATTCGCGAGGACGAGATCCGTCACATTGAGGGCTACACGCGCAAGCCAGTCGCGCGGGGTGAGTTCGATGTCTGGCTCAGCGAACAGGACTGGGGAACATCGTGAATCGAGGTGACGTTTGCTGGTACACATTCAAGGCACCTGATAAGAAGCGGCCGGTGCTGATCCTCACGCGCGATTCCGCGATCGCCGTGCTGAACTCGGTCACAGTTGCGCCCATCACCTCCACGATCCGCAGTATCCCCACCGAAGTCGTCTTGACGGAAGACGACGGGTTGCCAAATACCTGTGCGGCAAACTTCGACAACCTCCAAACCGTACCCAAGAGCAATATCGGCGAGTGCATTGCCCGATTGACGGCGCGAAAGATGAAAGAAGCAGCCGCGGCTGTGTCATTCGCACTTGGTTTCGACGGTGACTGAGTCTACGCCGTGCCAGACACCATCGCGGAAGCCGACTGGAAAGGGTTCAGGCGCGTGCACCCGCTCGCGCTCGAACGCTACTGCGAACGCGTGCTTGCGGAGATCGAGCGTATCACGCACAACAGCGCCCAGAGCACTCATCAGCGCTACCTCGATATCTTCAAGATCGTCGAACAGCGCGACCGAGAGATAGCAAGCATCTTTAATGACCCGAAGCGCTCGAATGCGCTGACGATGCTGGCCCGGATTCGCTCGGCTGGATTGCTCACGGAGGATGAATTCTCCAGTTTGAGTCCGGAAACACGCACTGCCGTCAAATCGCTGCTAGGCACTCTGAAATCGCCACACTCTCCCGATTTTTCCACCTCAACCATCGCTGGGTCGAAATGCCTCGTCCGATCCGAGCCGGGTCTTCCTTGTGGATACCGTCGGGCGTCAGATGGAATTTGATCCTGATGCGCAGTGAGTGCTGCATGATGGCTCATATGACGAAGCTAAGCGCCGAGCTGACGCTCTTCGACACGCTGTCCCGAATGACTCTCGATCAGGCTTACGAAACTCCTAGGTGCCGAGGGTGATCGCCTCATCGCGCCGGCGGCAGGTATGAAGTCGACATTACCACTCAGGTCTCAGGTCGAATTCGATCGGGATCGGTTTGGCGCTGCCGGGGACTTGCGCGGCATCTCCACAAGACCAGCCTATGAGCGGCAGATGGCATTCGGGAACCAGCATCGTCGGGTATCGACCCGTTGAAGTTTATGTCCCGGAGTCATCATTTGGATCGGACTGGAAACCGTCAGGGCGTGATCGCTGCACCGTACCACTCACAACCGTGTCGGCGTCCGTCTCGACAACCAGCATCTCGTTCCCACCGTCGACAACTACGAAGCTGAAATTCATGGACTTGCCTTTCGAGGTTATTGCAGCTGTGCCCCTGCAGTTCGCATCGACCGAGTAAGACCCTGTGGCTTCTTCGAACTTGTGAAACTTGCCATCCTCGCTGGCCGCTACGTGTCCGCTTATCACTCCTTCTCCAGAAGGGTCGACCGTGAACTTCAACTCACCAATGAAAGCGACCGCTGGGGCGGACACCGCTGCGAGGAAGATGCCGGTTGTTTCAAATCCAAAACTACCCTCAAGTGTGGCATCGGTGCAGGTCGGGGAGCCCTGCTTCACGGCGAACCCCTCCGCAAATAGGTGGAGGGCCAAAAACCCTGTTGGCGTAACCACTAGGGAGAAGGGGCTGCCTCCGTCGGGGTTACCCGTGCCGGTGCAGTTCGAGGCGACTGTGTATGTTCCGGTGAGAGGCGCGGTGGCAATCACGCCGTCATGGGATGCAGTGGTCTCTCCGGTAAACGTGCTTGTGGTTGCGTCAAACGTGAGCTGGCTCACGGCGGCGGAGGCAGGGGTGCCGTCGCTAGCTGTGCCGTCGTGCAGAAACCCGTAGGTGCCACTCAGAGATGCGCTTGAACAGTTCGCCCAAGCAGCGGAACTGAGCGCTAAGCTGGCAAGAACAATCATTTGAGCGATGCGAATCGTTTGGAAAATCATGAAGCTCTCCTATTCCCTGTTTATTGCTTATGTTTCTTCTATGTAGCCAAAACTTCTCTCGGCATATCCCAAACTCAATACCGCGTTAGTCCTCCACCTCGAGCCTCTTCCCCTCTTCCGTGGTAATCGTATCCGGCGCCATGCTGATTACGAAGAATCCCTTGCCTCCGTCAAGGACGACGACGTTGTTGGTTTTCGCACCGTCCGCATCGAAGAAGGATCCGGTACAATCCGGATGAACTGTGTAGCTTCCGCTCGGCGGGGAAACGGTCCAGTCCAGGATTTCACCGTTGGTGCTTCTGGTCGAGCGAATGAGGCCGCGCGTCCCATCTCCGTTAAAGACGTCGATGCCAATTTGGGCGATAGGACCACCCACGACATTGTTCACGCCCGTCCTGCGGAAGGCATAGGTCCCTTTGAGGCTGGCAACGCTACAGCCGCGCTCCTGGGCATGAACTGGTGTCGCGTGGACCGTTCTTGCATGATAAAGGGCCGTGATCACGATCACGACACTAAGCATCACCAATGTCAGCTTTAATCGCATATCGAACTCCTTCTTCTAGATTTGATTTGCCCCTTCATGTGCCTATCGTCCCTATGAGCGTCAAGGTCCCGGTGGAACCAATGCTGTACATCGATACGCTGTTCGAATTCGCATTCGTCACGTAGGCGAACTTACCGGAGGGATGGACAACTACCGAGGAAGGATTCGATTCCGCAGCTATCGTTCCGATGGACGTTAAGGCCCCTGTTGTGGCGCTGATGGTGTACATCGAGACATCGTTCGAGCCGTAGTTCGCAACATAGGCGAACTTGCCCGTGGGATCCACGGCCACGGAAACCGGGTCTTTTCCCGTGGCGATCGTCCCTGTAGATTTCAAGGCCCCGGTTGTCGCGTTGATGGTGTACATCGAGACATCGTTCGAGTGAGAATTCGCTACGTAGGCGAACTTGCCGGCAGGATCCACGGCTACGCAGACAGGGTCCGCTCCCGCGGCAATTGTCCCCATCGAGGTTAAGACCCCGGTCGTGGCGTTGATTGCGTACATGGACACGTTGCCAGCCGCCGCCCCCATATTCGCATTCACGACATAGACGAACTTGCCGGACGGATCGGCGGCGATGGAGGTCGGCTCTGTTCCTGTGGCGATCGTCCCTATGGACGTTAAGGCCCCGGTCGTGGCATTGATCGCGTACATCGCGACGTTGAACGGAACAGCATCGATGAACCCCCCCCCATAGCCATTCGCCACATAGGCGAACTTGCCGGATGGATCCACGAGCACCGACGAGGGGAGGCACAATCCCGGACAATTTCCGTTTATCGTTCCTGCGGAGGTCAAGGCCCCGGTCGTGGCGTCGATGGTGTAGATCGCGACGCTGCCATTTGCGCCATCCGTCAAACCGTAATCGTACACATCCCCCGAATTTGTTACGTAGGCGAACTTGCCAACAGGATCTACGGTCACGGACCCGGCGTAGACACCGGAACCGTAGTCGACACCGTAGCCGTATGTCCACGCCGGTGGTCCGATGGACGCCAGGGCCCCGGTCGTGGGGTTGATCGTGTACATGGACACATAGCCACCATTGCCACCACTGCAGCCGGCGTTCATGACATAGGCGAACTTTCCGGTGCGGTCCACGGCGATTGATTGCGGATCAACCGCTCCCGGCGTAATGGTGAAGGTCAACGAGTTCGAGCTACCCCCGCCGGGTGCAGGATTGAAGACGGTGACCGCGGCGGTCCCGGCTTTGGCGATGTCACTCGCCGAAATTTGAGCAGTGAGTCCGTTGACGCTGCCGTTACCAGTGGTCGGCCGGTCGCTACCGTTCCAGCGCACGACTGAAGCCGCCACAAAACCAGGCGGAGGAGTCGGGTATGGCCCAATTACCTCCAATTGATCATTCACTGCATTGATGAACTGTTCTCCTGCGGGAACGCAACTCGGAGAGAGAACACTGATCGTCGGGACGGGGTTGGATCCAGACCCCCCTGTCGTTATGGTGAAGGTCGACGAGTTCGAGCTACCCCCGCCCGGCGCGGGATTGAACACGGTGACCGTGGCAGCTCCGGCCTTGGCGACATCAGCCGCTGTAATTTGGGCGGTGACCTGACTGCTGCTGACAAACGCCGTCGAGCGATTGCTCCCGTTCCACTGCACGACGGAGGTGAGTACGAAGTTTGAGCCGTTGACGATCAGGGTGAATCCTCCAGAACCGGCCGCCGTTATCGCGGGAGACAGAGACGCAATCGTCGGTACCGGGATTGCTTTCACGGAAACGGCGGGCGAGGTTCCGGAGCTGGCATCTCCGACTGTGTCGCTCGCGGTGATCGTTTGGTTGCCCAGGGTGTTGAAGGTCACTGTGAATGTGCCCACACCCTGCGCCAGAGTCGCATTGGCGGGGAGCTTCGCGGCGGTATCCGACGTCGTAATGTGAACCGTGCCGGTATAAGTTGGGACCACGGCACCCGTCGCATCGAGGGCCTTGACCGTGAAGGTGAATGGAGCGCCCGCCGCGACTATCGTGGCGGGAAGCGTGATGCCGAGGTGCGCCGTCGGGACCGTCGTGAGGGCGGTGTTGCCGCCCCCTCCGCAGCCTCCGAGCAGTCCGATGCCGATGAGTCCCAGCGCGATAATTGTTTTACTTCTCATGATCGCCCCCCACAGCACTCGACGCTGCTCCCAAGCTCGCCGGCTTCAATGTCAAGCGTCTGTATAAGGAAAGAGTCCTCCCCGTCGCCGTGAGACATTCTTTTTTTTGAGTTGAGCCGGCTCCGGATGCCATAGCCGATGACGTGCCTGCCACAGCCGCCGCTGTTTTGCGGCCGTCGGTGCGCCGTTGCCTCGGAAGGTCCAAAATAGTATGTCCCAGGGCCGGCCGCGCCACTCTAGTATTAATGAGGGCACCATGGCCGGCGTCGAGGCAAGGCAGCATGGCGGACGGAAAGAATGCGCTGGTGGAGCGACTGTTTGCGGCGCACCGCGGGGCGTTGCAGGCATTCTTCGACCGGCGCGTCCGCCAGCGCTCCGACGCCATCGATCTCGCGCAGGAGGTTTACCTGCGGATGCTCCGGTTGAAGGACATGTCCGCGATCCGTGATTTGGAGGCGTATCTATATTCCGTGGCGAGCAATCTCGCCAAAGAGCATGCTGCCGCCGTTCGGCGCCGTGGCGTCTCGGTCAGCGTAGAAGAGCCGACGATTCAGGATCAGCTCGCCCAGGCGCCGAGTTTCGAGGGTGAGATTCTCACGGCACAGCAGGTAAAGCGGTTACGCGCGGTGCTGCGCGGACTGCCGCCGAAGTGCCACGCAGCGGTCGTGCTGCAGTACGTGCACGGCCAGAGCCACCAACAGATCGCCCAGCAGCTGCACGTATCGCCACGCATGGTTAAGCAATACGTCGGCCAGGCGCTCGCCCACTGTCGGCGCAGAATGGCCCGCTGGGGATGAAACGATGACCGTTCATGACGAAGAAGTTCGCGCACTCATCGCCCGCCAGGCAGCCGACTGGTTCCTGGCGCATCGAGACGGGAGCCTGGGTGCTGGTGAGCGGCAAGCCTTTGACGAGTGGCTGCTGGCCTCCCCAGTGCACGTCGAGGAATATCTCGGGGTGGCGCTGATCGCGCAGGCGCTGCCGACCGCGGCCGACGATCCGGAGAATCCGCTCGACGCGATCCTCGAGCGTGCCGCGACCGTCGATGAGGCCGATGTGCGGCTGCTTCGCGCAAGCATCCCGGAGCCGCATGCGATCCCTGAGCGCCGGCCCGTTTGGAATCGCTGGCAGTTCGCAGTCGCCGCCGTGCTCGCCGTCATGATCGGTGGATTTCTCTGGTGGAATGCCGATCATCCCGCCCCGCAGCGCTACGCCACAGGCCACGGTGAACAGAAGACTTGGCGTCTGGCCGACAACTCGGTGCTCCGCCTGAACACCGACACGGCCGTCACTGTTCGCTATCGTCCCGCGGAGCGGCTCATCGAGATCGACCGCGGGCAAGCATTCTTTGAAGTTGCACACGAGCCGACTCGACGCTTTCGCGTGGTCGCAGGGGCCACGAATATCGTGGCCGTTGGAACGCAATTCGATGTCTATCGCGACCGCGTCTCGACAGTCGTTACCGTCGTCGAGGGTCAGGTGACCGTTGCATCCGACAGCACACTAGGTCGGGAGCTGCACGTGACCGCTGGCGGGCAGGTCCGCGTCATAGCCGGGACGCTGCCCGATCACGCCACGCCGGTCGACGCTCAGCGCAGCACCGCGTGGCTGCGCCGGCAGATTGCGTTCGATCAGGAACCGCTCGCTGCAGTGGCCGCCGAGTTCAATCGGTACGGCGCAGTGCCGATCGAAATCGAGACTCCGTCCCTCAACACGCTCGTGATCAGCGGCGTGTTCGCAGCGGATGACACAGAGACATTCCTCGCGTTTCTGCGGACCTTGGACGATGTCACGGTCGAGACCACACCGACTCGGATTCGTGTATTCAGACATTCGATGTTGCCGGGCGAGCGGGTAGAAACACGCTGACGGCGCGACAGGTCACCGGTCGGGTGTAAGCTATGGATTCTGAGCACCAACGCGGCGTCCCGACCAACAATAGCTACAGAGGGATTTCCAATCGTGGGCAGTACGGCGTTTCGACAACGTCGATGGGGGTCGGTTGTGAGCAGCGTCCTCTGCTCATGGGCGCTCGTCGCACTACTCGGCGCGGCCGCCAGTCGCGCACAGTCGCCGGCCAGACTCGCGGCGGACATTCCGCCGCAGCCGCTCGCCGAGGCGCTCGCCGCGTACGCGCGGCAGACTGGACTGCAACTGGTCTTCGTATCGGAGATCGCGCGCGGAAAAACCTCGAAGGGCGCGCCGGCCGGCCTCACGCAAGAGGCCGCGCTCAACCGACTGCTTGACGGCACTGGGCTTCGGTTCGAGTTTCTGAACGAGCGCAGCGTGCGTATTCTCGTCGCGAAGCCCAAGTTACCACCGGCGCCTGCGCCGCCACATGAAGAGCATCGGGGCGGCGAGTCGCTCACGACCATCCAGGAGATTATCGTAACGGCCGCACAACGCGACGAACTGCAGAACCGCGTTCCGATCAGCATGGGCGTCTGGACGCCACAGGCGATCGAGGCATCCGGAGCAAAGTATTTCGCGGCCCTCGCCGATCTTACGCCCGGCGTCGAATTCGACGCCTACCCCGATTACAGTGCTGGAATCGAGACCAATGTCGCGATCCGAGGCGTGAACTCCAAAGATGGCTCGACGGCGGCGATTTACATCGACGATACACCGATTCCCACAGACCCCGCCAGCAGCTTCGGTCGCGAGTATCCGATGCTGTTCGATCTCGAGCGGGTCGAGGTGCTGCGGGGACCTCAGGGTGTGTTATTCGGCGAAGGCGCCGAAGGCGGAGCCGTCCGATTCATCACCGTGCAACCGAGCCTGACGAACTACAGCGGCTTCGCAAATAGCGAGTTCTCAGAAACCGAGCACGCGGCGCCGAGCTACCAAGTCGGAGCAGCTGTGGGCGGCCCGCTGACTCGGGATGTTTTGGGATTTCGCCTGGGCGCCTGGTTGCAGCGCGACGGCGGCTTCGTCGATCGCGTGGACCCATACACCGATACGATCGTCGATAAGAACGCCAACTGGGTGCGCAGTGAAGCGGCCAATGCCGCGGTCACGATTGCGCCGAGTGAGTCGCTCCAGATCACGCCGTCGTTCCGGTATCAGAGCACGGACGTGCACGATACCTCGGCATTCTTTTTAAGCCTGTCAGACCCGGCCCGCGGTGTCCTAAGGAACGGTTCCGGCTTAACCCAGTACTACAGCGATCGATTCACGCTGGTATCACTCAAGGCTGCAGCAGCCCTCGGACCCGCGGACATGGGCAGCGTGAGCGCGTATATTCAGCGCCACGCAAGCGCCCTGGAGGACAACGCGACCCTCGACGGATTGAATCAGACCGGGTACTCGAACGCGAAAGCAGACCCGGTGTGGTTAAATCAAACTGTCCTGTCGCAGGAACTCCGGCTCGCGAGTTCGGATCGGACGGCGCGCCTCAGCTGGATCGTCGGCGCCAGCTACGTTCACGCCCACTATGAGGAAAGTCAGGACATTGCCACCTCCGCGCTTGCCGACGGTGGGGCATTGAACGGCAGGCAGCTGGTTGACCGCGTTAGGTCGCAGGCCGGCGCATATGTGGAGGTCGACCTGCGATTGCGGCAGCGCCTGACGGTCAGTGTCGGCGCGCGCGTCGAGCGGGACTCGTACGATTCGTTTCAACAGGTAGAACCCATTTCGTCGCTTGTGGGAGAGCAAAACTTCTCCATCAGTGGCGCAGCCACTCCTGTGACGCCTCGCTTCAATCTCGCGTATCAGGCGGACGCTAGCAGCTTGTATTACGCCACGGTGGCGAAAGGTTATCGGATGGGCGGGCCGAACGACACCGTGGGAGTGGCCTGCCCGGTGAGCACTCCGCTCACCTACCGGCCGGACTTGGTGTGGAGCTACGAGCTTGGGGCGAAGAACAGCCTGTTCGACGAGCACCTGCAGGTGGATAGCAGTGTGTACTACATCGCCTGGCAGGACATGCAGTTGCCGATCCCGTTAACCAATTGCGGGCTCGGCTTCACGGTCAATGCTGGCACGGCAACCAGCGATGGTTTCGATCTCGGCTTGCAGCTAGCGCTCTCTGGACACCTCAAAGTCGCTCTCACCGCGGCCTATACCAATGCGCACTACAATGAGACCGTCACGTTGAACAATCTAGTTGTGGTTGGCCGGGGTGATGCAATAGGCGCGCTACCCCTTGTCACCCCACCTTGGAGCGTGACCACTTCGGCCGCATACGAAATGGCGGTTGCGGGTGCGCGCGTGACATTTTCTGCGCAGGATGCGTTTCACAGCCGCAATCCTGGACCGTTCGCCTCCGATAATCCGATGGCCGTCACCTACGCGCCAACCCGTCGGGCGAACCCATCTACCAATTTACTCAATCTTAGGGCGACGGCCGGCTGGTCGGACTTCGAGCTTTCGCTCTTCGCCAACAACGCGCTTGATTCGCAGCCGACACTTCAGGTTCGGAACCACATTTCCACGGAAAGCTTGCTCTACGCGACGACTTTCAGGCCGCGGACCATCGGCGTCGCCGGTAAGTGGCGGTTCTAATCATCTTACTTGATTACCTTGCGCGCGATCGCTGCCGATCCCAAACACTTGGGTGCCGGATCGGAACCACCTTGGTGCTACACACTTGGGGTTCGGCGCTGACCCAGCTTCCGCACGTGCACGGCATCGTGCCCGGCGGCGGTCTTGCGCCGCACACAGCGCAGCGCGGAGAACATGGTCGACCTGCCAATCTCGATCACAGAGCTCAGCGCGCATGAGCTGACGGCCGCCAATGTCCGAGACCTGGACAATATCGCGCAGATCACCCCTTCGCTGCGGTTCGATGAGCAGGCGGGCTTCTTCCAGCCGACAATCCGCAGTATCGGTATTGGCGCGATTGCTGTCGCTCATCGGAGCGCGGGACTGTGCATCAACCAGCTGCCGCTAGGCTATCCTGCACAAGATCGAATCCGCCTCTGGTTGCATCAAACGCAACGAAGATTTTTTGCTTGGATCCGCTGGTGCCGGAGAGACGGCTGGCTGGCCGAGTGGAGACGCGACGCGTCCGATGATCGAACGATGGCGAATCTCTGAAACTCTTGATGAGTCCGGTATCTTTTAAGTGTCACCCTCCATCGCGACAAGGCGTTGATCATTTCCCCATTGAGGTTCCGGTCACCTGTTTCAAGGACTCCGTCGATGGCGGAACCGCGCTTGAATGGCGGGTTCGATCTCGTGCGGTCTGGGATTCCAGGGATCATTTCAATCGGGAGCGCCGAGATGACGGGAGAGCCGATTGCTCTTTGCGCTCGACCATCGGGTGAGTAGATCGATCCCCCTATCGTAGGACCCGCGCCGGTTCGCACCTAATTCTGACGAAGGTTTCCCGCTCAGGTCGGCACCACCACTGCGAAAGCCCTCGAGGGTCATCAATACCAAAGGCTTGGCGTGCGATGGCGTGTACCGAAACGCGCAACTGCGTCGCCAGTCTCAGAAGAGCTAATAGAGCAAAGCCTCACCGGCGGCGGGGTATCTCTGGCTCTTCGATGAGGACTCAAATGCAATGCAGCAAGGGCGCGTTGCAAACCTCTCGTTTTGAATTCCTCCTGCATTCATCGGTAATTTCGTGCCAATCACGTACTTAACAACCCTGCCGCTGCGGCGGTAGTATCGAAATGCCCTGGGGGGTCAAGCGCCCCTATTGAGTTAACACCCGTCGCGGATGAGCGCGGCAAAGGCCATAGAAATCCGGAAGCTGTGATGATCCCTGATGACTTGAAGCGCGGGATTTTGGCTGACGCGACGGCACGAAGTGATGGCGCGGGAACCGAGGTCAATCGCTCACGCGAAGCGGCAGCCGTAAGTGAATCCATGTCTCTCGCGCAAGCGGCTGAATTTTTGCACGTTCACCCGGACACATGCGCCAGGTTAACGAAGACGGGAATTATCCCAGGCTGTAAGATTGGGCGGGCGTGGGTCTATCATCGCGCTCTGCTCGATGAGTATTTGAGGGAACAATGTCGCTCTACCGTCGAAAGGCCGAAGGTCCGTGGTGGGTACGAATCTCGGTCGCTGGCAACAAGATTAGGAAATCTACGGGCACGCAGGATCGCGCGGCAGCGCAAGAGTTCGAGCAACACGAACGGGAGCGCGCTTGGCGAGAACTGAAGCTCGGCGAGCGTTCTGCCATTCCATGGCGAGAAGCGGCATCTCGTTGGCTGACCGAGACGAAGAAGCGAACAAAGTCCAAAGACGAGTACATGCTCGCCTGGTTCGGCGGCTATCTCGATAACGAGCCACTATCGGCCATCGACCGAGACGCAATAGAGGATCTCAGAGAAGGGCTGCGCGAAGAAGGAGCAAGCGAATCGACCGTTGATCGATACATGGCGCTCCTGCGGGCGATTCTTCGTAAAGCCCGCGACGAGTGGCGCTACATCGACAACATTCCGAAAGTTCCAATGTACGGCCAGAAAGCGCCTGAGCCGCGGTGGTTGCGCAGCGACGAGTTCGAGCGCCTGAAAAAAGAGTTACCGCCGCACCTGAAGCTGGCGGCGGAGTTCGCCGTGCTGACCGGTCTTCGCATGCGCTCGATGCTTCAGCTCACTTGGGACCGTGTCGACCTCGAGGGTCGGCGCGCATGGGTGCCGCCGACACAGATGAAGGGTGGCCGTAGTTTCGGGTTTCCGCTCTCCTCTCCCGCAGTCGCGGTACTCAAGCGCTGCCGGAAGTTGCACCCTACCGGCAATCGAGTATTCCAATACGATGGGGCGCCGGTCGATGACTGCAACACGGCAGCTTTCCAGAAGGCCGTAAAGCGGGCACAGCTCGAGCCGCTCCGCTGGCATGACCTCCGGCATACCTTCGCCTCATGGGCCGTCCAAAGCGGCGTCACACTCCACGAGCTCATGCAGCTAGGCGACTGGAAGAGCTACGCCATGGTCCTGCGCTACGGGCACTTGGCGCCCGATCAGCTATCCAAAGCCGCCGAGTTGGTAGCACAAAAAGGGCACACGGCACGCCGGGGAAAGGCAGTCAAACGTGCACAACGTGCTGATTTTACTGGTGGTGAGAGAGGGACTCGAACCCTCGACCTCGGCATTATGAGTGCCACGCTCTAACCAGCTGAGCTACCTCACCACGAAGAGCGCCGGATTGTCCGGAGCCGGGTTCCCCCTGTCAAGCCGCCTCCGCGGCGGGCAGGTTTGAAATCAACGACTTGGCCTTGCCGTTCAGACATTGAACCGGAAATGCATGACATCGCCTTCGCGCACGATGTACTCCTTGCCCTCCAATCGCAGTTTACCCGCTTCCTTCGCTCCGGCCTCCCCCTTGTGAGCGATGAAATCCTCATAGGCAATGACTTCCGCGCGGATGAAGCCGTGCTCGAAGTCGGTATGAATGACGCCCGCCGCTTGCGGAGCGGTCGATCCCGCGCGCACCGTCCAGGCGCGCACCTCTTTCACTCCGGCCGTGAAGTAAGTCTGCAGTCCGAGCAGCGCATAGCCGCCGCGAATTACGCGATTGAGCCCGGGCTCGTCGAGCTTCAGTTCGGTCAGAAATTCGGCGCGGTCGGCCTCGTCGAGTTGCGAGATTTCCGCTTCGATGGCCGCACAGACCGGCACCACCACGGAACCTTCCGCCTTCGCAAGCTCACGGACGCGATCGAGCCTGGGGTTGTTGGTGAAGCCGTTCTCATCGACATTGGCCACGTACATCACGGGCTTGTCAGTGAGCAGGTGCATGTCGCGCAGCAGGGCCCGCTCGTTGACATCGAGGCCGAGCGAGCGCACCGGTTTCGCCTGGTTCAACTGCGTGCGCACTCGCTCGAGCAGGTCGCGGGTTCTCACCGCATCCTTGTCGGCGGTCTTCGCCGCTTTGACCGCCTTCTGATGGGCACGCTCCACGCTGTCCAAGTCCGCTAGGGCGAGTTCGGTATTGATCACTTCGATGTCGTTGGCGGGATCGATCTTGCCGGCGACATGAATGATGTCGTCGTTTTCGAAACAGCGCACCACGTGCGCAATCGCATCCACTTCGCGAATGTGCGCGAGGAACTTGTTGCCGAGCCCCTCGCCCTTCGAAGCGCCGGCGACGAGTCCGGCGATATCGACGAACTCCACCGTGGTGGGCAGGATGCGCTCCGGATGCACGATCGCCGCGAGTTTTTCCAGCCGTGGATCGGGCACCGGCACCACGCCGACGTTCGGATCGATGGTGCAGAACGGGTAGTTCTCCGCTGCGATTTGCGCGCGCGTGAGCGCATTGAACAACGTTGACTTGCCGACGTTCGGCAATCCGACGATTCCGCAGCGAATCGGCATTAGGGCTTTCCTGCGCGGTTGTGCAGCTTGGTCATCGCACGCTCGGCGCCTTGTTCGAGTATCAGGGGAATGCAATCGGCCGCGGTGTTCACGGCGTCCAATATCAACTCTTCTTCCGCGCGCGGCGCGCGCGTCAACACATAGTCGATCACCTCGGTCTTGTTGCCGGGGTGTCCTATGCCCAAACGCAATCGCCAGAAATTGTCGCCGAGGTGGGCAATGGTGTCGCGCAAGCCATTGTGGCCGCCGTGGCCGCCGCCATGCTTGAGGCGCACGCTGCCCACCGCCAAGTCCAGTTCGTCGTGCGCAACGAGGATCTCATCCGGGGCGATCTTGTAGAACTCGCTCAGCTGACGGACCGACAAGCCGCTGCGATTCATATAAGTCGTCGGCTTCAATAGAACGATGTCCTGACCGCTGACGCTGATGCGCGCGGTCTCGCCCGAGAATTTGCGATAGTCGCGAAACTCCACGCCGTGCCGTTGGGCGAGCACGTCGACGAACCAAAAGCCCGCGTTGTGACGCGTCACCTGGTGTTCGGGTCCCGGATTGCCGAGACCGACAATAATGCGCAACGGTAATCCAGCCATCGTGGATGCACCTTCCCGCTCGACTCAAAAAAGTAAGGGCCGCCACCAGTTGACGGCCCCTTCCCTCAGAGGTTGAGCTGCTTATTTCTTGGCGTCTTTCTTCGCCGGTTCTTTCTTGGCCTCTGCCTTCGCGGGCTCGGTCTTCTTCGCCGCATCGCCGGCCGGTGCAGCCCCCGCCGCTGCCGGTGCCGCCGCCGTCGCGGCCGCCCCTTCCGCCGGCGCCGCCGCCGCCGCCGTCGCGGTGGGCTCGGGCTCTTCCGCACGCGGGCTGTGGATGGCCACGACCGCCGCGTCTTCCTTCGCCAAATCCACCAGCTGTACGCCCGGCGGTATCTTCAACTGAGACAGGTGAATGCTCTCGTTGAGCGACAGCCCGGAAATGTCGACCTCGATGAACTCCGGCAGATCCTTGGGAAGGCAGGACACTTCGACATCGTTGCGCATGTGGAACACGATACCGCCCTGCGATTTGACGCCCGGCGAAACGGCCGCCCCTTTGAAGTGCAGCGGAATGCTGATCCGAATCTTCTCATTGTCCTCGACCCGCTGAAAGTCGATGTGCATGATCGCGTTCTTGAAGGGATGGCGCTGCACGTCCTTCAAGATCGCGGCCTGCGTTTCATCGCCGACCTTCAAGCTGAGAATGGTCGAATAGAAGCGCTCGTTCTCGAGCATGATCGCGAGCTTCTGATGGCTCAGGGTCAACGCGCGCGCATCCGAATGTCCGCCATACAGGATTGCCGGCACTTTTCCTTCGTGACGCAGGCGGCGGCTCGCACCTTTGCCTTGCGTCTCGCGGAACTCGGCAACGAGTTCAAAAGAGGTTTTCATAATCTTCTCCAGTTGCATCACAAATACGGCTCCCCCGCACCGCGACCAGTTGCGAAGGGGCCGGCCTATCCAATCATCCTGTCAATCGATATACAGCGAACTCACCGACTCCTCGTCGCTGATGCGCCGTACGGTCTCCGCCAACAATCCCGCCACGCTCAATTGGCGAATGCGCTTGCACGCCCTGCCCTCGTCCGACAGCGGAATCGTGTCCGTCACCACCAATTCGTCCAGCACCGATTTCGAAATGCGCTCGATCGCGGCGCCCGACAGCACGGCATGCGTGATGTAGGCGACGACCCGCGTCGCGCCCTCGTTCTTGAGGGCCTGCGCCGCCTGGCACAGCGTGCCTGCGGTATCCACCATGTCGTCGATCAGCATGCACGTCTTGCCCTCGACTTCGCCGATGATGTTCATGACCTTCGACTCGTTCGGCCGCGGCCGGCGCTTGTCGATGATCGCCAATTCCGCATCGTCCAATCGCTTCGCGAGTGCCCGCGCCCGCACCACACCGCCGACGTCCGGCGACACGACGATCATGTTCTCATGCTTGTGCTTCCAGGCATCCCCCAAAAGCACCGGCGACGCGTACACATTATCGACCGGTATGTCGAAGAACCCCTGAATCTGGTCGGCGTGCAGATCGACCGTCAGCAACCGGTCGACCCCCGCGCTCGCGATCATATTCGCCACCAGCTTGGCGGCAATGGCCACCCGGGTCGCCCGCGGCCGCCGATCCTGGCGCGCATAGCCGAAGTACGGGACCACCGCGGTGACGCGCTTCGCCGACGCCCGTCGGCAGGCGTCCGTCATCATCAGCAACTCCATCAAATTGTCGTTCGCCGGCGGACACGTGGGCTGCACGATGAATACATCGCGGCCGCGCACATTCTCCATCAACTCGACACTCACCTCGCCGTCGCTGAACCGCCCGACGTGCGCGCGGCCCATCGGCACGTGCAGATGCCGTGTGATCTCCTGTGCCAATAAGGGATTCGCGTTGCCGGCGAACACCGAGATGCTTGGGGACTCGAACTCTCTACTTCGCGACATAGGACGCACTACACCTGACTCGAATTGGCTGGGGTGGAAGGATTCGAACCTCCGTATGGCGGGATCAAAACCCGCTGCCTTACCGCTTGGCGACACCCCAACTTGAAAATCAATCGTCAGCGCACGCTCGGCGTCGCCGCTCAGCCGGCCGCTAACCTCTCAAGCAAGGGCGAGTCGTTCAGTCCCCGTGCCAGGAATGCTTCGAATCCCGGCGGCAATTGACCCGCGATGTCGCGGCCTTTGGTCGTCTCACAGGCGATGAAAACACAGGCTCCCGTGCCGGTCAGGCGTACCGGGCCGAACCGCGATAGCCAATCGATCGCGCGAGCAACCTCGGGATAACGGCGACGCACCACCCTCAAGCAATCGTTCCCGGCACCGGACGCCAGGAAACCGTGAATTGTGATGGGCGGAGAATTTCTTGTCAAATCAGGGTCCTGGAACACTTCTCGGGTGCTCACGAAGACATTTGGCTTGATTATCAAGTAGTTAACCTCGGCGGGTGCCAATGGCGGGTACAGCGGCGTCAGCCGCTCGCCGACCCCTTCGGCCCAGGCGGTGCGGCCGCCAACGAACACGGGCACATCCGCCCCCAATGTCAAGCCGAGCGCCGCCAGCTCCCCGACCGTCCAGCGCAGGTTCCAAAGATGATTCAAGGCAACGAGGCAGGTTGCCGCATCTGAACTACCGCCGCCCAGCCCCGCGCCCATGGGAATGCGCTTCATCACGCCGATATCGGCGCCGAGCGCGCATCCTGCGGCCGCTTTGAGTGCGCGCGCCGCACGTACGGAAAGATCCTCCTCGGGCGCGATGCCCGCGGCGCCGGCGGTGCGCTCGATGCGCCCGTCGCGGCGTACGCGAAGCGTGATCTCATCGCACAGATCGACGAATTGGAAGCAGGTTTGCAACTCATGATAGCCATCCGGCCGCCGCCCCAGGACATGCAAAAACAAATTGAGCTTCGCCGGAGCAGGCCACGGTCGCGCCTCCTCGCTGTTCACTTCAGTCCCTGCCAATGATCGACGGCAATGCGCACGCGCACATCTCCGCGGCTGAGCACGAGACGCGAGGGCAGCACATCGCCGCCGCTCGGCACGTAGCGGTCGTAGGCGATGTTCCAACCGGCCTGAGTCAGCTCTCGTGCACGATCCTGCTCGTTGCGCGTGAGTTCGAAGGCTGAGTTCGGGTCAGGGATGCCCAGCAACCAATAGCGCAGATTGTCGAGCGGCAGCTCGAATCCCAGTCGATCCTGAAGTTGCGCCACGACGGCATCGCTCGGCGGCGCCCCGTTGAGCGAGAGCCCGGCCCGGGTCATCTTGAGCACGAGCGCCCCTACGCCGAAGGGACCCGACAGGTGCGCCTCGGTCTCATCTTCGCGTTGCCGCCAATCCAAGCTCGCCTGCCAACCCTGCCGCCCCAACGCTGCAGCCGCGCGCCCATCGAGCTGCCAGGTATTCGCATGCTGCAAATCTTCCACCCGCCGGTCCCAGGGAGCAGGTGCCGTTGCGGGGCGGATCGTCGCGCAGCCGGCGAGAATTGCGCTACAACACAGGCCCACGATCAATCGCCGCGTGCTGATCATTTCGAGGCGTGCAGCCGTTCACGCGTCGACTTGAGCAGTCGATTGTCCGAATCGATCGCGCTCGCCTCGGACCACACCCGTTCGGCCTCATCGCGTCGCCCGAGGCTCCAGAGAACCTCACCCAGATGAGCCGCGATATCGCCACCGCGATCATCCGTGTAGGCGGTCTTCAAATACGGCAACGCCTCGGCACTGTGACCCTGGCGGAATAACACCCAGCCCATGCTATCGAGGATCGCGGCATTCTTCGGCGCCGTCGCATAGGCGCGCTCGATCAAGGCGCGCGCGCGCGCGAGTTGCAGTCTGTGATCCGCGAGCGTGTAGCCGTAGGCATTGAGCGCGGCCGGATCGTCGGGGCGTGAATCGAGCACGATTTTCAGTTCGCGAAGCGCCGGGCCGATACGCCCTTGCTCTTCGTAGGTCGAGGCAATCGCGTAGCGGATCTCCACACTATCCGGATATTCGCGCTCGCCGCCGTCCAAGACTTGCATCGCTTGTTGCGCATCGCCGGCATCGGCGTAGATGCGGGCGCGCGCGGTCAAGATCTCCGGTGCACGCTCCGGCTCGTCCTCGATGAGACGATCGAGCAGCTCTTGGGCCGCCGCCGCGGCTCCGTTGGCCTGCAGAATGCTCGAAGCGCGCAGCAGCGCGGGCACTGCATTGTCGCCGCTCTGCACCTGAGCATACAGTCGCAGCGCTCGCTGCACGTCGCCACCGCGCTCCGCAATCAATCCCATGTAATAAAAGGAATCATCGACGAATTTGCCCAGCGCCAACAATTCGGTGAAACGCCCGCCGGCGGCATCGAGCTTGCCGTCTTGGAACTCCACCAACCCCAGGAGACGTAGCGCCACCGCGGCGGACTCCGGATCGCGCGCGAGATCCTCCAGCTGACTGATCGCCGCTGCATCGCGTTGCGCCGCCAGCAAGAGCAGCGCGTGGTCGAGTCGATTCGCAGCCGTCGCATCGCGAGCGACGAGCGCTTGCGATTGCGCGAGAGGCTCATCCGGATCGCCCGCCAGGATTTGCGCGCGCCACAGGGTCTGGGTGAGCTCGCGCCGCGCCTCGCTGTCCGCTTGCACATCCCCCATCAGCGCGAGCGCCGCGGCAAGACTGCGCGCCGCAGCGGCCGGGTCGTCCGCGCGCAATGCGGCAATACCCTGCAAGCGCAGCGCCGCCGCCGACCCGGGATAGAATTGCACGAGCCGGTCCGCCACTTGGCGCGCACCGAATGGATTGTCGACACGCGGCAGCTCCGTCTCGAGTTCGGCGAATTCCGCGTCCGTGCCGCGCGGCGAGTTCGTCACGACGATGCGATATTGCTCGGCGGAGCGCGGGATGTCATGCAGTGCGAGGGCGGCCTTTGCGGCCGCACGATGCGCCTCCAAGGAACTCGGCTCGAGACTGATCCAGCGCTCTGCGACGACGGCGGTGAGCGAGGGCTGCAGGGATTGGTCGGTGACTTCGGCCGCACGCTGCAGGAGCTTCGGATCCGCTTCCTGGGCAGCGGCGGTATATTGAAGCGCCGCCACCCGCGGCTCGTGGCGGGCAAGCGCGATCTCCCCCGTCACGGTATAAAATACCTGGGGCGCCTGAATCGCATCGGGTTTGAGTTGGCCGACGCATGCGGCACAAACGGCGGCGGCGCACGCCACGGAGGCTGTTGCAAAGCGTGAAATCGAGAACACGGCCGCACTATAGCTAAATGACTAGGGGTATGCCGCAGATTCCCGCTTGCTCTAGCGGTGTTTCTTCATGAGAATCCCTTAGGTTTGAACCAAAGCGCAGCCATGGCATTCCACATCCTCGGCCTCAACCACAAGACCGCGCCGGTCGCCCTGCGCGAGAAGGTGGCGTTCAACGAGGATCGCCTGGTCGCCGCCTTGCACACGCTTCGGCAGGAGAGCGGCGTCGCCGAGGTGGTGATTCTGTCAACCTGCAATCGCACGGAACTGTACTGGTCCGGCACGGCGAGCAGTGCGGAACTGTCGCAGTGGTTGGAACGGCACCACGGCAACAATTTGGACCTCGCCTCGAGTCTATACGTGCATCGGGACCGGCATGCGGTCGAACACGCCTTCAGTGTCGCCTCCGGACTCGACTCCATGGTGCTCGGCGAAGCGCAGATCCTCGGTCAATTGAAGGATGCCTACCGCGTCGCACACGAGGTGGGTAGCACCGGACCGTGGCTCAACAAGCTGTTTCAGGCCGCCTTTTCCGCGGCGAAGCGCGTGCGCTCCGAGACCCGGATCGGCGCCAATGCCGTCTCTCTCGCATCCGCCACGGTGAGCCTGGCGCGGCGGATGTACGCCGATTTGAGTGCCCACAGCGCTCTGTTGATCGGCGCGGGAGAGATGATCGCCCTCACGGCACGGCATTTCGCAAGCGCCGGCGTCAAGCGCATGGTGATTGCAAACCGCACCTTGAGTCGGGCGCAGGCGCTGGCCGCCGAACTG
The DNA here is from genome assembly GCA_963801865.1 of uncultured Gammaproteobacteria bacterium. Classification (GTDB taxonomy): domain Bacteria; phylum Pseudomonadota; class Gammaproteobacteria; order Steroidobacterales; family Steroidobacteraceae; genus Bog-1198. The sequence continues at coordinate 97,147 of CAWDGY010000016.1, read as the reverse complement.
AAGGGGTACGCGGTCGATTTGAGCGATCTCGAGAAGGAATTGGCGCAGGCCGACATCGTCGTCAGCTGCACGGCGAGTGCGGCGCCGCTCATCACCAAGCACGCAGCGGCCGCCGCCGTGCGTGCTCGGCGACGGCGTCCGATCCTCATGGTGGATCTGGCCGTACCGCGCGACATCGATCCATCGGTGGCAGAGCTCGAGGATATCTACCTGTTTTCCATAGACGATCTGCAGCAGCTGATCGACGAAAACCGCCAACAGCGGGAACTCGCAGCCGGCGGGGCACGACTGCTGCTCGAGGAAGAGGTGGCCCGATTTTTGGCCGAAGTGCGCGCTCATGACGCCGGGCCCGCCATCCGTGCACTGCGCGGCCAGGCGGACACCATCCGCGGCCAAACCCTGGAACAGGCGAGGCGCATGCTCGCCGCCGGCAAGGGGACGGACGAAGTGATCGAATACCTCGCCAATACCCTCACCAATCGGCTGCTGCATGCACCGACCCAGGCGCTGCGCCAGGCGTCCGAATCGAGCGATTCAACCCTCGCGGATACACTCGCCCGACTACTGATCGAAGAACGCGGCCGCCAGTAACTCAAGGCCGCTATAATTCGCGGCCATGAAAGACACGATTCGGCGCAAGCTCGAGAAACTCGACGAGCGCTTCGAGGAAATCAGCCGCCTGCTCTCGGATCCGGGCACCATCGCGCGTCAAAACCAATTTCGCGAATTGTCGATGGAGTATGCGCGATTGGGGCCTCTCGTCGAGCGATACCGCGGTTTCGTCGCCCTCGAAGCCGATGCCGCCATCGCGCGCGAGCTCGCAATGGATGAGGAGTTGACGCAATTGACGCCGCGCATCGCCGGCGAAGAACTCGAGCTGCAGCGCCTGCTCGTTCCAAAAGATCCTCACGACGACAGCAACATCTTCTTGGAGGTCCGCGCCGGGACCGGCGGCGATGAGGCGGCGATCTTCGCCGGCGATCTGTTCCGCATGTATGCCCGGTATGCGGAATCGAAAGGCTGGGAAGTCGAGGTCCTGAGCGAGAGTCCCGGCGAGCACGGCGGCTACAAGGAGATCATCAGCCGCATCATCGGCCGCGGCGCATTTTCGCTGTTGAAGTTCGAGTCGGGGACGCATCGAGTGCAGCGGGTGCCTGCGACCGAGGCTCAAGGACGCATTCACACCTCGGCTTGCACCGTCGCCATCCTGCCCGAGCTCGAAGAGGTCGAGGCGGTGGACTTGAATCCCGCGGATTTGCGCATCGACACCTACCGTTCCTCGGGTGCGGGAGGGCAGCACGTCAATAAGACCGATTCGGCCATCCGCATCACGCATCTGCCCTCCGGCATCGTGGTCGAGTGCCAGGATGAGCGCTCGCAGCACAAGAACCGCTCGCGTGCACTGTCGCTCCTGAAGGCGAGGTTGCTCGCCAATGAACGCGAGAGGCAGCAAAGCCAACAGGCGCAATCGCGCAAGCTGCAGGTTGGTTCCGGCGACCGTTCCGAGCGCATTCGCACCTATAATTTCCCGCAGGGGCGCGTTACGGATCACCGCATCAATCTCACCCTGTACAAACTCGACGACGTCATGAACGGCAATCTCGATGAGCTCATTGGGGCCCTGAATCAGGAGCATCAGGCCGAAGAACTCGCGCAGCAGATCGAATGACGCGGAACGACACCATTGCCGAGGTTTTGAGGCGGGCCGTGCACTCGCTCGCACAGCACAGCGAATCGCCGCGACTCGATGCCGAAGTACTCCTCGGCAAGGTGCTCGGCGTGACGCGTTCCGCTCTCATCGTGCGCGGTCCGGAGCCCATCGCAGCCGACGCCCTGCACCAGTATCAACGCCTGATCGAACGGCGCGCAACCGGCACCCCGGTCGCCTATCTCACGGGCACGCGGGAATTCTGGTCCCTGCAGCTGGACGTCACATCCGCAGTACTGGTGCCACGCCCTGAAACGGAAACCCTGGTGGAACTCGCGCTGCGTCTGTTGCCGCTCGAGGGCGAGCCCACGGTGCTCGATTTGGGCACCGGGAGCGGCGCGATCGCATTGGCCATTGCCGCAGAGCGGCCCCGCGCCCGTGTGACCGGCATCGACATCTCACCGGCGGCCCTCGGTATCGCGAGGAGAAACGCGAGTGCTCTTCGACTGCCGAGCATCGCGTGGCGGCTCGGTTCGTGGTTCGAACCGGTGGCAGGTGAGCGCTTCGATCTCATCGTCGCCAACCCGCCGTATGTGGCCGATACGGATCCGGCGCTCGCGAAGCTCGCCGACGAGCCCCTGCTTGCGCTGCGCTCTGGAGCGACCGGATTGGAATCGCTCGAGGCGATCATCGAGCAGGTGGCAGCGCACCTCGAACCGCACGGGTGGGTGCTGCTCGAGCACGGCAGCAGCCAGGGATCGGACGTCGCCCGGCTGCTCGAGCGCCGCGGTTTCACCGCCGTACGATCGCATGATGATTATTCAGGCAGGCCCCGCGTTACGCTGGGAACCATTCACTTGCAACACTAGGAAATTCTCATGATCCGCTTTGAAACCACGCTCGGCGATTTCACCATCGAATTGTTCGACAAAGAGGCACCCGAGACGGTGCGGAATTTCTTGAAATACATCGATTCCGCATTCTTCGACGGCACTATTTTCCATCGCATCGTTCCGGGATTCGTCATCCAGGGCGGCGGATTCACGGAAGACATGACCCAAAAGCGCACGCAGCCGGCCATCAAGAACGAGGCGGACAACGGCTTGAAGAACGAGCGCGGCACGCTCTCCATGGCGCGCACCAACGACGTCAACAGCGCGACGTCGCAGTTTTTCGTCAATCTGAAGGACAACGACTTCCTCGATCACAAACGAGGCAATTTTGGCTATGCGGTATTTGCGCGCGTCACCGAGGGCATGGACGTAATCGACAAGATCGCCACGGTCGAGACTGGGCGGCGGCGCGGTTTCGACGATGTCCCGGTCGAGGCGGTCATCATGAAGCGCGTACACCGGTTGAGCTAACGGCCCCGAGCCCAAGGCCCTGCAGAATCCGTCGAATGGCGCGCAACAAATCGTGGACGATGCGTCTCGTCCATGCCGTGCTGTGGATTGTGTTGGGCTGCCTCGCCCTCTCCGTCGCTGCGGTGCTGCTGCTGCGCTGGATCGACCCGCCCTACAGCGCGTTCATGGCGGAGACTCAAATCGAGGCGTGGATGAAGCGCGACCGAAACTATGTGTTTCGCCACAACTGGGTCGACCTGACGCGCATCTCGCCGAACCTGCCCCTCGCAGTGGTCGCCTCGGAGGATCAAAAATTTCCCGAACACTGGGGCTTCGACGTTGAGGCGATCGAGAAGGCGTACCAGCTCAATCAGCACAGCCATCGCGTGCACGGGGCCAGCACGATCAGCCAGCAGGTGGCCAAGAATCTGTATCTGTGGTCCGGCCGCAGCTACTTTCGCAAGGCGCTCGAAGCGTATTTCACGGTGCTGATCGAAAGCTCCTGGCCCAAGCGGCGCATTCTGGAGATCTATCTGAATATCGCGGAGTTCGGTGATGGAACCTACGGCGCCGAGGCCGCGGCGCAGCGATTCTTCCATAAACCCGCTGCACGCCTGACGCGCAGCGACGCCGCCATCCTCGCCGCCGTGCTGCCGAATCCGCAGCGATATTCGGCAGCCGCGCCATCGCGATATATTCTGCAGCGGCGGGACTGGATCTTGAGCCAGATGCAGGCGCTGGGCGGCCCCGAAATGTTGGGTGACATCGATGCCTATCCGAACCGTCGCCACTGAGCGATCCGCCGTGGCGAGCCTGGTCCTCGTCGTGGGGATCCTCGGCGCCGCCATGACCGTCGCGGCCGCTGCGACTCCCGCCAGCCCCATGACCTCCGCGCCTGGCGCTGCGACCATCTCGACGCCGGTGCCACCCGCTGCCGAGATCCTGAGTCACGGCCGCTTCCAGGACGTTGCGATTTACCGGCCGGGCGGCGCACCAAACAGCTTCGTGCTATTCCTCTCAGGCGATGGCGGCCGGGATGCGGATACCACGGCCATCGCAGAGCAACTCGTTCGCCACGGAGCGATGATCGCAGGCATCGATGTTCCCAAACTCGAGGCCGATTTCGAAGCCGATGGCGCCGACTGCGTCTTTCCGGACGGCGACCTCGAGAATTTGAGCCATTTTGTCCAGGCGTACTACCACTTGCCGACCTACCTCACGCCCCTGCTCCTCGGTTACGGCTCCGGCGCTGCGTTGGCGTACGCGACGCTGGTGCAGGCGCCGACCAACACCTTTGCGGGCGCGCTGACGTTGGGATTCTGTCCCACATCGAACGTACACAAGCCGCTGTGCCGCGGTTCGGGAATTGAATCCGTCCTGCGCCCCGGGGCTCGCGGCCTGGAATTCCTGCCGGCCAAGAAGCTCGAGAATCCATGGGTCCTCCTGCAGGGAGAACGCGACCAAGCCTGCCCACCGAACGTCGCCGGCCCGTTCATTGCCAAGATCCCGGGTGCTGCCATGGCGGTGTTGCCGCAGGTACAATCCGACTACGCAGCGCGGGCCATGGGACCGTTGCTCGCTGCGTTCGATACGTTGGTGAAGCACACCTCGAGTCTGCCCTCTCCCGCCGTACCCGCCGGCTTGAGCGGTCTGCCGGTCATCGAGGTCCCCGCGCAAGGCGGCGCCCCCTCCGATGCGTTCGCCATCATCATGTCCGGCGATGGCGGTTGGGCGGGTCTCGACAAGGACGTGGCTGCCGCGCTCAGCGCGCAGGGGATTCCGGTCATCGGTCTCGATTCGCTGCGTTATTTTTGGAGCGCTCGAACACCGCAGGGACTGGCGGCCGATACGGACCGTTTGATCCGCTATTACTCGGCGCACTTGAATAAGAAACGGGTGCTGCTGATCGGATACTCGCAGGGCGCCGACGTGCTGCCTTTCGCCGTCAACCGCCTGCCGCCGGCGACGCGCGCTCGAGTCGCCTTGGCCGCACTGATGGGGATGTCCGAGCACGCCTTGTTCGAGTTCCACGTCAGCAACTGGCTTTCGAGCGATAATTCCGGGCCGCCGACTCTGCCGGAAGTCAACCGGATCGCCGGGATCCCGGTGCTGTGCATTTACGGTGAGGATGAAACTGACTCGTTATGCCCCACACTCGATCCGCACAAAGTCCGAGTCGTGAAGCTCAAAGGCGGCCATCATTTCGACGGTGATTACGCAGGGCTGGCGCAGGAAATCCTCGCCTCGGCACACCCATGAACGCGGCCAGGCGTTCCTGCGCACGGCCGCCGCGCTGCATGAACGCCGGCATCCGCTCGCTGCTAGGCGGCATCCGCCGCGTTGCTTCCGGCCGGGTCGTAACCCAGATTCGGCGCCAGCCAGCGCTCCGCTTCGCTCCGGGGTATTCCCTTGCGCTGCGCGTAGCTCGTCACTTGATCGCGGTCGATCTGGCCGACGCCGAAATAGTGGGCGCGGGGGTGCGAAAAATACCATCCGCTCACCGCCGCGGTCGGCCACATGGCGAACGATTCGGTGAGGCGGATTCCCGCGCTGCGCTCCACATCCAAGAGTTGCCATAGCGCGGCCTTCTCGGTGTGATCGGGACACGCCGGGTACCCCGGGGCCGGCCTGATGCCTTGATACTCTTCACGCAGCAACTGTGGACCGGTGAGCCGCTCGCCGCCTGCATATCCCCAAAATTCACGGCGCGCGCGTTCGTGCATTCGCTCCGCAAAGGCTTCCACCAGCCGGTCCGCGAGCGATTTCAGCATGATGCTGCTGTAGTCGTCGTGGGCCGCCTCGAACCGGGCCACGTGCTCCTCGATGCCGATCCCGGCGGTGACGGCAAACGCTCCGATATAGTCGGCGCGGCCGCTCTGCGCAGGCGCAACGAAGTCCGACAGACACAGCTGCGACTGATCCTGCGGCTTCGACTTCTGCTGGCGCAAATGATGCAGGCGCAGGGTTGCCGCTTGGCGCCGCTCATCCTCATAGACTTCGATGTCGTCGTCGCCCACGCTGTTGGCGGGAAAAAATCCGACGACTGCCCGCCCCCGCAGCCATTTCTCAGCGACCAGGCGCTCGAGCATGCGCTGCGCGTCTGCATACAGATTGGTGGCGGCCTCGCCGATGATCGGGTCGCGCAAAATATCGGGAAATTTGCCCGTGAATTCCCACGCATTGAAGAAGGGCATCCAGTCGATGTAAGGCACGAGTTCCTCGAGCGAATAATCCTCGAAGACTCGCACGCCCAGGAACCTCGGCGTCGGCGGCGTGTACTCGGCCCAATCGAGCTTCAATTTCCTTGCCCGTGCGTGGCTGAGGGACATCTGGGGTGCCTTGGTTCCCTTGTTACGATGCTGCTCGCGCCGGCGCTCATGTTCCGCCTTCGCATGGGCAATGAAGGCATCGCGGCTGTTCCCGGTGATGAGCTGCTGGCACACGCCGACCGAACGCGACGCATCCTTCACATGAATGACGGCGCCCGCGTAGTGCGGGTCGATCTTCACCGCCGTGTGCGCCGGCGAGGTCGTTGCCCCGCCGATGAGCAGCGGCAGCTGATAGCCCAAGCGCTGCATCTCTTTCGCCACGTGCACCATTTCATCGAGCGACGGGGTGATCAAGCCGGACAGCCCGATGAGGGTCGCACCCTCGCGTGTGGCCGTCTCGAGGATTCGTTCGCAGGAGACCATTACGCCCAGATCGATCACTTCGAAGTTGTTACACTGTAAAACCACGCCGACGATGTTCTTGCCGATGTCGTGCACGTCGCCCTTCACCGTCGCGATCACCACTTTGCCGTTGGTGCGGCTGACACCCGCTTTTTCCTGCTCGATGTAAGGAATCAACGCCGCAACCGCCTTCTTCATCACGCGTGCGGATTTCACCACCTGGGGCAGGAACATCTTGCCCGAACCAAACAGATCGCCCACCACGTTCATGCCGTCCATCAATGGGCCCTCGATCACGTCGAGCGGCCGCTTCGCCTGCAGCCGCGCCTCTTCAGTGTCCTCGAGCACGAACTCATCGAGACCCTTCACCAACGCATGCCGCAATCGCGCCTCGACCGGAAGTTTGCGCCACTCGAGGTCATCGCCGCGTTTGGCCGAGACGCCGCCCTTGAAGCGCTCCGCGATGTCGAGGAGCCGCTCGGTCGCATCCGGGCGGCGCGCCAGAATGACGTCTTCGACGCGCTCCCGCAGCTCTTGCGGTATGTCCTCGTAGATCGCGAGCTGGCCCGCGTTCACGATGCCCATCGTGAGCCCTGCTCGAATCGCGTGATATAGGAAGACCGAGTGCATCGCTTCGCGTACCGGGTCGTTGCCGCGGAAGGAGAACGAGACGTTGCTCACCCCGCCGCTGACGTGCACGGCCGGCATCCGTCGTTTGATCACCGCCGTCGCCTCGATGAAATCCAGGCTATATCGATTGTGCTCCTCGATGCCGGTGGCTACGGCGAAGATATTCGGATCGAAGATGATGTCCTCGGGCGCGAATCCGATCTGTTCCGTGAGCAGCTTGAACGCGCGTTCGCATATCCCGACCTTGCGTTCGATGGTGTCCGCCTGGCCGAGTTCGTCGAACGCCATGACCACGACGGCGGCGCCGTAATGCATGACTTTTCGTGCCTGCATCAGAAATGCCGCCTCCCCCTCCTTGAGGCTGATCGAATTGACGATGCATTTTCCCTGCACGCACTTGAGGCCCGCTTCGATCACCGACCATTTGGAGGAATCGATCATCACCGGAACGCGTGCGATATCCGGCTCACCCGCGATCAAGCTCAGAAACTTAACCATCGCCGCGGCCGAATCGAGCATGCCTTCGTCCATGTTGACGTCGATGATCTGCGCGCCGTTCGCGACCTGCTGGCGGGCGATATCCACCGCGGCCGCGTAATCACCGGCTTCGATCAGCTTGCGGAATTTGGCCGAGCCCGTCACATTGGTGCGCTCTCCCACGTTGACGAAGAGGCTCCGGGCATCGATGCTGAGCGGCTCGAGCCCGCTGAGGCGACAGGCTCTTGGGATCGCCGGCACGCCGCGCGGCGCCAGGCCGGCAACCGCATCGGCGACGGCGCGGATGTGTTCAGGGGTGGTGCCACAGCAACCGCCGACCATGTTGACGAAGCCGCTTGTGGCGAACTCGCGCAGAATTTGCGCCGTCTCCGGCGCGGTCTCGTCGTAGTCGCCAAAGGCATTTGGCAAGCCTGCATTCGGATACGCGCACACGTAGGTATCTGCGATGCGGGAGAGTTCTTCGATGTACGGACGCAGCTGCTTTCCCCCGAGCGCGCAATTGAGTCCCACCACCGCGGGCTTGGCGTGCCGAACGGAATTCCAAAACGCCTCGGTGGTCTGACCCGACAAGGTCCGTCCCGAGGCGTCGGTGATCGTGCCGGAGACGATGATGGGCAAGTCCGCGCCGGCCTCATCGAGCACCTCGCGCACGGCGAACAAGGCCGCCTTCGCGTTCAAGGTGTCGAAAATCGTTTCGATCAGGATGGCATCGACCCCGCCGGCGACGAGCGCGCGGGCGGCCTCGCCGTACGCGCGGGCCAATTCGTCGAACGTGATATTGCGATAACCCGGATCGTTGACGTCCGGGGACAGCGATGCCGTGCGGCTGGTGGGTCCGAGCGCTCCGGCGACGAAGCGCTCCCGGCCGCTCAATGCGGTCGCTTCCTCGGCCGCCTGCCGCGCCAAGCGAGCCGCCGCCAAATTCAGCTCGCCCGCCAGGGATTCCATGCGGTAATCGCCCTGCGACACCGCGGTGGAGTTGAACGTGTTGGTCGAAATCACATCGGCGCCGGCGAGATAATATTCGCGGTGAATGGCGGCAATGACCTGCGGCTGCGTCAGGGTCAACAAATCGTTGTTGCCGCGCAAGTCGATCGGCCAATCGGCAAATCGAGCGCCGCGAAATTCGGCCTCGCTCAATCGATGCCGCTGGATCATGGTGCCCATCGCGCCATCGAGAATGACCACACGCTTCTTCAAAAGCGCGAGCAGAGCGCGCGCACGCAGGGATTGTTGCTGCACCGGCATGCTAAGCGACCCGCGCCTCTTCGAGCACGTGCGGACGCAGGCCGAGCGCATGACAGATGGCATACGTCAGTTCGGCCCGGTTCAGCGTATAGAAGTGAAACTCATCGACACCGTGCTGGCGAAGCCTCTGCACCTGCTCGATCGCCACATGAGCGGCGATCATGCGGCGCGTCTCCGGATCCTCATCGAGCCCCTCGAAGCGTCGGCGCAGCCAGTTCGGAACGGACGCACCGCAGCGCTCGGCAAATCGCAGCATCTGCGGAAACCGGGTGATCGGCAAAATCCCGGGAACGATGCTCGCGGCGACACCGGAAGCTGCGCAGCGATCGCGATAGCGCAGGAACACCTCCGGATCGAAAAAGAACTGTGTGATCGCGCGAGTGGCACCCGCGTCGATCTTGCGTCTGAGGTTGGCCAAGTCGGCCTCGACGCCGCCCGATTCCGGATGGCCTTCCGGGTAGGCAGCCACCGAAATCTCGAACTCACCAGCGCTCTTCAGGCCGCCCACCAAGTCCGATGCGTACGCGAACCCGCCGGGGTACGGCCGATAGCGGCAACCGGACGCTGCGGAGCCGGGAGCATCGGCTCTCGGGGCGCCGGCCCCTGGATTGTCGGCCGGGACCCCTTGGGGCGCCGGGGCATCGCCGCGCAGCGCGACCAAATGGCGGACGCCGCACCGCCAATAGTCTCGAGCGATACGGATGACTTCTTCGCGGGGAGCGCCCACGCAGGTGAGGTGCGGCGCGACCAGCAAATCCGTCTCACGCAGGATCCGCAGCACCAAATCATGCGTTCTCGAGCGCGTGGAGCCATCCGCGCCATACGTCACGGAAACGAATCTGGGCCGCAGCGGCGCCAGGCGCTGGACGGCAGACCACACTTGGTCGGCCATCGCGGCATCGCTCGGCGGGAAGAATTCGAACGACACAGTCACCGCTTTCGACATGGCATTTCACCCCGACAGAATTGGCGAGAATTGCCCCCCTCTCGACCCTGAGCATGCAAGCGCCTACGCTATGACTCAAGATCATAATCTTCATGGAGAGCTTGAAATCGACTCATGGCCACGACCGCACTCGAGTTAAGGCACCTGGAAACACTGCTCGCGCTCGCTGAGTGCGGGAGCCTGTCGAAAGCGGCCGCCCGGCTGTTCTTGACGCAGTCCGCGCTGTCGCATCAGCTGAAGGCGCTGGAAAGCCACTACGGCGCCGCGTTGGTCGAGAAGAACGTACGGCCCCTGCGCTTCACGGCCATCGGCCAAAGGCTTCTCGGTTTGGCCAGGGCGGTGCTACCCCTGGTGGCCGAAGCGGGTCGGGACGTTGCCCGCCTGGCGCAAGGTCATGCCGGACCCTTGCGCGTTGCAGTGCAGTGCCACAACTGCTTTGATTGGCTCATGCCGGCCATGGATGCCTACCGATCACTCTGGCCGGAAGTCGAACTCGACATTATCTCGGGCTTCGTCGTCGACCCTCTGCCCTTGATCGAACGGGGGGAAGCGGAGCTCGCCGTCATTCACGACCAACCGCAGGCGCATCCTCACATCGCCTTCAGCCCGCTATTTCGCTATGAAAGCGTCGCGCTCATGAGTCCGCGCCATCGCTTGGCAGCCAAAGCTTGGCTCGAAGCCGCCGACTTCGCCGACGAAACACTCATCACTTATCCGGTGCCGGATGAGATGCTGGACGTCATGAAGCACTGCCTGACGCCTGCGCGCGTCAATCCGAAACGCCGTACGGCAGAGCTGACCGTGGCGATCCTGCAATTGGTCGCGAGCGGCCGCGGCATCGCCGCTCTACCGTCTTGGACGATTGGCAACTATATCGAGCGGGGCTATGTCGTATCGCGGTCCATCGGCCAGGCGGGGTTGCGCTGCGAGCTCTATGCTGCAACGAGCAGCGCCGCCGCGGATGCAGCGTACATCAAGGAGTTCATCGCTCTGACGCGCGCCCAAAGCCTGACGGAACTCAGCGGTGTATCCGCTCTATAGCGCCCGAGTGCCCCTCTCGCGGTTCGGGAGCCTCACGAGTTTCACGTCTCTCGATGCGCGTGCGCGCGATGTGACAATAATATGCTGTCGTCTTCGGGGCACACGTACCAGCTGCTTGCCCCTTGATGATATCTTCGAGACACATCCTGGGAGCGAGTCGTGACGATGACCGAGGTCTGGACGACGTGGGAAGGCGAGGTAATTAGCGGCGCCTTTCCGCTGCGTCACTTTCTGAATGGCTCGGACCACAGCGGCGTATTCCTGACCGAATGCAAGGCGCAGGGCTTCCTGGATGCGGCGATCAAGATCGTCGCAGCCGATCCGTCCTTCACCGAGACCCAGCTCTCAAACTGGAGGACGGCTGCCGCCCTCTCTCATCCTCATCTGATTCGTCTGCTCGACTCCGGCCGCAGTCAGCTCAAGGGTCACCCCTTTCTTTTCGTGGTGATGGAATATGCTGAACAGTCGCTCTCGCAAATCCTGCCCCACCGGGCCTTGACTGCGGACGAAGCGCGGGAAATGTTGTTGCCCACCCTCGACGCTTTGGTTTTTCTTCATCACAAGAATTTGGTGCACGGACAGATCAAGCCGACCAACCTTTTGGTGGTCGATGATCAACTGAAACTCTCGAGCGACACGATCCGTCCTGCCGGTGAGCTGACGACACGCGCGGCGAAATCATCGGTGTACGATCCGCCCGAAGCAAAAAGCGGCAGGGTGGGCGCCGCCGGCGACATCTGGGGACTCGGCGTCACTCTGGTGGAGGCACTGACTCAGCGCGTACCCATATGGTATGAAGGCTCCGATAACCCGACGCTGCCCGAGAGTCTCCCTCCGGTCTTCGCCGAGACCGTCCGTCGCTGCCTGAGTCGCAACCCCGCCGATCGTCCCACGGCCGTCGACCTCGAAGCCGAGATGAGAGCGGCAGCGGCACCCGTAATTTCGATTGCTCCCGCTTCGATCGCTCCTGCTTCGATTGCTCCTGCTTCGGTTGCTCCTGCTTCGGTTGCCGCTTCGATTGCTCCGGTTTCGATGCCTCAACCTGCCGCGGGCAGTGATCCCAGCCGGGCCGCTCCACGCGATGGGCCGGCCAAGCAGCGCATGCTCGTACCGATCGCCACGGCGATCGTCTTGATCTTGGTCGTCGGTTGGACTTTCTTTCGCCTGCTGCAACGACACGCGGATTCCCAGCAAGCCGCCTCGAGCGATGTTCCGGTTTCTGCTCAGCAGGCTGCCCCGCCTGCCGTCGACTCGCAAAATTCCCCGGCGTATCACGCCTGGTCTCCCGACATCTCGGCCCATCCCCCGACCGCGAAGTCCGCCGCGGTATCCAAACCCCCAACCTCTTCCGGGGTCTCTCGCTCCTCGGAGCGCCCCACGCAGCCGGCGCCGGACGCTTCGTCCTCCGTGCTCCATAAGGAAATTCCTGAAGTTCCTCGCAGCGCAAGGGACACGATCCGCGGTCATTTCAGCATTGTCGTTCGCGTGACCGTCGATAAGTCCGGGAACGTCGTGGGCGAGAGCCTGGAAAAACAGGGTCCCAGCAAATATTTCGCGCGCTTGGCAACCGAAGCCGCCAGAAAATGGAAATTCGCTCCAGCGGACGCACCAGACTCCCGACAGTGTCTGGTATGGTTCGAATTCACCCGTGGCGGTGCCACCGGCCACGCCGCCACCGCGCGATCCTAGCGCAGGCGAGCCGAGCGCGCGCAGGGACTAGACGGCAGGCGATTCGCCCGGATCAGCTAATCGCCACGGCGGGAATCGGCGATTGATTCCCGCATGGTAGATACACAGCACATTGCCGTCAGGATCACGAAGGTACGCCTCGCGCCACAGCCAGCGTTGATCGGTCGGCGGCGAGTCGAATGCGATCCCCAGTGAGCGCAATCGGCCGTACTCGCCGTCCAGATCATCGCATTCGAAATAGACGATGACTTCCCGGTTACCCGGAGCGGACGCTTGGTGCAGAGAAAAGGTCGAGCCGCCGTCCGGGCATTCGAAGCGCGCGTAATGGGGCAAACTGGCGACGATTTGTCTGAAGCCGAGCATCCGATAAAAGGCCGCAGACCTCTCCACATCTCTCGACGGAAGCGTGACCTGGTTGAGATTCATCTGCCGCGAGTCCGGCGAACGCTATTTCTTGGGCGCCGGCACGTTCGTCGAGAACATGTCGCGAAGAAGCTTCCACTTGCCGCCCTCGTGCCGCCAGACGACGATGTACTTGCCGTGGTCGAGCACTTTGCCCGTCTTGTCGCGCAGCTCGTATTGGCCGACCTCCGTGGCCGTCGGGCCATGGCCGAAAACCTCGACGGTCGTCAAGCCAATGCCCGCGATCCCGGAATCAAGCGCCCCTTGCCAGAATTTCTTGATGGCGTCGGTGCCTTTGATGGGATCGCTGCCGGCGGGCATGACTTGTCCGCCCGCCGCATACAACGCAGCGAGAGCAGCGCCGTCGCCTTTGGCGGCAGCCGCCGAAAACTCAGCGTTGGCCGCATCTATGTCGGATCGAACCCCCTCGGCATGCGCCGGTTGCATGAGAATTGCAACGAGCGATACGGACAGTGCCGCGGACATGAGACTGAGCCGGGTGATTTTCCGAGTAGAGGAGGATTGGGTCATCATGACACCAAGCCTCCCCCCTCACAGACCCCACCGTGCGCAATTAACGCAGCGGGTTCCTCAGCGAGAGTGACCCCCGTACCGAATGGTGAACCGGCGTGTCGTACTCTCATGATGGACTCCTCAAGCTAACCCAGGAATGGACAATACGCGGCAGCGCCAACGGATGGCGTTGCAGCAGAAGCTGATATGTTCCCCATGGAAGGGTGGTGCCCCGCGTCCTGCGGTTGAGCCACTTTCGCCAGATACCGCGCACCCCGCAATAGAACTGCCAGAGGCTCCGGTAGTTCGATGCACGGCCGTAGTACTGGTAGTGACCCCGCAACTTCGCATTGAGGGTGGCTTGTTGTTCTTTGACCGGATCGTGACGATGGATTCGGCACCATTGCGCTACAGCCTTGAGGCTGCGCTTCAGGCGCTTCTTCATCGTCCTCACCTTCACCATGAATGCCCCTCGTCGGCTTCTCGCACAGACGTGCGTATGACCGAGGAACTCGAACGTGGCAGGCTGAGTGCCCCGCTTCTCCGCCGCCGTCAGGGCTGCACGCCCAAACTCCACGAGGCGGGTTTTCTGCGGATGTAAACTCAACCCGTATTTCGAGAATCGCTTGGCGAGCACCTCGCGTACTCTCTGCGCATCCTCTTGATGCTGAAAGCAGATCACCGCGTCATCCACATATCGGACGACAAACGCCTTACCCTTCAGCCGCGGCTTCACCTCGTCCTCGAACCAGCGGTCCAGAACCTGGTGAAGATAGACGTTGGCCAGGAACGGTGAGATCACCTGTCCCTGACCGATCCCTGTCTCGCTGCTGAGCAGGCGTCCGTCGTCGATGACACCGACGTGGATCCACTTCCCGATCAATCTGAGAATGCTTCTGTCACTAATCCGCCGCTCGATCATCTCCATGAGTAGCTTCCTCACGATCGCGTCAAAGTAGGAACTGATGTCCAGTTCCAACACGCACGAGATGGGTTCCCGGAATAAAATCCGGTCCAACTCGTCCAGCGCCTGATGAGGACTGCGTCCCGGCCGGGACCCGTAAGAGCAGGGTAGAAAATCCGTCTCAAAGATGGCGTTGAGCAGTCGCACGGTCGCCTTCTGCACGATCTTGTCCTCCAGAGCGGGAATCGAGATCGCTCTCCTGCTCCCGTCCTCTTTCGGTATGTAGATCCTGCGCAGCGGCTGCGCCCGATACGTCTTGCCCTTCAACCTCTCCCAGAGCTTAAGGATGTTTCCCTCGACCTGTCCCTCGTAATCCTGATACGTGACTTCGTCCACCCCCGCACTGGCATCCTTGCGTAAACTGCCAAACGCCTCCTGCAACGCCGCGGGCGTGAGAAAATGAGCAATCGAGCTGAATTGGCGTGCCGGGTCCTCCTGGGCTAGTTCGGTTAGTCGACTCAGTGGCGCTTGACCGGCCTGACCGAGTTCGGTGCCTCGTGCCGGTGTCACCATGTCGATACGTCCTGCTGTTCACCCCTTCCCTCCAGTGGATACCGTGGCCGCCCCTCGCAGGAGCCCTGCGGTTCTCCACCTTCATTGGTACTATGGGTTCGTAAGAAATCTCGCCTATCCGTAGCTGCCACCTCCGGTTGCCCTTGGTGGCGGGTGACTTCGGCTTGAGGGTCGCTTCGCTTCTCGTGGGGAATACCCTCCTGCCCCACAGACCAGGTTCGATTTGGGTTGGGCGGAACCGTGCCCAGATGGCCGAAGAAATAGTGAGATTTTCCTGGGTTCACGGGAGACCCCTGTAAAAGCATGCCCCGGTCTCAGACTCCGGTGACTCCTGTTGCCCTCGCTCTAACGGGCAACCGGATACAGCCTTCCACAACATGAACGGTGTCGGCTTTCGCAACGATGTCAAATTTCGAAGCTCAATCCTCACGGCCTGCTTTCTCACTGTGTACGCTTCGCACCCGTCAGTCGCCCGACGGCATGGCAACACTCGCTACCGGCCTGCCCGCTACGGCTTTGACCGGACTGGACTTGCACCAGTTGGGTCTCAATAGAAAGTTTCACTGACTCATCTTCAGATCCCCTCTCTCCGCGCTTTTCCCAGCGCGATCATGTGAGGACTCCTTTTATGAATTTTATTCGCTGCAGGCCCGGGA
Source organism: uncultured Gammaproteobacteria bacterium (assembly GCA_963801865.1). GTDB lineage: Bacteria > Pseudomonadota > Gammaproteobacteria > Steroidobacterales > Steroidobacteraceae > Bog-1198. The sequence goes on along the minus strand of CAWDGY010000016.1, from coordinate 81,385 downwards.
CTGCATCCGGTCGCAAGAGTTTGCACCGCTCGACCGGGGGTGGTCAAAGGCAGCCAGCTGCAGCAAACGGCGGCAGAAGCTGACGAGAATTGTCACCCGCCGGCGGCTATTTGTCGGAATGCACGTCTCCAGCCCGCGACACCGAATCCGCGCCGCCCCGGCGGGCGCTCGCGAACGAGATTCGCTTCACATTGTGAGAGGTGCCTGTCACGCGATATTGGCGCTGTCATTTTGACCGGATTGAGCGGAAATATGCGAAGGAGTTGCAGCGTGGCGACGATTGACCGGATTGCGGAATTGCTGAGGCAACAGGAAAAACTCGATCGGGCGCGCGAGCCGTCCGGCGACGTTCGGGGCACCGACGAGCCGAAATCGAACCGGCAGGGTCGGGTATTGACGGGCTTTTCGAACGTCATGCGGGATGCTTTTGAAGCGTCGCTGCGCATGCGTCGGCGCGCCTCCGATTTCAATTGAGATCATGAAGCCGCGGGTCTCACCGCGGCCGGGCAGATGATCGCTTCAGCACCCCAATGCGTCGCGGAGCGAGCCGAGGGTGTGATCGGTGTGCCTCAAGATGGCGACCAAGTCGTCGCGGCTGAGATGCAGGCTCGCGAATGCATTGATACTCGCGCAGCGGGTAAGATCACCCTGGTGTTCCAGCAGGGCTTCGGCGAGCGCCACGCTTGCGATCACGACATCGGTGATGTCGGCCGCGCGTTTGGATTTTCGATCGTACTCGTGTTGACTGCCGACGGCCTCGCACATTACAGGCTCGAAACACCACTTTTCGAGCACGGCCCGACCGATCGATGGATGCCTTTCGGCCACTAACTCGCTGCGCAGATGCTCATAGGGGATTCCGTTCGGCGCGCCGGCCGCTCGGACCATCACATAGAAATATCCGATGCCGTGAAGCAGACCCGTCAGGAATACCTTGTCGGCCGGAACGCGCAGGCGCTGCGCGAGGACTTGGCAAATCGAGGCCACTGCAACGCTCTTTGCCCAAAGCTCGGTCAGCGGCTTGACGACCGGCCGCAACGCGGCCTCCGTCTTCATCTGTTGGACCGCAAACACCATGGTGACCGATTGCACCAAGTGATGTCCCAGGCGGGTAACGGCCTGCCGCAGATTGGTCAACGGCACACCACCCGGGTTGAACATGGCGGAGTTGGCGGTCTGCAACAGGCGTGCCGCCAATCGCGGCTCAGTCCCGGCAATTCGAACGAGGTCGTCGGAGGTGCTCTTCGGATCGCCGATCGCCTTGCGAACACGCGGGACGATATCCGGAAAGCAGGGAAGATTCAGCGGTCCCTGCGATAATTCGTCGGTAATGCGCTTCAGGAATGCGATGGTTTCGGCGCACGGCGGATCATCGATCGCCGCGGCGAGGATGCTCCGGACCTCGCGACTCGGCCTCGCCGCACGCGCTTTTGGCATTTTAGGCACGACTCGAATCCATCACTGAGCTACACGAACAAAATCCCATCCGAGCATCATCGGCCGGTCGATCAAAAGCTTGAGGCGGCGCGCTCGAGCGTCCCCGCCAACCTATCGGGGGCGGCCGCCGGCGAGCGCCGCGGCTCGCGATCCTTGCGGCTCGTAGCCGTCGGTCAGCGTATTCAAGAAGGCGACGATGTCGCGAATGTCCGCATCGGTGAGAGCCGGTGGATCGCCGAGGTGTCGGTCGAAGGGTGCCTGGGTGTCGAGGTTGCGCTGATACGGCGCCGGCAGATCATCGAATTTCACAACGATGCCGTCGGCCGCGCGCGGATACCACTTCTGGGGATGCGTGTCGCGCTCTGCATAAAAGCGCACCGCGTCCTCGAGCCGGTGAAAAATTCCGTTGTGAAAAAATACGCCGCGCTGCGCGACGTTGCGCAGAGAGGGTGTGCGGAACAGACCGCAATATTCCTTCTTGTCGGCGAGATCGGTTCTCATCGGCCCGCACAACCCCAGGTCGTAGTAGCGCGGATCCGCGTTCGCGGTAATGACCATGTTGCGCGGGACGCCGATCGCCGCATAGCCATAATCCGTGAATTGCGGAAAGGCCCCCCGCGCATGGCGCTCGGATGGCAGCGCGCGCAGTTACCCTTGGCCGGATCGTTGAAGGCGGCCAAACCCTGCGACTCATTGCGGGTGAGGGACGCCTCGTGCCTCAAAAACGCATCGTATTTGCTGCTGTAAGGGTAGAACTCCGCGGGGGTCTGCTGAAAGGTCTCGAGCGCGAGCAGGATGCCCTTGAGCGCCAAAGCCCGGTCGTCGAACACCTTGTCGCCGAATGTGTCACGAAATCGTGCAGCATAGGTCCCGTGCTGCACCTTCGCCACGAGGGATTCGACGGTCGCGTTGGCCATTTCAAAGGGAGAGAACAACGGTTGCAGCGCCTGCTCGTGCGCGGATTGCGAGCGGCCATCCCAACTTCGGCCGCCGGCAGGTCCCTGATCGATGCTGTCGTCATCCTCATCGTCGAAGTAGTGTTCGGTGAACGGCGGAACGTTTTGCGCATACATCAGCGAAGGAACCGCACGCACGCCGGGATGATGCCCATCGACTCCGCCGCGCTGCACCGGCAGCTCGTTGCGCGGAGCGAACGCCCGTGCCGGATCGTGGCAGCCGGCGCACGCCATTTTGCCCGACGCCGATAAGGAATTATCGAAGAATAACGCGCGGCCGACGTCGGTCAACGCCGCCGCGGATGGGACTTTTTCGAAGGAATTTGAATAGAAGGGGACGGCAGGGTCGGCGCCCGCGGCCGCGTCGGCGCCCGCGGCCGCGTGGGCGCCCGCAGCCGCGTCGGCTGCGACACCGGGGTTCCCCGTGCCGGGAGCTGCGTTCCCCGTGCCGGCGGCGAGCAACGCACACAACAACGCCGCCTTCGTCACGGTTGTGGCGCTGCGGCCGCGAACCTGTCCGCGGCACCTAGTGGACAGAGCTGCCGCCGCCGCTCGTGACGCCGGCGTTGAAGAGCCGGGCGACGTCCACCGCATCGAATACATAAGCACGATTGCAGAAATCACAGCGCACCTCGACTTCTCCCCGCTCCGCGAGCACCGATCGCGTCTCGGTCTCGCCGAGCCCCTGCAACATGCCGCTGACGCGCTCGCGCGAACATCGACAGCGAAAGTAAACGGGCGACGGCTCGAACAGGCGCAGATCGTCTTCATTGAACAGCCGATGCAGGATTTCAGCGTCGGTGAGATTGCGCAACTCCTCACGCGTCAAGGTATCGCCGATCAGCTGCACGCGGCGCCATGCATCATCGATCGCCGCCGCTTCCGAGGGGCTTGCTACTTTCCCGCTGCCCGGCAGGCGCTGCAACAGCATGCCGGAGGCGCCGTGACCGTCGGCGTACAACCAAAGACGCGTCGGCAGCTGCTCGGAGTCTTCGAAATACACCTGCAGCGAATCCGCCAGACGATCGCCGGTGATGGGGACGATCCCCTGATAGCGCTGCGCACCGTCGTCCGTTTCCAGAGTCACGGTCAAATTGCCCGCGCCGAGCAGGTCGCCGATGGCAGCGGGACGGTTGCCGGGATCGGCCCCTTCGGGCGTGATTGCGTCGCGGAAGCGGGCCAAACCGCGCACTCCGAGTCCGCTCGTGCATTGCGCCAGCAACAAATGGACCGGTCCGTCGCCCTGCAATTGCAACGACAGGGTACCGTCGAATTTGATCGTCGCCGCCAACAACAATGAAGCAGCCACCGCCTCGCCCAGGGCATCGCGCACGCCCTGCGGGTATTCCCGATGTTCGATCAAGGCCCGCCACGCTGCATCGAGATGCACCAAATGCCCGCGTAGCGGAAACTGTTCGAACACGAAGCGGTGCAGACAGTCGCGGTCATGCATTTACACCCCGCCCGCCAGCTTGGCTTTCAGCAGTTCATTGAGCTGCGCGGGGTTCGCCTTGCCCCCGGTCGCTTTCATCACCTGGCCGACGAAGAACCCGAAGAGCTTGTCTTTGCCGCCGCGGTAGTCCGCAAGCTGCTTGGGATTGGCGGCGATCACGGCGTCGATCACCCCGTCGATCGTGGCGGCATCGGTGATCTGCTCCAGGCCCTGCGCATCGATGATGGAGTCAGCCGACTTACCCTCGGACCACATCGAATCGAAGACCTCCTTGCCGATCTTGCCCGAGATCTTGCCGTCGACGATGCGCGCCAGCAGCCCGCTCAAACCGGCGGGCGCCACCCGCGACCCGGTAATCTCGACATTGTCGCGATTGAGCGCGCTCGACAATTCGCCCATGACCCAATTGGCCGCAAGTTTGGCATGTGGAGCGCCGAGGTCTGCCACCACCGCTTCGAAATACGCGCCCAGTTCGCGGCTCGCGCTCAAGACGCCCGCATCGTAAGCGGACAAACCGAAATCGCGGGCAAATCGCGCGGCCTTTTCGTCCGGCAGCTCAGGCAGACTGGCGCGCACCTCGGCAATGAATTCTTCGTCGATCTCGAGCGGCAATAAATCCGGATCCGGGAAGTAGCGATAGTCGTTCGCCTCCTCTTTCGAGCGCATCGAACGCGTTTCGTCCCTGTCCGAATCGTACAAACGCGTCTCCTGCACCACCCTCCCGCCGCTTTCGATCAGGTCGATCTGCCGCGCGATCTCGTACTGGATGGCCTTCTCGACGAACCGAAAGGAGTTCAAATTCTTGATTTCGGCCCGCGTGCCGAACTTCTCCTGCCCCCGCGGACGAACCGAGACGTTGGCATCGCAGCGGAACGAGCCCTCCTGCATATTGCCATCGCAGATCTCGAGGTAGCGCACCAGCGTGTGAATCTTCTTCATGTACGCGACCGCCTCCTTGGCCGAGCGCATGTCGGGCTCGGAGACGATTTCAAGCAGCGGCGTGCCGGCGCGATTCAGGTCGATGCCGGTCGCGTTCGCCAGACCCTCATGCAGCGACTTACCCGCATCCTCCTCGAGATGTGCCCGGGTTACGCCGACGGTTTTGGCGAGTCCGTCATCGAGCACGATGGCGAGCGACCCCTGGCCGACCACCGGCTGCTCGTACTGGCTGATCTGGTAGCCCTTCGGCAGGTCGGGGTAGAAATAATTCTTCCGCGCAAAGATCGAGCGGCGCGCAATGCGGGCACCGATGGCCAGTCCGAACTTGACCGCCATGCGTACGGCCTCCGCGTTCAGCACCGGCAGCACGCCGGGGTAGGCGAGATCGATCAGACTCGCCTGGGTGTTGGGCTCAGCTCCGTACGCGGTCGGGGAACCGGAGAATATCTTCGATTGCGTGGCGAGCTGCGCGTGGATCTCGAGCCCGATCACTGCTTCCCAATTCGCCATCACTCGTACCCGCCCGGCATTTGGCAGTGCCATCGCGTCACGCGCTGGAAGTGATGCGCGGCGCCGAGCAGCCTGGCTTCGGAGAAATGCGGCCCGATCAACTGCACGCCCATCGGCAAGCCGTCGATGAAACCGCAGGGCAGCGAAATCCCCGGAAGACCCGCGAGATTCGCGCCGATGGTGTAGATGTCGTTCAGGTACATGGTGACCGGATCATCGATCTTCGCGCCGATGTCAAAGGCCGGCGTCGGTGTGGTCGGTCCGATCAAGAGATCGACCTTCTGGAAGGCCGAGCGAAAATCGTCGGTGATCAGCCGGCGCACTTTTTGGGCCTGCAAATAGTACGCATCGAAATAGCCCGCCGACAGTACGTAGGTGCCGGTCATGATTCGCCGCTTCACTTCGGCGCCGAAGCCCTCGCCGCGCGATCGCTTGTAAAGGTCGAGCAGATCCTTCGGCTGCCGGCAGCGGTAGCCGTACCGTACCCCGTCGAAGCGGGACAGATTCGAGGAGCATTCTGCCGGCGCAACGACGTAATAGGTCGGTACCGACAGCGGCAGGTGCGGCAAACTCACGTCCACGGTGTCGGCGCCTAGCGACAGGTACACCTCGAGTGCCGCCTGAATGAGTGCCGCATTGCGGGCATCGAGCCCGTCGAAGAACTCGTGCAGCAAGCCGATCCGCAGCCCCTTGAGCGGCGCGTCCAAGAGAGCCGGATAGTCGGGAACCGCGCGCATCGACGCTGGTCGAATCCTTTGGATCGAACCCGGCCATCACCTGTAGGACCGCCGCGGCATCGGCCGCAGTTCGCGCCAGCACGCCGGCCTGATCGAGGCTCGAGGCGAACGCGATCATGCCGTAGCGGGAGACGCGCCCGTAGGTGGGTTTGATGCCGGTCACACCGGTGAGTGCGGCGGGCTGCCGGATCGAGCCGCCGGTATCGGTGCCGGTGGTGAACGGCGCGAGCCGGGCGGCCAGCGCCGCCGCCGAGCCGCCCGAGGATCCGCCCGGCACCTTGGTCGCATCCCAGGGATTCTTCACCGGCCCGTAATAGCTCGTCTCGTTGGAGGAGCCCATGGCAAATTCGTCCATGTTCGCCTTCCCGAGCATGACGGCGCCGGCGGCCTTGAGGTTGGTGACGACGGTGGCGTCGTAGGGCGCGATGAAGTCATCGAGCATGCGCGACCCGCAACTGGTGCGAACGCCGTCCGTGCAAAAAATATCTTTATGAATGAGTGGGATGCCGAGCAAACGGCCCCTCTCCCCGCGAGCCAGCCGTCGATCTGCCGCCGCCGCGCTCTCCAAGGCCTGCTCACCCGTCAAGGTGATCACGGCATTCAGGCTCGGGTTCAGGCGCTCGATCCGCGCCAAAAAATACCGCGTGAGCTCTACGCTGGAGAGTTCGCGGTTAGCTAGACGGTCGGCGAGCTCGCCGATGGACAGGTTGTGCAACATCGTGATCGGACCGATTCAAGCCCTACTCGATGACTCGCGGAACGACGTATAACCCCGCCTGCGTGCTGGGCGCGTTCCGTTGGTATTTTTCGCGCCGATCGCTCTCCGTCACCACATCGGGGCGCAAGCGCTGGCGCTGGCCGTCGAGCGGGTGAGCCATCGGTTCGACGCCGTCGGTGTCGGCTCGCGATAACTCGTTCACGAAATTGACGATGCTCGACAGGCTGCTCACGTACACCGGCATCTCTTGTTCGGTGATCGAGAGGCGCGCGAGGTGCGCGATCTTTTCGACGTCTTGACGGGTCAGGCTCATATGAGGTGTTAAAAGTGCGCGCGAGTGCGCAAAAATAAGCGTAATGGATGATACACGTTGCCTTGCTGAAAGTCGTGTCGGTTGTTACATTAGCGCAACTTTTTTCACCCCCTTTCGCATCAGATAAAACCCCATGTTCAAACGCCTTAGAGGTTATTTCTCCAATGACCTCTCAATCGATCTTGGAACCGCGAATACGCTGATCTACGTCCGGGAACGAGGCATCGTACTCAACGAGCCCTCGGTTGTCGCCGTGCAAGATGAACCGACGCGCGGCGGCAAGATCATCGTTGCCGTCGGCGTCGAGGCCAAGAACATGCTGGGTCGCACTCCCGGCCACATCACGGCGGTCCGCCCGATGAAGGACGGCGTGATTGCGGACTTCACCTACACCGAAAAAATGCTGCAGTACTTCATCAAGAAGGTGCACGGCAACCGTTTCTTGAGTCCTAGTCCGCGGGTTCTCGTGTGCGTACCGTTCGGTTCGACCCAGGTGGAGCGGCGCGCCATCAAGGAATCGGCCGAGGGCGCAGGCGCGCGCAGCGTGGATATCGTGCCCGAACCGATGGCGGCCGCCGTCGGCGCCGGACTGCCGGTGCAGGAGGCGCGGGGCTCCATGGTCCTCGACATCGGAGGCGGCACCTCGGAGGTGGCCGTCATCTCACTGAACGGCATCGTTTACGCGGCGAGCGTACGCATCGGCGGTGACAAGTTCGATGAAGCGATCACGAACTACGTACGGCGCAATTATGGAATTCTGATCGGCGAGGCGACGGCCGAACGCATCAAACTGGAGATCGGCTCGGCCTATCCCGGTCAACAGGTCCGGGAAATCTCGGTCAAGGGGCGCAACCTCTCGGAAGGCGTGCCGCGCAGTTTCACGCTCAACTCCAACGAGATCCTCGAAGCGCTGCAAGAGCCGCTGCAAGGCATCGTGGGCGCGGTCAAGCAGGCGCTCGAGCAGACGCCGCCCGAACTCGGTGCGGACGTTGCCGAACGCGGTATCGTGCTCACGGGCGGCGGCGCCTTGTTACGCGATGTCGATAAATTGCTCATGGAAGAGACCGGTTTACCGGTGGTCGTCGCAGATGATCCGCTTACCTGCGTCGCACGCGGAGGCGGCCGGATCCTCGAACTCACCGAGGAACATGGACCGGGCATCTTCGGATTGGAGTAATGCAAGCGACTAGGCAAGTGCCTGCCCATGGTCGCGTTTCGTAACACCGACACGTCCGGTCGAACGACGGGGCTGCTGGTCCGCTGTGTCTTATATTGTCTGCTCGCCCTCGGATTGATCATCGTCGATAAGCGCTATGACAATCTGGGTAGAATCCGGCGCGTTCTGTCGATCGTCGCATACCCGGTTCAAGTGGCGGTGGCGAGCCCCTTCGAGGGCTGGAACTGGTTCCGCGAAAGCGTCACCACCCGCGAAACGCTGCGTGCCGACAAGGCCAAACTCGAGGCTGAGCTGCGGTTGGCTCAATTCCGACTGCAGCGCTATGAGGCGCTGGAGGCCGAAAGTCTGCGCCTGCGTGCGCTGCGTAACGCCACGGAGGGGGTCTCGAGCCGCTTCATCGTCGGCGATATCATGGATGTGGATCTCGACGCTTTTCGTGCGCGGGTGTTGGTGGACAAGGGTGCCCGCGACGGGGTCTTCGTCGGACAGGCGGTGCTCGATGCGGGCGGCGTGTTCGGCCAGGTCGCCCGCGTCGAACAGCTCACCAGTGAGGTCATTCTCGTCAGCGATGCATCGCACGCGATACCGGTCCAAGTCAACCGCAACGGTCTGCGCACCATTGCCGTCGGCACCGGCGACACTCGCAAGCTCAAGCTCCCCTATCTACCCACCAGCGCCGATGTGGTCGCGGGCGATCTGCTCGTCACTTCGGGGCTGGGGGGCGGCTTCCCTCCGGGATATCCGGTCGGCACGGTCGCCGAGGTCAAACGCGATCCGGCGCAGTCACTGGCGGACGTTGATGTCCGCCCGGCCGCCGCTCTGGACCGGGCGCGCGAACTCATGTTCGTTTGGCTGAAACCCGGCGCCGTGCTGCCCACCGCGGCGCCGACTCCGACCATCTCGGGCCCGAGCAGCGCGGCTTCACGTTCCGGCGGCGCAGCCGCGGCGCCCGCGCCCGGCGCGCCCTCGCCCGCCGAATCCTCGGCCGCCGCGCCCTCGCCCGCTGCGCCCGCTTCCGCGCGGCGCCCGAATGCGCCGAGCGTGCCCACCAAGGAGCCGCCCCCGCCGGCGAGCGGGGCCAACGACGAATGATGCGCGATAACCGTATCCGCCGCATGCCGATGGCGCTTTCAGCGCTGGTGGCCCTTGCTCTCGCGGTGCTGCCGCTGCCCGCGGCGCTCGATGCCCTGCGGCCCGATTTTCTGGTGTTGGTGGTTTTCTACTGGTCCATCGACTCGCCGCGCGCGGGCGGCCTGGCGCTGGCCTTCATCGCGGGGCTGGCGCTCGATGTGATCAAAGGCGTCGTGCTCGGTCAGCATGCCCTGGCGCTCACCTTGATGGCCGCTTGGGCGACGCATCTGCGGTTGCGGCTGCGTGTCTTCTCGGTGCTCTCGCAGTCGCTCACGATTTTTGCCTTGCTCACGGGCTATCAATTCGTCCTGTTCTGGGTCGACGGTGCGACCGGCAATCCGGTGACGAACTTCAGCCGTTGGCTCGCACCCGTCATCGGGGCCGTCATCTGGCCGCTGCTTGCCGAAGTGTTGGGGCGGCTGCATGAACGCTAGCATCACTCAGAGGACGTAATGCCGCGCCGCGTTCGCATCAAGGACCACTACGCCGAACAGCGCATCTTCACGATTCGTGGCATCGTCGCCGGCGTCGTGGTCGGCGTGCTGCTGTTGACCGTGGCCTCGCGGCTGTTTTATCTGCAAGTTCTGCGGCACGACTACTATGCCGAACTCTCGCAGGGCAATCGCGTGCATACCGACCCCATCCCTCCGAGCCGCGGCCTGATCCTCGACCGTCATGGCGTCGTCATGGCCGAAAATTTGCCGGCGTTTCAGCTCGAATTGGTGCGCGAGCAGGTGGGCGGCGTGCCCGAACTGAACGCCGCTCTGGGGCGTCTGGTGGCCATTGGTTTGCTCGACAGCGAGGATGTGGGCAGCATCCGGCGCACCATCCTGTCGCATCACGTCTATGAGAGCGTCCCCATCAAATTGCAGCTCGACGATGAGGAGATGGCGCGCTTCGCGGTCCATCGCTACGAATTCACGGGCGTGGACATTCGCACCCGGCTTTCGCGCCACTACCCGTTCGGAGCGATGGCCGTGCACGCGCTCGGCTACGTCGCGGCCATCAGCGAGCAGGATCTCAAGCGCATCGATTCGGATTCGTACGCCGGCACGACGCTGATCGGCAAATTGGGGGTCGAAGGCGCCTACGAAAACGAACTGCATGGAACCCGCGGCTACCGCGAAGTCCTGGTGAATGCGGCCGGCAGACCGGTGGAGCGTCAGGGCGCCTACACGCCGAAGCTCGAAACGCGTCAGCCCGTTGCGGGGTCCGATCTGATCCTGAGCTTGGATATGCGCGTGCAGCGCGCCGCCGAAGAGGCCCTCGCCGGTAAACGCGGCGCAGCCATCGCCATCGATCCGCACAACGGGGACGTGATCGCCCTCGCCAGCACTCCGGGCTTCGATCCCAACGCCTTTGCGCGTGGCCTGACCACCAAGCAGTACGATGCGCTGCAAAACGACATCGACAAGCCGCTGATCAACCGAGCTTTGCGCGGCGCCTATCCACCCGGCTCGACGGTCAAGCCGTTCTTCGCGCTGGCTGCGCTGAAATACGGCGTGATGAGCGCGGATCAAACGATTTTTTGCCCGGGGCATTTCAGCCTTCCGGGCAGCAGCCACCTGTTCCGCGACTGGAAACCGAAAGGCCACGGCACCGTCTCGATGCGGCATGCGATCATGCAATCATGCGACGTGTACTTCTACAACGTGGCGAACAAGCTCGGCATCGATCGCATGCACGATTTCATGAGCACGTTCGGCTTCGGCGACTTGAGCGGCATCGACATCCCCGGCGAAAAGCCGGGACTGATGCCTTCCACCGAGTGGAAGCGCCACGCCTACAAACGCGCCGCCGAACAAGTGTGGTTTCCCGGCGAAACCATCAGCGTCGGCATCGGCCAGGGCTACATGCTCGCAACCCCCATGCAGCTCGCCCATGCGGTGTCGGGCATCGCTTCGCGCGGTCAGATCTTCAAGCCGCGACTGGTCACCGCGGTACGGCCCGCGGGGTCGAGCGCGGTCACCGCGCGTCCGGTGCTGCCCGAGCCATCGTTGACCGCCGTAACCGCGGAACAATGGAGCGTCATCGTCGAGGGCATGGAGCTCGCGACCGGTCCGGGCGGCACGGCGGCGGCGGCAACGGCCGGATCGCCCTACAAGATCGCGGGTAAGACCGGATCCGCCCAGGTCTTCACCATCGGACAAAATGAGAAATACAATGAGAAGCAGGTCTCGGAACGAATGCTCGATCATGCGCTATTCATTTCATTTGCGCCGGCGGAGGATCCGAAGCTTGCCGTAGCCGTCTTCGTCGAGAACGGCAAGCATGGCGGCAGCACGGCGGCGCCGATCGCACGCAAGATTTTCGATGCCTATCTGCTGCCGGACAAGACGCTATGATCTTCGATGAATTCTCTCAATCGCGCACGCGCCGCACCCTCACCGCGGGTGGACGCACCCTGCGGGCGCTCGGTTTGGACGGCCCTCTGACCGGTGTGCTGGCGATCATCGTGTGTCTGGGCATTCTGGTCGTCTACAGCGCCTCGGGCCAGAACCTCAAGATGGTCGAGCACCATTTGGCCAACATCGCGATTGCCGTCGCGGCGCTGCTCGCGCTCGCACGCCTGGCGACGCCGCAATATCTGCGGCTGTTTGCACCGGCCGCCTACATCATCGGCATCCTGCTGCTGATCGTCGTCGCCGTCACCGGCCATATCGGCAAGGGAGCGCAGCGCTGGCTGGATGTCGGGTTCATGCGCTTTCAGCCCTCCGAAATCATGAAGCTCGCGGTGCCCATGATGTGCGCCTGGTACATGCACGAGCGTCCGCTGCCACCGACGTTCAAGGATTTGGTGGTCATGGGCATCATGATCGCGATACCGACGGCAATGATCGTCACGCAGCCGGATCTCGGCACCGCCCTGTTGATCGCCGCCTCGGGCCTCATCGTGATGCTGCTCGCCGGGCTGCAGTTTCGGATCATATTGATTTCGATACCCCTGCTCGGTGGCGCTGCGTTCGGCGCTTGGCACGTCATACACGACTATCAGCGTCAACGCATTCTGACCTTCCTGAACCCCGAGAACGATCGGCTGGGCGCGGGCTACCACATCATTCAATCGCAAATCGCCATCGGTTCAGGCGGCGTATTCGGCAAGGGCTACATGAACGGCAGCCAGGCGCAGCTGGAATTTCTCCCCGAGCGCTCGACCGATTTCATCTTCGCCGTCATCGGCGAGGAGTTCGGCCTGCTCGGGCAGCTCTTGATCCTCTCGCTCTACGGTCTGGTGATCGGGCGCGCCCTGTACCTCGCGATGCAGGGGCAGGATACGTTTGCGCGCCTGACGGGCGGCGCTATAGCATTGAGCTTCTTCGTCTACGTGTTCGTGAATTCCGGTATGGTGAGCGGGATTTTACCGGTCGTCGGTGTGCCGCTCCCGATGATCAGTTACGGGGGCACGTCCATGGTTACGCTGCTGGCGGGCTTCGGAATATTGATGTCGCTGCATTCGCACCGCAAGCTGATCGGGTCCTGAAGAATGCGTGTATCAGGTCTGAAAGTCCTGTGCCTCGCCGCGGCGATTTGTGTGGTGTCAAATCCGGCCGTGGCCATCGACCCGCATCGCGCCGACGTCAAGAGCTTCATCAATCAGATGGCCGCTCAATATTCGTTCAAGAAGCGTCAGCTTCGCAAATTGATGCGCGCCGCACAGAGCCAGCCCGCGATCCTCGAAGCGATGGATCGGCCCGCCGAGAAGGCGAAGATGTGGTACGAATATCGGCCGATTTTCTTGACCGAGCGGCGCATTCGCGAGGGTACCGAGTTCTGGCTGGCGCACCGGCAGGAGCTCGACAAGGCGAGCCTCAGCTCAGGCGTCGCTCCCGAGTACCTGGCCGCCATTCTGGGCGTCGAAACCTACTATGGGCGGTTGACCGGTTCTTACCGGGTTTTGGACGCGCTCGCGACCCTGGCATTCGACTACCCGGCCCGCTCGAAGTTTTTTCGTGAGGAGCTCGAGCAATTCATACTGCTGACGCGCGACTTGAAGATCGATCCGCTCACGGTCAAGGGTTCCTACGCCGGTGCGATGGGAGCACCGCAGTTCATGCCGTCGAATTATCGCCGCTACGCGGTCGATGCGAATGCGGATGGGCACATCGACCTGTGGACGAATTGGTCGGACGTGTGCGCGAGCGTGGGCAACTACTTGAAGGAGCATGGCTGGAATGCCGGCGAGCCGGTATTGAGCGAAGCCAATGTGGATCCGGACAAGACTGCGGATTTGGACGGCCACAAGCTCGCCCTGGCTGAGACGGTCGGCTCATTGAAGGCGAAGGGCGTTGATTTCGACAGCTCGCTGCCTCCCGAGGCGCCGGCCATTTTGATCGCCGCCGACGAGCAAGACGGCGTGCGCTGGCGGGTGGGTTACAACAATTTCTACGTGATCACCCGCTACAACCACAGCGCGCTCTACGCGATGGCGGTGTATGAGCTTGCCGCTGCGGTCAAGCAGCGGGTTCTCATGAGCGATGCGCCGCATCCCGGCGATGCGCAGGCGACCTCCTTGCCCTCTGCGGGCGGCCCCGTCACCGCAGCCACTCCGGCCGCTGCGCCGCCGGCTGGCCCGAAGCCGTGATTACCGCTCGTGCAGTCGTCGTTTCTCTCGCAGTGGCGGCTGCCGTTGCTGCCGCCGTGAGCGGGTGCTCGAGCGAACCCAAGCAGGCCGGTGCAGCATCGAGCACGCGCATTTTGCCCAACGCCGTGCCGCCGCCCTCGCCGCCCGCCGGAGTGGCGCAGGCTGCCGACGCCGTGCCGCGCGTCGAGCCGCGCTCGCGCTACGGCAATCCGCCGTTTTACGAGGTCTTCGGTAAGCGCTACTACGTGTTGTCCTCGAGCTCCGCCTACGTCGAGCGCGGGGTGGCTTCGTGGTACGGGCCCGGATTTCACAAGATACGCACCTCGACCGGCGAACCCTACGACATGTACGGCATGACGGCGGCGCATAAGACCCTGCCGTTGCCGGCCTACGTACGCGTCACCAATTTGCAAAACGGCCGCAGTGCCGTCGTTCGCGTCAACGACCGCGGCCCCTTCGTCGGCAACCGCATCATCGACTTGTCCTACACGGCGGCGGCGAAGCTCGACATGCTGAGAAACGGAACGGCGATGGTTGAGGTCCGCGCCATCGATCCTTCGACGCCGGCGGGCATCCCCTCCGCCACCGCACCTGCCGCGCCGCCGCTGGATGCTTCCCTGTTCGTGCAGGCCGGCGCCTTCGCGGACCCCGCGAATGCGCTGCGGCTCGCGTCGCGATTGCAGGGCGGCGGCTATGGGAAGGTGTTCGTGCGCGATGACTTGATCGCGGGCCGCAAAATGTACCGCGTGCGCATCGGTCCCGTTCCCGACGTTCCGGAGTTCGACCGCATCGTCGCTGCCCTCGAACAGGCAGGCGTGCGGGATGCGCATCTTGCGCTCGACTAGCGCGAACCGCCTGCGGCGGTCCGCCATCGATCGGTCTTTTCCCCAGCAATTCTACTCAAGGTATTCGTTCATCATGCTTCGTTCCCTGCTCCCTCTCCTGGTTCTGACTGCGCTCTGCACCACATCCGTATCGGCCGAGACGCCGATTCCGACCGCCCCCGCCGTCGATGCGCGCGCCTACATTCTTGTCGATTACCACACCGACAAGACCCTGGCGGCGCAGGAGGCAACCGCGCGGATGGAGCCCGCCAGCCTCACCAAACTCATGACGGCATACATCGTTTTCCAGGAACTGGCGACCGGTAAGCTCAAGTTGGACGAGTCCGTGACCGTGAGTGAAAAAGCGTGGCGCTCCGAGGGTTCGCGCACGTTCATCGAGCTCGGCAAACCGGTGTCGGTCGAGCTGCTGATCTTGGGTATGATCGTGCAGTCGGGAAACGATGCAACCATCGCGCTGGCGGAACGCGTCGCGGGTACCGAGGAGACCTTCACGCAGATGATGAATGCCAACGCCAAGCGGCTCGGCATGGTGGGGACGCATTTCGAGAACAGCACGGGCCTCCCTTCCCCCAACCACTACACGACGGCCCGCGACATGTCGCTGCTCGCCATCGCGATGATCCGCGATTTCCCTCAATACTATAAGTGGTATTCGGTGCGCGAATTCGAACACAACGGCATCAAGCAGCAAAATCGCAACGGCCTGTTGGGACGCGACCCGAGCGTCGACGGTTTGAAGACCGGCCACACGGACTCCGCCGGCTTTTGTCTCGTCACTTCGGCACTGCGCGACGGCATGCGCCTGGTGTCGGTGGTACTCGGGTCCAGCAGCATGAAAGGCCGCGAAAATGCCAGCGCTGCGCTCCTGAACTACGGCTTTACGTTTTACGATACCAAGCTGGTCGTCAAGGGAGGCACCAAACTCGCCTCGACGCATGTCTGGAAGGCGGCAGCCTCTTCGGTCGACCTGGGAATCAAGGATGATCTTTACATCACTCTGCCCCGCGGCGAGGCGAACGACATCAAGACCGCGACCGATGTACAGCCGCGCTTGATCGCACCGCTCAGCCGCGTGACCGACGTCGGACAGCTGCGGGTATTCGTCAACACCCAGACCCTGGCGACGCTGCCGCTGCGCCCGTTGAGCGATGTCGCGGCCGGCGGTTGGTGGCGGCGGCTCATCGACACCATCCACCTGTGGTTCGCTTGAGTATGCCCTTACCCGTCTGTTATCTGAACGGCGAATTTCTGCCCCTCGCCGCAGCGCGCGTTTCGCCGCTCGACCGCGCCTTCCTGTTCGGGGACGCGGTCTACGAGGTGATACCGGTGTATGCCGCACGGCCGTTCCGCTTGCGCGAGCATCTGGACCGCCTGACGCGCAGCCTGGCCGGGATTCGCATGGCACCGCCGTTGTCGCATGGAGAATGGGACGAGGTGTGCGGCGAACTCGTGGCGCGCAACGGTGGTGGCGATCAATATCTCTATATCCAGGTGACCCGCGGTGCGGAGCATGGGCGCAATCATGCGTGGCCCGAGGGATTGAAGCCGACGCTGTTCGCCTTCGCGACGGCGCTCGAGCCGATCGCGCCGCGATTGCTGGAACAAGGCGTAGCGGCGGTCACCGCCGCCGACACGCGCTGGGCGCGGCGCGACATCAAATCCACCGCATTGCTTGCGAACGTTCTTCTCAAAAAACTCGCCGTCGATGCCGGCGCCTATGAAACCATCCTGCTGGAGGACGGCGAACTCACCGAAGGCTCCTCGACCACGGTGCATATCGTCGTCCAGGGAGCTCTGTGCACCCCGCCGAACGGCCATCACATCCTGCCCGGCACAACCCGCGATGTGGTCGGCGAACTCGCCTTCCGCCTGTCGATCGCCGGTCGAAGCGAACGCGTGACGGAGGCGGAGCTGCGCAACGCGGAAGAAATATGGCTCGCGTTTTCAACCCGCGGCATTCTCCCGGTCACCCTGCTCGACGGCCGCCCGGTGGGCAGCGGCAAGCCCGGTCCGGTGTTCGAACGCATGCATACCGCCTTCGTCGCTTACACGCGCGAACTCGCCGGGACGCCCGCGCTATGAGCGGAACGACGTTCCAGGTATTTCCGAGCGAGTTTCCCATCAAGGTCATGGGGCGCCATGACAGCGACGTCAAGGCGCTCGCCCGGGCCATCATCGAGCGCCACGCCGGGCCTCTTCCGGAATCGAGCGTGCGCGTGCGCACCAGCGGCGACGGCAATTTCGTGGCCGTGACCTATACCGTGCTCGCCAGCAGCCGCGAGCAGCTCGATGCCATCTACCGCGAACTCACCGCCTGCAAATCGGTGCTGATGGCGCTCTGAGCGAAACCCAATTTCCTCAGGAGATGCGGCATAAGTCCGGCTGCCGCGGCACCGACATCGCCAGCGGCGCACAAATCACAGAGGCGTGTGGCTGCAAGTCCGGGGTAGCCGCACACATTGATTCGATCGAACGGCTGCAAATCGAGCGAAATATTGAATGCCAGGCCGTGGTAGCTCGCGCCGCGGCGTATGCGCAACCCGATGCTCGCGAGTTTTGCGCCGTTGACGTATACCCCCGGCGCCGCCCTCGACCCGCTCGCCGCGATCCCGAGCTCCGCGACGTAATCGATCACCGCCTTTTCGAGCGCCACCACGAGCTCGCGCACACCGAGCGCAAGCCGCCGCAAGTCGATGAGCGGATAGACCACGAGTTGGCCGGGCCCATGATAGGTGACCTGGCCGCCGCGATCGATTTGCACGACCGGGATTTCCCCCGGTGCGAGCAGGTGCTCCCGGCTCGCATTGAGGCCGAGCGTAAACACCGGCGGATGTTCGAGAAACCAGATTTCATCGCGCGTCGCCGCATCGCGCTCGTCGGTGAAACGCTGCATCGCGCGCCACGTGCTCTCGTACGGAACAAGCCCGAGGTGTCGAATCAGGGGCGCCTCGGTCGGCCCATGCTCGTTCACGGGCGGGAAGCGCCGCCCAATGGCGGGACGGCATGTCGGCCGTCGCCCAAACCGGCATTGTTGCGCGCCAGCGCCTGCTCGGCCCGATAGCTCGAGCGCACCAAGGGGCCCGATATACATTCGAGGAATCCGAGCGCGAGCGCCCAGTCGCGATAACGGCCGAATTCATCCGGGGTCACGAATCGCTCGATCCCCAGATGATTGGGCGTGGGACGCAGGTATTGTCCGAGCGTGAGCAGATCGACTCCGACGGTGCGCAGATCCTCCATCGCTCGGCGGATTTCAGCATCCGTTTCACCCAGGCCCAACATGAGGCTCGTCTTCGTCAGCACAGCCGGTCGATGCGCCTTCGCGGCCTGGAGCACATCGAGGGTCTGCCGATAACCGGCACGCGGGTCCCGCACCGGATGCGTCAGACGCTCGACGGTCTCCACATTCTGCGCGAACACATCCAACCCAGAATCCACGACGGTATGCACATCGCGCCGCACGCCCTGGAAATCCGGGGTCAGCGCTTCGACCGCCGTGCCCGGATTGCGCCGCTTGATCGCCCGAATTGCCGCTGCGTAATGCGCGGCTCCCCCGTCGGCCAGATCATCCCGATCGACCGACGTGAGGACGACATACTTGAGGCCCATCAATTCGACCGAGCGCGCGACGTTCTCCGGTTCTTCCGGATCGAGCCAGCCGCGGGGATTGCCGGTATCGACTGCGCAGAAGCGGCAAGCGCGGGTACAAACGGCGCCCATTAACATAATGGTCGCGGTGCCTGCGTTCCAGCACTCGCCGATGTTCGGACACTTCGCCTCCTCGCACACCGTGCTCAGGCGGTGCTCGCGAACGATGCGTTTGACGGCCGCGTATTCGGCACCCACCGCGAGGGGAGCCCGCAGCCACGCGGGTTTGCGGCCCGCCTCCGGCGCCCCCGGCGAGGCCCGCGGCAGCGGCTTGATGCCATCCTTGATGGCCGTAAATCCTTGAGGGGTCGTGTATTTTTCCCCGCTGCGAATACGCCGCTCGTCCTCGAGGATGGGGATGCCTTTGAATTCCGCCATCGGCAAATTGTACTCCATGAAGCCTGTCTGAGCTTCCAGCTACGCATTCAAAGACTGCAGCCGCTCCGCGGTCCCCACGTCCTCCCAGAATCCTGAATACAGCTCCGCGGAACAGCGCGACGCGGCCATCGAGCGCAGGAGCAAGGGCTTGAGCGGGAAAACCCCATCGACGCAACCCTCGAAAAAACGCGCCCGATAGACCGCAATGCCGGCAAAAGTGTATTGCAGCCGGGCGCTCGGCAGCGCGAGGCCGCCTTCCAATCCGAAATCCCCGGTCGGGTGTTGCGGTGGATTGGGCACGAGGACGAGGTGCGCATCCCGATCCGCCGCCAGCGCCGCCCGTGCGAACGGATAATCGGTGAAAATGTCGCCGTTCACGACCAGGAAGGCGCCGGGCCCGAGGTACGGCAAGGCACGGAATATGCCCCCTGCCGTTTCCAGCGCGCGTGCGCCCTCGTCGCTATAGTGGATCTTGAGTCCGAAGCGCGAACCGTCTCCCAAGTAGTCGCGAATCATCGATCCCAGCCAGGCAAGATTGATCACGATTCGCTCCAAGCCCGCATGCGCCAGCCGCTCGACGTGATGCTCGATCAGCGGCTTGCCGCGCACCGGAAGCAGGGGCTTCGGCGTATGGTCCGTCAACGGCCGCAGCCGTTCACCGCGCCCGGCCGCCAAAATCATCGCGGCGCGTGGCCGCTCGTCGGCGGTGCGCATCATGGCCCGAGAACGCGCGTTTGCGCGGCGCGGAATTGCGGCTCGATGCGCTCCACGATGAAGCGGGCGAACTCCGCCGTCTCGGCATGGGCCGAGGCCGCCGCCAGCGTGTACCCCAGCACGCGCGGCAAGTCCTTGAGATAGCCCGGTTTGCCGTCCCGGTAATAGAGCCGCGCAAAGATGCCCAGCACCTTGATGTGCCTCTGCAGGCCCATGAGATCGAACCAGCGGAGGAACTCACGCTCATCGGCCTGCATGACGAATCCGGCGCCCTTGAGCTGTTCGCGGTATTGCAAGGCCCACTGATTCACCCGGGCACGTGGCCACTCGATGTAGCAATCCTTGAGGAGCGAAACCAAATCGTACGTGACCGCCCCGCGCACGGCATCCTGGAAATCGAGAATGCCGGGATTTCCCTGCTCGGTCAGCAGCAGATTGCGTGAATGGTAATCCCGGTGCACGAAGCTCACCGGCTGCGACAAGGCGCTGCGCACGAGCACCTCGAACAGCCGATCCAGCATGGCGCGCTCGGCGTCATTGCAGGCCATTCCCAGGTGTCGGCCCAAGAACCATTCGGGCATGAGCTGCATCTCGCGCATCAGGAGCGCGCGGTCGTACGGCGCGAGCGAGCGCGCGGACTCGGCTCCCCGCAGCTGCATTCGCAGCAGCGCCGACAGTGCATCGGCATAGAGGCGGTCGACGTCATGCGACGCAGTCAGCTCATCCAGGTAATGCCGTGAGCCCAAATCCGACAGCAGCAGGAAACCGTGGCGCATGTCCCGGGCGAGGATGATCGGCACGTTCAATCCGATCCCCGCCAGCATCTGCGCAGTGCTCACGAACGGAACGAGGTCTTCCTTGTCCGGCGGCGCATCCATGACGATATAGGTATCGGTCCCGCGCGTGAGACGAAAGTAGCGGCGAAAGCTCGCATCCGCAGAAGCCGGCTCGATGCGGCCGTCGGCAAATCCGAGATCCTCGACGACCCACCGAGTCAGCAGCGCGAGTCGGGAATCACTTGCATCCGGTACACCCATGCTTGACCATTCACACACCGCAAATGCGGCGGCTCAAGTATACCGACTAAGGCGATTCGCTTTGCCCATGGCTTCTCATGTTAGAGCCGCATTGGCTGTATTCTTCCCGCTCCTGGCAACCTGCATGGTTCACGCCGGAGACATGTGCCCCGCGCCGCCCAAGCACAAACCACCGCCGGCAAAACCCGTTCCCGCGGGCGATCACCTCATTCGGATCGACAGCGACGGCGCAGCGCTCGATGCCGAAGGTCTCGCCGTATTGACCGGGCACGTGCAGGTGCGCCAGGACGCGCGCACCGTCGGGGCGGATTCGGTCACGTACGATGAAAAAACCGGCAAGCTGACGGTCAAAGGGGCGGTGGATTTCGAAGATCCGCGGCTGCGCGTACGCAGCGACACCGGCACTTACGATGCGCTGGGCGGCGCGGACTTCAACGAAGCCAATTTCCAGATCTTCGACCGCAACGGCCGCGGTTTCGCGAAGGACATGGCGGTTCATCCGGACGGCAAGGTCGACCTGACCAAAGTGCGCTATACCACCTGCCCGGTGGGCAATCAGGATTGGATGCTGCAGGCGTCCCACATCAATCTGGACACCGAGCAGCAGGAGGGGACTGCGCGCGGCGTGATCATGCGCTTCAAGGATGTGCCGATATTCTATACGCCGTATCTCGCGTTTCCCCTGGGGGATGAGCGCAAGAGCGGGCTCCTGTTTCCGAGCTTCGGACACTCCGGCAACAATGGCTATCAGCTGGAGGTGCCCTATTATTTCAATCTCGCGCCGAATTACGATCTGACCCTGACTCCCGGCTATCTGTCCGCGCGCGGCGTGCAGCTCGGCAGCGAGTTTCGGTTCCTGACCGCGAGCTCGCACGGTCAAATCGAGGACAATTTCCTGCCGAATGACGCCATCCTGCACAGCGACCGTGCCTACATTCACGTGACCGACGTCACCAATTTGACGCAAGGGCTGCGCTTCGATACGGACATCGCCAGCGTCAGCGACAGCAATTATTTCGAAAACTTCGCGGTGGGTGCGGATCAAACCAGCGTCACCTATCTGGAGCGGCGCGCCGAACTACTGTATTACGACGATGCGTGGCGCATCCGCGCCCAGCTGCAAAACTTCCAGACCATCGATACCTCGATCGACGCCGGCGATCGGCCTTATTCACGCGTACCGCGCATCGAGGCCTACGGCCTGTGGCCGCTGTTCAACAGCCAATTCGCCGTCGCGCTCGACAGCGAGGTCACCAATTTCCTGCGCGCGGTCGGTCCGGCCGGAGTACGCATCGGTCTGTCGCCGGAGCTGCGCTGGTCGCTGAGGAGCGCCGGCTATTTCTTCGAACCCGCCGTCGGCTATCACTATATCCAATACGATTTGCAGAATGCCTCCTACGGCGATCCGTCCACGCCGACCCTCACCCTGCCCTATGGGCGCCTCGACACCGGCTTGATATTCGAACGCGACGCGGGCGCGCAGGGGCAGCGCACCCAGACTCTGGAGCCGCGCCTGGTCTACAGCTACGTGCCCTATCGCAATCAGAACGAGCTGCCGATCTTTGACACCGGTTTGCCGGACATGAACCTGGTCGAGTTGTTTCGCACCAATCGTTACGTCGGCGGCGACCGCATCGGCGATGCGAACCAGGTCGCCCTCGGCATGACCACGCGCTTGTTCAATCAGTCCACCGGAGCCCAATACCTCTCTGCTACGATCGGTCAAATCCGCTATTTGACGCTGCCCCGGGTCACCCTGCCCGATCAGATCACGCAGACCCTCCCCGGGCAGACTCTGGCCACCCTGCCAGGGCAGCAGACGCTGGTCATTTTGCCGGGGCAGAATTTGCCGACCCTGCCCGGGCAAACGCTCTCGAGCGTCCCGGGCGAGACGCCGCAGACCTACCGTTCTTCGGACATCGTCACCGAGATCTCGGTGTCGGCGTACAAGAATTGGAGTGTCAACATGGATTACCAGTGGAACCCCTACACCTCGCAGACCGAGAAATCGGAGGTGCTGGTCCAGTACCGCCCGGACCCCACCAAGGTGGTGAATCTCGGTTATCGCTTCCAGCAGGACATCTTGAAACAGTATGACGGCTCCTTCGCCTGGCCGATCGGCGGCCACTGGAACACCGTAGGGCGCTGGGTCTACTCGCTGCAGGACAGACAAACCATCGAGCAATTGGCCGGAATTGAATACAAAAGCTGCTGCTGGCGATTCCAGGTGGTGCAGCGCCGCTATGTCACCAACCGCAACGGGGGACTCGATACCTCGATTGCATTACAATTGGAACTGACGGGCCTAAGTTCGGTCGGAAAGCCAGCGGATTCCTTCTTGTCGAGGGAGATCAGCGGATATTCGACGCGCGACCCCAATGCCCAGTGATTGCAACCAAAAAGTGTTTGACTTATGCGTGAATTAGCGGCCCTTTGCTGCCTCTCCCTTGCGGCGATCTTGTTCGTGCCGGCGGCTCATGCGCAGACCCGGGACATCGGCGTGCACGGCGAATTGCTGGACCGCATTGCGGCCATCGTCAACGACGGCCTGGTCTTGAAGAGCGAGTTGGATGCGCAGATGGATGCGGTCACGAAACGGCTTCAGGAACAGAAGGTCGAGCTGCCCTCCCAGAGCGTGCTGCGCCAGCAGGTGCTCGACCGCTTGATCCTGCAGGAGATCCAAGCGCAGCGCGCCCATCGGGTCGGCCTGACCATCTCGGACGAGCAGCTGAACGGCGCGCTGCAGGAGATTGCTCAGCGCAACAAGATCCCATTCGATCAATTGCCGACCGCCCTCGCGGCCCAAGGGATCGATTACAAGCAGTATCGCGAGTCCATGCGCAAGGAACTCACATTGTCCACCTTGAGACAGCGCGACGTCATAGCCCACATCAACGTCACGCCGCACGAGCTCGAGCAGTATCTCGAACGCCAGCAGTCCTCCGCGGCCAATGACGAGTTCAACGTATCGCACATTCTGCTATCCCTGCCGGCGGCCGCCACGCCGCAGCAGCTCGAAGAGATCTCGCACAAGGCGCAGGATATTGCGGCGCGAGCGGCCAAGGGCGAGGACTTCGGGCAGCTCGCCATCGCCAATTCGAACAGTCAGACGGCGCTCGACGGCGGGCAGCTCGGGTGGCGCAAAGGCACCCAATTGCCGCAATTCATTCTCGAACTGGTCACCAAGATGAAGCCGGGCGAGGTGAGCGAGCCCGTGCGCACGCCGAGCGGCTTTCACATCGTGAAGCTCAATGAGCGCCGTGGCGGAGAAGCACCCGTGATCATCAACCAGATCCACGTACGGCACATCTTGATGAAGCCGAACGAGCTCGACGACGACGCGACGGTGCGTGAGAAGTTGAACAAGCTGCGCGCCCGCATTTTAAAGGGCGAAGATTTCGCCGGTATCGCCTCGACGGCATCCGAGGATCCGGGATCCGCGCCGGACGGCGGGGACCTGGGCTGGACCGGCCCGGGAACCTTCGTGCCGGAATTCGACAAGGCGATCGCCGATCTGAAAGAGAAGGAGATCAGCGAGCCGTTCAAGACCCGCTATGGTTGGCACATCGTGCAGATGCTCGGCACCCGTACCTACGACAGCACCGACGATGTTCGCCGCCAACGGGCGTTTGCCGCGATTCGCGAGAGCAAGGCAGACGAGGAGACCGAGCTTTGGCTGCGACGGCTACGCGACGAGGCCTTCGTCGAAATCAAGATGTAGTGTACGTACCGCGGATCGTCATTACGTCGGGCGAACCGGCCGGGATAGGGCCGGATGCCTGCGTCGTTTTGGCCCAGGCTGACTGGAAGGCGGATCTCGTGGTGGCGGGCGACGCCTTGCTGCTCGAATCGACCGCGGCAGCACTGGGGTTGCGACTCGCCCTGGAAGAGTACGATCCTTCGCGGCCGCCGGCGGTACATCGGGCCGGCAGACTCAAAGTGATTCATGTGCCGACCGCGCACCCCGTCGCCGCGGGTGTATTGGATCCGCGCAACGCAGCCTATGTCATCGCGTTGCTCGATCGGGCTTGCGATGGCTGCATGAACGGCGAGTTCGCCGCGATGGTGACGGCGCCGGTGCAAAAAAGCACCCTCATGGACGCCGGCTTTGCCTTCACGGGGCATACCGAATACCTGGCCGAGCGGACAAGAGCGGCGCTCCCGGTCATGATGCTGCTGACCGGCCGGCTGCGGGTTGCGTTGGTCACGACGCACTTGGCGCTTGCCGATGTGCCGCGCGCGATCACCTCCGAGCGATTGCGCGCCACGCTGCGCGTCGTGCACACGGACTTGGAGCGTCATTTCGCCTTGAGTAACCCGCGGATCGCAGTCCTGGGATTGAATCCCCACGCCGGCGAAAGCGGCCACCTCGGCCGGGAGGAAATCGAGGTGATCGAGCCGGTGATACGGCAGCTACGCAGTGAGGGTCTCACGTTGAGCGGACCGACACCCGCCGATACGGCATTTACCCCGCAGTTCCTCGCCACCGCGGACGTCGTGGTGGCCATGTACCATGATCAAGGATTACCGGTGATCAAGCACGCCGGCTTCGGTAACGCGGTCAACGTCACGCTCGGATTGCCGATTCTGCGAACCAGCGTCGACCATGGCACCGCGCTGTCCTTGGCACGCACCGGCAAAGCCGATGCGGGAAGCCTGCGCGCCGCACTCGCGCTGGCGATCGACTTGGCGAGCATGGCCACCTCGCCCGTTCAATCAGGCGCCTGACGATGACCGTTCGTAAGCGCTTTGGCCAGCATTTTTTGCACGATCCGGGGATCATTCGCCGCATCGTCGATGCCGTCGCACCGGCGCAGGGCGAGCGCATCGTGGAGGTGGGACCGGGCCGCGGCGCTCTCACGTGGAGCTTGCTCGCGCGCACCCGGAATTTGGAGGTGATCGAGATCGATCGCGATCTGGCGCTTGCGCTGGCAGCCGATCCGCGTGCCGGGGCGCACCTGCAGGTCCACGTCGAAAACGTCCTCGACACCGACTTCGTACGCTTGCGGGGTGACGGTCCGCCGCTTCGAATCGTCGGAAACCTCCCCTACAACATCTCGACCCCGCTGCTGTTTCATTTGCTGAGTCAACGTGCCGCGATCGCCGACATGCATTTCATGCTGCAGCGGGAGGTCGTCGAGCGCATGGCCGCAAAGCCCGGCGGCAGGGAGTATGGGCGCTTGACCGTCATGCTTGCCGCGTACACCGAGGTGGAAGCTCTGTTCGAGGTGGGGCCGGGAGCGTTCCAACCGAAACCCAAGGTTTGGTCTGCCGTCGTGCGTTTGCGCCCCAGCGTGCAGCCGCGCTTCGTCATCGGCAGCGAGGGGGAGCTGCGCGCCGTGGTGTCCGCCGCCTTCTCCCACCGGCGCAAGACCTTGCGCAACGGATTGAAGGGCCTGTTGAGCGGCGCGGAGATCGCAACCTGCGGGATCGATCCACAATTGCGCCCCGAAACCCTGGAGCCGGAGCAATTCGGGCGCCTCGCCCACCACTACCGCCGCCTGCACGAGGAGCGGATCCGACAAAGCGCTTGAGCCTCCCTGCAGTCGGCTATACTTTAGGCGGCATGTCTCGATATCAAAAAGTCCTGGTGCTCCTGGACCTCTCGGATCACAGTGAACGGGTGTTCACCGCCGGTCGGGATCTGGCGGCCTATTCGAATGCTTCGATCGTCGCCTTGCACGTGGTGGAATTCGTGCCGGCCGAGCCCATGGGCGAGTCGCTGATGCCGACCATGCAGATCGAACAGGAGTTGGCCGAGCGCTCGCACGAACGGTTGAAGGAATTCATCGCGCGTTTCAATGTCGAGCGCGCGAGCTGCAGAGTCGAGATCGGGAACATCAAGACCGAAATCCTGCGCGTTGCCGGGGAAGAAGGCGCCGATTTGATCGTACTCGGCAGCCGCGAGCGGCACGGCCTGGCAATTCTCGTCAACTTCACGGAAGACACCGTCCTGCACGCTGCGCACTGCGACGTGCTCGCGGTGCGCTTGAGCTAGCCGGCAAAGATGACATCCGAACCGCAAAATCCCCGAATCCGCGTCGAGGTCGAGACATCCTACATCGAAGAGCAGTCCGACCCGCGCGACAAGCGCTTCGTCTTCTCCTACACCATCACGATTCGCAACGAAGGGCAGGTGCCGGCGCGTTTGCTCACGCGCCATTGGATCATCACGGATGCCAACGGCAACGTGAAAGAGACGCGCGGCGATGGAGTGGTGGGCGAGCAGCCGTATCTGAAGCCGGGACAGGGTTTTCGCTATTCCAGCGGCGCGGTCATCGAGACGCCGGTCGGCACCATGCAGGGAAGCTATCAGATGATGGCCGACAACGGGCAGCAATTCGACGCGCCCATCGCGCCGTTCAGGCTGGCAATACCCGGAGTTCTTCACTAAGGAGCCCGTCTCCTAGCTCTCCGGGGTGGCAATGGCGCTTTATGCAATCGGCGACGTGCAGGGATGCGATGAGCAGCTCGATGCGCTGTTAAAGGCGCTGCGATTTTCCCCCGACCGGGATCAGGCATGGTTCGTCGGCGACCTCGTCAACCGGGGACCCGCCTCACTGCAGGTCTTGCGGCGCGTCCGCGCCATGGGAAGCGCTGCCACGATCACTTTGGGTAATCACGACCTGCACCTGCTGGCGGTTGCGTACGGGTGCGCACGCCTGCGCAGCGGCGACACGCTGAATGATCTATTGGCGGCGCCCGACCGCGATCTTCTGCTCGACTGGTTGTTGAACCAACCGCTGCTGCACGAGGACCGCGCGCTCAATCTGTGCCTGCTGCACGCAGGCTTGCCGCCTCAGTGGGACATGACGACGGCGCGAAGCTGCGCACGCGAGTTCGAGCGCGCCTTGCGCAAAGATCCCAAGAGAGTGTTCAGCCAGATGTACGGAGACAAGCCGGACCGCTGGGACGAGACCCTCACCGGCGCAGGGCGGTTACGCTTCATCGTCAACTGCTTCACGCGCTTGCGGTATGTGGACGCAGGCGGCCGGCTGGCTCTGCGCGCCAAGGGTGCGCCGAAAAACTCTCCCGATTCGCTCATTCCATGGTTCGAGGCCGAGAACGCCGCGTGGCACGGGCCCAGAATCGTGTTCGGGCATTGGTCGACACTCGGTTTCTTCAGCACGCCCAAGGTGATCGGACTCGACACGGGATGCGTCTGGGGAGGCAGCTTGACCGCGCTGCAGTTGGACGCACCGAACGCCGTGCCGGTATGCATCGATTGCGACGGCTAACCCGGAGCGCGGCAAGAGCCTAGTCCGCGGCGCCTTGATCGCCGCCGCGCCGCTCGGCGTGCGGCAAACTCTTGAAGACTTCGCCGCGGACGAAGAACCGGCTCGCGCTCGGCTTGTACGGTACACAGAGGATATCTTGCCTGACATCGCGGACCATCAACCTCGGCAGTATTTGACGCGTGAATTGCTGCACCAACTCGCAGTCCCCGATTCCCATGTTGCGGAATGCGTCGCTCATGATGGTGAATGGCTCGAAGCGCGCATCGGTCGCCGCCAGATCGCCCGGGTGCAGCGGCCTGTCCGCGGCCTCCGGACGTGCCGGCGAAGAGAACACGATCTTGATGCGCGAGCCGCCGCCATCACCGTGCATCGGCTCGGCATCGGCGCAGTGCAACGGTGTCAGTTTCACATCCCGGCGCGCTCCGAGGTCCAACAGCATGGCACGCACTTTTTCGAGCAGCCCATCGCAGGAATAGCGCGACGTGCGGCCTGAGTAGGAAAACTCCAGGTGCTGCTCCTTCCAGACGGCCGGTATCGGGTCGCCGGTCTGCGCGGGGGTGCGCGGTTGGGCGGCCGCCTCCGCGGTCACCGCGGGCAGCGCAACGGCCAAACACAGCGCAACGGCCAAACACAGCGCAACGCCCAAACACAGCGCAACGGACAATCGGACCGGTCGCATCGCCACCCCCCAAATTCGCTAGGACCATGCGGCGCGCGGCGAAGTTTCGTGCCAAGAGGCCGTTCAGCGAGCCAATTCTTCGGGGGCCGCTTGGCATACTCGGACAGGCTCCCGGCTTATAATGGCGGCATGGGTACCGCGGCGCCATTCAACCTGCATCGGTGGATCGACCAACATCGGGATTTGCTCAAACCGCCGGTCGGCAACAAGCTGCTGTTCGAGGACAGCGAATTCATCATCATGGCGGTCGGCGGACCCAACTCCCGCAAGGACTATCACCATGACCCCGGCGCCGAATTCTTCTTCCAGATCGAAGGCGACATCGTCCTCAAGACCATTCAATCGGGTCGATTCATCGATGTGCCGATCCGCCAGGGCGAGCTCTATCTGCTGCCTTCCGAGGTACCCCATTCGCCGCAGCGTCCGGCAGGCAGCGTCGGACTCGTGGTGGAGCGGCGCCGCGCGGCCGAAGAGTTGGACGGCTTCTCCTGGTATTGTGAGAAATGCGGCCATCGCCTGTACCTGGAGCGAGTCGCGGTGAACGACATCGAAACGCAGCTCCCCGGCATCTTCTCGCGATTCTATTCGAGCATCGAGCATCGAACCTGCGCGGTGTGCGGAACCGTGATGCAGGCGCCGTAGGAGCCAGTCTGACCTGGCCCGATCTCAATGCGCAGAGCGCGCTCGAACACGACGCGCGGGATCCGTTGGCCGCGTTCGCGGGCGAGTTTCTTCATCCGCACGACGCCGATGGACGCAGGCTGGTGTACTTGTGCGGCCATTCGCTGGGTCTGCAGACGAAATCCACCAGAGACTACATTGCCGAGGAATTGAGCGACTGGGGCCGAATGGCCGTGCTCGGGCACCACGCTGCGAAACGCCCATGGGTCAGTTACCACGAGCAGGCTGCGGCCGGGCTCGCCGCCCTGGCCGGCGCCGATGAGAGCGAAGTCATCGCCATGAATTCGCTCACTGTGAATCTGCACCTGATGATGGTGAGTTTCTTTCGGCCGCGGGGCGAGCGCAATCGCGTGCTCATCGAAAAGTCCGCCTTCCCCTCCGATCGCTACGCGATCGTCTCGCAGCTCGGGTTTCACGGTCTGAATCCCGCGGAACACCTCATCGAGGTCGCGCCGCGCGCCGGCGAAGACAACCTTCGCAGCGAGGATCTCCTCGTGTGCCTCGAGCGTGAGGGCCCGAGACTGGCGCTCGTATTGCTGCCCGGAGTTCAATATCTCACCGGACAGGCATTGGAGCTTGGCCCGCTCATCGCCGCCGCGCGCAGCACCGGGGCAAGCGTCGGTCTCGACCTCGCCCACGCCATCGGTAACGTCCCCTTGCAGCTGCACGATTGGAATGCCGACTTCGCCGTTTGGTGCAGCTACAAGTACCTCAACGCGGGTCCCGGGGCGATCGGCGGGTGTTTCGTTCACCAGCGGCATGCACGGCGCAGCGATTTGCCGCGCTTCGCCGGATGGTGGGGTCACTCGCCGTCGACGCGCTTCGAGATGGGGCCGAATTTCATTCCGATCGCCGGCGCACAAGGCTGGCAAATCAGCAATCCGCCGGTGCTGGCCGCCGCCCCCCTACTGGCTTCTCTCGAGGTCTTCCAGCGTGCGACCATGGCGAGGTTGCGTGAAAAATCCGTTTCCCTGACGGGTTTCCTTGGACGCTTGATGGATGCCCTCTTGCCCGAGGTGGTTCACATCGTCACGCCCCGCGAGGCTGCGCAGCGCGGCTGTCAATTGAGCCTGCGCCTCGCGCTGAAGAGGCCTGAGGCGAAGCGCTGCCACGAGCGCCTCACCGCGGCGGGCGTGATCTGCGATTGGCGCGAACCCGATATTCTGCGCGTGGCCCCGGCTCCGCTCTTCAATTCCTACCACGACGTCTTCACAGCCGCCGAGGCGCTGGCGCGCGCGGTCGCCGCGTGACCTTCTCGAGCGGCTCCGTTCCCATCATCGGCGCAGGTCCGACCGGCGCACTGCTCGCCATCCTGCTCAAACGCCGCGGCGTGCAGGTGACTCTTTACGAGAGCCGGACCGACCCGAGAAAGGGCACTCAGGACGGCGGCCGGTCGATCAATCTCGCACTCGCCGACCGCGGGATCCATGCGCTCAAGCTCGCCGGCGTGTTCGGCCAAATCGAGGGCGCATTGGTACCGATGCGCGGCCGTTGGGTCCATCAACGGGATGGCAGCAGCTCACTTCAACCGTATGGCCAGCGAGCGAATGAACTCATTTTCTCCATTTCGCGGCGCCGGCTCAACGAGGTGTTGTTGGACGTGGCCGAGCGCCGGGAAGGCGTGAGAGTCGAGTTTGAACACCGGCTCGAACATGCCGACTTCGAGCGTCAGGTCGCTCACGTGCGGGCTCTGCGTAGCGACCGTCTGCTCGCCATCCCGATGCGGCCGCTGCTGGCGACCGACGGCGCGGGCTCGGTGTTGCGCCGTGGCATGGCCGCAGCCGGCCTGATCGCCGCCCACGAGTCCGGTCTCGAGCACGGCTACAAGGAGCTGACGATTCCGCCGGGTCCCGGCGGCGAACATCGGATGGAGCGCGAGGCGCTGCATATCTGGCCGCGCGGCGATTACATGCTGATCGCGCTGCCCAACACGGACGGCAGCTTTACGGCCACCCTGTTCCTGCCCATGGAAGGAACGTTGAGTTTCGCAAGCTTGACCTCGCCCGCGGTGATCGAGCAATTTCTGACCTCGAGCTTTTCCGACTTCCGCGACCTGATGCCGAATGGCGTCGCCGAGTTTCAGGACAACCCCACCGGTTTTCTAGGAACCGTGTATACCGATCCCTGGCATTACCGGGGCATGGCCGCATTGGTCGGCGACTCGGCACATGCCATCGTTCCCTTTCATGGCCAGGGCATGAATTGCTGTTTCGAGGATTGTGTTGAATTCGACCGCTCTCTGGCGCGCCGTTCCTCGTGGGAATCAGTGTTTGCGGACTTCTATGCGCAGCGCAAGCCCAACACCGACGCGATTGCCGCGATGGCGCTTGAGAACTACCTGGAAATGCGCGAGCGGGTCGTCGACCCGAGGTTCCAACTGCAGCGGGCTCTCGCCTTGGAGCTCGAGCGACGCTTCCCACAGCGCTTCATCCCGCGCTACTCCATGGTGATGTTTCACCACGAGATCCCCTATCGCACGGCGCTGAAGCGCGGGGCCGTTCAAGAACAGCTTCTCAGCGAATTGACGGCCGCTGCGAACGCTCTGTCAGACGTCGACTTCCGGCGCGCCGGGCGCGAGGTGGAACGCCGGCTCGAGCCGATCGTCAGGACCGCTCCAGCGTGACGAAACTGAACGCGCAGGAATTCCTGTCGTCCGCCTCGTGACGCTCGCGGCCCGATTCCCGCCATTGCGAACCGCGCCAGCCGTCGAAAAAAGCGTCCCCATCCTCGATGGTGGTGTGCACCAGGGTGAGATGGATGCGCGAGGTCAGCGGCAGACATTGCCGGTAAACCTCCGCGCCGCCGATCACCATGAGTACGGCCGCCTCGCCGGCGGCGGCGCGCGCCGCATCGATGCCGGAAACCACCGTGCAGTCGCCCGGCGCGAACGCCGGGGAACGGCTGAGGACGAGGTTGGTGCGCCCCGGCAGCGCTTTACCGATGGACTCGTAGGTCCTGCGGCCCATGAGCACGTGCTTGCCGAGCGTCAACGCCTTGAAGCGGCGCAAGTCCGCGGGCAACCGCCACGGCAACCGATTGCCACGACCAATGACATCGTTCTCCGACACGGCGACCACCAACTCCATGCGAATTTATACGCCGGTGGCCGTTAACTCGCCGCGGCATTCGGTCAATATCCAGCGAGTCAGCTCCTGCAAGTCATCGCGTGCCCGGTCTTCGGGTCTGTGCAGCAGGACGTAGCTCTCGTTGGTCTCCAACTCGCCCGGGAACAACTTCACCAGGCCGCCTGATGAGAAACGATCGGCGCAGAGGCGCGAGGGCACCAATGCGACGCCGATGCCCTGTTCGGCTGCGAGCACGACCGCCGACATGGTGTCGAGCCGCACGAGCCGATTGGGTTTGATCGCAGCGATGTTCAGTCCCGAGGCCCAGCGTTCCCACGCATCGCGCCGCTCCTCGTGCAGCAACAGCGTCTTGCCGTTCAAGTCCTCATAGCGATCGATGGGATTCTCGAGGAGAAAGCTCGGCGAACACGCCGCAATGAAACTCTGAGCGAAGAGCGGATGCACGGTGAGCCCTTCCCACGGGCCCGACCCCACCACGATGGACAAATCCGCTTCCGGCGGATGTGTCTTCGGCGCAGAGAACGTCGTTTCGATGCGGATGTCGGTCTCTTCCCGCGCTTGGGAGAAGGAGGCGAGCCGCGGAAGCAGCAATTCATTCGCGAAGAACGGCGGCACGTTCAGACGGATGATGCTGCGTCCGTACCGTACCCTGAGTTGCTCCGTGACCGACTCGAGCTTCGAGAAGACATCGCTGATGTGCTCGAGATAGTGTGATCCGGCATCGGTCAGCGTCAGCGTGCGTACCCCCCGCTCGAACAGGGCCACACCCAACTGTTCTTCGAGCGACTTGATTTGATGGCTCACCGCCGAGGGCGTGATGAACAACTCCTCGGCGGCCGCCTTGAAGCTCTTGAGCTTGGCAGCGACCTGAAACGTCTTCAGAAATTTGAGCGACGGCAAGCGCATGGGTTTCAACCGGATTTGCGGATCGGCGTTGGCGTGAATTCGGCACCTCTCTGGTCGTGTTACGTGGATGATACATGAGCGTAGCGAAGCAACATTCGTGCCAGGGGCGAAATCGACCGAACACCGGGCGCCGGCCGCCATGGTCGGTCCCGCCGCTACCTTCCCGGGCGTGCCGACGCCCCGGGCGCACGGATCTGGCGCAGGGATCATAGGGAACGCGCGCGACGGATTCGTGACATGTAACGGTCATTCCCGGGCTCGAAACCAGCCGGTGAGACTCAAACGGTCGCGCCGCGTCGGCATGACCTCGTGCTCGCGTCCGGCGGTGAGAAAAACCGCCAGACGTCCGGCCGCGGGTTCGATGTGCCGATCGCGTCCGAGGTCATCGACGATCTTGAGCTCGCCGCCGTCGCACGCCCCCCAGCGCCGATTGAGGTAAAGCACCAGTGATACCCGCCGTTGGGCGCTTCCGCGCGGCTGATCGATATGGCGTGCATAGCCGGTCCCCGGCGGGTACCAGGCGTAATGCATCTCGAGTTCGAATAAGCCGAGAAAGGCATCGCGATTCAGCATAAGGCGCACTTGCTCCAGCGCGCCGAGCAACTCGCGCTCCGGCGGCAGCAGCGGGTCGGCCAACCAGCAAATCGAGTCGCCGCGAATCTCCGCTCGTCGTAGCGCCCGCCGATGGTCGCCGATGCGGGCGGGTAAAAAATCGCCGCGCTCCCGCCGCGCGCGCGCGCAACGGAGCAACGCGTTCACCTGCGGCTGCGTCAGGAAATGATCGCGGACCGCGATTCCGTTGCAACTGAGCTCGGCTTGCAGACCCTGCAAGCGCTGCAGACCGGGCAAGCCCTGCAGCGGCCCGGTGAAGTCGTCAACCGCCACGGCTGCGCGCGGGCTTGCGCGCGCCCCGGCCCGTCTTGGCGCGCGCCTTTGCGCCGCGCGATTTGCGTTGGGGCGGCTCGGATTGGTGCGGCGTGCGCTTACGCGGCTTCTCCGGCGCTTCGAGCATGCTGCCGCGGCAGCTCAGCGCTCCGCAGCGGCACGCGAAGATTTCATCGACGTCGGGTAAATCATCGACGTCGCGCTGGATTTGATAGTCGTACGCCAATTCCTCGCCCGGCTGAATGGTGCGCAGCGCTTCGATGAAGATACGCTTCGCCACCGTGACGCTCTGGCAATTCGGATCGCAGCCGTGATTGATGTAGCGCGCATCGTTGCCGTTGGAGCCGCCGTCGATGACGGTGTTCGCATCGACCGTGAACAAGAACGTGTGGTTGTCGGCGGGGTCCTTGCCGTCATAGCGCTGGTCGGCTTCCCGATGGCTGACTCGATCGCCGCGGTATTCGATGATGTGTGTGCCTTTGCGGATTCGGCGCAGCGCGAATACCCCATGGCCGTGAATGCGCGAGTGACGCACTTCGATCATTGGTGGCCGGCGCCCGTGCATGCTCATGGAAGCCTCAAACGGCGATCGGCGCTTTGATCGCGGGGTGGTGCCGGTAGTTCCGGATCTCGATGTCGTCGAACTCGTAATCGAACAAGCTCGGCGGCCTTCTGCGGAACGCGAGCCGGGGCAGCGGGTAAGGCGACCGTGACAACTGCAGGTCGGCCTGCTCCAGGTGATTCAAATACAAGTGGCAATCCCCGCCCGTCCAGATGAACTCTCCGATCTCGAGCGCGCACTGTTCGGCAATCATGTGCGTGAGCAACGCGTAGGAGGCGATATTGAAGGGCACGCCGAGCAACGCATCGGCGCTGCGCTGGTACAGCTGGCATGACAGTCGACCCTCGGCTACATAGAACTGAAACAAGACGTGGCACGGCAGCAACGCCATCTGCTCCAGTTCCCCGACGTTCCACGCGCTCACGATGAGCCGCCTCGAGTCCGGGTTCTTCTTGATTTGCTCGATCACCCGTGCAAGTTGATCGATGTGCCGGCCATCCGCCGTCGGCCAGCTGCGCCACTGCTTGCCGTACACGGGCCCCAAGTTGCCCTGCTCATCGGCCCATTCATCCCAGATCGTCACTTTGTGCTCGCGCAGGTATCGTACGTTGGTGTCGCCCCGGAGAAACCACAGCAGCTCGTAGATGATGGAGCGCAAATGCAACTGCTTGGTGGTGACGAGCGGAAATCCCGCGCGCAGGTCGAAACGCATTTGATACCCAAATACGCTCAACGTGCCGGTGCCGGTGCGGTCTTCCTTGCGGATCCCGTTGCGGCGTATGTGGCGCAGAAAATCCAGATATTGCAGCACTTGGGAGCCCGTTATGACTTTGCGGCGCTCAGATTGCCGCTCGGTATGGGACGCCGGTAGGCGTAGATCATCATGACGGCGCCGCCGAGAATCATCGGTGTCGTCAAGAGCATGCCCATGGTCAGCCAGTCGCCCACGAGGTATCCGATGTTGGCGTCGGGCAGACGCACCCATTCCACCGTGAAGCGCGCGCATCCGTAGAGGATGAGAAACAGACCCAGAGGCGCCAGGCGCGGGCGCGGCTTGCTCGTGAACCACCACAGGACCAGGAACAGCACCAGGCCCTCGAGCGTCGCCTCGTAGAGCTGCGAGGGATGACGCGCGATCAGCTGGCCCTCGGCGTTCGGAACGCCGAAGGCCCAGGGCAAATCGGTCGGTTTACCCCAAAGCTCGCCGTTGATGAAATTACCGATACGCCCCGCCAGCAGGCCGATCCCCGGCAGGGGAGTCACGAAATCGAGCACATCCGCGGGATGCTTGTGCTTGGCGCGCCCGAACAATATGCACGCAGCGAGCACACCGAGCATGCCGCCGTGGAACGACATACCGCCGTCCCAGATATGGAAGGCGTTCAGCCAATTCTGGGCAATCACGTCGTGTCCGTAAAAAATGCACCAACCGACGCGCCCACCGATGATGACGCCCATGGCGCAGTAAAAAATGAGGTCATCGATGTTCAGCGGCGTCCACGTCGATCCCGGGCGCCGCGCACGATAGCGCGCCAGCCACCATGC
The DNA here is from genome assembly GCA_963801865.1 of uncultured Gammaproteobacteria bacterium. GTDB lineage: Bacteria > Pseudomonadota > Gammaproteobacteria > Steroidobacterales > Steroidobacteraceae > Bog-1198. The sequence continues at coordinate 45,228 of CAWDGY010000016.1, read as the reverse complement.
GGCGACGAATCCGATCAAGTACATGATGCCGTACCAGTGAACGCGCAGTGGACCGATGCCGAAAAACGGGCCGATTGAGATCGCAACGGGATCGATATGCGGATAAATGATCATGGACGCTACTTTAAACTGTCGGTTACACGGCAGAAATAGGCTTTGAGATAGCGCGTTTCCGCGATGGCGGGATGCACCGGGTGATCCGGCGCCTGGCCGCCCAATTCCAGCACCTGCAGCCGCCGGTCCGCGCCGCGCGCTGCCTTGGCGATGGCCTCCTGCAGCTCCGCCGCACTCACATGATAGGAGCACGAGCAGGAAACCAGAATCCCGTCGCTGTCCAGGAGCCGGACCGCAAGCTGATTCAAGCGCTTGTAGGCTGCCAGGGCTTTGGGCAGATCTTTCTTGCGTTTGGCGAATGCGGGCGGATCCAGGATGACGATATCGAATCTCTCGCCCTCCGTGGCGAGAGCCTCCAGCACCTCGAACGCATCTCCCTTGCGCACGCCGAGCTTCAGCGAATTGCGCTCGGCGTTCCTTGCAGCGAACTCGAGAGCGGAAGCCGAGCTATCGACGCACAGCACTGCCGCGGCTCCGGCGCGCGCGGCGCGCGCTCCCCAGGCCCCCACGTAGCTGAATACATCCAATACCCGCGCATTTTTCTTCACGTACTTCGTCAACGCAGCCCGGTTGGCGGCTTGGTCGAAGAACCATCCGGTCTTTTGTCCCTCTGCGAGGGGCACTGAAAAGCTCAAGCCGCCTTCGATGACCGCCGCCTCATCCCCGAGTTTGCCCCTGGCAACCTCGAGGTGGGCCGGCAATCCCTCGAGCGACCTCGCGGCGCCGTCGTTCTTGAAGAGCAGCGTCTCGGACTCAAGTACCTGCAGCACGGCCTCTTGAATTTGCGGCTTGAGCCGCTCCATACCGGCCGTGCCGATCTGTACGACGCTTTGCCCGCCGTAGCGGTCGATCACCAATCCCGGCAGCCCGTCGGCCTCGCCGTGCACCACGCGATAGTAGGGCTGCGCGTACAGCCGCTCGCGCAGGGTCAATGCGATGCGTATTCGCGCGGCAAACCACGCCGTATCGGGCAGCTTCCACGTCTCGAGCAGCCGTGCGCTGATGAGCGATTGCGGATTGACGTAGGCGACGCCCAGAGCGCGATCGTTGTGTGCCAACACGCGCACCAATTCACCGGGCTCGAACTTGGTCAAGGGCGTTTGCTGCGTGTCGACCTCGTTGCTGAAGACCCACAGATGCCCGGCATGCAGTCGACGATCTTCATTGCGCTTCAAGCGCAGCGCAGGCAGCTGCGCCGCGGCACCAATTTCGGGCATGGGAACGGCTTAAAGATTAAGATGACGGGCATTCTAACCGACGTGGACCTGCAAGATGCAGCGCAATCGCCTGGCGGGCGAAACCAGCCCGTATCTGCTTCAGCATGCGGATAATCCCGTCGACTGGTTTCCGTGGGGCGAGGAAGCGCTCGCTGCGGCCAAACGCGAGGACAAGCCGATTCTCCTGTCGGTGGGTTACTCGGCGTGTCACTGGTGCCACGTCATGGCACACGAATCATTCGAAGACCCCGACACCGCCGCGCTGATGAACCGCTGGTTCGTCAACATCAAAGTCGACCGTGAGGAGCGGCCCGACTTGGACAGGATCTATCAAGCGGCGCAGCAGCTGATCACGCGGCACGCGGGCGGCTGGCCGTTGACGATGTTCCTGACGCCTCCGGATCAACAACCGTTTTTCGGCGGCACTTACTTCCCGAAGGAGCCGCAGCAGGGCATGCCCGGCTTCAAGGAGGTATTGCGGCGCGTCGCCGAGTACTACCGAACTCACGCGACCGAGATCCGGCAGCAGAACGCGCAGCTCGAGCAAGCGTTCGCATTGCTGCTGCCGCCGAAGGTTTCGGTCGATGTCGAACTCGATGCATCGCCGCTCGAACGCGCGAGGACCGCGCTCGAACAGTCCTTCGACCCGCGTTTCGGCGGCTTCGGCGGTGCACCTAAATTTCCTCATCCCGGCAGCATCGAGCGCTGCCTGCGGGATCCGCCCGCGCGCGCCATGGCGAGCGTCACGCTCACCCGCATGGCCGAGGGCGGCATCTACGATCAATTGGGGGGCGGCTTCTCGCGCTACTCGGTCGATGACGCGTGGATGATTCCGCACTTCGAGAAGATGCTCTACGACAACGGGCAACTGCTCAGCGCGTACGCGGCAGCGGCCGCGGCAACCGGCGAGAGCCTGTTTGCACGCGTCGCCGGCGAGACTGCGGACTGGGCGCTGCGCGACATGCGCGCTCCGGAGGGCGGATTCTATTCGAGTCTCGATGCGGATTCCGAGGGCCACGAGGGCAGGTTCTATCTCTGGAACCGAGCCGAAGTGCGCGCGCTGTTGACCGAGTCCGAATATGAGGCGTTTTCACACCGCTTCGGGCTCGATGAAGCGGCGAACTTCGAGGGTGCCTGGCATCTTCGCGTCCGGGCAGCGGAGCAGCCCGGCGGCGCCTCGTTGCTCGGGTCCGCGCGCGCAAAACTCCTCGCTGCGCGCACGTTGCGCATCTGGCCCGCGCGCGATGAAAAAATCCTCACCGCCTGGAATGCCCTCATGATCAAGGGCCTCGCGATCGCGGCGCGCGTGTTGCGCCGGCCCGATCTCGCCGCGGCGGCCACTGCGGCGGTCGATTGCATCCACCGCGCCTTGTGGCGCGATGGCCGCCTGCTCGCGACCTATAAGGACGGACGTGCGCATCTTCAGGCCTATCTCGATGATTACGCCTTTCTCGCCGATGCGCTGATCGAGCTCTTGCAGACGCGCTGGCGCGTCCGCGACCTCGTATTCGCACAGGCCCTGGTCGAAGTCATGATGGCCTTCTATGCCGATGGCGAAAGCGGCGGGTTCTTCTTCACCGCCTCCGACCACGAGCGGCTCATTCACCGCAGCAAGACCTTCAGCGATGAGGCCATCCCGTCCGGCAACGCAGCTGCCGCTTCCGTACTCTGTCGGTTGGGGCTTCTGCTCGGCGAAGTTCGCTATCTGACTGCCGCCGAACGCACGTTGAAGTCCGCGTGGCCCTTGCTGCTTCAGCACCCGCAAGCTCATGCGAGCCTCCTGAACGCGCTGGAGGACTATCTGGCGCCCATGCAGATCTTGATCATTCGCGGCCCGCTCTCCGAGGCAAACCGCTGGTCGAGCACCCTGGGTGCCGCATACGTGCCAACCCGCATGATTTTCGCCATCCCGAGCGATGCAGCCGAGCTGCCGCCTGCGCTCGCAGAGAAGCGCGCGGGGACGCAAACCCTGGCTTATCTGTGCACCGGCGCGACCTGTTCGGCGCCGCTATCGAGCCTGGCCGATGCCGCGCGCGAGCTCGGAATGACCCTCAAGGACTGAGCCGCGCCAGGTGCTCCGCAATGCGGCGCTTCAGGCCGCCGTGCAGTGCGTCGGAGTAGGCGGCGGCGGCCGTCCAGTCAAGAGCCCACGGATGCGCGGTGCGCGTCGCTGCGGGCTCGTCGGCGCGGCGCGGAAACACGTGGGCATGCAGCGCCGGCTCCAAGTTGCCGAATATCGCGTAGTTCACGCGCACCGCGTCCGTGCTCGCGATAAGCGCCTCCCCGACCCGAGCCATATCCCCCAGGAACTGCGCAAGTCGATCGGAGTGCAACGCGTTCAAGTGATCCACCACGGGATCGGGAAGCAGCAGACAGTACCCCGCCAACACTTGGCGATCACCCATCACCACCCAGCCCGAGGGCAGTCGGGCGACCACTGCGGGATGGCCGCCCGCGCGACAGCTCGTCACGATGCGATGAATGGCCGTCGCCGGGGTTGGAGAATCCATGCCGCTATCCGTGCCCGCCATCCGTCATTCGCTATCCCCCATTCCCGAGCGCCTCGGCAACGGTCGCCACCGAAACCGGGGGTGCCGAATTGCCGAAATTCGAGCGCAGATAGCTGAATAAGGCGGCTGCGTCACGATTCTTCATCCAACCGAACTGCGGCATCGCCGTTGGATAGCGCCCGGCCGGCATGGAAGGTGGCCGTCGGCCCGCAATCACCCATCGGGCGAGCGGCGCCGGATCGCCGAGCAGCACGGGTGATCCCACCAAACTCGGATACACGCCCGGAATGCCCTGCGCATTTTGCTGGTGGCATGCGACGCAGCTTCCACTGTAAATTCGTGCCCCGGTATCCGCCGCCGTTTGCCCGCTCACCGCCGGTGCGGATCCGCCCGGTGCAGGCGAGCAAGCCGCGAGAGTGCCGACGATCGCGAACGGGAGCCACGCGCGATAACTCTTCATTGACAGGAATCCTAGCAAATGCGTTCACGGAAAGCCTAAGTTGCGCCTCATCGCACTCTCGCTTGCCGTCCTCTACGGCAGCGTATTCGCCTCGTCCGCGCCGGCTCAATCCGCGACGCAAAGCGCCTTGAAGCAAATCCTCGACGAGTCCCAGCCACCGTCTCTCGATTGGCCGGTGGCGGCGGCCGATCGCGAACGCGCCGCCCTCCTCTACCAACGGAACGGCTATCGTCTGCTGTGGATCGATGGCGACAAACCTACGGCAGCCGCGATGTCCTTGCTGCAGGAACTGCGCCAAGCGAGCGATCGCGGCTTGGACCCGCAAGACTACGCAGGTGCCCGCCTCGAGGCGCTAATGGCCGATACGCGCAAGACCTCACACTCCGAGGCGACCCCCTGGGCGCCATTCGATGCCGGGCTGACGCTCGCCGGGCTGCGGTTCCTCTCGGATCTGCACTACGGCCGGATCGATCCCGCCACAGTCGGCCACAACCTCACCGTGAATCGCATCGCGTTGGACATACCCACCACGCTCGTCCACCTCGCCAGTGCGGTCGACGTACCGATTGCCCTCGATGCACTCGAGCCCCAGTTCAAGCACTATCAATTGTTGAAGAAGCAGCTGTCTCGCTACCGAGCGCTCGCGAGCCAGGGAGGGATCGATGCGCTGCCGCCGCTGCCTGCCAAATCGGTGAAACCCGGCGGCGACTACGCCGGCGCCGCTCAGCTGCAGTATCTGCTCACGGCGCTCGGCGATACCGCGCCGCAGCCGCCGCAACCGCCGCGCCACCACCGAGCCGCACCTCGCCACCGCGGACGTTCACGCCGTATCTGAGCGAGGCGGTGAAGAGCTTTCAGAGGCGCCACGGCGAGAAGCCGGACGGGATATTGGGAGCGGCAACGTTCGCGGAACTGACGCGCCCCTTGAGCAGCCGCGTCCGGCAAATCGAACTCACCATGGAGCGGTGGCGCTGGCTGCCGTCGGAACTCATCAGTGCGCCCATCATCGTCAACATCCCGCAATTCCGCCTGTTCGCGTTCGAGTCCACCATCGATTCCGAAGCGCAGATTCGCCAAATGGACGTCATCGTGGGCAAATCGTTCGAAGCGACGCAAACCCCCGTTTTCAGCGCCGACATGACCTATGTGATCTTTCACCCGTATTGGGAAGTTCCCTACAGCATCGCGCTCAAGGAAATCGTGCCCAGCGCGCGCAAGAATTTGGCCTACCTCGAGCGCCACCAAATGGAAATCGTGAGCGGCTTCGGCGATTCGGCGGTGGTCGTCCCGACCACCGCCGAAAACATCGAACGGGTTGCCGTTGGGTTGCGGCGTGTGCGGCAGAAACCCGGGCCAAACAACTCGCTGGGTTTGATCAAGTTCATGCTCCCCAATCCCTACAACGTGTACTTGCATGGCACGCCGGCGCAGGCGCTGTTCAGCCAGTCGCGCCGCGATTTCAGCCATGGCTGCGTGCGGGTCAGCGATCCGGTGGCGCTCGCGCAGTACGTACTGCGCGATTCGCCGGAGTGGACGCGCGAGAAGATTCTTTCGGCCATGAATGGCGAAAGCTCCCTCACCGTGACCTTGAAGACGCCGATTCGCGTGTTCATCGTGTACGGCACCGCATTGGCGAACGAGCAGGGGACAATCCTGTTCTTCGATGACATCTACGGCCAGGACGCGCGCCTGGAGCGGGCGCTCGCCGCGCGCCGTGCCCGGGACCTCGCCCCCGCGGCGGCAAGTCCTGCGCGTCCCTAGGTGCCCGTCCGAGAGGCTCCTGGCGGTATCATTGCCGCATGCCGGTCACGTTGGGCCATCTGCGCCGCTACGCCATTGCCCGCTCGTTGTTCAAACCGACGACGCTCGCGCGCGCCGTCGTCAAACTCGGTTTCGTGCAAGCGGACCCGATCCGTGCGCCGGCGCGCGCCCAGGATCTGACCTTGCGCCATCGCGTCGCGGAGTATCGCGCAGGCGGCCTGGAGGTGCGTTACCCACGGTTGTCGCTGGAGGAGGACTACTTCGTCAACTATGGCTTCTTACCGCGAATCCACCACAACCTCATGCATCCGCGGACGCCGCGCAAGGAGTGGAGCGCTGCGCGCCGCCTTCAGGCTCAGGCGGTATTGGACTACGTGCGAGAGCTCGGCACGGCACATCCGCGGGCCGTCGATGCGCATTTTGCGCACGGCAAGGTCACCAATTGGTTCGGCGGATCGACCAACGCCACCACCCAGCTGCTCGATGAGATGCACTATCGCGGACTGCTCCGGGTTGTGCGCCGCGAGGGCGGCACGCGGGTCTTCGCGGCGCGCGATCCCGACCCGCCGGAGCTCGAGCCTTTGCCGCTCGATGCCGCCGCGGTCGGCGCGCGCATCGATGCCTTGGTCGACGTCATCGTCCGAAAATACGCGCCGCTGCCGGCGCGCAGCCTCGCTCAGCTCATGAGCTTACTGGGCGCGGGAGTGCCGCAATGGACCGCCGAACGCGCGCCGGCTCTCGAGCGGGCGAAACGAAGGCTGGCCCGGATCCGGGTGGACGGTGTCGATTGGTTTTGGCCCGGCGTGGAGTCGCCGCAGTCCTCTCGCTGGCAACCGGACGAGGAAGTACGGCTGCTCACGCCGTTCGATCCGGTGGTGTGGGACAGGCGGCGTTTCGAAATCTTTTGGGGCTGGGCGTATCGCTTCGAAGCCTATACGCCCGCGGCGAAGCGCAAGCTCGGCTATTACGCGCTGCCGCTGCTATGGCGCGAACGGGTCATCGGCTGGGGAAATTTGAAGGTTTCGGCCGGCCGTCTGGCCGGCTCTTTCGGCTACATCAGCGGCCGCGCGCCGCGCGACCTCGAGTTCCATCGCGCCCTGGAAGCCGAGCTCGAGCGCATGCGCACATTCCTCGCGATCCATCATCCGCGCCAGGTACGCAATGCTCCGGTATCCAAGTGCACGAAATCGGACTTTCGGTAATAGCCGACCCCGCCCCGGCTCAGGGCCAGGGCGCGGTCGGCAAGCTCCGCGCAATCGATGCCGGCAAGCCGCACGTCGATGGCGCGCCCCTCCAAATGCAGGCTGTGGCGGGCAACCCCGCTGCTGCGTTCGCGCAATAGCGCGTTGGTTTGCGGCGATCGGTAGCCAGAAATCACGTGAAACACCGGATCGACGCCGAGCCGCTGTGCAACGTCGTGCAAATAATCCAACAGCGGCGGATCGATGGGGTGCTGCTCGCCGTTGCGGTAATCGCGCAGCAGCACTTGAATGGCGGCGAGGGCATCGGGAACGTAGGCGCCGTCCCGAGAGAATTCGATGTCGAGCGACTCCGGTGTATGCACATTGCGCAGCGCGAGCCGCTTGACGGCGGGCGATGCCGAGGCCGCTGCCGGGCGCGCCCACGTCGCCACAGCGGACGCCCTGGCGACGGAGGCAGCCGCGATCGACGCACCGGCGGCCGACGCGCCGGCCAACAACCCCCCGGCCTTGAGAAGGCGGCGCCGGCTCCACATCATGGTCGGCTCCGCTCGCGCAGCAGCCGGCCGCGATCGAGGGCGAGCACCGTGGCGCGCGGGAATAAGTTGAATTCCGACGCCGACGCCCAGGTGTACGCGCCCATGACCCGGCCGACCACCAGATCGCCTTGTTTCAGTTCCGGCAACTCGATGTCCTCCTTGATGACGTCGATGCTGTCGCAGGTCGGCCCGGCCAGCACCGAGGGATAGGTTGCACCGGCAGGTGCGAGCGCTTCCATCGAATAAGTCGCATGATCGAACATCTGACCGCTATAGGATCCATACAGCCCATCGTCCAGATAGTACCACCAGCGCCCATCGCGCAGCGCGCGCCCCATCACGGACGACACGGCTACCGCAGCCGGAGCGGCGATGTAGCGCCCCGGTTCGGCGATGACGCGCACCGTGCTCTCCAATGCGGCCAAGGCCTGGCGAATCGGCGCACAGAATTCCTCGATCGGCATTGCGCCGTGTCCATAATCGACCGGAAATCCGCCGCCGATATCGAGGGTGCGCAGCTCATGGCCGCGCCGCCGGGCGCGAAGCATCAGGTCGCGACACACGTCGATGGCCTCGACGTGATTGGCCGGGCCGGCCGCCTGCGATCCGGCGTGAAACGACAGCCCCTCGATCTTGATGCGCAGCTTCGCGGCAAGCGCGAGCAAATCCGCCACCGTCTCCGGATCGCAGCCGAATTTGCGCGATAGGTCGGCGACGGCGACGGCGCTGCGGAACGAGACGCGGATCAGCAAGGCAACGCGACTCTTGAATTTCTCGAACTTCCGCAGCTCATCCGGATTGTCGACGACGAAGCGATCGACGCCGAAGGCGATCGCGGTGCGGATGTCTGCATCGCGCTTGATCGGGTGCGTATGAATGCAGCGCTGCGGATCCACGCCGAGACGGCGCACCAGATCGACCTCGCCGTTGGTCGCGAGGTCGAACGAGCCGCCCGCATCGCGCAACGCGGCGATGACCGCCGGATGCGGGAGGGATTTGATCGCATAGTGTAGTTCCACGTCGGGCAGGGCCGCGGCGAGCCGCTGAAATTGCGCGCGAACCCGCTCGGCATCGATGATGAACAGCGGAGAGCCGTAGCGGGCGACCAAATGCCGAATCGCATCGCACGCGAAAGGGTCCTGCGTGGGGCCGAGCTCCTGCGCTTCCTCGACAGGCGATGATCGAATTACGGCCGCTTTTGCTGCTTTCAACTTGGTGCCGCGCAAATCAACTGGCGCTCAACTCGAGCGGGTCCTCGCCCATGCCGCTCGCGCGCTGCAGGCGATCGAGAATCGCCGCCCAGCGCTCGTCCTGCGGCAGCTCTTGCACCAAGATTCTCACGCACCCGGCGCGATCCAGGGTGCGCAAATGGTTGTAGAGATTATGAGCGTACGTGTCGGGCTTCTTGCCGGCGTTTATCCACGTCATGTAGCGCTTCGTATGCAGCGGCGGTCGCATCGCCAGCACCGCCACTTTCTCCTCGCGCGCCACCACCTCGCCGGCTTTCGCCTCCAAGTCGTCCGAGCGCACGATCTCGAGAGGGGTGGACGGGGCGTAATGCAGTACCCGATCGCCGGGAACCCGCGGCGCGACTCCGCCGGCCGCCAGATCGCCGACCACTTGCGCGATCTGCGAGCGGGTGATGTAGCCGGGACGCAGCATGCGCACTTCATTGTTCAGACACGACACGATGGTCGATTCGAGACCGATCGGCGAATCGCCGCCATCGAGAATGACCTGGACGGCATCGCCGAGTTCGTCGCGCACGTGCTCGGGCTTGGTCGGGCTCAGGCGGCCATAGCGATTGGCGGACGGTGCGGCGATCCCCCCGCCGAAAGCAGTCAACAGCTGCAGTGCCATCGGGTGCGAAGGGATGCGAATCCCGATGCTGTCCTGGCCGCCCGTGACGACGTCATTGACGGACTCGGCCTTCGGCAGAATCAGGGTGAGCGGCCCGGGCCAGAACATGGCCGCCAGCCGCTCGGCGGCAGGCGGCACCTCCGACACCCAGCGGTGCAGATAGCGCGGATTGTCCAAATGCACGATCACGGGATGATCCGCGGGCCGGCCTTTGACCTCGAATATCTTGCGTACCGCGGCGGGGTTGGCGGCATTGGCGCCGAGCCCGTAGACGGTTTCGGTCGGGAATACCACCAAGTCGCCCGCACGCAGCGTTTCGACGGCCTTCTCGATTTCGGTCTGTGAAGCTCTTACCACTTGGCCATGATATCAAATGAGTCGTTGCAGGAACTTCAAGTCGAGCCAGCGCCCGAACTTGTAGCCCACTTCGCGGAAATGGCCCACCACCTTGAAGCCGAGACTGTGGTGGAGTCCGAGGGAGGCCGCGTTGTCCGCATCGATGCCGCCGATCATGCCGTGCATTTTCATGCTCGCGGCGCGATCGAGCAGCGCCGTCACGAGCGCCCGGCCGACGCCGCGTCCGCGGCTATCCGCCCGCACGTGGACGGTGTGCTCGACGCTATACCGGTAGCAGGGCCATGGGCGAAAATCGCCGAAGGATCCAAAGCCGAGCACGCCCGAAGGATCGCTCGCAACGAGCACCGGAAAGCCGCGCTCCGCTCTTGCATCGAACCACGCTTCGCGGTTCGCCAGCGTCACCTCCTCCTCCGAGTAGACGGCGGTGGTGTTGCGAATCACTTCGTTGTAGATCCCCAGGATTTCCGGCAGCTGCGTGCGCGCAGCGGGGGAGATCAAAAACGCTGCGCTCAAGGCACGTGCGCCATCGTCACCTCGGGCGGATCGAGCGCCGTCCTCGTCCAGCTGCCGTCGCTCTGGCGATCGAGCTCGTAGGCGGGCCAGTAGTGCTTGTCGAGCTTCAGCGTGATCACGTCGACCGCGCCGTTCCAAGCCACCGTCTTCAGCCGCAGCGACGCGCGGTCCGGCTTGCCTCGAACGGCCTTGATGAACGCATCCAGGTCGGCCGTCGGCTGCCCGTCGACCTCCGTGATCCGCCTTCCGGCATACAGTCCATAGTGCGTTGCAGGGGATCCGTAGAAGAAAAACGACACGAACACCCCATACGGCGCGATACCGCGCTGCGCCGCCATCGCGCGGTGGGGAGCCTGCAGGGTTGCCCCTGCCCAGATCAGGACCCGATCGAGATCCCGCCCGTTCAGCGCCACCGTCTTCATTTGCAGCGTCTTCTCCGCCCCATCGCGCCAGACCGTCACCGCGACCTGCGGCTTTTGCACGGCGCGCTCCACTTCGCGGAAGCGATTGACGACGTTGCCGTCGATCGCGAGCAGCAAGTCGCCCGGCTCGAGCAAGGAGGCCGCCGGTGCGCCGGCAACCAGCCGATCGATCCCGAGGACCTGCCGGCGCTGCTGATCGTGATCTTCGAATCGCCGTACCCACTCGTCGGGCAACCCCAGTCTGCGGGCGCTCGCAAGCGACTGCACGTTGAACTCCGCCTCGAACGAATAGAGCGGCCGGCCATCCGAGACGGCGTTGATCATTTCGGTGACGAGATCGGACGGAATACCGCGATTGACCTGCTCGAGCTCGCGTTGAGTTTCGAATGCAAAACTCGACCACAGCGCCAGCACTTCGCCCTTGTCGTTCGACAATACGCCGTCCAAATCCCCCGGCGCATTGACCAGGCTCACCGCCTCCAGATTGCTGTCCCGGAAACGCAGCGTGCGCGACAGCGGGAATGAGACCGCCTCGACGCTCGCGACCTGCGTGCGCTGCGACATCATCTTGGAATCGCTGCGCTGGCCGACCACCCAGACGTCATCGCCGGGACGCAGCTCTTTGCCGAGAAACGTGGCCGCATGAACCGGCGTGTTGCCGATCGACTGCGGATCGTAGGATACGACGGCGAGATTGTGCAGCGGATGGATGAACTCGACTTTACCAGGCACCTCCACCGTGCCGTTGAACGTCACGCGCACATCGCCCATCGAGAGCGGGACGGTGTTACGGTCGATCACCACCAGGCCGCGCTTCGTGTCGACGATCACGCCGGTTCCGTGATAATTCTTTTCGGTCACTCCCGACACGGAATAAGGCATGTCGAAGGTGACCATGACCAGGGAAGGCGCCAAACGATCGATGCGCGGATCTCCGGTCTTGGCGAATTGAGTGGACGCGGGCTTGAGGCTCGCCGCCACGGGGCCGGTGGCTATCCCCACGCAGGGCCAGATCCCCAGCGCGTCGTCGCGCTTGCACTTGCGGGCGGGGAACCAGCGGCGATCCATGCGGATGACCTTGAGCTGCGCCGCGCGCGGATCCTCGAGAGTGACATAACGCACCGGCGCCCGCGTACCGTCCGCGAGGTCGGTCAACGCCGCCTCGAAATCGGCGAGCGTCTCCGTTTTCTTGCCGTTGAAGGAGCTGATCAGGGCGCCGTGCGGAATGCCGGCGCTGCCGAAAACGTAGCCGGGATTCGCCACATACACGCCCTTGATCGGCAGGTTGTAATGCCGCGCCTGTTGATAGGAGAGCGTGTGCACGACGGCTTCGCCGAACTCGATATACTCATCGGCCGTGATGGTGCTCAACGACTGCACCTCGAGCGCGTGGCGCAGGGTTTCGTTGCCGCGCTGCACCTCCACTTTGACCGGTTGCCCGACATGATTGTCGAGCACGTCTTCCAGTGCGAAGAACTCCGGTACCGGTTTACCGTCGATCGCCACCAGGATGTCGCCCGGCGACAACACGCCGTCCGCGGCCGATCCCGGCTGCACTTCGTCGACAACCAGCATTCCAGTGAGCCGCGGATAGGCGCTGCGCATGCGCGCTTCGGTCGCGGCCTCGAGTCCGAGGCGCCGCAATTCGTCATAGGGCGTGTACTTGAATACGGTTTCCAGCGTGCCGCGCGGCACCGGCTTGCCGGCATCGATGTACTTCAACGCGCGGGTGACCGCAGGGAGCGGCAGATAGAAGCTCGAGGCGGCGCCCGTGGCGCCGCCGGCATTGAGGGCCACGACCCGTCCCTCGATGTCGATCACCGGCGACCCCGACGAACCGCCGGACGTGCCGGAAGCGGCCTGGAAATAGAACGTATTGAAGTCGTTGTACTTGCCGTAGCCGTATTCCGGTGCCTCGCGATCCAGGCGCGCGAGGGTGCCGGAGAGAATCGAGAGCTGTTCACCCGCGTCATTGCCGACGACGCGGATTTCGCGTCCGATGACTGCGCCGGCCGGATACAGCGGCAACTCCGCAGGCTGGATGAAGCGCAGTTTCGCCGGATCGTAATGATAGATGCCAAAATCATGCACTGGATCGCGGTACACGGGGTAAAGCTGCACTTCCTCGCGATTTTGGAACGTGGCCTGCGCGGTGACGGGGCCCGGCGTCACCACGTGCCGATTGGTCAGAATGAGGCCGCGTTTGGCGTCGATGACGAAGCCCGTTGCCTGCGCCGTCGTATTCCACTCGGTATCAAATGCTCGCGTGCTGTCGATTTGGATCGTCACGACGCCGGAGGCGATTCTCTCGAGAGTCTGCGCCCAGTTGGCCGAAGCGCCCGGCATGCTCGGCGCGGCGAGCAAGGGTATGCTCGGTTCGGGGGCAGCCGGCGGCGTGCTCGGTGCGGAGGCGCCCAATACGCGCGCGGCCGCGAAGAGTAACGACAGGAAGAGGGACGTTCGGGTCATTCAAGTCCTACAGTGCTATGAGCTCGATGTCCGGATCGGACAAGGTCAGGAGCCGCACGGTTCCTTCATGCTGCAGGCTTCCACCCCAAATCGAGCTGTTTCGCGGCTCGCACATCGTCCAGCCGCCGGACTGGCATTGTATGCGGTGCAGAGCGGAGTTTCTCGGGGTCTTGCTCCATTTCGCGCCGAATGAGCGTCATTGCGTCACAAAATCGATCGAGCTCTTCCTTGGTTTCGGTTTCCGTGGGCTCGATCAGCAGGCATTCAGGCACCAGCAGCGGAAAATACGTGGTCGGTGCGTGGAAGCCAAAATCCAGCAGCCGCTTGGCAACGTCCATCGCCGTCACTTGATAGGTTCGGCTCTCTTGCTTCAGGGTGATGATGAATTCATGGCTGGCGCGACGCATGGGATAGGCGGCTTCGTAGCCCGCTTGTATCAGGCGCTTCATCAGATAATTCGCATTGAGGGCGGCGAACTCCGCGACCCGTACCATCCCCTCGCGCCCCAGCATCCGCATGTAGATGAAGGCGCGCAGATTGACGCCGGCATTGCCCATGAAGGCCGATAGGCGGCCGATGGACTGCGGCAGATCGCTCTCCGTCAACCACCGCAAACGCCCCCCCTCCCGTCCAACCATGGGTATCGGCAGGAAGGGCAGCAGGCGCGGCCCGACACCCACGGCACCGGAGCCCGGGCCGCCGCCCCCGTGCGGTGTGGAGAAGGTCTTGTGCAGATTCATGTGTATGACGTCGAAGCCCATGTCGCCGGGTCGCACTTTGCCGAGGATTGCGTTCAGATTGGCGCCGTCGTAGTAGAGGAGGCCGCCTGCTTCATGAACGATGCGGGCCACCTCGGTGATCCGATGCTCGAACACCCCGAGGGTGGACGGGTTCGTCAGCATGATGGCGGCCGTCTGCGCACTCACCGCAGCCTTCAGGGCGTCGATATCGATGTCGCCGTTCCGGTCGCAGGGAATCTCCTTGACGCTGCATCCGCACATCGCCGCGGTGGCGGGATTCGTCCCATGCGCCGCTTGCGGCACGATGATCTCGCTGCGAGCCGCGTCGTTGCGTGCGCGATGATAGGCACGAATCATCGCAACGCCGGCGAACTCGCCTTGCGCCCCGGCCATCGGGGTGAGACTGACGCCTTGCATGCCCGTGATGTCCTTGAGCATCTCCTGCAGCTCGTACATGCATGCGAGGAACCCCTGCGGCTCCGGAGCGAGGGGATGGCGCGTCGCAAATTCCGGCAGCATGGCGTAGGTATTGCACGCCTTGGGGTTGTACTTCATGGTGCACGAACCCAAGGGATAAAAGTGCGTATCGATTGAGAAGTTGAGCTGCGAGAGGCGCGTGAAATGGCGCACCACCTGCAGCTCCGACACTTCCGCCAGGTGCGCAGGCACTGTGCGCAGAAGATGGGCCGGAAGTCCGGGCGCCGTCGGCGCGCCGGGCGGAAATTGGCTGGCGGCGCGGCGGCCGGCGCGGCTCAACTCGAATATCAGCGGTTCACGCAACTGCGGTTCTGCCATGCTCTTCTCTCTCCCCTTCAAGCGGCGCCGCGCAAGTCGCGCGATGTCTGCATCACC
This sequence comes from uncultured Gammaproteobacteria bacterium, assembly GCA_963801865.1. Taxonomy (GTDB): domain Bacteria; phylum Pseudomonadota; class Gammaproteobacteria; order Steroidobacterales; family Steroidobacteraceae; genus Bog-1198. The sequence goes on along the minus strand of CAWDGY010000016.1, from coordinate 30,215 downwards.
TCGGCCAGTGCGCGGGCATACGCACCGATGTCCTCGTCCGACTTGGTTTCGGTCGCGCACACGAGCAACGCATCGCCCAACTCCGGATAGCTCTGCTTCAGATCGAGCCCGGCCGAAATCCCACGCTCGGCGAGCGCCGCCGCCACCGGCGCGACGGGCCGATCCAGGCGCAGCACCGCCTCGTGAAATCGCGGCACGTCGAAGGCCGCCGCGACCCCGGGGATGCGGGTGAGCGCATGCAACAATTCCGCGGTGCGGCGCGTGCAGGCCGCTGCAACACGCTGCAACCCGGCGGCGCCGAGCAGGGACATGTAGATCGTCGCCGCGGTCACCATCAACCCTTGGTTGGTGCAAATGTTCGACGTCGCTTTGCTGCGACGGATGTGCTGTTCGCGCGCCTGCAGGGTCAGACTGAAGCCCGGCCGTCCCTCGACATCCGCGGTACGCCCCACGATGCGCCCCGGCATTTGCCGTACGTATTGCATCCGCGTCGCCATGAAGCCGAAGTAAGGCCCTCCGGAGGCGAGCGGCACACCGAGCGGCTGCCCTTCACCGCAGACGATATCGGCGCCTCGCCGGCCATCGGCCGCGCCCCACTCGCCCGGAGGCTTGAGCAGCGCGAGGGCGATCGGGTTCACCACCGCGATCACCAACATATTGTTGGCATGCGCCCAATCGGTCAGCTCGTCGACCTCTTCGAGGTTGCCGAAGAAGTTCGGCTGCTGCACGACCAGTGCGGTGAAATCCCGGCCGCCATAGGGCTCGAGCGCCCGCAACGATGTGCGCCCCTCGCGGCGGTCGAAATCCACCAGGTCGAATTCGATGTTCTGATTGCCCGTGATCGCTCGAGCCACATGACCATAGGTCGGATTCACGGTGCGAGGCAGCAAAATGCGCCGCGCGCTCGAGGTTCGATTCGCGCGCACGGCCATCAGACAAGCCTCCGCGAGGGCCGAGGCACCGTCGTACAAAGACGCGTTGGAGACTTCCATGGCGGTCAGCGCGCACATCATGGACTGGTATTCGTAGATCAACTGCAAAGTGCCCTGGCTCGCCTCCGCTTGGTAGGGCGTATAGGCGGAGTAGAACTCTCCGCGCGTGGCGATCGCCCAAACGGGTGCCGGAATGTGGTGCTCGTAGGCACCGGCGCCGATGAAATTCAGCGGCCGACCATCGCCCAGAGCCCGTTCCGTGAGCAGCCGTGCAACTTCCATTTCCGACAGTCCCGATGGCACGGCGCCGAGCACGCCGGACTTGAGCGCGGAGGGAATTTCGTCGAAAAGATCGTCGATGGATTTCGCTCCGATGACTTCCAACATGCGGACGATGTCGTCGGGTGTGTGCGGGATGAACGGCATCGAGAGCTCCTACTCCGCAGCAGCGAGGAATTGCGCATACTCGGCCGCCGTCAAGAGTGCGGGGGCAGCCGCTGCCGGATCGACCTCCACCCGCATCAACCAGCCCTCTCCATACGGATCGTGATTGAGCAACTCGGGCCGCTGCGCCAATTCGGCATTCGCCGCCACGATGCGTCCCGCGACAGGGCTGTAGACATCGGATGCGGCCTTCACGGACTCGACCACCGCGCAGGCCTCGCCGGCGCTGACGCGCCGCTCGGGCTGCGGCACCTCGACGAACACCAAGTCGCCAAGCGCCTCCTGGGCGTGATCGGTGATGCCCACCTGCACCTGTCCGTTCGCCAAGCTTCGAACCCACTCGTGGCTTCGGGTGTATCGCAATTCACTCGGGATGCTGCTCTCGCTCACGCTCGACTCTCCTGTGACTAGATCTCGATCAATACCTTGCCGTTGCGCACGAACGGGGGCTTCACGACGCGCGCGGCATGAGGCTTGCCGCGGATGTCCACCGATACCCGCGGCTCGGTGCCGCTCGGCACCCGCGCAAGGGCGATGGCACGATTCATCGTCGGCGAGAAGGTGCCGCTCGTGACTTCCCCGATACCCGCCGCGGCGCTTGACTCGGATGAGCTCGCGGCGAGCGCGTTGACCTGTTGATGGCTGCGCAATACTCCGCGATCCTCGAGCACCAAGCCCACCAATGTCCGACCGCCGAGCCGGCGCGCACGCTCGAGCGCTTCGCGGCCGATGAAATCGCGCTCCGCCGGATCGAAAGCCACCGTCCAGCCCAACCCGGACTCCAGAGGATGGCGGCTTTCGTCCATGTCGTTGCCGTAGAGATTCATGCCGGCCTCCAGACGCAGCGTATCCCGGGCACCGAGTCCGGCGGGTACGATGCCCTGCGTGAGCAGTGCCTCCCACGTCTTGGCGGCCTCCTGCACCGGCAGCATGATCTCGAAGCCGTCCTCGCCGGTATATCCCGTCCGCGCGAGAAACCACGAGTCGAAGGCGGCACCGCTGAAGCGCGGTATTTGCATCGCCGCCGCGCGGTGCGCAGCGGACAGCAGCGGCACGGTCTTGGCTATCGCGTGCGGACCCTGAACCGCGATCATCGCGAGATCCGTCCGCTCGCGCACGGCGACTCCGAAGGGCGCTGCGTGCTCGCCGATCCAGGCGAGGTCCTTGTGGCGCGTACCTGCGTTGACCACGAGCCGAAACCACGATTCGGTCATGAAGTAGGCGATCAGATCGTCGATCACCCCGCCGCCGGGCAACAGCATGCACGAATACAATGCTTGTCCCGGAATCGTCAGTTTGGCGGCGTCGTTGGCGAGCAAGAACCGTAGAAACTCGCGGCCCCGCGCACCCATCAAGTCGATGACGCACATGTGAGACACGTCGAACATGCCCGCATCGCGGCGCACGGCGTGGTGCTCCTCGAGCTGCGAGCCGAAGCTGAGCGGCATGTCCCAGCCGCCAAAATCGATGATTTTTGCACCCCGTGAAACGTGGGTGTCGTACAGCACGGTCTTCAGGCCCATCGCATCCTCGCTGCGAAAGTAGACGGAGATACGGCCGGCACCCCGAAGGTGCTCGCCGCCCCTCTGTCCTTAGACCTGAGAGATCGAGCGCGCCGATGCGCGCTGCTCCCCTTCGGTGGATCGGTGCGCCCCACGTAACCGCGGCACGGCCCGATCGCTCTCCAGAGATCGCCAGAGACTGTAGTTCGTGTGCCTGAGCGTTTCCGGGCGGTTGCGCCTTCGGCGGTCCTTCGAGAAAAGGACGCTCTCCAAACAGCTCTTCTCGCGATGCGTGCATGATACACGAATCGCTATCCGCCCGATCGCTTTGCCGGCCAGCCCGATTTGACGAGTTCCGCAACGATCAGATCGCGGTGATCGCCCTGAATCTCGATGACGCCGTTGCGCACCGTGCCGCCGGACCCACAGCGCTTCTTCAGCTGCGTGGCGAGCGCATCGATCTGCGCCAGGGGCAACGGCAACCCCGTAATCGTCGTCACGCCCTTGCCGGCTCGCCCTTTCGTTTCACGGCCCACGCGGACACCGGCGGGCTTGGGCGCCCCCGGGGCACCCTTTGGACAGACACAATCCCGCACCGCACGCCGGCAATTGGGGCATAGCGTCCCGATGCCCGTGGAGTAGACGATTCGCGCCGTCATGCTCGCATTATGCCGTTTTGGCGGTCGAAACGAGTCCGGGTGTGACGCACTTCACGCACAAGGTAGAATAGCGGCATGCATTCACGTAGAAACACAGTGGGCGTCAAGATCGGTGCCGTGACCATCGGCGGCGGCGCGCCCATCATCGTGCAGTCGATGACCAACACCGATACGGCGGATATCGAGGGGACGGTGGCGCAAGTCAGGGCACTGGCGCGCGCGGGCTCGGAATTGGTCCGCGTCACCGTCAACAACGATGAAGCGGCAGCCGCCGTACCGCATATCCGCGAACGCTTGGATCAGCAGGGTATCAGCACGCCGCTGGTCGGCGATTTCCATTTCAACGGCCACAAGCTGCTGAAGGCGCATCCGGACTGTGCACAGGCTCTGGGGAAGCTCCGAATCAATCCGGGCAACGTCGGCCGGGGCAGCAAGCGCGACCCGCAGTTCGCCGAAATGATCGAAACGGCCTGCAAGTACTCAAAGCCGGTGCGCATCGGAGTGAACTGGGGCAGCCTCGATCAGGATCTGCTGACACGCATGATGGATGAGAATTCGAAGCAGGCTTCCCCGTTGCCGGCGCTCGACGTGATGCGTGAGGCCATCGTCGTATCGGCCCTCGACAGCGCCAAGCGCGCGCAGCAACTGGGCCTCGGTGCCGACAAGATCGTGCTCAGCGCCAAGGTGAGCGGTGTCCAGGACCTGATCTCGGTGTACCGCAATCTCGCCGCCCGTTGTACATATCCGCTGCATCTCGGGCTCACCGAGGCGGGCATGGGCAGCAAGGGCATCGTGGCGTCGACCGCCGCGATGGGGGTGCTATTGCAGGAAGGCATCGGCGATACGATCCGCGTGTCACTCACACCCGAACCGGGCGGTGACCGGACGCAGGAGGTGATCGTCGCTCAGGAGATTCTGCAAACCATGGGACTGCGCTCCTTCACACCCATGGTCATAGCCTGCCCGGGCTGCGGCCGCACGACGAGCACCTATTTCCAGGAGCTCGCACAGAAAATTCAAGGTCACATCCGCCATCGCATGCCGGAGTGGCGCAAACAGCGCGTCGGGGTCGAGGACATGACCGTCGCGGTCATGGGCTGCGTGGTCAACGGTCCCGGAGAAAGCAAGCATGCCAATATCGGCATCAGCCTGCCGGGAACGGGCGAACACCCCGTTGCACCGGTGTACGAAGACGGCGAGAAGACGGTGACGCTCAAGGGCGAGCGGATTGCCGAGGAGTTTCAAGACCTGGTCGAGCGGTATATCGAGCGCACTTACAGCAGGGTCACCTCTTGAACGCGTTGGCCGACAAGAAATGCGCGCCCTGCGAGGGAGGCATCGCTCCTCTGACGCGCGAGCAGGCGATGAGTCTGCGCGAACAGCTGCATCCCGACTGGCAGATCGCCGAGGATGCGAAAAGCCTCAAGCGCGCACTGCGGTTCAAGGACTTCTATCGCACCATGAGCTTCGTCAACGCGGTTGCGCACATCGCGAACAGCGAAGACCACCACCCTGATTTGGAGCTCGGCTACAACTATTGCCGCATCGTTTTCACGACGCATTCGATCGGCGGACTGTCGCATAACGATTTCATTTGTGCGGCCAAGATCGACCGCCTCTGAGCGCCACCTCCGGGCCTCAAGCGACGCCCACGCCCGTTAAGCGGCATCGGCGCATCAGGCGACGTCGGTCCTCAGAAAGTCCGGTACGTCGCCGATCAAGCCCAAGGCGCGCTGCGCGAACCGCCGCTTGAGGTGGGGAATTTTCCCGACCGCACCGAGACCGGCGCCGCGCAGCCCCGCGATTGCCGGGTTGGCGCTCGAAAACAAACGCTCCAGCCCGTCGAGCGCCGCTGCAGCCAGCAGATTCTCGCTTTTGCGCCAACGTTCGTAGCGGCGCAGCAGCCGCCCCTCGCCGAGCTGATCGCGATCGGCGACCGAGCCGAGCACCTGCGCCAGCGCGGCGCAGTCCAGCAGTCCCAGATTCAGTCCCTGCCCCGCCAGGGGATGCACGGCGTGCGCCGCATCGCCCAGCAGCACGGCACGCGGCCTCACATAATCCAGCGCATACTGAAGTTTGAGCGGAAAGCTCGCGATCGGCGTCGTCAACTCGACCTCCCCCAGAACACCGCCGCTCGCCGCGGCGACGGCGGCGCCGAATGCTGCGGTATCGAGCGCCCGCAAACGCGCCGCTTCGGCGCGCGCGGTACTCCACACGATGGAGGAGCGGCCGTCGGGCAGCGGCAAGAACGCCAGCGGCCCGGTGGTCAAGAAGCGCTGCCAGGCGGTCTTTTTGTGCGGCTTCGCCGTACGCACATGGGCCACCAAGGCATCCTGATGATAGGCATGGCCGGCGGTAGCGATGCCGAGCAGCTCGCGGGTCCTGGAGGCGGCTCCATCGGCTGCCACGAGCAGCCTGCCGCGTAACTCGCGGCCATCGTTCAGGCGGACATCGGCGCCCGCATCGCTCACGGCAACTCGTTCGACTTGTGCTTCGATGACGACGGCGCCGGCGGCGCACGCCGCCCGCAGGCACTGTTCGTGCAATGCGCGCCCCTCCACGATGTGGCCGAGGTTCGGCTCGCCGATCTCCGCGCAATCGAATGTCAACGAGCCGGCGCCCTCCGGTGCGCCGCCCGCGTCCCACACGCACATACGTTCGTAGGGAGACACTCGAGTGGTCGGCAGGGTCTGCCAAACGCCGCACAGTTGCAGCAGACGCTGCGAGGCGCGGCTCAGGGCGAATACGCGCAAGTCCCAGTCCGCGCTCGCCGCTCGCCCGCCATCCGCCGCTGCGGTGCTCTCGGCGACGAAGCGATCGGCGACGATCGCCACCCGGCCGGTGTCGGCGAGCTTGCGCAGCAACAGCAGACTCGCCATGACGGTGCCGGTAGCACCCGCCCCGACGATCACGACGTCGAATTCGCGGCTCACGCGAGCGCTACCCCGCGCGCCAGTTTTGGAATACGGCCGGTGACGCCCGTGCTCAAGGAAGACAACGCCGCCTTCGCCGGCGGCAGCAAGTCGAACGCCAAGAGCCCGAAGTTGCGCAGATGCTGCACTGCTGCCAGCGGTGCGGCGAACACCCGCACCAGCGCATCGGTGAATGCGATGAGACCGCTTCGATCCGCGGCGCGCCAGCCGTCGTACGCCGCCAACAGCGCTGCATCGCCCAAGTCGCCCGCGATACGGCGATGCTCTGCGATCAACTCCGAAAGGCATGCCACATCGCGCAGCCCGAGGTTGAAACCCATGCCGGCGACCGGATGCAGCCCTTGAGCCGCATTGCCGACGATCGCGCAGCGTGGCGCACTGGTGCGCTGCGCTCGCGTCAATGACAGCGGATAAGCGACACGGCGGCCGACCTTGAGGAAGCGGCCCAGCCGGAATCCGAACCGCCGCTGCAATTCGGCCAGAAACTCCTCATCCGACCAGCGCATGGCGGAATCCGCCGACATCCGGCGCAACGTCAATACCAGCGTGCAGCGACCGTCGTTGAGCGGCAGCAGGGCCAAAGGACCTTGCGCCGTGAAGCGCTCGTATGCCACGTGTTCATGGAATTTCTGCGGCAACACCGTGGTGATCACGGCCGTCTGTTCGTAGTCGCGCACATCCGCCGCGACGCCGAACGCATCGCGTACCGCGGATTGCGCGCCGTCGGCGGCGACCACCAGGCGCGCCGTGATCGAGGTCGCGGCGCGCTGCGCCTGCGTGACACCGAGCTCGACCGAATCGCCGTCCGACAGCACCCGGGTCACCTGCGCCGGACAATAGACCCGCACGTCGGGGCGATCGCGCAGGCGCGCCCACAGCGCCGCACCGAGCGAGCGATTCGGAAGCACGTGGCCGAGCGCATGCAAGCCGAGCTCTGCCGCATCGATCCGCGCGAATCCGAAGTGTCCCTGATCCGAGACGTGAATCTTGCGGATCGGCGTCGCGATCGCCGCCACCTCGGGCCACACGCCGAGGGTGTCGAGAATGCGGCGGCTGCCGTTCGACAATGCAGTCGTACGCTCATCGAAGCTCGGCTGTGATGCCGCATCGTGCGGCACCGCCTCGATCAGGGCGGTGCGCACATCGAGGCCCTGCAGCGCGACCGCCAGGCTGGCGCCGACCATGCCGCCGCCGACGATCGCGATGTCGAACGACTCGGTCATGCCGCCTGCACCAAGCGCTCGATGGCGTCCGGAGTCTTCTCGAGCGCCGCCGTCAGGACCTCGGGGGCACCGTGCGTCACCAGCACGTCATCCTCGATGCGAATGCCGATATTCCAGTACGCCTTCGGCACGCGGGGCGTCGGGCGGATGTAAATTCCCGGCTCGACGGTGAGGGTCATGCCGGCCTCCAGAACGCGCCATTCGCCGCCGACCTTGTAATCGCCGACATCGTGCACATCCAGACCCAGCCAGTGACCCGTCCGGTGATTGAAAAATGGCAGATAGGCCTGTTCCTTGATGAGACGGGCTATCGGGCCCTTGAGGAGGCCGAGCCTGACGAGGCCCTGCGTGATCGCACGCACCGCGGCTTCGTGCGGCTGATTCCAGTGATTCCCCGGGCGCACTTTGTCGATTGCGGCCGTCTGGGCTTCGAGCACCACTTCGTACACCGCACGCTGCGCCGGGCTGAAGCGGCCGCTCACGGGAAACGTGCGGGTGATGTCCGAAGCGTAGTAGTCATGCTCACAGCCCGCGTCGAGCAACAGCAGGTCGCCCTCGCAAAGGCGTTGATCGTTGGCGCGGTAGTGCATGACGCAGGCATTCGCGCCGCCGCCGACGATCGGGGTGTAGGACATGTCCGCGTTGTGCGAACGGAATTCGTGCAGCAGCTCCGCCATGACCTCGTATTCCATTCGACCGGGTCGGGCAAAGCGCATGGCGCGGCGGTGCGCGCCCATCGCGATCTGGGCGGAGCGGCGCAGGCTCGCCTGTTCGGCTCGGCTCTTGTACAGACGCATGTCGTCGAGCACGTGGCTCAGCGCAACGAACTCCTGCGGCGCACCCGCACCCTGCCGTGCCCGCAGACCGTTCACCCATCCCTGCATGCGGGGGTCAAAATCCCAATGCGCTCCCATCGAGTAGAAGACGCGCGATCGTTGCTCGATGAGGCTCGGCAATATCTCATCGATGTCGGCGATCGGAAACGCATCGTCCGCCCCGTAGCGCTGCACCGCGCCGTCCGTGCCGGCCCGCACGCCGTCCCAGGCCTCGCGCAATGCGTCGCGCTCGCGCACGAACAGCAGGTATTCGCCTTGCGGACGTCCCGGTACCAGCACCGCCACGGTTTCGGGCTCGGGAAATCCGCTCAAATAGTAAAAATGACTGTCCTGCCGGTAGGCGTACTCGATGTCGCCGTTGCGATGGCGCACCGGGGCGGCGGGCAGCACGGCAATCGCGTCCTTGCCGATCATGCGCATGAACTGCCGGCGGCGGCGCACGAACTCCTTGCGGTCCATGCATGGGTCCTTCAGGCTCAGTGCAGCCGCTGTGGGGTGGTCGGATAGGCCTGTCGGCGCAAGGGTAGAAGTTCCTCGAAAACGACCTGGGCCGCGACCCGGATGAACTCGACGAGTTCGGCATAGGCTTGTTCGTTCGACTCGTCCGCATCCGCGTCATCCCCGGTCGCGCGGGAGATCTCGGTGAAGTCGCGTACGATTTCTCCGACGTCGCCGTTGAGCGCATCCAGGTCCGAAATCTGGCCCGTGCCCAGCCCGTATAAGAATCCGGTGCACCATAATGCAAGGGCATTCGCCCGGCCGTTGAGCGGCTGCTCGTCATCCGGAAGCAACGGCTCGAACTCCATTCCCTGCTCACCGAATGAGGCCGCGGTCGCGGTGAATACCCGTTCGAGGACGGCGGCGGACTCGTTCGACAGAGCTGCGCCGTCGGGCAGGATCTCGTTGACCCAATCCTGCATTCTGTAAGGTGACATCGAGCAAAGCGCGCCGCACAACGACCCGTGAGCCTCGGCAGCATCCGCGAGACTACCGGCGGCCGCCAGCACGTCCTCGAAGTCTCTAAATCGGATACCTGCCATCATGATTCGTAGAATAATACCGCTTGTGGATGATGTCGCCCCTTTGCAATGCGTAATGCAGCCCTCTATATTGGTGCTCTATGAATGAAAGCAACCCGAAATCTGCGGTGGAACTGGAATTGAAGCGCCTCGAGAAGCGGCTCGAAGACCTCATCGGGACCGTGAGCCAGATCAAGGAGGAGAACCGAGCGTTGCGGCAGCGGCAAGAGACGCTGACCGCGGAGCGCGCGAGTCTGTTGCAGAAGAACGAACAGGTGCGCGCGCGGGTCGAAGCCATGATCGGTCGACTCAAATCGATGGAGCAGGCATGACCGACAATCAGGCGAGAGTCAGCGTTCGCATCCTCGAAAAGGAATACCACATCGTATGCCCCATGGAGGAGCGTTCCGACCTGCTCGACTCGGCTGAATTCCTGAATACCAAGATGCGCGAAATACGCGACAGCGGGAAAGTGGTGGGCCTGGACCGCATTGCCGTCATTGCCGCCCTGAATTTGGCGAACGAATTGATTCGATTTCGTAAACGCGACACTCATCTCGATTCTGATGTCGGCGGGCGCTTGCGTATCCTGCGCGAGCGCGTAGAGTCGGCTTTGGAGAAGGGTCAACAGCTTGAGTTGTAGGGCGCCTTCTCCGTAGAGTTAAGTTTGGCGCTGCCTGCGGTGTTCGATGCGGATCGGGTTACCTCCTGACCCTAATTTGTAAACCCAAGGGGCCATTGCTTGCTGGCAACATTGTGCAAGTCCGCCTCGAGCGGAAAGCCTTAAGTGCCGCAGTTAGCCCCACCTGTTGCTCAGGTCGGGAGCAACGGTCCAAAACGGCACATGCGGGTAGCGCCATCTCCCTTGCACGCCGATTTTCGATTCCATGAAAGGCAAGCTTCGTAAAGAATTGCGCGCCAAGCGCCGCTCCTTGAGCGCCACCGAACACGCCCTGCGTTCGAATCTCGCTGCCTCGTCCATCACCCGGTTGGCCGCCTTCAAAGCGGGCGCACGCGTCGCCGTTTATCTGCCGTTCGATCGGGAGGTGAACACCGCCGCGCTGCTGGTTGCGGCACGGCGCCGGCGGGTTCGCATTTTCGTTCCAGTGGTCAGCGACCTGCGGCACCGCCGCCTGCGCTTTTGCCCACTGACGGGAAAGACGCGGCGCGGGGTGTTCGGCATTTCGGTACCTCACCGCAGGGGCTTGGCGATCGCGCCGCGCTGGTTCGATCTGATCGTCGTACCCCTGGTCGGCGTCGATACCGAGGGTCGCCGCTTGGGAATGGGCGGCGGATTCTACGATCGCGCCCTCGACTTCAGGCGACACCGGCGGCACTGGAGCGGCCCGCGCTTGGTCGGCCTCGCCTTTGAGTGCCAGCGGGCGGACACGGTGTCTGCCGATCCCTGGGACGTGCGCCTGGATTCTCTGGCAACCGAGTCGGGCCTGCGCTTTTTCTCGAGAGGCACATCCAATGAACCATTGGCTTCTAAAGTCTGAACCCTCCACATTCAGCATCGATCGTCTCGCGGCTTGCCCCAAGCAAACGACCGCATGGGACGGGGTGCGGAATTATCAGGCCCGCAACATGCTCCGGGACTCCATCAAGAAAGGCGATACCGCGTTCTTCTATCACTCGAGTTGCGAGGTGCCCGGAATCGCCGGCATCGTTCGCGTGGTGAAGGAGGGGTATCCGGATGCCACCGCCTTCGACCCCAAGCATCATCACTACGATGCGGAAAGCACTCGGAGCGACCCTCGCTGGTACGTCGTCGATGTGAAGCTGGTGCGCAAGCTCAAGCGGCTCATCACGCTCGATGAGCTGCGCAAGCATGCGAAGGATGAGCTGTCGGACTTCGCGATATTGCGGCGAGGGAATCGACTGTCCGTGACGCCGGTGTCGGCAGCGGAGTGGGAATTCGTTCTCACTCTTGAGTGAGGTCGCTCACATCGCTAGCACATTGTGATGCCGGAAGGGCGACGTATTGCTTGTAAATTAATTATTCGTGTATATACTCGGTCCCCGGACTAACCCGACAACGGAGTTTTATCATGGCAGCGAAAGCAAAGAAGGCGAAGAAGAAGGTAGCTAAGAAAAAGGCCGCTAAGAAAAAGTAAGCCTTCGAAAGTAATCAACTGTGCCCGCGTAAGCGGGCACAGTTGTTTTAGGGGGTGCCAAAATTCTCACAGCAACGGAAAAGAAACGGCGCGCCGCCGAAGCCGCCATACCCTACATCGAAGAGGACACGGTGCTCGGTATCGGCAGCGGGTCGACGGTCGCCGAATTCATCGATGCGCTGAAAGCCCATAAAATCAGGCTCCAGGGCGCGGTTTCGAGTTCGCGCCAGACCTCGGAACGGCTGCAGGCCGCGCGGATCCCGCAACTGGATCTGAACTCGGAGGGCGATCTCGACCTGTACGTGGACGGCGCCGATGAGGCCGACGCGCGCGGCATCTTGATCAAGGGCGGCGGGGCTGCGCTCACGCGGGAGAAGGTCATCGCCGCCGCATCCAGGAAATTCGTCTGCATCATCGACGACACCAAGCTGGTCGAGGTCCTCGGCACCTTCCCGTTGCCGGTCGAGGTGATACCCATGGCCCGCTCGTACGTCGCGCGCCAACTCGTGAAGCTCGGCGGGCAGCCGGTTTGGCGGGAGGGGGTGGTAACCGACAACGGCAACGTGATTCTGGACGTTCACCGGTTGCCGCTGGCGGATCCCATGACGATGGAGGATGCCGTCAATCGAATCGTCGGCGTGGTGACCGTAGGACTATTCGCACACCGTCGGGCCGACGTGCTGCTGGTGGCGGGCGATGCCGGGGTGCAGACACTGACGCCGCGGCGCTGACGCCCCTCGTTTCTCAGATCTCCAGTCGGGTACCGATTTCGATCACGCGACCCGGCGGCAGCCCGTAGTAATCCGCGACCACCTGCGCGCTGCGCGCCATCAGCATGAAGGCTCTGCGCCGCAGCGGCGGCAAGTCGGAGCGCTGGCCGGGCAGCAGTTCCTCGCGGCTCAAGAAGAACGTCGTATCCTCCGGCTCATAGGGAATGCCGTGGGAGTCCGCGTCGCGGAGAATTTCCAGGATGCTGGGCTTCTGCATGAAGCCGACCTGCGCCACCAGTCTCACGATGCCCTCGCCCACCGGAGTTATGGAGAGCCGCTTCGCGTCCGCGATGCGCGGCTGCTCGCGGGTCACCACCGTCAGCAGCACTACCCTTTCGTGCATGACGCGATTGAACTTGATGTTGTTGAGCAGCGCCCGCGGAATGCCGGATGCCTTCGCGTCCATGAAGATTGCGGTACCGTGCACGCGCACGGGTGGATCCCGCTTCAAGTCCTCGAGGAAATCGCGCACCGGTTTCTGTTCGCGCAGCAGCCGCGTCAGGACCGCAGCCCTGCCGCTTTGCCAGGTTTGCATCAGCCAAAAAATGATCAACCCGGACAGCAAGGGCAGCCAGCCGCCTTCCTCCAGTTTGGTGAGATTGGCGAGCAGGAAGGCAATGTCGACGACGAACAGAAAGGACAAACCCGCGCGCAACGCCCGGCTCTCGCGCCCGGTGCGGGATTTGATGAGGCTCAACGTCAACGGCGTCACGATGGTCATGGCGCCGGAGACGGCCAACCCATAGGCTCCCGCCAGCGCGGCGGAGCTGCCGAATCCGACGACGAGCGCCAATGCCGCCAGCATGAGTATCCAGTTCATCGTCGGCACGTAGATCTGTCCGGCATTTTCGGCCGAGGAATGTTCGACGCGCAGGCGCGGGAACAATCCCAGGCTGACCGCCTGGGTCGTCACGGAGAACACGCCGGAGATCACTGCCTGCGATGCAATCACCGTCGCGGCGGTAGCGATCACGACCAAGGGCCACAGCGACCACTCGGGCGCCATCAGGTAGAAGGGATTGCTGATGGCCTCTGGACGCTCGATGAGCAGCGCCCCCTGGCCGAAGTAATTGAGGACCAGGGCGGGCATGACGATGCACATCCAGCCCAGACGTATCGGCGCCTTGCCGAAGTGGCCCATGTCGGCATACAGAGCTTCGCCGCCCGTCACCGTCAGGAACACGCCGGCGAGCACGCCGAGTGCTCCGATTTGATGTTGCGTGATCAGCCGCAGCGCGCGCGTGGGATCGAGCGCCAGGAGCACTCGAGGTTCGCGCACGATCCAGCTCACACCCATCACGGCCAGGATGGCGAACCATCCCAGCATCACCGGGCCGAACACCTTACCCACCGATCCCGTGCCGTGGCGCTGAATCAGGAACAGTCCCACCAGCACGAGAACCGTGATCGGCAGGACCGGAATATCCGCGGCCGGTGCGGCCACGTGCAATCCCTCGATGGCGCTCAGCACCGAGATCGCCGGCGTGATGGCACCGTCCGAAAAGAACAGCGCCGCACCCAAGATCCCCAACATCGCATACATTTTGCGGCGCGGACTCGCGCGCTCGGTATTGATGACCAATGCGGTCAGCGCAAGAACCCCGCCCTCGCCCTTGTTGTCGGCGTTCAGCACCACACCGACATACTTGAGCAGGATGACGAGCACCAAGGTCCAGAAGATCAGCGACAGGACACCGAACACGTGTTCGGGGGTTACTTGGATATTCGGTCCGGTGAAGCACGCCGACATCGCATACAAGGGACTGGTGCCGATGTCCCCGAACACGACTCCGAGCGCGGCCAGCGCCAGGGGCGCGAGTCGTCCTCTCGAATTGCGTTCGCCGGACATTCTACCCTGCGGAAAATAAGGGGGCCCGCCATGACGGGCCCCAAATGGCTGGGGGACTAGGATTCGAACCTAGGTAAACGGTGTCAGAGACCGTTGTCCTACCGCTAGACGATCCCCCAAAACCGATCGATCGTGTGACGGAAGGCGAAGGGCATCTCGCCGAATTAGCGCTTGGAGAACTGCGTTCCGCGGCGTGCCTTGCGACGACCGACCTTCTTGCGCTCCACCTCGCGCGCGTCGCGGGTCACGAAACCCGCCTTGCGCAGCGGTGAGCGCAGCGTTTCATCGTAGGCCATCAGTGCACGGGTAATCCCATGACGTATCGCTCCGGCTTGACCGGTGATCCCGCCGCCTTCGACATGCGCATCGACATCGAACTTGCCGCCCAATTGAACCGCGCCGAACGGTTGTTCGACGATCATGCGGCCGGTCTCACGGCCGAAGAATTCGGCCAGCGATCGTCCGTTGATGGAGACTTTGCCGGTGCCCTGGCGAAGGTAGACGCGCGCCTTCGAGGTCTTGCGACGGCCGGTACCGTAAAATGTGTTGGTGGCGGTGCTTGGTGCCATTGCTTGATTTCCCTGCGAGCTCTTAGATTTCCAGCGCTTTCGGCTGCTGTGCTTGATGCGGATGCTTGTTGCCGCCGAATACATGCAGCTTCCTGTACATGCGCCGGCCGAGCGGACCCTTCGGGAGCATCCCTTTCACGGCGAATTCGACCGCTCTCTCAGGGTGCTCTTGCAGCAGCTTGCCCAGCGAAATGCTCTTCAGGTTCCCCACGTACCCCGTGTGCTGGTGGTAGAACTTGTCGGTGAGCTTGGCGCCGGTAACGCGCACGGTGCCTGCGTTGATCACGACGATATGATCGCCGAGATCTTGATGCGGTGCATAATTGGGCTTGTGCTTGCCCTTCAAACGATGCGCGATCTGGGTCGCCAAACGACCGAGAGTCTTGCCCGCCGCGTCGATGAGATACCAATCGCCTCGGGATTCCTCGGGCTTTGAAAATACGGTGTACATGGAACTGCTCAATGTTTGGGTCTGCAACGAAAGGCGCGAAAGTGTACAGAACCGCGCGCCTGCTTACCAGCCCGCCGTGCCGCGGCGCGGCTATAATATAATGTGCGGATGAGCGCTCGTTCGTTTCGCCTGCTGGATCGCATCATTGGAGAAATTGATAGCGCAATCAAGGTCTTGGCTGCCCCCTCACGATCCGTTCGCGAAGTCCCCGGGGCCCCGGGCGGTGAATTGGTGCTCGAGGAGAGCGAGCGCCTCGAATCGAGCCGGCTCATGCGGGTCAATCACGCGGGGGAGGTGGCCGCCCAAGCCTTATATCGAGGACAGGCCCTGAGCGCGCGTGATCCGGCGACGAGCGCCGCCATGCGGCAGTCCGCCGCCGAGGAAATGGACCATCTCGCCTGGTGCGAAGGCCGGCTCAAGGAATTGAACGGCCGCACCAGTCTGCTGAATCCGTTGTGGTACGCGGGCTCGTGGACCATCGGTGCGCTGGCGGGCGCCCTGGGCGATCGCATCAGTTTGGGCTTCATCCGCGAGACCGAGCGTCAAGTCGAATCCCACCTTCGCGGTCATCTCGACCGCTTACCCGGGGCCGATCGGCGCAGCCGTTCCATCCTCGAGCAGATGACGCACGATGAGATCCGGCATGGCGAGAAGGCCACCGCTGGGGGGGCTGCGGAGCTTCCCTTTCCACTGCGCGCCGCGATGCGCCTTACCTCGCGAGTCATGACTCGCAGCTCCTACTGGCTGTAGTGAAAACCCACCGCTCGCGGCCTCGCGGAATGCACAGTCAGGCCCCCAGTGCTTGCGATTCCGAGACTTATGTAATAAAACGTGCGCCAAGACGGGCGTTTTACGACCTCAAAGACTAGGGAGAGACCATGGAAGAAGTGGCAAAGGCCTTAAGCGATATCCCAGCGATCAATCGTTTCTTGAGCTACTGCCGAATCCGGACAGTCCCTTCCAAGACGGTAATCATCCACGCCGGGGACTTGCCGGACATTCTTTACTACATCATCAGCGGGTCCGTCGAAGTCATGATCGAGGACGAAGACGGCAACGAAATGGTGCTCGCTTATTTGAACAAGGGCCAGTTTTTCGGGGAAATGGGCCTGTTCTACGAACAGCCGACGCGCAGCGCCTGGGTGCGCACGCGCCAGCAATCCGAGCTCGCAGAAATGACCTATCCGCGCTTTCGGCAGATCGCTGCGGAGAGCCCGGGGCTCATCTTTGAATTGGCCACTCAGCTCGCGACGCGGCTCGATCGGACCAACCGCAAACTCGGTGACCTTGCATTCGTCGATGTCACCGGCCGGGTGGCGCACGCGATCATGGATCTGTGCGGAGAGCCGGACGCGATGACGCACCCCGAAGGGATGCAGATCAAAGTGAGCCGGCAGGAACTGTCGCGGTTGGTCGGCTGCTCGCGCGAAATGGCCGGACGGGTTCTGAAGGTCCTGGAAGAGCAAGGATTGCTGCGCGCCACCGGCAAGACGATCGTGGTGTTCAACGCCCGACCGAAGGTCAAGACCCGCCCGCTCATCGTTCCGGTGAAGGCCGGCGCGAGTGCGTCCGCCGCGGGTAAAAGCACGCGAACCGAACACACGGATGATGACGACGAGGATGACGAGGAGGACGAGGAGTAGCGCGGCGGCCGCGAGAGGCGCCTAAACCGTTGCTTTCCTGCCGATCTCGATCTGCGCGCGCAGCGCCTTGATGGTGGCTGCATAGTCGGGACTGCCGAAGATCGCCGAACCGGCGACGAAGGTGTCCGCACCCGCCTTGGCGATCTCGGCCGCGTTCGCCACCTTGACCCCGCCGTCGATTTCCAGCCGAATGTCGCGGCCGCTCGCCTTGATTCGCGCCCGCGCCTCGGCGAGTTTGCCGAGCGCCTGCGGAATGAACTTCTGTCCGCCGAATCCCGGGTTGACCGACATCAGCAGGATCACGTCGACCTTGTCGATCACATAATCCAACCAGTCGAGCGAGGTTGCCGGATTGAAAACCAGACCGGGTTTGCAGCCCGAATCGCGGATGTGTTCGATGGTGCGATCCACGTGCCCGGTCGCTTCCGGGTGAAAGCTGATGATGGTGGCGCCGGCCTTTGCAAAATCCGACACCAGCGGATCGACCGGCGAGACCATCAGATGCACATCGATGGGGGCCTCGATGCCCGCGCGGCGCAGTGCTTCGCAGACCAGCGGTCCGATCGTGAGATTCGGCACGTAGTGATTGTCCATGACGTCGAAATGAATCCAGTCCGCGCCGGCGGCGAGCACCGCATTCACTTCGTCGCCCAAGCGCGCGAAATCAGCCGATAAGATCGATGGTGCGATGATGATGGACATAGAACACTCTTTCAACGCATGCCGCGCGCGCCCCGTATTGCCTCGTAGGCTTCCTGGATGCGCTGCGTCTTCTCTTTGGCCACTTGCGCCATGGACTCCGGCAACCCGTTGGCGACCAGCTTGTCGGGATGATGCCGGCTCATTTGCCGGCGGTAAGCCTTGGTGATCTCTTGGTCACTCATACTAGCGGTGACCTCGAGTTCCGCATAGCAGTCCGTCAACGGCTTCTCCCCGAACGCGCGCCCCGCGCCATTGCCGCGGCCTTGGCGGCGCGCCCGAATGGCGGATTCCATTTGCGCGAACTCGACGCCGGACATCCCGAGCCGATCGGCGGTGCGCGCCAGAATGCTGCGCGCCGGGGGCGAGATGCCGTTGCCGGCCAAAGCCGCCCGCAATTGCAGTTCCATGAAGGCGCGCAACAGATCGTAGCGCCGTCCACAGGCTTCGCGCAGTTGCTCCACCCCCATGTTCGCATCGTAGGAGGGCGACTTTCCCGCGCGAAAGCACGCGATCGCAATGCCGACCTCATGAGGGCCCAGGTGCAGCTCTTGCATGAGTCCCCGCGCCGCGTCGATTTCCGCCTCCGACACGCGGCCGTCGGATTTCGCGACGTGGCCCATGAGCTCGAAGGTGGTGCGGAAGAAAACTTCCGACACCGATGCATTGCCGGAGGGGGTGGCGAAACCCCCACCCGAGCTCTGATCGTACATGAGTCCTATGAGGGCGCCGAATACGGCGCCCCACGCGCGTCCGGTGATCAACAAACCGATCAGAGCCCCGAAAAATGTACCTTTCCAAGCCATTCGCGTTGACCTATCCGATCCGCCCCGCCACAATCGCCGACCTTCTAGTTGCAATGGTAACAGTCGGAAGGTCGCGCACTCACATGGAACCGATTTCGCAATCGCCGCCGCTATTCGAGAGTCGAATCCCCAGTCTGCGAAGAATTCATCAGGGAAAGGTGCGCGATATCTACGACGTCGATGCGGACCATTTGCTCATTGTGACCACCGATCGCCTGTCGGCGTTCGATGTGGTACTGCCCGATCCCATACCGTTCAAGGGGACGGTGCTCACACAGATTTCCCGCTTCTGGTTCGAGAAAACCAGCCACATCGTGCCGAATCACCTTACCGACGTGAAGCCGCAGGATGTCGTCGCCGACCCCGAGGAGCGCGCGCAGCTGGCCGGCCGCTCGATGGTGGTGAGGAAGCTGGGTGCGCTGCCGATCGAAGCGGTGGTGCGCGGCTATCTGATCGGCTCGGGCTACAAGGATTATCAGCTGCACGGGTCGGTGTGCGGCATCGCATTGCCGGGCGGATTGCAAATGGCGCAAGCGCTGCCGGAGCCCATCTTCACCCCGGCTTGGAAAGCGCCCGCCGGCCAGCACGATCAAAACATCGATTTCGAGGCGATCGTCAAACTCGTCGGCCGCGACCACGCGACGCGTATCCGACACATTGCGCTGGAGATTTATCGATTCGCGGCCGAACACGCGCGCGCACGCGACATCATCATCGCCGACACGAAATTCGAATTCGGCACCGACAAAGCCGGCAATTTGCTGCTGATCGATGAAGTCATCACCCCGGACTCGTCGCGCTTCTGGCCGGTTGCCTCCTACAAGCCCGGCATCAGTCCGCCGAGTTTCGACAAGCAGTTCGTGCGCGACTACCTGGAATCCTTGCACTGGAACAAGCGGCCGCCAGCGCCGCATTTGCCGCCGGACATTCTTGCGCGCACCAGCGACAATTATCGAAAGGCGCTTGCACTGTTGACGGCTTGAGCACGAGGGAGCCCAACGCCCTTATGTTCGCGCCGCTGCAACGCCTCGAAGACGGATTGTTCCAAAAATCGCGCACCATGGGGCCGCCGTGGGGACCGACGCTGCGCCTGCTGCGCTATCCGGTGGCCATCGTGCGCGATTGGCTCGCGGGCGAGCTCAGCGTACGGGCGATGAGCCTCGCCTATACGACCCTGCTGTCTCTCGTGCCGCTGATGGTGTTCAGCTTTTCCATTTTGAAGGGACTCGGCGCGCGCTCCAATCTCAGGTTCATCCTGCAGGAATTCTTGCGCCCCATGGGCAGCGCCGCCGACCAGCTGACGGAGAGCGTGCTGCAATTCGTGACGAACATGCGCGGCGATGTGCTCGGCGCCATCGGCTTGGCGTTCCTCACCTACACGGTCATCAGCACGATTCAAAAAGTGGAGGCGAGCTTCAATTTCGTCTGGCAGATCGAGCGTCCGCGCGGGCTCGCCCGTCGCTTCACCGAGTATCTGAGCGTCATGATCGTCGGACCGATCCTGTTGGCGGTCGCGTTGGAACTATTGGCCGGCGCCGAGCGCAGCGCCGTCGCGCAGTGGCTCGACTCCGTCGCTCATCTGGGGTGGATCTTGAGCGCCCTCGGACAGCTCGTACCGTACGCAATCGTGATCATCGTATTCGCCTTCATGTATGCCTTCATTCCGAATACGCGTGTGCGCATCGCTGCGGCGCTCATCGGTGGTGTGACGGCGGGAGTCATTTGGGCTCTCGTCGGCAAGGCATTCACGGCGGTCATCGTGTATTCCTCGCAATTGGTGGCCGTCTACAGCGGCTTTGCGATCGTGCTCACGACCCTGATCTGGGTATACCTCAGCTGGCTCATTCTGCTCATCGGAGCCCAGCTCGCGTTTTACGTGCAATTCCCCCAATACTTGCGCTACGGACACCAAACCTCGGGCCTGAGCGGCCGCGCTCGGGAACAGATCGGCCTGTCCGTCATGTACTTGATCGGACGCGATTATCACCAGGGCCAAAACCGCTGGGGTGCCGGCGAACTCGCCGCAGAGCTCGATCTCCCCGAGACAGCGCTCGCGCCGATCCTTGCATCGCTGCGCACGGGCGGTCTCATCGTAGCCATCGCCGAGGAGCGGTTTCTGCCGGCCCGCGATCCGGAAGCGATCGAGCTCGCCGCGGTGGTCGAGGCGGTGCGCAACCTGGCGGCGGGCGGGTCGTTGATTGCCGGGCGGCCCCCTGCTCCCGTCGCTCGAGTCATGGCGGAGATCGAAGCCGGCGTGCGCGAAAAGCTCGACCATCGATCTCTCAGGGATTTGATCAGAGCGGTCTGAGCCCAGACGTGCAAGCCCCGCAGCCTGTCACTCTCCGGCGATGGTCATCTCCTCGATCAGCACCGATCCGACGCGGGTGCCTCCGCGCGTATCCACATCGTCGCCGACGGCCGCGATGTGTTTGAACATCTCGCGCAAATTGCCCGCAATCGTGATCTCGGCCACTGGATACTGGACTACGCCGTTTTCGACCCAAAAGCCGGCCGCGCCGCGCGAGTAGTCTCCGGTCACCGCGTTCACTCCCTGCCCCATCAGTTCGGTCACGTAGAGTCCGCTGCCGAGTCGCGACAGCATCGCTTCGAGGCCGCCCGCGGTATTCGCTGCCACCACGAGGTTGTGCGCGCCCCCCGCATTGCCGGTGGTCTTGAGCCCGAGCTTGCGCGCCGAATAGCTCGACAGAATGTAGCCCGTCAGCACGCCATCGGCGATGAGCTCGCGCTCGCGCGTCGCAACCCCCTCTTCGTCGAACGGGGCGCTGCCCATCGCCTTCAGGATGTGCGGTCGCTCGCTGATCGAGAAGTCTGCCGGGAAGACTTGCTGCCCGATCGAGTTCAATAGAAAGGAGGATTGCCGGTACTGACTGCTGCCGCGAATCGCGCCGGTGAAGTGCCCGATGAAGCCGCGCGCCATCTCGGGGTTGAACAAGACCGGTGCGCGCCGCGTGCTGAGCTTGCGCGGCTCGAGGCGCGCGATGGTACGCCGTGCGCTCTCGCGCCCGATCACTTCGGGGTCTTGCAGGTCGTGCCAGTCCCGCGAGCTGCTGTACCAGTAGTCGCGCTGCATGTCCTCCCCGGTTCCGGCAAGCACGACGCAACTCAGGGTGTGGGCGGTCGTCGGATAGCCGCCGACGAAGCCGTGAGTATTCCCATAGACGTGCAGTCCTCGATGGGTGCTCACGGATGCGCCCTCGGAGTTATTGATCCGCGGGTCGAACCCCATCGCTGCTGCCTCGCACAATTTGGCGATTTCGATGGCGCGATCCGCGGAAACGTTCCAGGGGTGGGCAAGATCCAAGTCGGGGGGCGAGCGCGCCATCAACGAGGCGTCTGCCAGACCGGCACAGGCATCCTCGGCCGTAAAACGGGCGATGCTGCAGGCCTTGGCCACGGTCGCCCGCACCGCATCGAGCGAGAAATCGGCCGTACTGGCTGACCCTTT
The DNA here is from genome assembly GCA_963801865.1 of uncultured Gammaproteobacteria bacterium. GTDB lineage: Bacteria > Pseudomonadota > Gammaproteobacteria > Steroidobacterales > Steroidobacteraceae > Bog-1198. Next base: position 8,297 of record CAWDGY010000016.1, on the reverse strand, counting down.
GCGTTGGCCGAAGTACACGGTAATGCCCATGCTCCGGTCGCGCTGGTGCTCCAGGGTTTCGACCTCCCGGAGTCGCACGCCGACCGAAAGACCCGTATCCTGGCTGACGGCGGCTTCCGCCTGAGACGCCCCCCGTGTGCGGGCTTCTTCGAGAGCGCGCTCGATGATCGATTCGAGGTCTTTTTCGGCAAGATGCAGCGGGTTGCCGGGCACGACGGCCATACTCATCTCCAACACCTGTCTAGAGGTTCGAACCCCGTGATTCTACCGGCCTGAGTGGTAGCATGGGACACTATGACGACCGAGATTGAAGCAGACGATTCGGGCGAAACCGAGGAGCAGCGGCGCAGCAAGAGCGCCCGCAAGCGCGAAGCCGCGTCTTTGCAGGAGCTTGGCGTCAAGCTGTCGGCCCTTCCCGACCAGGAAATCAAGGCCTTGGACTTGCCGGAGAGCCTGTTTGTCGCGCTGCGGGACCTGCGCCGCCTACCTTCGCACGGCGCGCAGGTGAGGCAGCGCCAATACATCGGCAAATTGATGCGCAACATCGACCCGGAACCGGTGCTGAAGAAGCTCGAGGAGCGCAAGCAGCGTCACGATTTGGAAATTCGGTTCTTTCAACAGATCGAGCGTTGGCGCGACCGCCTCCTCTGCGAACCCGCAACCGCCGTCGATGAATTGCTGCGGGAATATCCGCACGCCGACCGCGCCGTTCTCACGAAGCTGCTCGATAAGGCCGAGCGCGAACGCATCGAGCAGCGCTCGCCCGTGGGCGCGAGGGAGCTTTTCGCGTTTCTGCGGCAGTTGCTCGGATAGCCTTGGTAGACTAGCCGAATCATGAAACCCCTGGTCGGAATCATCATGGGATCCAAATCCGACTGGGAGACGATGCAGGGAGCGGCGGATACCCTCGACTCGCTCGGAATTGCGCACGAGGTGCGGGTGGTCTCGGCGCACCGCACGCCGGACCTGTTGTTCGAGTATGCCGCCTCCGCGCGCGCGCGCGGTCTCAAGGCCATCATCGCGGGCGCCGGTGGGGCAGCACATCTTCCGGGCATGACCGCGGCCAAGACCTCCGTGCCGGTGCTCGGCGTTCCCGTTCAAACCAAGGCGTTGAGCGGCATCGATTCCCTGCTGTCCATCGCTCAGATGCCCGGCGGAGTACCCGTGGCAACCTTTGCCATCGGCGCCGCAGGAGCCAAGAACGCGGCGCTGTTCGCTGCCGCGATTCTTGCCAACGAAATCGCCGAAGTGCGCTCCGCACTCGACGCGTTTCGGGCCGCACAGACGGCGGCCGTGCTCGGCAAACCCGATCCGCGCGAGCCTTGAAGTTTGCGCGTGGGCGTGGTCGGTGCGGGGCAACTGGGGCAGATGCTCGCCCTTGCCGGTTATCCCTTGGGGGTGCGCTGCTCATTCTTGGACAGCAGCGCCAATGCGCCGGGCGCGCAAGTCGCGCCCATCCTGGTCGGCGCGCTCGAGGATGCGGCGCTTCTCGCCGAATTGGCCTCGCGGAGCGATGTGCTCACCTTCGATTGGGAGAACATCTCCGGCAACGCGCTCGCCCCTCTGCAGAAGCTGACGGCGATTCGACCGCCACCGGCGGCGCTGGAAGTCTCCCAGGATCGGCTGCAGGAAAAGGCTCTATTCGGCCGCCTGAAGATTCCGGTCGCTGCGCATGCGCCGGTCGACAGCAAAGAGCAACTCGTGATCGCGGCCGGCAAGCTCGGGATTCCGGGCATTCTCAAAACCCGGCGCATGGGCTACGACGGCAAGGGCCAATTCCTCGTCGCGCACGCCGGACAGCTCGGTGCCGCGTGGGAGTCGATCGGCGGATACGGACTGATCTACGAAAAATTCCAAGCGTTCTCGCGCGAGGTTTCCATCATCGGCGCGCGATCCGTGACGGGCGAGATCGTGTACTACCCGCTGTCTTCGAATAGCCACGCCGGCGGGATTTTACGCCAGAGCATTGCACCGTTCGCGAACGCAGGGTTGGAGGGTAGCGCGAGGACGTATCTCAAGCGCGTCATGCACGCCCTCGATTACGTGGGGGTGCTCGCGATCGAGTTTTTCGTCGTCGAGGGCCGCCTGATCGCCAACGAGATGGCGCCGCGGGTCCACAATTCGGGCCACTGGACCATCGAGGGCTGCGTCACCAGCCAGTTCGAAAATCATCTGCGCGCGATTTGCGGGATGCCGCTCGGCAGCACGCGCGCGCTGGGCCACACCGCCATGATCAACTTTCTGGGACAAATGCCGAGCCGCGAGCGTCTGCTGAGGATCGACGGCCTGGGATTCCACGATTATGGCAAAGAGCCGCGGCCCGGACGCAAGCTCGGGCACTGCACGATCCTGAAATCGCGTGCAAAGGATCGCGACCGGGCTCTGCGGGATGCTCTAAAATTGATCAAATGGACCTGAAAAATAACGAATTTCACGCCTTGGCCTTCAATCCCGTAGACTTCCCCACGAGATGTATCTAGAACTGTTCAAATTGCACGAGCTGCCGTTCCGCTTGAGCCCGGATCCGCAGTTCTTGTATCTCAGCAAGCAGCACGCGCGCGCCAAAGCGTACATGGAATCGACCATCTGGTTCACCGACGGTTTCGTGGTGATCACCGGCGAGATCGGCGCGGGCAAGACTACCTTGATCGAGACCTTCCTCAAGGAACTGCAGACCGACGTGGTGGTGGCGCAGATCAATCAGACGCAGTTGTCGCCGACGGAATTTCTGCAGACCATCCTGGTGCAGTTCGGCTTCACGCCTTTCAACATGAAGAAGGCCGAAGTCCTGGCGACCTTGAACCAGTTCCTCACCGAACAGCATCTGAGCGGCCGGCGCGTCCTGTTGATCGTCGACGAAGCGCAGAACTTGAGCAATCGAGTACTCGAGGAGGTGCGCATGCTGTCCGGAATCGAGACGACGAAGGAAAAGGTGCTTCGCATCATCCTCGCCGGACAACCCGAGCTCAACGAGAAGCTCAATTCACCGAACCTCGTGCAGCTGACGCAGCGTGTACGTCTGCGATTTCACCTGGCCGCGCTCACGGAAGCCGAGACCACGGCGTATATCGATCACCGGCTCGAAGTGGCCGGCTCCCAAGGTCGGCGCATCTTTGCGGAAGATACCTATCCGAAAATATACAAATACACGGGCGGCGTGCCCCGATTGATCAACACCTTGTGCGACACCTGCATGATGGCCGCGTTCGGCCGCGACTCGGACACCGTGACGATGCAAGATCTCGACGCCGCCATCGATGAATTGCAGTGGGTCGAATCCGGCGCGGGAACCAACCGCATGGTGGTAGCCGACGCGGCGCACGCAGCCAACCTGGGGCAGTTGCCGAACGTCGAGCAGGCCCCCGCCCACGCAGCGATCACACAAGTCGTCGGGCGCATTCTATTGGCGAGCGGGGGAAAGACGCTATTGGAGCGCGAGCTGAAGCCCGGCCGGTTGGTCATCGGCCGGACGGCGGATAACGATCTGCAAATCGACAGCAAGTTCATCAGCCGGCATCACTGCCAGATCGTGACTCAACGCGACTCCTGCCTCATCGAAGATCTCAACAGCACCAACGGCATCTACGTGAAGTCCAAACGTGTGCGGCGGCACAATCTGAACGACGGCGATGTGGTCCAGGTAGGTCAGCACGAGATCATGTACATCGACGAGCGCGCTCCGCGCATGCGCGGCAGCGTCGAACCGATCGACACGGAAGTGATCGAAAAGCGGGGGTGATCGTCAGCGACCGCCGAGCGATGGCGGCCAGTCGATGACTTCGCCCGGATATTCCCGGCTCAGTGCGCGGCAGTCCTGACGTCTCAAGAACACCGTCAGCGCCGCAATTTGCGCAAGCAAGCCAATGCCGAATGCGATCACCTCGCGCGGACCCGCCCGGTCGAGATAGGCGATCAGAAACGCGAGCGCACCGATCGCCACATAGAGCAGCGGCAAGCTTTCATACAGCGGGCGAGCCAAACGCATGGATGGAGGACCTCCATGCGGGATGGTAATGCCGCGGCTGCCCCGGTAGAGTCGCTATTTGACTTAAGGCGGCGTTATTAGCGCTGCCCGGGCTCAGTCCTTGCCGACCAGCAATTCCGACAGGCGCGACAACCAAGAATTCTTCCACCCCTCGACTCGCAGCTGCTCGTTCTTGGGCTTGGGTTGACGCATGGCCGCCGACAAGATCTCCTTCGGCAAATTGAGCTGAAACGTACCTGTCATTGATTTGTCGGCCATGAAAAAGCTCCGTCGGGGTTGATAAAGAGAGGGCAGGGTATCGAGAGCGGCGCGGGTTCAGATGCGACGCGCCGCACGCTATTGGATTCCATGCGCAGCGGTCCTCCGTCGACGTCGCCAACATGCGACGCAGGCACTTTTGCCATAATATTCGCAGCTGCAACCCGCGCTGTTCGGTGCGATCGCGACCGCCCCGTTGCGGCTGTCGTTGACGAACCGCTCGATCGGCATTCTAATGACGGCGGCGTGCCGTGCCCGGATGCGGCTCGAACGCCGGATTCACGTCATTCAACCACGGAGTCGGCCATGCCAAAATACCTCATCGAGCGAGAGATCCCCGGCGCAGGAAAACTCTCCGCAGCGGAGCTCAAGGCGATTTCGCAGAAGTCCTGCGGCGTGCTTACCAAGATGGGTCCGCAGATACAATGGCTGCAGAGCTACGTGACCGGCGACAAGGTGTATTGCGTTTACATTGCGCCCAATGAAAAGGCCGTGCGCGAGCATGCGCAGCAGGGGGGCTTTCCCGCAAATCGAATCTCCGAAGTCGCCGTGATGATCGATCCGACGACCGCGGAGTAGCAAGGACGCGTCGAGGAGCAACGCTAGGTCCAATCATACCGCTTGGGCAAATCGTCATTGATGGCGTAATAGTCGGATTTGTGGGCGACGAATATATGCTCGGTCAAGGCGATGTGGGTCGGGGTGTCGAGCGTTCCAGCCGTGATCGCGATCCTGTCCTCCCCGACAGGCCGCCAAAACAAATTGCCGCCGCAGACGCCGCAAAACCCACGTTCGGCCTTGTCCGATGACTTGTACCAGGTCAGACCCTCGGACGCAGTGAGCGTCAGGTTGATCGACGGCACGCTGGTCATCGCAACGTAATGCCCGCTCGTTCGCCGGCATTGCGAGCAATGGCACGCGATGACCCCGCGCAGCGGGCCGCGAATTTCATAACGGACTGCGCCGCATAGGCAGCCGCCGCCGTGCTTCATGTCGCTTTCCGCCACGCCGTTTCTCCCCTACGTTTGGATATGCTCGAAAACGATTCAGCCCGATTATAACAAGGCCATTCCGATGCACATCCGGCGAGATCCGGCATGCGCTGCGCGCCGCCGGCGGTTTCGCACGGCGGCCCCGCGATCATCGACTAGCGTCAAACGGCGGGCGTCATGGCGAGACTGCCTCAGTCGGCAGGGTGAAGGTGAAGCGCGCCCCGCCGCCCGGACGCTGCATCGCGGAGATGTGTCCGCCATGCGCATTGATGATGGCTCTGCAGATGGCGAGCCCGAGCCCCGCGCCGCCGAGGTTGTACTCGTCGCGCCCGCGCTGAAATTTTGCAAACAAGCGTTCGGGGTGGCCCGGTGGCAGGCCGGGCCCCGAATCGTCCACCGTCACCCGCACCGCTTCGCCTTCGATCTCGGCTGACACGATGATCCGGGTTCCCGGCGGCGTGTGTTTGATGGCATTTTCGAGAAGATTGACCAGCACGCGCGTGATGAGCGGTGCATCGACGGACACCGGCGGTAATGTCGGCGCGAGGACCACATCCACCGAGCGGTCGCCGAATTGCCCCTCCAACCGCGCAAGAGCGCTGCCGATGAGATCGTCCAAGGTTTGCCAATCGTGCCGCAGGTGCACTTTCCCCACCTCGAAACTCATCAAATCGATCACGTTGGAGATGAGCTCCGACATCTCCCGCGCCTTGGCATCGATGGATCGGGCGAGTTTCGCGTACTCCTGCGCGTTCGGCCGCTCGATCGGGTCGCTGAGAGCGCTACTCGCCTCGGTGATCGCCGCAAGCGGAGCACGCAAGTCGTGCGAAATCGACGCGAGCAGAGTGTTGCGCAGACTTTCCGTTTCGACCGCGACGCGAGCCGCCTCGGCCTCTTCGGCCCGTTCCGCTCGTTCGATCGCCAGCGCGATCTGCCCGGCAAACGTCTCGAGCAGCTGACGCTGCTCCGGGAGCAGCAGGCGGCGCCGCTGGGTGGGCTGCACGGCGAGCACACCGAGGGTCTTCTGCGTTCCCTTGAGCGGTAAATACTGTGCGATCGCGGCGGGCAGCGTGTCGGTACCCAACCCGGCCGGCCGGCCGTGGTCGAAGACCCACTGGGCGACGGACAAATCGGCTCCCCCGAGCGAGCCCGCCAATGCCGCGTCCTGCATCTCCTGCAGATGGCCGCGTGCATCCGGCAGCAGCACGGTGGCGCGGCTCGCAAAGGTCTCGGCAACATGTTTGACGGCCACCCGCGCAAGGTTGGCGAAGCTGCGGGTGGCCGCGAGTTCCCGGCTCATTGCGTAGAGGAGCGACGTGCGCCGCTCGCGCGCACCCGCCACCCGGCTCTGCGCGCGCACGTTCGCGACGAGGGTCGCGATGACGAGCGCCATCACCAGCATCACGGCAAATGTCAGAAGGTACGCGAGATTGCCCAGGGCAAAGGTGAACCGCGGCGGCACGAAGCAGAAATCGAGTGCAACGACGTTTGCGACCGCCGAAAAAATGGCCGGACCGCGGCCAAGTCGCAGGGCTGCGACGGTTGCGCCGAGCAGGTAGACCATGACGAGGTTGGTCAGCGCGAAGTACGGGTACATGATCGCCGCCACACCCGTGCAACATGCGGAGATCAGCAGGGCCGCCCAATAGCGCTCCCAGCGGATCTCGGCCGGCGCGTGGTCGGGCACGTCCCGGGCTCTGATCTCGCGGGTCTCGCGCCGGGCGATCACGGAGACGTCGAAGCCGCGCCCTCGCCGCACGAGTTCCGTCGTCGTCGAGCGGCGCAGCCACGCGCGCCAGCCGGTGCGCTTCGCCGCGCCGATCACGATTCGAGTGATGTTGCGCAAGCCCGCGTACTCCAACAGCGTCTCGGCAGCCGATACGCCGTCGAGCGTCACCGTTTCGGCGCCGAGGGATTCGGCGAGGCGCAGCACGTCGATGCGCCGGTTGCGCGCGCTTTCCGACAGCTTGAGGAGCTTGGGTGTCTCGACCGACACCACGAGCCACTCCGCATCGAGCGCATCGGCAAAGCGCTTGCCGATGCGCACGAGCTGCTCGGCCTGTTCGTCCGGACTGATTGCAATCAGGAACCGATCGCGCGCCAACCAAGGCCGCGAGCTCGGGGCCTGCGCCGCGAACTCGAGCGCCGCAGCGTCCACCCGATCGGCGGTGCGACGCAGCGCGAGCTCGCGCAATGCCAGCAGATTGGGCTTGCGGAAGAACCCTTCGGTCGCGGTCAGAACGCGGTCGGGGGCATACACCTTGCCCGCCCGCAGGCGGGCCAACAAATCGTCCGGTGGCAGGTCGATCAGCTCCACTTCATCCGCCTCGTCGAAGATCCGATCGGGAAGCGTCTCCTGTTGGCGGACGCCCGTGATCCCGGCGACGACGTCGTTCAAGCTCTCGAGGTGCTGAACGTTGAGGGTGGTCCAAACGCTGATCCCTGCATCGAGCAGCTCCTCGATGTCCTGCCAGCGTTTGGCATGCCGCGGCAGCGGTTCACCTTCGGCGATATTCGAATGGGCCAGCTCATCGACGAGCACGATCGCCGGCGCGCGCCTCAGGGTGGCGTCGAGATCGAATTCGCGCCGCGTAATGCCGCGGTAGCGCACCTCGAGGAATGGCAGCTGCTCGAGCCCCGCGAGCAGGCGCTCCGTATCGGTGCGCCCGTGCGGTTCGACGTAGCCGACCACGATATCCGTACCGCCTGCGCGCGCGACCCGTGCGGCTTCCAGCATCGAGTAGGTCTTGCCGACCCCGGCCGAAGCGCCGAAGAACACCCGCAGGCGTCCACGCCTCGCCCGCGCTTCTTCCCGCTGAACGTCAGCCAGCAGTTCGTCCGGATCGCGGCGCTCGTTCTCGACCATTCCTTATGGGCACATTCCATCGCATCGGTGCGCCGGCACGCGCGCCGTCCATGTCAGCATGACGGCGCCGGTTCGTCAAACACACTCGACGGCACCGCACGCATACCCTAGGCTTGCGGGGGTCCAACCGGTCGGCCGATGTTGTACAACGCCATGCGAAGCGCCTCGTGACGAATCGACTGCCACCGCTGCTGCG
>CAWDGY010000015.1:0-152437 GCA_963801865.1 uncultured Gammaproteobacteria bacterium | reverse complement strand
CATTGCCTTGACACTCGACCGGCCGGTTCCTACAATCGCCGGCCTTTCGGCCTGAGCCTACGGGGCGCGGCTGCTTTACGTTTTTTCCTGGCCAGGCCCATTTCGGCCCGGCTCTCAAAAGGTATTTATGGCGACGACCACCCAACTGATTCGTACCGGCCGCAATGAGCCTGCCTGGAAGTCCAAGGTCCCGGCGTTGGCGGCATCACCGCAGAAGCGGGGGGTGTGCACCCGGGTGTACACGACCACGCCGAAGAAGCCGAACTCGGCGCTGCGCAAGGTGTGCCGCGTGCGCCTGACCAACGGTTACGAGGTATCGAGCTACATCGGCGGCGAAGGCCACAATCTGCAGGAGCACTCGGTCGTCTTGATCCGCGGCGGCCGCGTCAAGGATCTCCCGGGCGTGCGTTATCACACGGTCCGGGGCGCGCTCGACTGCGCCGGCGTCAGCGACCGCCGTCAGGGACGCTCCAAGTACGGCGCCAAGCGCCCCAAGAAGTGAGCCCAACCGACCGTCCCGAGCAATCGGCCCCAAGAAATCAGCCAAGTAGGCTATTAGAAGGTTTTCATGTCCCGCAGAGCAGCAGCCCCCCATCGCACCATCCTTCCGGACCCGAAGTTCGGCAATGATATGTTGGCCAAATTCATCAACATGGTGATGGAGCGCGGCAAGAAATCAGCCGCTGAAAAGATCGTCTATGGCGCGATCGATCGGATCGGCGACAAGACCGGCCGGGCCGGCGGCGATGCGATAGCCGTGCTTCAGCAGGCGCTCGACAACGTGAAACCGGTGGTCGAGGTGAAGTCACGCCGCGTCGGCGGTGCGACCTATCAGGTGCCCGTCGAAGTGCGCGCCAACCGTCGCCAGACCCTTGCGATGCGCTGGGTCATCGAGGCGGCGACCGACCGCAGCGAAAAATCGATGGCGCATCGGCTCGCCGCCGAATTGATGGAAGCCGCCGAGAATCGCGGCGCCGCGGTGCGCAAGCGTGAAGACACTCACCGTATGGCCGAGGCCAACAAGGCGTTCGCGCACTATCGCTGGTAGCGCGCCGCGGCTGGTAATACGCCTGCGCGGCCTTATATAGAGTTCAGGACGGGGTCGCATCGACCCCGTTAATTTCGGCGCGCAAGCGCCTGGAAACGCCGAATAATACATTGGCACGTACCACCCCTATAGAGCGATACCGCAACATCGGTATCTCTGCGCACATCGACGCGGGTAAAACCACCGCGACCGAGCGCATCCTGTTCTATACCGGCGTGTCGCACAAAATCGGCGAAGTGCACGACGGCGCGGCGGTCATGGACTACATGGAGCAGGAGCAGGAACGCGGCATCACCATCACGGCCGCGGCGACCACGTGCTTTTGGAAGGGAATGGACAAGAGCTTTCCCGAGCACCGCATCAACATCATCGACACGCCGGGACACGTCGATTTCACCATCGAAGTGGAGCGGAGCCTGCGCGTATTGGATTCCGCGGTCGCGGTGTACTGCGCGGTATCCGGCGTGCAGCCGCAATCGGAGACCGTCTGGCGCCAGATGAACAAGTACGGCGTGCCGCGAATCGCGTTCGTCAACAAGATGGATCGTGCCGGGGCCAATTTCCTGCGCTGCGTCGAGCAGATCAGAACCCGCCTGCGCGGCAACCCGGTGCCGATTCAACTGCCGATCGGCGCCGAAGAGGGTTTCGTCGGTGTGGTCGATCTCGTCAAGATGAAATCCATCTGGTGGGACGATGAAACGCAGGGAATGAAATTCGAGTATCGCGACATTCCCGCCGCCATGCTCAAGGAATGCGAGGAGTGGCGCGGCAAGATGATCGAAGCGGCCGCCGAAGGGGCGGACGAGCTCCTCAACAAATACCTGGAGACCGGCGACCTCGCCGATACGGAAATCAAGCGGGGCTTGCGCGCCCGCGCGCTGAAGAACGAGATATGCCTCGTGACCTGCGGTTCGGCGTTCAAGAACAAGGGCGTGCAGGCGGTGCTCGATGCCATCGTCGAGTACATGCCGTCCCCGGTCGAGGTTCCTGCCGTCAGGGGCCAAAGCGAACGCGGCGATCCCATGACGCGCAAGGCCGACGATGCGGAGCCCTTCTCGGCGCTTGCCTTCAAGATATTGAACGACCCGTTCGTCGGCAATCTCACCTTTTTCCGCGTCTACTCCGGTACGCTCAATTCGGGCGATCAGGTGTTCGTGCCCAACAAGAACCGCAACGAGCGCATCGGTCGGCTGCTGCAAATGCACGCGAGCGATCGCTCGGAAATCAAAGAGGTGCGCGCCGGCGACATTGCCGCGGCCGTGGGACTGAAAGACGTGACGACCGGCGATACGCTGTCGGATCCGCAGAAGGTCATCATCCTGGAGAAGATGGAGTTTCCCGAGCCGGTGATCTCGGTGGCCGTCGAGCCGAAGACCAAGGTGGACCAGGAAAAGATGGGCCTCGCCCTGCAGCGTTTGGCCAAGGAAGACCCCTCGTTCCGCGTGCACACCGACCAGGAATCCGGGCAGACCATCATCTCCGGCATGGGCGAGCTGCATCTGGAAATCATCGTCGACCGCATGAAGCGGGAATTCAAAGTGGAGGCCAACGTCGGTAAGCCGCAGGTCGCCTATCGCGAAACCATCCGCGCGAGCGTCGAATCGGAAGGCAAGTTCGTGCGGCAATCCGGCGGCCGCGGCCAGTATGGGCACGTGTGGCTGAAGATCGAGCCGCAGCCGGCCGGCAAGGGCTACGAATTCGTCAACGGCATCGTCGGTGGCGCCGTGCCCCGCGAATTCATCCCGGCCGTCGACAAGGGCATTCAGGAGGCCGTGCAGACCGGCGTGATCGCCGGCTATCCGATCGTGGACGTCAAGGTCACGATTTTCGACGGCTCCTATCATGACGTCGACTCGAACGAGATGGCATTCAAGATCGCGGGCTCCATGGGCTTCAAGGAGGGTTTCCGCAAGGCCAAGCCCGTGCTGCTCGAGCCCATCATGAAGGTCGAGGTCGTGACGCCGGAGGACTATTACGGCGACATCGTCGGTGATCTGAATCGCCGCCGTGGCCAGATCGTCGGCATGGAGGATTCCCCGTCCGGCAAGGTGGTCACCGCGGAGGTGCCGCTGGCCGAAATGTTCCAATATTCGACGGCCATGCGCTCCATGAGCCAGGGCCGCGCGAATTACACGATGGAATTCGCGAAGTACATGGAAGTACCGAGCAATGTCGCCGAAGCGGTCATGAAGAAAGCTTCGTAAGAATCCAAAACGTTTAAATTCAAGAGGTACTTGCCGTGTCGAAGGGGAAGTTTGAGCGAACGAAGCCGCACGTGAACGTGGGGACGATTGGGCATGTAGATCATGGCAAGACGACCTTGACGGCGGCCCTGACGAAGGTGATGGCGGAGAAGTTTGGCGGGGAGTTCAAGGCCTACGACCAGATTGACAAGGCACCGGAGGAGCGTGCGCGAGGGATCACGATTGCGACGGCGCACGTGGAGTATCAGAGCGAGAAGCGTCACTACGCGCACGTGGACTGTCCTGGGCACGCGGACTACGTGAAGAACATGATCACGGGAGCGGCGCAGATGGATGGGGCGATTTTAGTGGTATCGGCGGCCGACGGGCCGATGCCGCAGACGCGCGAGCACATATTGCTGGCGCGGCAGGTAGGGGTTCCCTACATTGTGGTGTATTTGAACAAAGCGGACATGGTTGATGATGCGGAGTTATTGGAGCTGGTGGAGCTTGAGGTGCGGGATTTATTGTCGGTGTACAAGTTTCCCGGGGACAAGACGCCGATCATCACGGGCTCGGCGCTGAAGGCGCTGGAGGGGGAGGGGAGTGAGATTGGGGTCGCCTCGGTGCTGAAGCTGGTGCAGGCGCTGGATGAGTACATACCGGTGCCGAAGAGGGCGGTGGAGGGGGCGTTTTTGATGCCGGTGGAGGATGTATTTTCGATTGCCGGTCGCGGCACGGTGGTGACGGGGCGGATCGAGCGCGGGGTGGTGAAGGTGAACGATGAGGTGGAGATTGTGGGGATTCGTGCGACGCAGAAGACGACGTGCACGGGGGTGGAGATGTTCAGGAAGCTGCTCGATGAGGGGCAGGCTGGGGACAACGTGGGGGTATTGCTGCGCGGCACGAAGCGTGAGGAAGTGGAGCGCGGGCAGGTTTTGTGCAAGCCCGGCTCGATCAATCCGCACACGAAGTTTGAGGCCGAGGTGTACGTGCTGACGAAGGAGGAGGGGGGGCGGCACACGCCGTTCTTCAAGGGGTATCGGCCGCAGTTTTACTTTCGCACGACCGATGTGACCGGGGCGGTGGAGCTGCCTGCGGGGACCGAGATGGTGATGCCCGGGGACAACATCAAGATTGTGGTGGAGTTGATTGCCCCGATTGCGATGGAGCAGGGGTTGCGCTTTGCGATCCGCGAGGGGGGTAAGACCGTGGGTGCCGGGGTCGTCTCCAAGGTGATCGCTTAGTTATGCGCTTCGCGCAGATTTGCATGCGCTTCGCGCAGCTTTTCGACGGGGCTTTTCATGCGCTTCGCGCAAACAATTAACGGGGTCGAGGTGACCCCGCCTGTATCATGCGCTTCGCGCAACAAATGACGGGGTCGAGGCGACCCCGTCCGTTAGGAATTAAATATGGCTAATCAGAACATCAGGATCCGGCTCAAGGCTTTCGACCATCGCTTGATCGACAAGTCCGCGCGCGAGATCGTCGACACCGCGAAGCGCACGGGCGCCACGGTCAAGGGGCCGGTACCGTTGCCCATCAAGATGGAGCGTTTCACGGTATTGGTCTCGCCGCATGGCGACAAGGATGCGCGTGACCAGTTCGAAATCCGCACCCACAAGCGCCTGATGGACATCTTGAATCCGACGGACAAGACCGTCGATGCCCTCATGAAGCTCGAGCTGCCGGCAGGCGTTGACGTTCAGATCAAACTGAACTGAAGGTTTTCCAGGACTTTTTGCTCGCGTAGCGAGCAACCAAAGGTCGGGGCCGTTGCCGCCCCGTTAGATCCGGCGCGAAGCGCCCATCAACTTGCGCGCAGCGCCTTACGCCACTATACTCCGCCGTCCATTTTAGAGGTCGGAGCGCGTGGGTGCCGACGCCAGTTATCCAAGGGAGGCCTCCCAAAGGGGCATCCAAGGGTGCTGGGGTCACGTGTACCTAAACCGCCGGCCGGTTGCAACGAACGCGTAGAGCCTCGAGTCGCTCTCGCGGTATGAGGATTTCGACAATGACCATTGGTCTGGTGGGCCGCAAGTGCGGTATGACCCGCATTTTCACCGATGCCGGCGTGACCGTGCCCGTGACGGTCGTCGAGGCGTTGCCGAATCGCATTTCGCAGGTCAAGAGTGAGAAGACCGACGGCTACCGTGCAGTACAGGTCACCATCGGCAGCCGCCGCCCGTCACGTGTGACGAAAGCGCTGGCCGGGCATTTCGCCAAGGCCAACGTCGCGGCCGGATCCAGCTGCCGAGAATTCCGTTTGAACAAGAGCGAAGGCGAATCGCTCGCGACGGGCGGCGAGTTGAAAGTCGACATGTTCACAGTGGGGCAGATCGTCGACGTCACCGGTACTACGGTGGGCAAGGGATTTGCCGGCACGATGAAGCGGCACAATTTTGCGGGCGGCATGAAGACCCACGGCAACTCGCTGTCGCACCGCGCACCGGGATCGATCGGTCAGCGCCAGACGCCGGGCCGCGTCTTCAAGGGCAAGCGCATGTCCGGCCACATGGGCGTACGCAACCGCACCATCGAAAACTTACGCATCGTCGAGGTCGACGTGCCGCGCAACCTGCTGCTGATCAGCGGTGCAGTGCCCGGCGCCGAAGGCGGTCGCGTCATCGTCAGGCCCTCCCTGAAGGCGGCATCGAAGGGTCGCCGCAGACGCCTCGCGCCCAACAAGGCACCGACGGCCGCCAAGGGCGCCGCCCCTGCCGCCAAGGCCGCCGCTCCTGCTGCCAAGGGCGCAGCGAAAGCCGAGAAGAAGTAACTGCCATGAAGCTCCAGCTAAAGAACGCAGCCGCCTCGAGCGAAATCCAGTTGTCGGACGCCGCTTTCGGCCGCGCCTACAACGAAGCGCTCGTTCACCAGGTCGTGACCGCCTACATGGCGGGAGGCCGCGCCGGCACCAAGGCGCAGAAAACCCGCGCCGAAGTGCGCGGCGGCGGCAAGAAGCCCTGGAGTCAGAAAGGCACCGGGCAGGCGCGCGTGGGGTCCATTCGCAGCCCGATCTGGGTCGGCGGCGGGCGCGCATTCGCCGCTCGGCCCCGGGATTTCTCCCAAAAGGTCAACCGCAAGATGTATCGCGCCGCCATGCAGTCCATGGTGTCCGAACTGGTACGCCAGGACCGCCTGATCGCGGTCGAGTCGCTCGAGCTCAGCGCGCCCAGAACCAAACTCCTGATCGGCAAGCTCGCGGAACTCGGTTTGACCCGCGCCTTGATCCTGGTCGAGGCCTACGAGGAGAAACTGTTCTTGGCGGCCCGCAATATTCCCCATGTGGACATCATGCCGGTCGCCTCGCTCGATCCTTTGAGCCTGATCAAGCACGACAAGGTGATTGCCACGGTCGGCGCATTGAAACTGCTCGAACAGCGTCTCGGAGGCGCGAATGAATAAAGAACGATTGATGACCGTGCTGATCCAACCCCACGTGTCAGAAAAGGCTGCAACCGCCGCCGAAAAAGCGAATCAATACGTATTTCGCGTGCGCGACGATGCCTCGAAGAGCGAGGTCAAACAAGCCGTCGAACTGATGTTCGAGGTCAGGGTGGAAGGAATCAATCTGCTCAACAAGCCGGGCAAGACGCGCCGCTTCAAGAACGTGGCCGGCAAGCGCAGCGGTTACAAGAAGGCTTACGTACGTTTGGAGGCCGGGCAGTCGATCGACTTCACCGGCGCAGCGAAGTAGCAGGAGCGAGGTCGTGGCACTCATCAAGATGAAGCCGACGTCACCGGGCACGCGCTTCGTGGTCAAGATCGATCGATCGCACCTGCACAAGGGCGGTCCGCTCGAGGCTTTGACGACGAAGAAGAATCGCACCGGTGCGCGCAACCATTCGGGCCGTCAGACCACGCGTCACATCGGCGGCGGCCACAAGCAGCGCTACCGGCTGGTCGATTTCAAGCGCGACAAGGACGGTATTCCGGGAATCGTCGAGCGGCTGGAGTACGACCCGAACCGCACGTCGCATCTTGCGTTGGTGCTGTACAAGGACGGCGAGCGTCGCTACATCCTCGCCCCGAAGGGCGTCAAGGCCGGCGATGAGATCCGCTCCGGCGCCGATGCACCGATCAAGGCGGGCAATGCATTGCCGCTGCGGCACATTCCGGTGGGCAGCACGGTGCACAACATCGAACTGAAGGTCGGCAAGGGCGGCCAACTGGCGCGCAGCGCCGGCGGCTCCGCGCAATTCGCCGCACGCGAGGGACTCTACGCGAGCGTGCGATTGAAGTCGGGCGAGATGCGCAAGGTACACGTGGATTGCCGCGCCACCATCGGCGAGGTGGGTAACGACGAGCACAACCTGCGCGTCTTCGGCAAGGCCGGCGCCGTGCGCTGGCTCGGCGTGCGGCCTACCGTGCGCGGCGTCGTGATGAACCCGGTCGATCACCCGCACGGTGGCGGCGAGGGCAAATCCGGCCAGGGCAATCCGCATCCCGTGAGCCCTTGGGGCCTGCAGACCAAGGGCAAGAAGACGCGTCACAACAAGCGCACGGACGGCATGATCGTCCAGCGTCGCAAGAACAAACGAATTTAAGAGACCGGAGAATCATCAGTGCCTCGTTCCCTCAAGAAAGGCCCGTTCGTGGATCTGCACCTGGCGAAGAAAGTGCAAACCGCCAGTCAGAAGAATGACCGGCGCCCGATCAAGACGTGGTCGCGCCGCTCCATGGTCATTCCCGACATGGTGGGCCTGACGATCGCCGTGCATAACGGCCGCTTGCACGTGCCCGTGCTCGTATCGGAGAACATGGTGGGTCACAAGCTCGGCGAGTTCGCCCCGACCCGCACCTTCAAGGCGCATAGCGGCGACAAAAAAGTCTCGGCGGCGGAGTAGGGCATGCAGACCAAAGCAGTATTGCGGTACGCGCGCATTTCGCCTCAGAAGTGCCGCCTCGTGGTGGACACGATTCGCGGCAAGTCCGCCACGCTCGCGGTGAATACGCTGAAGTTCATGCCCAAGAAGGGCGCCAAGATCGTGCTCAAGGTGCTCGATTCGGCCATCGCCAATGCGTACAACAATTTCAATGCCGATGTCGACGATCTGAAGGTCACGCGGATCGAGGTCGATCCGGCACCGATGCTCAAGCGATTTCATGCGCGCGCCAAGGGGCGCGGCGTGCGCATCGCCAAGCGCAACAGTCATATCCTGGTTCAAGTGTCCGACGGCAAGCGAGAGCCCTGAAGGGAAGATCAAGCATGGGTCAGAAAGTAAATCCGATTGGCATCCGCCTTGGCATTACCCGCGACTGGACGTCGAAATGGTACGCCGGCTCCAAAACGTTTGCCTCGAACATACACACCGATTTCCTGGTGCGGCAATATCTGAGCAAGAAGCTCGCCGATGCGTCCGTCAGCCGCATCCACATCGAGCGGGCCGCGCGCCGCGCCAACATCACCATTCATACGGCACGGCCGGGAATCGTGATCGGGAAGAAGGGCGAGGACATCGAGAAGCTCCGCACGGCCGTCGCCAAGATTCTCGGCATGACCATGCAGGACGTTCGCCTCAACATCGCTGAGATCCGCAAGCCGGAGCTCGACGCGAAATTGGTCGCCGAGGGCATCTCGCAGCAGCTCGAGAAGCGAGTCATGTTCCGCCGCGCCATGAAGCGCGCCGTCACGAACACGATGCGCTCCGGTGCGCTCGGAATCAAAGTGCGAATCTCGGGCCGCTTGAACGGATCGGAAATAGCGCGCACTGAAACGAATCGTGAAGGGCGGGTGCCTTTGCACACCTTCCGTGCCGACATCGACTATGGCCTTGCGGAAGCGCAGACCACCTACGGGGTCATCGGCATCAAGGTGTGGATATTCAAAGGCGAAGTATTCGAAAAGACCGAGGCCGAAGGGCTCGAGGGCGATGCCGCGCAAGCCGAGGCTGGCGCGGCGGCCGTCGCCAAACCCGCCGAAGCCGCGCCTCCGGCACAAGCTTGAATTCAGGTAATCACACATGATGCAGCCGAAGCGGACCAAGTTCCGCAAACAGTTCAAGGGCAGGATCGGGGGCAGTGCGCAGCGCGGCAATTTCGTCGCGTTCGGCGAGTTCGGGCTCAAGGCGACGGATCGCTGCCGCATGACCGCGCGCGAAATCGAGGCGGCACGGCGCGCCATCTCGCGCTACGTGAAGCGCGGCGGCCGTATTTGGATCCGCGTATTTCCCGATGTTCCGATCACGCAGAAGCCGCTCGAAGTGCGTATGGGCTCGGGCAAGGGCAACGTCGAGTACTGGGTCGCGAGGGTTCTGCCCGGCAAGGTGCTCTTCGAGATCGAGGGGATGAGCGAGGAAATCGCGCGTGAGGCGTTCCGCCTCGCCTCGGCGAAGCTGTCGGTCTCGACGGCGTTCGTCAAGCGTCAGGTCAGGACATAAGGGGCGCCCATGAAGGCGAAAGATTTGCGCGCCAAGGCGACCAAGGATCTCGGCGAGGAGCTGCTCAAGCTGCGCCGCGAACAGTTCAACTTGCGCATGGCTCGCGCCACCGGCCAGGCGGCGAAGCCCGATCAATTTGCGAAGGTGCGCAAGAACATTGCGAGGGTGAAGACGGTGCTTGCCCAATCCAGCCCACGCGGAGGTAAGGTTTGATGTCGACCACAACTGAAACCACGGTGCAGGCGCCGGCCGCCGCGGCGCCGCCGACCGGACAGCGATTGCTCACGGGCAAGGTCGTCAGCCACAAGATGGACAAAACGATCGCCGTCTCCGTCGAGCGGCTGGTCAAGCACCCGACCTACGGCAAGTACGTTCGCCGCACCACCAAGCTGCTCGCCCACGATGCCAACAACGAGTGCAAGGAAGGCGATACGGTTTCCATCAAGCCGTGCCGCCCGATGTCGCGCCGCAAGTCGTGGATGCTGGTGCGCGTCGTGGAACGTGCGCGTTCGGAATAAGAGAAGGTCCCCATGATCCAGCTTCGAACCATGCTCAACGTGGCCGACAACAGCGGTGCCAAGCGGCTGATGTGCATCAAGGTCCTCGGCGGCTCGAAGCGCCGCTACGCGGCCGTGGGCGACGTCATCAAGGTGAGCGTCAAGGACGCGATCCCGCGCGGCAAGGTCAAGAAGGGCGAAGTCTACGATGCCGTGGTGGTGCGCACGCGCAGCGGCGTGCGCCGCGCCGACGGCTCGCTCATTCGCTTCGACACCAACGCCGCCGTGTTGCTCACCAACAAGCTCGAGCCGATCGGCACCCGCATCTTCGGGCCGGTGACCCGCGAGCTGCGCAACGTGCAGTTCATGAAGATCATTTCGCTCGCGCCCGAGGTTTTATGAAGAAGATACGTAAAGGCGACATGGTGATCCTCATCGCCGGTCGAGACAAAGGACGCCGGGGCGCGGTCATCGAAGTGCTGGCCGACGATCGCGTGCGCGTCGAGGGGCTGAACATGTCCAAGAAGCACCAGCGGCCGAATCCCCAGATGGGCGTGCAGGGCGGCATCATCGAGCGCGAGGCGCCGCTGCACATTTCGAACGTGTCGATCTTCAACCCCGCAACGCAAAAGGCCGACCGCGTGGCTTTCAAGTCGCTCGCGGATGGGCGCAAGGTGCGTGTGTTCAAGTCGAACAAAGAAATGGTCGACGCTAAATAGCGGGTGAGATGACATGGCTAGATTGCAACAAATATATCGCGAAAAGATCGTGCCGGAGCTCAAGCAGAGCCTGGGGCTGAAGAACACGATGCAGGTTCCGCGCATCGTGAAGATCACGGTCAACATGGGCGTGGGCGAGGCCGTGGCCGACAAGAAAGTCATGGACGCGGCCACCGCGGACCTCGCCAAGATCACGGGCCAGAAGCCGGCCGTGACGAAGGCCAAGAAGTCGGTCGCCACCTTCAAGGTGCGCGACGGACAAGCGATCGGCTGCAAGGTGACCTTACGCGGTGCGCGCATGTACGAGTTCCTCGACCGGCTCGTCAACATCGCGATCCCGCGAATCCGCGATTTTCGCGGCATCAGCACCCGTTCCTTCGACGGCCGCGGCAACTACAGCCTGGGCGTCAAGGAACAGATCATTTTCCCGGAAATTCAATACGATCAAATCGATCAAATCCGTGGGATGGACATCACCATCTCCACGTCGGCCGCGGACGACAAGCATGGACGCGCGCTGCTCGAAGCCTTCAACTTTCCGTTTCGCAAGTAGGGTAATAGGCCATGGCCAAGACGAACATGCTCATGCGCGAAAAGCGCCGCCTCAAGGTAGCGAAGAAATTCGCCGCCCGCCGGGCCGTACTCAAAGAGCTGATCCGCGACCCGAAAACCGGGCCGGAAGAGCGCGCAGCCGCGCAAGCAGAGTTGCAGCAGCAGCCGCGCGACGCGGCGGCGACACGGCAACGCAATCGTTGCTCGATCACGGGCCGTTCGCGCGGGGTGTACCGCAAGTTCGGCCTGGCGCGCACCAAGCTGCGCGAGGCCGCCAATCGCGGCGAGATTCCGGGTCTATCGAAGGCGAGTTGGTGAGGCGCGTACAATGAGCATGACTGATCCGATCGCCGATCTCCTGACCCGCATTCGCAATGCCCAGTCCGCCGGCAAGCCGACCGTCGGCGTGGGCGCCTCGAAGCTCAAGCTGGCCATCCTCAAGGTGCTGAAGGAAGAGGGCTACATCGGCGCCTACAGCGTCGATGCGAACGGTGCGAAGAGCACGCTGTCCATCGAATTGAAATATCACGACGGGCGGCCCGTCATCGATCGCATCGAGCGCATCAGCCGGCCGGGACTGCGCATCTATCGCGGCAAGGACGAATTGCCGAAAGTGCTCGGTGGCTTGGGGGTTGCTGTCATTTCCACGCCGCAAGGCATCATGTCGGACGCCCAGGCGCGCGCGGCGGGCACGGGTGGCGAAGTGCTGTTCGTCGTCCAGTAGCATCAGGTAGGCCACAACCCAAGGGTTCTTTTATGTCTCGAGTCGCAAAGAAACCGGTAGATCTGCCGCAGGGCGTCAGCGCCACGATCGGCGCCGATGCCGTGACGGTGAAGGGTTCCAAGGGATCGCTCACGCTCGCGCTCAAGAGCGGCATCAAGGTCGTGCAGCAGGACAAGCACCTCTCGGTCGAGGCCAATACGACCGCGGAGGGGATGAATGCCATCGCCGGTGCAACGCGGGCACACCTCGCGAACATGGTTTTGGGCGTGACCAAGGGCTACGAGAAGAAGCTCGAACTGGTGGGAGTCGGTTACCGGGCCGCGGTGCAGGCCAAGAGCCTGACCCTGACGCTCGGCTATTCGCACTTGATCAATTATGCAATCCCCGAGGGCGTGACGATCGAGACACCGAGCCAGACCGAAATCGTGGTCAAGGGGATCGACCGCCAGCGCGTCGGCCAGACCGCGGCCGAGATCCGCGGTTTTCGGCCGCCGGAGCCGTACAAGGGCAAGGGCGTGAAGTATTCGGACGAGAAGATTTCGCTGAAAGAAGCGAAGAAGAAGTAAGGATATGAAGCTAGACAAACGAGACACACGCCTGCGCCGGGCATTGCGCGGCCGCGTGAAGATCAAGGAGCTCGCTGCGGTGCGCCTCTCGGTGCATCGCACGCCGCAGCACATCTACGCGCAAATCTTCGCCCCCGGGGGCGACAAGGTTCTGGTCGCGGCCTCGACCTTGCAGAAGGAAGTGCGCGGCGAGTTGAAAACAACCGGCAACATCGAGGCTGCCAAGGCCGTGGGCCGCGTGATTGCCGAGCGCGCCAAGGCGAAGGGCATTGCCAAGGTCGCCTTCGACCGTTCCGGCTTCATGTATCACGGGCGCGTCAAGGCGCTGGCAGAGGCCGCACGCGAAGCGGGGCTCGAGTTCTAACCGAAGAGGTCTTAGGGGCGCTATGGCGAGAGTAGAAAAACCAATGTCCGGCGATGACCTGCTCGAAAAGCTGGTCGCCGTGAACCGTGTCGCGAAGGTGGTCAAGGGCGGCAAACAGTTCGGCTTCACCGCGCTCACCGTCGTGGGCGACGGCGCAGGCCGCGTCGGGTTCGGCTATGGCAAGGCGCGTGAAGTGCCGGTGGCGATCTCCAAGGCGATGATGCAGGCGCGCAAGAGCCTCGTCACCGTATCTTTGAAGAACGACACCCTATTCTATGCGGTCAAAGGACGGCATGGGACCACCCGGGTGTACATGCAGCCGGCCGCGGACGGTACCGGCGTGATCGCCGGCGGCGGCATGCGCGCGGTTTTCGAATGCGCCGGGGTGCGCAACGTGCTCGCCAAGAGCTACGGCTCGCGCAACCCCATCAACGTGGTGCGGGCGACCATGGATGCGCTCGGCAAGCTGCGTACGCCGGACGACATTGCGGCGAAGCGTGGCAAGACCGTCGCGGAAATCGTGGGCTAAGGTCATGACCGGCAAGACAATCAAAGTCACCTTGATCAAGAGCATGGCCGGACAGCTGGCCAATATCCGCAACTCGGCCCGCGGCCTGGGTTTGCGGCGCATCGGGCACAGCGTGGTGGTGGCCGACACACCCTCCAATCGCGGCATGATGAACACAGCGAGCCACATGCTCAAAGTCGAGCCGATGGGTTCGCAGACGAGAGACTAATATGCGCCTAAATACCATCAAACCCGGAGCCGGCTCGAAGCGCTCGCATTTGCGCGTGGGACGCGGCGCGTCCGCCGGCCAGGGCAAGACCTGCGGCCGCGGCGTGAAGGGACAACGCGCGCGCAAGGGCGGCTATCACAAGGTCGGATTCGAAGGCGGCCAAATGCCGCTGCAGCGACGGTTGCCGAAAGTCGGATTCCGCTCGGCCATCAAGGCGTCGCGCGCCGAACTCACGCTCGACGATTTGATGCGCGCACCGGCGGCCGAGGTCACGATCGAGGCACTGATTGCCGCGAATCTGGTGCCGCAGCACACCAAGCGCGTAAAGATCATCTTGTCGGGCGCCGTGAGCAAGGCCTATGTCATCAAGGGCGCGGGCGTTACCGCAACGAAGGGCGCGAAGGGCGCCGTGGAGGCGGCCGGCGGCCGCTTCGAGATCTAGGGACCCCCCAGTGGCCACATCGAGCACCAATGCCGCAGCGGCACTAGGGGACATGACGCGCTTCGCTGAGATGCGCAAGCGCCTCTGGTTCCTGTTGGGTGCTCTGGTGGTCTATCGCGTCGGCACGTTCATTCCGGTTCCGGGCATCGACGCGGCGCGTTTCGCCGCGTTCTTCTCGACGCAGCAGGGCACGCTGCTCGGCATGTTCAACATGTTCTCGGGCGGCGCGCTGCAGCGGTTCAGCATCTTTGCCCTGAACGTGATGCCCTACATCACCGCATCGATCATCATTCAAATGGCCTCGATGGTCTATCCGCCCTGGGCTCAAATCCGCAAGGACGGAGAGTCCGGCCGGCGCAAATTGATGCAGTACACGCGCTACGGCACGGTGTTTCTGGCGGCATTCCAGGGATTCGGCGCGGCGCTGGCGATCCAGAATTCGGGCGGCAATCTGGTCCCCAATCCGGGACCGCAATTCCTGTTCATCGCGACCGTCTCGATCACCACCGGCACTATCTTCGTCATGTGGCTCGGCGAGCAGATCACCGAACGCGGCATCGGCAACGGCATCACGATGATCATCGTCGCCGGCATCGTCGCGGGCCTGCCGCGCGCCATCGGCAACACCTTGGAAATGGTGCGATCCGGCGAAATGAATCCGCTCATCGTGCTGCTGATTCTGGTCGTGGTTGTGCTGGTTACGCTGTTCTGCGTCTTCGTCGAGCGTGCGCAGCGCAAGATCCAGGTGAACTACGCCAAGCGCCAGGTGGGCCGCCGAATGATGCAGGGCCAGAGTACCCACCTGCCGTTCAAGCTCAATATGGCCGGCGTCATACCACCGATCTTCGCCTCCAGTTTGCTGGTGTTTCCGGCGACCATTGCGCAGTTCTTCGGCGGCACCGGCCCCAACCCGAATGTCATCCAGCGGACCTTGCAAAAGGTCGCTGCCGTCCTCAATTACGGTCAACCTCTGCATGTATTGCTGTTCGCGCTGCTGATCATCGGCTTTGCCTTTTTCTACGTCGCCCTGGTCTATGACGCGCGCGATACCGCGGAGAACTTGAAGAAAGCGGGCGCCTTCATTCCCGGCATCCGGCCCGGCCAGCAGACCGGGGATTATCTGGACAAGGTGCTGACGCGGCTGACTTTGTGGGGCGGCCTGTACATCATGGCGGTGTGCTTGCTGCCGGAAATCATTCGCATGGTGAACCCGAGCATTCCGTTCCAGTTCGGCGGCACCTCGTTGTTGATCATCGTCGTGGGCGTGATGGATTTCGTCGCGCAAACGCAGTCGCATTTGATGTCGCACCAATATGAGGGCCTGATGAAGAAGGCCAGCTTGCGTGGCATCGGGAGTAAGAAATGAAAGTTCGTCCTTCGGTGAAGAAGATTTGTAAAAACTGCAAGATCGTGCGGCGCCGCGGCATCGTCTACATCATTTGTTCGTCCGATCCACGGCACAAACAGCGCCAAGGATAGGGTTGCGATGAGCGAGTCAGGTTTATTCCCGATGACCCGAGCCGCCCGGCGGCGCGCGCCTACGGATTTGATATTTGAGCGTTTTTTGTCTATACTTGCGCGCTTTTTCGCGTGCGCTATTGTCCGCAAAGGGGAGAAATAGATGGCGCGTATCGCCGGCATCAACATCCCGATGAACAAGCACGTCGTCATCGGATTGACCCATATCTTCGGCATCGGCAGGAGCCGCGCATCGAGAATCTGCGATGCGGCCGGGGTCAAGTACAGCGTCAAAGTGAAGGATTTGACCGATGCGGAGGTGGCGTCGTTGCGCTCGCAGGTGGCGAAGTTTGCGGTCGAAGGCGACCTCCGGCGCGAGGTGTCCATGAACATCAAGCGACTGATGGACCTGGGCTGCTATCGAGGCATTCGCCATCGCAAGGGCTTGCCGCTGCGCGGACAGCGCACGCGCACGAATGCCCGCACCCGCAAGGGACCGCGCAAACAAGCGGTGAAGATGAACGCGCCGCCGGGCAAGGTCTGATCCATGCGCTTCGCGCAACAATTAACGGGGCCGATGCGGCCCCGTCCCAGAATTTCAGGTAATAAAATCCATGGCTGAACAGAAACAGAACGCCGCTCAGGGCACCGCCGGCCAGGCCAAAGCGCCGGCGCGCAAGAAAGTGCGCAAGAACGTGCTCGACGCGATCGCGCACGTGCACGCGTCTTTCAACAACACGATCATCACGATCACCGACCGTCAGGGCAACACGCTCTCCTGGGCGACGTCGGGCGGCTGCGGCTTCCGCGGCTCGCGCAAATCGACCCCGTTCGCGGCGCAGGTCGCCGCGGAGCGTGCGGGCACTGCGGCGCAGGAGCACGGGGTCAAGAACGTCGAGGTGCGGGTGATGGGTCCCGGGCCCGGGCGCGAATCCGCCGTGCGTGCGTTGAACGGCTGCGGCTTGAAGATCACGAATATCGAGGATGTGACGCCGATTCCTCACAACGGGTGCCGCCCGCCGAAGAAGCGTCGCGTCTAGGTCACGGAAGCTGAAGCTCAAAGGCAAGCAATGGCAAAGTATACTGGTCCGAAGTGCAAGCTCTCCCGCCGCGAAGGAACTGATTTGTTCCTCAAGAGCGGTGTGAAGCCGCTCGAGTCGAAGTGCAAGCTCGAGGTGCCTCCGGGCGGCGTGAAGAGCGAGCGCAAGCAGCGCCTGTCGGAGTACGGCCTGCAGTTGCGCGAAAAGCAGAAGCTGCGCCGCATGTACGGCGTGCTGGAGCGTCAGTTTCGCAACTACTATCAGAAGGCGGCCGGCCGTCCCGGCGCGACCGGCGAAACATTGCTGCAATTTTTGGAATGCCGGCTCGACAACGTGGTCTATCGGATGGGCTTTGCCGCGACGCGAGCCGAAGCCCGCCAACTGGTGAGCCACAAGGGCGTCGCCGTGAACGACAAGCTGGTCAATATCGCCTCTTATCAGTGCAAGGCCGGCGACGTCATCAATTTGCGCGACAAGGCGAAAAAGCAGACTCGCGTGCAGGCCGCGCTGACGATCGCAAGCCAGGTCGGCTTTCCGGATTGGGTCGAAGTGGACGACAAGAAGTTCTCGGGCGTACTGAAGTCGGTACCCGACCGGCAGGAGATCCTGCCGGACATCAACGAGAGCCTGGTCGTCGAGTTGTATTCCAAGTAACGCGCTGCAGCCGGTGCTGCGGCGTGTCCTAGGTAGTTAACGAGGATATTCCATGCAGGGATCGATCAATGAATTTTTGAAGCCCCGGGTAGTCAAGGTGCAGCCCGTGTCGCTGCGCCATGCGCGTATCGTGATCGAACCGTTCGAGCGCGGCTTCGGCCATACCCTCGGCAATGCGTTGCGCCGGGTGCTGCTGTCCTCCTTGCCGGGGGCTGCCATCACCGAAATCGAGATCGAAGGCGTACTGCATGAATACACGGCCATCGAGGGTGTGCAGGAGGACGTCGTCGACATTCTGCTCAATCTGAAGGCGGTCGCGATTCGCATGCATACCCGCGATGTCGCGGAAGTACGCCTGCACAAAAAGGGTCCCGGTCCGGTCACGGCCGGCGACATCGCCGGTGACCATGACATCGAGATCCTGAATCCCGAGCTCGTGATCGCCAATCTGACCAAGGCAGGCGAGCTGTCCATGTCGCTGAAGGTCGAGCGCGGGCGGGGGTATCGGCCCGCTGCGCAACGCATGGCGTTCGAGGAGCAGACCCGCGCCATCGGGCGCCTGCAGCTCGACGCGTCCTTCAGCCCCGTGCGCAAGGTGACTTACAACGTCGAGAGCGCGCGCGTCGAACAGCGTACCGACCTCGACAAGTTGATTCTCGACATCGAGACCAACGGCACCATCGATCCCGAGGAGGCTATTCGCCGCGCGGGCGGGATCCTCAAGGATCAGTTGTCGGTATTCGTGGATCTGCAGGGCCAGGACGAGTCGACCACCAAGGCGACCGAAACTCAATTCGATCCGATCTTGCTGCGTCCCGTGGATGAGCTCGAGCTCACGGTTCGAAGCGCGAATTGTCTCAAGGCCGAGAACATTCACTACATCGGCGATCTCGTGCAGCGAACCGAAGTCGAGTTGTTGCGCACGCCGAACCTCGGCAAGAAGTCGCTGACGGAGATCAAGGAAGTCCTCGAGAGTCACGGCTTGACGCTCGGGATGCGGATCGACAATTGGCCGCCCCCGGGCTTGAAGCGCGACGATGAGCGCGACAGCATTTGATCGAAACGCGGTCGATCCGACGAGCGAATCTCCGACATTAAGGTTTTAGAAAATGCGTCACAGAAACAGCGGGCGTCAGCTATCGCGTAATTCATCCCATCGCCATGCGTTGTTGCGCAACATGGCGACCTCCTTGTTGCGTCATGAGACGATCCGCACCACGGTGCCGAAGGCCAAGGAGTTGCGCCGGGTGGTCGAGCCATTGATCACTCTCGCCAAGATTGATTCGGCCGCCAAGCGCCGGCTGGCGTATTCGCGGTTGCGCGATGTCGCCGTCGTGGAGAAGCTGTTTGCCGACCTCGGACCGCGCTTCAAGGCGCGGGCCGGCGGCTACACCCGCATTCTCAAGATGGAGCCGCGGCCCGGTGATGCCGCCGACATGGCGCTCATGGAGCTGGTGGAATTGCAGGCGGTCACGGCTGAGAAGGCCGATGATGCGAAATCCGCCAAGGCGCCGCAAAAATCCAACAAGAAATCCAAAAAGTCCGAGGCTGCTGCGGAGGAGAAGGCGCCACCCAAGCGCCGCAAGGCCAAGGCAGCCGCCGCCTAGGCCGCGCGCCGCGGGATCCGCCGCCGGCCCCCCCGCAGGCCTGCTCCCATGCAGGTTCCTTATGCCGCCAGCTTGGCGAATGCGGCTCGGGTCATGTTTTCCGGCCCCGCGGCCGTGGTCGCGACGTTGTCTTCGATGCGGATGCCACCGTACGGGCGGAGAACCTCGACCTGCGCCCAGTCGATGTGCGGACGGCGTGCATCCGCGTGCGCGGCGCGCAGCAAGGAGTCGATCAGATAGATGCCCGGCTCGACCGTAACCACCACGCCCGGCTCGAGCATGCGCGTCAGGCGCAGATGAGGGTGGCCTTCCGGGCGTTTGCGCTCGCCGCCTCGTACATCACCCATCACGCCGCCCACGTCGTGAACCTGCAGCCCGAGTAGATGACCGATCCCGTGGGGGAAGAAGACGCTGGTAACACCTTGTTCCAAAGCGGCCTGACCCGGCAGCTTGATCAAGCCGGTTTGCTGCAGCAAATCGCCCAGGATTCGGTGCGCCGACAAGTGCACCTCGCGATAGTCGCGCCCCGCGACGATCTCCCCACACAGACTCAACTGAGCGGTATTCAGCGCATCGATGAGATCGGCATACAGCCCGGCGGAGGCCGCATGGGTCCGCGTGATATCGGACGCGTAGCCGCGGAATTGAGCGCCGGCGTCTATCAGGAACGAGCGCAGCTCGTCCGGCCGGCTGCGATCCAAATGCTGGTAATGCAGTACCGCGGCGTGCTCGTTATAGGCCACGATGTTGTTGTAGGGCATCTCCTCTTCGCGCTGCAGACAAGCCTCCAAATACCCCATGTGGGCTTCGTATTCGGATGAGCCGCGACGGAAAGCGGCGAGCGCGGCGAGGTGTCCGCGAGCGCCCAAATCGTTCGCACGGCGCAGGCATTCGAGCTCGTACTCAGTTTTGACCGCTCGGTCGTAGTGCAGTCGCGCGAGCAGCTCGGCGTTATTGATCGATTCGACCTCCGCGGCCGCGAAGCAGCCGCTCGGGCCGACGAAGGCCACCCGGCCGAGTTTGGCCCAGTGTGTGGCGGCCTTGGCAGGGTCAGGAAGCGCCGTTATATCAACGGCGGCAGTCCAAGGTTCCTGCGGCAGGCCGGCCGGCTGGTGCCAGTAATCGTTCGGCTGGTGAAACAGCACTCGCGGACGCTTGCCCGGTGCATACACCAGCAGACAATGGGGATTGTCGACGATCGGTACCCAGGCTTTGAAATGCGGGTTCACTTTGAACGGATAGTCCTGATCATCCAGGAATTGAGTCGGTGGGCTGCCGGCGTGAATGACCAAAGCGTCAAAATCGGTCGCCGCGAGCGCTCGATCGGCCCGCCGAGTCAAAGTCTGCAAATGCTGCTCATACAGCTGATCTAGACTGACTTCGCGCACGCTGACTCCCATGATGTGCAGTACATGCGCTTAAGGTACGCGCAGGCGCCGCGGGCGGCTATAGGAGACATTGCACCCA
Organism: uncultured Gammaproteobacteria bacterium; assembly: GCA_963801865.1. Taxonomy (GTDB): domain Bacteria; phylum Pseudomonadota; class Gammaproteobacteria; order Steroidobacterales; family Steroidobacteraceae; genus Bog-1198. The sequence continues at coordinate 131,999 of CAWDGY010000015.1, read as the reverse complement.
CCCCCGGTCGGGTCGTTACAGGCTCTTCGTGCGTTACAGGCTGTCCATGAATGGCGAAAGTGATATGAAATTGGGCGGAAACCCTCTAAAATCGGCTCGGACACTTGGGTGGAAGCCCAATACAACATGCTCGGCCTTTAACATTTACATCAAATTTCTGGGGTATCGATAGATGAAGACCAAACTTGCTTTAAGCGCTTTCGTCGCTGCACTGGTTCTTGGTGCCTGCGGCAGCAAGACCGAGGCTCCTGCTCCCACGACCGACTCGACTCCTCCGGCGGCCACCACCACGCCGGCGCCGGCAGATTCGGCCGCTTCCGCCGCCGCTGATTCGGCTGCCGCTGCCAGCGCTGCTGCCGATGCAGCATCGTCCGCAGCCTCGGCTGCATCGGCCCCGAAGCAGTAATTCGCTTCGACAGCTGATCCCATGCCCGGGCGAACGGCCAGTGCGGTACGTTCGCTCGGGCTGTGTCTTTTTTAGCGCTTGGGAAAGCGGCTTCGTTGCTCGTCAGCATTCGCGACTGTAGACATTCGAAGAAGGATCGCCAGTGGATCCAGAAGGTCTACACTGAGTATCTCGATGCCCTGGCCGATTTGAACACCGGCGTCTTTCCCGTGATCGGCGCGGATAGTCCGCGGGAAGACGAAATTTTCGCCAATTGGTTCGCGAACGATCAGTCACATCCGCTGCTGATACTCAAAGGACCGGACGCCGTGGGCTTTGCCCTCGTGACGCGTCCGCGGATTCCTGCGGCCGGGGAAACTGCCGTCAATTACCACATGTCCGAATTCTTCATTCGCAAACAGCATCGCCGCGTGGGCATCGGCCGCGATGCCGCCACCCTCATCTTCGACCGGTTTGCGGGCGACTGGGAAATCGTCGAGTACATGCGCAATCCCGGGGCAGTGGCCTTCTGGCGGCGCGTGGTGTCGGTTTACAGCGCTGGGCGCTACTCCGAGCGATCCCGCCATGGAGAAGTGCGCCAGCGCTTCACCAGCCGTCCCGCGCCGATGCGTGGGGCACCTCCCGGCAAGTCGGGCGGCGCCTGACCTCCAGGCGGCCCCGCCCCCGATCCGCTCAAGTTTGCCGGGGACCTGCCGATTTGGGGGTCTGAAAGCAGCCGCAATGGCTGACGACGCTTTGCCATTGAAGAACGAGAGTGCGCAGTGACGAGCATCCAATTGCAGACGCCCTCCAATATCGCCTTTGAATTCATTCGCTCTTTGGCTGGTGAATTGTCCAGCGGCAAGGTGGATTTGCCCTCGTTCCCCGAGATCGCCGTACGCGTGCGCCGCATTCTGTCCGACCCGAAATCCACCATCGAGCAAATCGTGAGGGTGGTCGGTTCGGAGCCGGCGCTGGCGGCGCGGCTGCTGCGGATCTCCAATTCCGCATCGCTCAACCGCAGCGGCCGGCCGGTCACGGACCTGCGTACCGCGATCAACCGCATCGGCTACAACATGGTGCGCAGCGCTTCCATTTCATTTGCGATGTCACAGATCCGAAACAGCAACAAGGTTGCCGGTCTCGAGCATCATTTGCAGGACCTCTGGCAATGCAGCACGCGGGTGGCCGCGCTCGCCTACGTGCTGGCACGCACCTGCACGCGTTTGAATCCCGACGAGGCTTTGCTCACGGGCATGATGCACGGCATCGGCAAACTCTACGTGTTGACGCGAGCCACCGATCATCCCGAGTTGTTCGCCGACACCGACACGCTCGATGCCATCATCCGCGAGTGGCATCCCTCGATCGGCAAGGCGATATTGGAGAATTGGGAATTCCCCGAGGACATGGCGCGCGCCGTCGGCGACCAAGAGGACCACACGCGAACCGAGCCCGGGACGCCGGACCTCGCCGATGTCATTTCCATCAGCTTGCTGATGGCCGCACATCCGACGGACACCGCCGCACTCGAGGCGGCTCTCCAAGGTCTGCCCGCCGGTGGCCGTCTGGGGCTGAACGAGACGCGCACTGCAGGCGTGATGAGCGAGTCCGCCGCCGAGGTGGCCGCCCTCACCGAAGCGCTGGGCTCCTAGGAGTGAAGCGCTCCTAGACGAAGCGCTCCGCGGCGATCGATTCGGCCACGTAGGCCACGTTGTGCGGCATGATCCCGGCAAGATTCATGCGGCTGTCGGCGGTCATGTAGATGTGGTGCTTGTCGCGCAGCGCCTCGACCGCGGCAGGGGACACGCCGAGCAGCGAAAACATGCCCCGCTGAGCCTGGATGAAATCGAACGATCGGTCATGTGTGACGGCTCTCAGGTTTGCCGCCAACAGCGCGCGCATGTTCTGGATCCGCTCGCGCATTTGCGCCAACTCGCCGATCCAGGACTGCCGCAGCGACGGATCCGAGAAGATGCATGCAGCAATCGCAGCGCCATGGTCGGGCGGCATCGAGTAAATGCCGCGCGCGATCTGCAGCACGTGGCTGAGCACGGCATCGGCTCTCGATTCATCCTCGCTCACCACGATCAGTGCTCCGACGCGTTCGCGGTACAAGCCGAGGTTCTTGGAGTTCGACACGGCGATGAGCGCTTCGGGGAGCTTCTCGGCGACCAACCGAACGCCTGCGACATCCGCCTCGAGGTCGGCGCCGAATCCCTGGTAGGCCAGGTCGAGGTACGGGATGAGCCGCCGCCGAAGCATCAACTCGGCCAGCGTTTGCCACTGCCCCAAGCTGAGATCCGCCCCGGAGGGGTTATGGCAACACGCGTGCACCAGGACCACGTCGCCCGCGGGTGCGCGCTCCAAGGTGTCGACCATCGCGTCGAATCGCAGCTCATGTGCTTTTGCATCGTAATACGGGTAGCGCTCCAGCCGCAGTCCAGAGCTGCCGAGCAGCGGTGTGTGGTTGCCCCAGGTCGGATCGCTCACGTGCACCGTCGCGGTCGGAGCGGCGGCGCGAATGAGCTCGGCGCCGACGCGCAGTGCGCCGCATCCGCCGGGCGCCTGCACCGTGTGCGCGCGCCGCTCGCGGCGAACCGGATGGGAGCCGCCGAGAACGAGCTCTTCCACCGCGCTGTTGAATTCCTCGCGGCCGGCCGCGCCCACGTAGGATTTGGTGGTTTGCGACGCCAGGATGAGCTGCTCGGCGCGCCGCACGCTCGGCAGCACCGGCGTGTTGCCGCTCAGATCGCGATAGACACCGACGCCGAGATCGACTTTTTGGGAGAATGTATCGGCGCGAAACTTCGCCATCAGCCCGAGGATCGCATCGGACTTCAATCGGTCGAGATGTTGAAACAATTCGTTTAGGCCCCGTTTTCCTACAGACCCCATTATAGTCCATGCCACCATGCACATCCGGTGCCATTGCGTCTTAGTCTGTGTTTTTGCCGCGGTCGCGGCTCTCGCAGTGGCGAGGGGTGCGGCCGGCGCGGCCGACGCAGCCGTGCAACTGCCGAGGATCGTGAGTTTGAGCCCGCACATCACCGAGCTCCTGTTCGCCGCCGGCGCCGGCGCACGGATCGTCGGAGTCGACGATGCGTCCGATTATCCGCCGGTGGCGGCCGGCATCGCCCGGCTCGGCGAAGTCGATCAGCTCGACATCGAGGGGCTGCTGAGATTGCATCCGACGCTCGTGATCGTCTGGGCCAGCGGCACGCCGCCGAGAAGCAAGGCCGAGCTCGAGCGGTTGAACCTGCATCTGTACTTCACGGAACAGCGGCGCCTGGACGATATCGCAACCACGCTGCTCGACTTCGGACGTCTCGCCGGCACCCCGGCCGTAGCGACGCAGGCCGCGCGCGAGTTTCAAGCCGACCTTGCGGACTTGCGCATGCGCTACGCAGGACGAACGCGGCTCAAGGTCTTCTATCAGGTTTGGGACCGGCCGCTTTATACTCTGTCCGGCACGCACGTGGTGAGCGAGGTCTTATCGCTGTGCGGCGGGGACAACATTTTCGCGGACCTGTCGACGCTCGCCCCCGCCGTCGACAAGGAAGCCGTGCTCAGCCGCGATCCCGATGTGATCCTCATCGGCGCCGCCGGCGAGGACGGAGCACGCCAGGTTCGCGAGTGGAACAAATATGCCAGTTTACGAGCCGTGCAGCGGCATCATGTGTTCACCGTCGATCCCTCGCTGACCGGGCGCATGTCGCCGCGGATTTTGCAGGGCATTCGGCAGGTCTGTTCGTTTCTCGACCAGTCGCGCTTGGACCGCGCCGGGACGAGTTAGGCGTGCGGGAAAGCGTGGCGGCCCGCTACGGGGTGGCGGCGGCATTGGTGCTCTCGTTGGGCGGGCAGGCTCCGGGCTGGAGGGCCTGCGCCGCAGCCGAGGCGCCCGCGCAAAGTGGTCCGCCCGCACAAGGGGATGCGCCGCCGCAGGGCTTCATGCGGTGGTTCGACCCGAGCACCGCGCCCTTCATTCCGATACCGGAGATCGACGTCGATCCGAACAGCGGGACGACGCTTGGATTGATCCCGACATGGTTGATCACCGACGATCAACAGCAAATCCGCAAGATCATCGCGCCCGTCATCGATCACAACCCTTACTTCGGTCTCGGCGTCCGCACGAGCGTCTATTCGTACCCGTCGGACAACCGGCAATGGTCGTTGGTCGTGGGGGCGAAGGAGCGCGTCGAGAGTCAATTCGACTTGGAATACGTGACGGGGCGATTGCGCAACGACGCGCTGACGTTCAATTCCAGCCTCGTATACGATCGCAGCGGCACCCCGCGTTTCTATGGCTTCGGCAACAACTCGCCCGTGTACGATGTGACCAACTACACGCTGCAACAGAAATACGTGCAGGCCGTATTCGGCTGGAATTTGAGCCATGAATGGCAGATTTCCTACACCCTGCGTGTCCGAGACGTCCAAGTACAGCCCGGTACGCTCGCCGGCATCCCCTCCTTGCAAGGCCGCTTCGGGGCCATTTTGGGCGTCGGCACCACGCACGAGACGCTCAATCGGGTGGAGATCATCTACGACACGCGCGACGACCCGATCATTCCGACGCGGGGCGGCCAATATGTGATTTACGGCGGCGCCGCCGGGACGAGCGACTTTCTCGACTCGACGTTGTACAGCGTGACCGGAGTCGATGCGCGGCAGCTGTGGTCGCCGGCACCCGGTAATATCATCATCGCCCACCTGGCATTGCGCTACATGCCCGGCGTCACTGACGTGCCGTTCTGGAGCCTGTCGAACATCGGCGGGGATCAAAGCGTCATCGCCGAAAACCAGCCGCTGCGCGGCTTCGGCGAGGGGCGCTTCTATAGCCGCAATTCGTTTTCCTTCAGCACGGAATACCGCAAGCGAGTGCTCAGCCTCGATGCGGTGGGCACCCATCTGAACATCGAATTGACCCCTTTCGTGGACTTGGGCGAGGTATTCGCGCACTCGAGAGACTCTCCGGTGGCGCACCTGCACCGGGTCGGGGGCATCGGGTTTCGCGGGGTCGCAAGCCCCTTCGTCGTCGGCTACGTCGATGTGGGGTACGGCTCGGAGGGCGCAGCAGTCTTCACCGGCATCAATTACCCTTTCTGATCCTGGGCTCCCGGCTATGAACCTTATCTTCCACCACTTTGGCGCCTTCGTCGGCAGGCATCCGCGATCGGTGCTGTTTGCCTGGGCGATCGCCATCGGCCTCGGAGTGTGGGGGGCGGCCAAATTTCAGATCGCCGCGCAAAGCGGCACCTCCGGTCTTTACGGCAGCCCGTCGAACGCCGTGAGCGAGGCGTTGCGGTCCGAGTTCAGCACCCCCTTCTTGGAGCCGCTCATCGTCGTCGTGTCGAGCCCGCACTTGGCGGTCGAAGACAGCCGGCTTCTGCGTTGGGACGAACAGGCTGCGAGGAGCCTGCGCGCACTGCCGGTGGTCAAGGAGGTCGCGGCATACTCCGACCACCACGCCCCGCAGCTGCGCTCGTCGAGCGGCCACCAAACCATTCTCCTGGTGGGGCTCAAGGCGACCGACGTGCCGGGGCAGCAGCGCGCGGTGCCGATCGTGCGGGCGGCGCTCGCGCCGCTGCGCGCACAATTGACGGCGCTCGATCCGCCGGCGCGCGTTGCCGTGACCGGCGGTCCGGCGGCCGATTACGACATCAATACCTCGAGCGCAGAGGGTGGCGATCATGCCGAGAAGCGTGCGTTGCCGCTCACCCTCGCGATACTCGTCCTCGCGTTCGGCACGCTGATCGCCGCCGCGCTGCCATTCCTCATGGGTATCGCGACCACGCGGGTGTCGCTCGGACTGGCGTTCGTTCTGGCGCATTTGATGCCGGTGTCGAATCTTCTCGGTAATGTGGTCACGATGATCGGGCTCGCCGTCGGCATCGACTACTCGCTGCTGATGGTGAAGGATTTTCGCGAGCGGCTGCACGCGGCCCCCAGTCTCCTCGAGGCCGTTGCCGAGACGGTGGCGGAGGCCGGGACGACGATTTTGTGGTCGGGTTCGACCGTGGCGATCGGCCTGCTCGGGTTGCTCTTCAGTCCGATCTTGGAGACCCGCAGCGTCGGCATCGGCGGCGCTCTGGTGGTGCTGGTTTCCGTGCTTGCCGCCGTGACCTTGTTGCCGGCATGTCTCGCGATTCTCGGCAATTGGGTCGAGCGCTTCCCGATCCGAAGACGCTCCGTTCACAGGCCTGACGGTAAAAGCAGATGGGCAATGATCGGTGAGTGGATCGTGCGGCGGCCGGTGCGCACGCTGCTGGCCGCGGGCGGTGCAGTCGTGCTGCTCGCCCTTCCGGTCTTCGGTGCTCACAGCGGATTCAGCAACGAATCTTGGTTCATGCCGAAGGAATTGGAGGCGCGTATCGGCGCCGACCTATTGTCCGAGATGCAGGCGGACAATGCATCGACCAAAGTGTGGGTGCTGGTGCGAACCAGCGACGGTGGGCCGGTGCTCGCCGCGGACCACCGGCAGGCGCTCGATGAATACCTCGCCCGGCTCAGGGACGACCCGCGCGTCGCCGCGGTTGCCTCGCCTCTGACGGCACGCGGCGCCGAGGCCGATCTGTATCTCAGTCATGACGGACATGCTGCACTCTTCGAGGTTACGCCGGCAAAGGGCTTGTCGATGCAGCAGGCGGAGCGGTTGGCTCGCGACCTGGCGCCGCTCGCGCCCAAGGGGCGGTTCACCGTCATGATCGGCGGCACGCCGGCCTACTACAACGACTTCAGCGATTACATGTGGAAGAGTTTTCCCAAGGTATTCGGCTTCGTCATTCTCACCACCCTGGTGCTGCTGTTCTTCGCCTTCCGCTCGTACATCCTGCCGCTCAAGGCGGTGATTGCAAATTTGCTCGCGATTGCGGCGGGCTACGGCGTCGTCGTCGCCATTTTCCAATTCGGCTGGCTGCACGGCTTGGTCGGTCTGGAAAAGCCGTTCTTCTCGATACCGCTCGAAGTGCCGTTGATGATCTTCTGCTTGAGCTTCGGACTGTCCATGGATTACGAACTGTTTCTATTGTTTCGTATCCGCCGGCAGTTTATCTTGCACGGCGACAATGATCGTGCAACGGTCGAGGGGCTCGCCGCGGTGGGCCCGGTCATCACCGGCGCCGGTTTGATCATGACGGTGGTGTTCGGCGCATTCGTCAGTGCGGACCTACCGGCGTTGAAAATGATCGGGGTCGGCTTGTGCGTCGCGGTGCTGGTCGATGCCAGCGTGATCCGGTCATTCGTCGTACCCGCCTTCATGAGTATCGCGGGACGCTGGAACTGGTACCCGGGGAGCCGACGCCGGACGCCGCGGCCGTAGGGGGTGTCCGAGTCCCCGGGCTGTTCGCAGAGGACCAATGCGCCGGCTTGGGTCAAGACCGCGAGGGGTCGACGTGACGCAATCGACGTCTCCACAAAAAGACAGTGGCTTATGACAATTTCAGGCGTTAGCGTGTACGCTTTAGTTCCTCACAAGCGGGAGACATGAGTATGGCACTTTGGAATGAGAAACCCACATCCACGCCTGCACCGGTGGGTCGCAAAGAACCTCTGACGCCCGTCCCGGCGGGTCCCGGCGCCCAGCCACCCGCTTCGCCGGCGGTGGACCGGAGCGCCGAACGCAGCGCGAGTGAAGCGGCATTGGCTGCGGCGCGGCGTCCCGCACCGCCCGCACCGCGGGAGCGCAGCGAAGGGGGCGAGTCGGTAATAGCCGCGAATCTGTCCATCGAGGGCAAGATCGAGGGATCCGGCAACGTGCGCATGGCCGGCCGCTTCAAGGGTGATGTGCGAATCGACGGCAATTTCAACATCGAGCCGGGTGCCCATTTGACGGGCCAGGTGCTGGCCGGGATCGTGGTGGTCGGCGGCGAATTGCAGGGCAACATAGAATCCGCAAAGCGCGTCGATGTGCTGGAGGGCGGCGTCATCGTCGGGGACGTCAAGGCGGGATCGATCACGGTCGCGGCCGGGTCTCGCATGCGCGGACACGTCGAATTCGGCTGGGATGACGAGAAAACCGTGAAGCTATCCGGCGAGGCAAGGAAGCAGTGAAGACTTCCGGCAGGATGGCCGGCGGCAGCTAGCCATGAGCGTCGTTCGTCAAGGCGCTCTTGGCGCAACGCGAGTATGTCCGCACTGCAAGGCGACGGTTCTGCAAAGCGCGGCCATCTGTCCCGGCTGCCAGCATCACCTACGGTTCAATGCCGCAGCCAATGCCGAGCCTCAGACAGCCGGGACTGCCGCCATGCGCATCGACGGCTCGATTCAGCACGCGGGCCGCGAGCAGTGCGAGTACTGCGTCGTGATTTCAATCACGAACGAGCAGGGCGAGAAACTCGCCCGGCAGGTGGTGGGCGTGGGTGCGCTGCAGCCCGGCGAGCGCCATAAGTACAGCTTTTCGGTGGAAGTGATTCCGGCCCGCGGGGGCGGCGGCGAGCGCAAGCGCAACTGATCAGCGCATCACGCTGCCTTCAATGTCGATGAAGCGCAGAAACTCCGCGCGGGTGCTCGCATCCGCGCGGAACGTCCCCATCATTTTGCTCGTAATCATCGATACGCCGCGCTTATGGACCCCGCGTGTCGTCATGCACTGGTGCACGGCATCGATGACGACACCGACGCCGCGCGGCTTCAGCACCTCGTTGATGCAGGCCGCGATTTGCGCCGTGAGCTTCTCCTGAACCTGAAAGCGGCGCGCAAAGCCGTCGACCACGCGCGCGAGCTTGCTGATGCCGACGACCCGGTCCGTGGGCAGATAGCCGACGTGAGCGCGACCGATGATGGGCGCCATGTGATGCTCGCAATGAGACTCGAATGCAATGTCTCGCAGCACCACCATTTCATCGTACCCCTCCACCTCCTCGAACGTGCGGCGCAGGTACTCGCTCGGATCGCTGGAGTATCCCGAAAACCAGTCGCGGTAAGCGTCGACCACGCGCTTGGGGGTGTCGCGCAAACCCTCGCGGTGCGGATCTTCGCCGGCCCAGCGCAGCAAGGTCTGAACGGCCGCTTCGGCAGAGGTGCGCGTCACCGCGCGTTTTCTTGTTTTAGCCATTTCCTTCCGCTTCTCGAATGAGCGATTCGCCCCACCTTGGAAAGAATAGCATCTGAACCCGGCCGCGGCGTTGTATCCGGCCGCGCCGCCGCGTCATGGATGTTGATTGACTCGCGCAAGCATAAGCGAGATCCTGATTTTCTTTTGATCTCGCGACAGCATTGGTGCTGTCGGGGCGATTCTTGCATGATCGATTTCACCCAATCGTTGGCCGGATTCTTCGTGGGCATCATCGTCGGGCTCACGGGCGTGGGAGGCGGCTCGCTCATGACGCCGATACTGGTGTTGCTGTTCGGCATACACCCCGCAACCGCCGTCGGTACCGACTTGCTGCATGCTGCGATCACCAAATCCGGCGGGACTTATGTGCACGCCAAGAAGGGCCGCGTCGATTGGCGCATCACGGGCCTGCTGGCGGCCGGCAGTCTACCCGCTGCCGTCCTCACCGTGCTCACGCTGCATTACTTCACATCCGATGGACTCCGCGGCTCCAAGATCATCACGACCACGCTCGGGGTCGCGCTGATGCTCACGGCCGCTTCGCTCATTTTGCGCGCTCGCCTGTGGCGCTTCTCGAAGACGCGTGGGACTGAGATCCCGCGACATCCCGCATTCACGATCATAACGGGGGTCATTCTCGGCATCGTCGTTTCCCTGTCGTCCGTCGGGGCAGGGGCGCTCGGTGTGACCGTGCTGTTCTTCCTGTACCCGCGCCTGCCCGCGGCCCGCATCGTCGCATCCGATCTCGCGCACGCGGTACCGCTCACGTTGGTTGCGGGCCTGGGCCATTGGCTGTTCGGCAGCGTCAACTGGACGCTGCTGGCGGCGCTGCTGATCGGCTCCCTGCCGGGCATCTATATCGGCAGTCACTTCGTCGGTCGCGTGCCGGATGCGATGCTGCGTTCGCTCTTGGCCCTCATGCTGGTGCTCGTCGGCGCCAAGCTGATCGCATTCTGATCGAGCGGTATCACCGCGACCTTGCGCAAATAGAACGAGCCCGATATTGCCGACGCATGAGCCGGCGCAGCGCTCAAGGGGCCCGCCAGAGCTCCGGAAACAGCGCATGATCCATGGGCGCGCCTGCCGGTAATTGCTCCGCCAACCCGGGAAATTCCGGCGACGTTTTCCAGCGCCGCGGCGCATGCGTGATGTCGTCGCCCAAAAACCGCACCGAGAAGACGCGGCGCCGCCGAGCTGTCCCCACGCCGCTCGCCGCATGCAGCGTCAGCATATGAAAGCACACGGCATCGCCCGGCTGCAGTTCCCAACCCAAAATTGAAAATTCGTCTCGCCGCGCCTGGATGTCGGGCAGATCGGCGAGCGTCCCTTCCGGAAACCACTTCGCCTGCGAGTCCATGAACGAGCGCGGCATCAGCCACGGTCCGCGATGCGAGCCCGCGACGAACTCCAGGGTGGAAGCGCGGCTCACGGGGTCCACCGGGATCCAGAAGCTGACGTTCTGTTTCCCGGCGATGTTGTAGTACGGCTGATCCTGGTGCCAGGGCGTCCGTTGCTGTGTGCCGGGCTCCTTGGTGAGCATGTGATCGTGATAGAGGCGGGCGGTGCTGCTGCGCATCAGCCGGCCTGCCGTTTCCGCGAGCGCCGTTTCGAAGATGAAGCGCCGGTAGTGGGGATTCTCCTGCCAATTGCAGAAGTCTTCGACGAACCGGCCGGGATCGGCGGGGTCGCTGGCGATCTTGGCGCGCGGACTGAGGTGCCGGAGATTCAAGTCGATGCCGGCGCGCAGCTCCGCCATCTCTTCGGGCCGGAACAGCTGCGGTATGCGCACCGCGCCGTCGCGCTGGAACTCATCGATGAGATCCGCGCCGATCATGCGGCCGCATTCACGGCGTGCACCGCGCCGTTACCGTGCCTTCCCGCCAGCGCATCGAGTATCTCCTCGAGCAGCAGGTGCCCTCGATGGGCAAAACCCGTATACACCTGGATGAGGTCCGCGCCCGCCCGCAACGTCGCCAACGCGGCATCGGCGCTCACGATGCCGCCGACTCCGATGATGGGGAAGGCGGCGCCCAGTTCGGCGCGCAGTTGAGCGATGACGGCGAGCGAGCGCGAATGCAGGGGCGCCCCGCTCAAGCCGCCGCGTTGCTCGGCGGGCCAATCGGCGCCCAGACACGTCAGATCCGTGGAGGTATTCGTCGCGATGACGCCGTCGACGCCGAGTCCGCGCAGATTCGCGGCGAGCGCGCCGAGTTGCTCGCCGTCCAGGTCCGGCGCAATCTTCACCAGCAGCGGGACGAGCTTGGAATGGCGCTGCGCGAGTTCCGGGCGCGCCTGCAGCAGGGTACCGATGATTCTGACCAATCCATCCCGCTGCTGCAGTTCGCGCAGACGTTCGGTATTCGGGGACGAGACGTTCACCGCGACGTAATCGGCATACCCGTACACCTTGCGCAGGCAGTGCAGGTAGTCCTGCTCGGCATGTTCCACCGCCGTGTCGGCATTCTTGCCGATGCTGATTCCGCGAACGCCCGGGTAAGTGCTGCGTGCCAGCCGTGCAACGAGGTGATCCACCCCCTTGTTGTTGAAGCCCATGCGGTTGACCAATGCCGCCGCGCCGGGAACGCGAAACATGCGCGGTTTTGGATTGCCGGACTGCGGCCGGGGCGTCACGGTGCCGAGCTCGATGTGGCTGAATCCCATCGCCCCGAGGGCATCCAGATAGTCGCCGTTTTTGTCGAAACCGGCAGCGAGTCCGAGCGGGTGAGCGAACTTGATTCCCATACGGCAGAGCGACAGACCCGTCGGTGCTCGCGGCGCAGGCCACCATGGCCGCACCAGCTGCAATCCGGCCAGGCCCCAGTCGTGCGCACGTTCGGGATCCAGGCGCCGCAGGATCGGCAAAACACCCCGCGCGACCGCCGGCGCGAGGCCCCTCATCGACGCGTCGAACGCCGCCACGCGTGACTCATGCGCGCTTGCGCAGGGCAGCCTGAGGCGCCGGTGCCGCGTGCGCGCGCTGCAAAGCCGCTTGCAGGTAGCGGCCGGTGTACGAGGACTTATGCCCGGCGACCTGTTCGGGTGTTCCGACCGCAATGATGCGACCGCCGCCGTCGCCTCCTTCCGGTCCCATGTCCACGATCCAGTCGGCGGTCTTGATGACATCGAGATTGTGCTCGATCACGAGAATGGTATTGCCCTCATCGCGTAGCCGGTGCAATACCGTGAGCAGTTGTGCGATATCCGCGAAGTGCAGCCCCGTGGTCGGTTCGTCGAGAATGTAGAGCGTACGGCCCGTGGCGCGCTTGGAAAGCTCCTTGGCGAGCTTGACCCGCTGCGCTTCGCCGCCGGACAACGTCGTTGCGCTCTGTCCGAGGCGAACGTAGGAGAGGCCGACGTCGAGCAGCGTTTGCAATTTCGGCTGTACGGTCGGTACGGCGGAGAAAAATGGCAACGCGTCCTCGACGGTCATCTCGAGGACCTCTTGAATGTTCTTGCCCTTAAAGCGAATTTCCAAGGTTTCGCGGTTGTAGCGCTTGCCCCTGCAGACGTCGCAGGGAACGTAAACGTCAGCGAGGAAGTGCATCTCCACCTTGATGACTCCGTCGCCCTGGCAGGCCTCGCAGCGACCGCCCTTGACGTTGAAGCTGAAGCGCCCCGCCTCGTACCCGCGCGCCCGGGATTCGGGCACGGCGGCGAACAGTTCGCGAATGGGTGCGAACAATCCCGTATAGGTGGCCGGGTTGGATCGTGGCGTACGGCCGATGGGACTCTGATCGATCTCGATCACCCGATCGATGTGCTCCAGACCTTCGATACGCTCGAAATGCGCCGAACCGGGGGCCGCGCGATTGAGCTGCGTTGCCACGCCGCGAAACAAGGTATCGTTGACCAAGGTCGATTTGCCGGATCCCGACACACCGGTGATGCAGGTCATCAAACCGAGCGGAAACTCCGCAGTGAGATTCCTCAAGTTGTTGGCGGTGGCGCCCGTGACCCGCAGCATGCGCTTCGGATCAGGGGCGCGCCGGGACTTCGGAATCTCGATGCGGCGCCGACCGCTCAAGTACTGGCCCGTGATCGAATTCGGATGAGCGGCGACCTGCGCCGCGGTGCCCTGGGCAACGATCTGGCCGCCGTGCACGCCCGCCCCGGGGCCCAAATCCACCACGTGGTCCGCCTGCCGTATCGCCTCTTCGTCATGCTCCACGACGATGACGGTATTGCCGAGATCGCGCAGATTGATCAGGGCATCGAGCAGGCGCTGATTGTCGCGCTGATGCAGACCGATCGAGGGCTCATCGAGGATGTACATGACGCCGACCAAACCGGAGCCGATCTGGCTCGCGAGCCGAATGCGCTGCGCTTCGCCGCCCGACAATGTGTCGGCGCTGCGGTTGAGCGTGAGATAGCCGAGGCCCACATTGGCGAGAAACCCGAGCCGATCGCCGATTTCCTTGACGATCTTGACGGCAATTTCACCGCGCCAGCCGGGCAGTTTCAGTTGAGCGAAGAGCTCGACGGCGCGGTCGACCGACAACGAGGAGACTTCGGGCACGCTCTTGCCGTCGACGAACACGTTTCGGGCGGCGCGATTGAGCCGCGTACCGAGGCATTCGGGGCAGTCACGTGAAGAGCGGTACTTCGCCAACTCTTCGCGCACGGTCGCCGATTCCGTCTCTTTGTAGCGCCGTTCGAGGTTCTTGACGATCCCTTCGAAGGTATGTTTGCGCCTGACCGTACCGCCTTTCCCATCGAGGTACTTGAACTCGATTTGCTCATCCTCGCTGCCGAACAGCACGAGGTCTTTGATCCGTTGCGGCAGACTCTCGAACGGCGCTTCGATGTCGAATTTCATGTGCCGCGCCAGCGATTGAATCAGCTGGAAGTAATACGCATTGCGCCGGTCCCAGCCGCGCACCGCGCCGCCGGCAAGCGACAGGTGCGGGTTCGCAACCACCTTCTCGGGGTCGAAGAACTCCTGCGTGCCGAGGCCGTCGCAGCTCGGGCAGGCGCCGATCGGGCTGTTGAAGGAAAACAGACGCGGCTCGAGCTCGGTGAGCGAATAGTTGCAGATCGGGCAGGCAAATTTGTTGGAGAAGACGAGCTCCGGTCGCTCCGGGGCGTCCATGTAGGCGACTCGCGCGACCCCGCCGCCGAGCCGCAACGCGGTCTCAAACGACTCTGCGAGACGCTGGCCCAAGCCCGGCCGCACCTTGAAGCGATCGACGATCGCCTCGACCGTGTGCTTGCGCCGCACGTCGAGTTTCGGCGCCTGGTCCAACTCGACCACGCGGCCATCGATCCGGGCCCGGACGAAGCCGCCGGCCTGCAACTCGTCGATGAGCTCCGCATGCTCGCCCTTGCGCTCCGAGATCGCGGGCGCGAGCAGCATCATGGCCGTCCCCTCAGGATGGTCGAGGACGGCATCGACCATTTGGCTCACCGTCTGTGCGGCCAGATCGATGTGGTGCTCGGGGCAACGCGGTGTCCCTGCGCGCGCATACAGGAGCCGCAGATAGTCATACACCTCGGTGACCGTACCCACCGTGGAGCGCGGGTTGTGCGAGGTCGACTTTTGCTCGATGGAAATGGCCGGCGACAAACCCTCGATGGTGTCGATGTCCGGCTTTTCCATCATCGAGAGGAACTGGCGCGCATAGGTCGACAGCGATTCGACGTAGCGCCGCTGTCCTTCGGCGTAGATCGTATCGAAGGCCAGGGAGGATTTACCCGAGCCCGACAGGCCGGTGAGCACGATGAGTCGATCGCGCGGCAGGTCGAGATCAATGTTCTTCAGATTGTGGGTGCGGGCACCCCGGATGCGGATATTTTGCATGTAACCAATTACTATACGCCCGGCGTCAAGGGGCGGTACACGGGGCCTCACGGCGGTGGAGGGGGCCCGGACGGCGAGCCTTGCCCCAGGCCCTGGGGGCGATGCATTTCTCGATGAGCGCAGCCTCAGACCCGATAGTGGGGGCCGTCTGCGCGTGTACAATATGTGACATCCAAAGCTTGCAGGGGAACGTCATGGCGCGCGGTGTCAATAAAGTCATTCTGGTCGGTAATCTGGGCGCCGATCCCGAAACCCGCTCGATGCCGAGTGGGATGACGGTTACCAATATCCGCATCGCGACCAGCGAATCCTGGAAGGACAAGGCCTCCGGTGCGCAGCAGGAGCGTACCGAGTGGCACAACATTGCGCTGTTCGGCCGATTGGGCGAAATCGCCGCTGAATACCTCCGCAAGGGGTCCCAGGTCTTCGTCGAGGGCAAGTTGCGGACCCGCAAGTGGCAGGACAAGCAGGGGAACGACCGTTTCACGACCGAGATCATCGCCGACAACATGCAGATGCTCGGCGGACGCGCCGGCGGCGCGGGCGCCATGGGCGGGGCCACGGAGCGGACAGGGGGCGCGAGCGCCACGCCACGGGACGATTACGATCAGTCCCCGGCTCCGGCGGGCGGTAAGGAAGACTTCGATGACGACATCCCGTTCTGAGGATGGAGGCTTGAGCATCAGTCGTCCGAGAGCTCCTGGCCCGGAAACAACGCGTCGATGAAGCCGAAGTGGCGCAGATCGCGAATGCGCCGCGGATACAAAATACCGTCGAGGTGGTCGACCTCGTGCTGCACCACCCGGGCGTGAAAATCGCTGACGGTGCGGTCGATGGGGAGTCCCGCGGCATCGACTCCGGTGTAGCGCAGGTGGCGGTAACGGGGCACCAGCCCGCGCATGCCGGGCACGGAAAGGCAGCCCTCCCAGCCCTCGTCCATTTCCTCTCCGAGCGCCGTGAGCTGCGGATTGACGAGCACGGTGAAAGGCAGCGGATCGGCGTCCGGGTAGCGGGGGTTCTGTTCCATGCCGAAGATCACGACCCGCAATCCAACGCCGATTTGCGGCGCCGCGAGGCCGGCCCCATTGAGATCGCGCATCGTGTCCCGCATATCCCCCACGAGGGTCTCCAGCTCGGCAGTGCCGAACACCCGCACCGGTTCGGACACGTCGAGCAGGCGCGGATCACCCATTTTGAGGACTTCGCGTATTGCCATGGTTCCTAGTATCTTAGCGGCCTTTTCAGCGTGAGCCTACGGCGAGACATGCCCGGTCTTGTTTACATAAAGACGTTCGGCTGCCAGATGAATGAGTACGATTCCAGCAAGATGCAGGATGTACTTCAGGCCGCCCATGGAATGATCCGCACGGAAAATCCCGCGGAGGCCGACCTGCTGCTGGTCAATACCTGCTCGGTACGCGAAAAAGCGCAGGAAAAGGTGTTCTCCCTGCTGGGCGAATGGCGGCTCTTCAAGCAGCAACGCCCGCAGGTGGTCATCGGCGTCGGCGGATGCGTCGCCAGTCAGGAGGGCGAGGGGATCACCGCGCGCGCGCCGTTCGTCGATTTGGTGTTCGGGCCGCAAACACTGCATCGCCTGCCGGACATGCTCGAGGATCTGAAGCGATCGGGTCAATCGCAAGTGGACGTCAGTTTTCCAGAGATCGAGAAGTTCGATCATCTGCCCGAGGCACGGGCGGACGGCGCGGCGGCCTTCGTGTCGATCATGGAGGGGTGCAGCAAGTACTGCACTTTCTGCGTCGTTCCGTATACGCGCGGAGAGGAAATCAGCCGGCCGTTCGAGCAAGTGCTGGCCGAGGTCCGGACCCTCGCGGGCCAGGGGGTGCGGGAGGTGACACTGCTCGGGCAGAATGTCAACGCCTACGCGGGCCGGATGGAGGATGGCACCGTCGCCGATTTGTCGACGCTGATCCACTTCGTGGCAGGGGTCGAGGGCATCGAGCGCATCCGCTTTACCACCTCGCATCCGCTGGATTTCAACGACAGTTTGATCGAGGCATACGCCAACGTTTCGAAACTGAATAACTACCTGCATTTGCCGGTGCAGAGCGGCTCGGATCGCATCCTCGCCGCGATGAAGCGGGGTCACACGATCCTCGAGTACAAGCAGAAGCTTCGTAAGCTGCGGACGGTGCGGCCCGATATCTCGATTTCGACCGACATCATCGTGGGATTTCCCGGTGAGAGCGACGAGGAGTTCGCGGCGACGCTGAATCTGGTCGCCGAGGTTGGTTTTGATCAGTCTTTCAGTTTCATTTACAGCCGCCGTCCGGGGACGCCGGCGGCCTCACTGCCCGATGAAGTGCCCCACGAGGTCAAGCAGCGGCGTCTCGAGCAATTGCAGCAGCGCTTGAACACTCAGGCGCGCGCGATTTCGCAGCGCATGGTCGGGAGCCGGCAACGGGTGTTGGTCGAGCGGCCCGCCAAGCGCAATCCACGGCAACTCGCCGGGCGCACGGACAACAATCGCTGGGTCAATTTCGACGGCCCCGCGCATGCGCCGATGGGGCTGATCAATCGATTTGCGGACGTCATCATCACCGAGGCGATGCCTAATTCACTGCGCGGCCGTCTTGTGGTAGAAAGCCTCCCGTGAGCTCCGTTCCGATGACGCGCGACCTGCTGCTCGCGCCGGCCGACAACGTCCGGCTGGTTGAACTGTGCGGTCCCCTCGATGAGCACTTGCATCAAATCGAGGCTCGGCTCGGCGTCGAAGTTCGCCGGCGCGGCAATCGATTTCAGATCATCGGCCTCCCCTCCGCCATCACACGCGCCGAGGCGGTGTTGCAGGACCTGTACGCTCGTGCGCAGCGCGAGCCCGTGGATTCGGAACGCGTGCACATCGCGCTGCAGGAGCTGGACATGGAGCGCGGCGAGAAGGCGGGCAACGCGAGCGAGTCGAGCGACGAGCTCAAGGTGCGTACGTCGCGCGGGGCCGTGCGCGCACGGGGCGCGAATCAGACTGAATACCTGCACCACATCCGCAATCACGATCTGACCTTCGGCATCGGCCCGGCGGGGACGGGTAAGACCTATCTCGCGGTGGCCTGCGCAGTCGAGGCGCTGCAGTCGGAAACGGTGCGGCGGATCATCCTGGTGCGCCCCGCGGTCGAAGCCGGCGAGCGCCTCGGCTTTCTACCCGGCGACCTGTCGCAGAAAGTGGATCCGTATTTGCGGCCCATGTACGACGCGCTGTACGAGATGCTGGGCTTCGAGCGGGTCGCGAAACTCATCGAGCGCAACGTCATCGAGGTGGCGCCGCTCGCTTTCATGCGCGGCCGATCGCTCAATGACTCGTTCGTGATTCTCGACGAGGCGCAGAACACCACCAATGAGCAGATGAAAATGTTCCTGACGCGCATCGGCTTCGGTTCGAAGGCCGTCGTCACCGGCGACATCACCCAAGTCGACCTGCCGAATTCCAAGCAGTCGGGACTGCGCACCGTCATCGACATACTGCGGGGCGTGCGCGGCATTGCCTTCACCATGTTCAGCTCGCGCGACGTCGTGCGCCACCCGCTCGTGCAGAGAATCGTTCAAGCCTACGAAGCGAATACCCCCGACGACGGCGCCTAGGCTCCCAGTGCCGGCACGCATCGAACTCGATGTGAGCTATGCGGCGCGGCGGCCGTGGGTGCCGCGGCGCTCGCAACTCTCGGCCTGGGCGAGCGCGGCGCTGCTCGGCAGCGCGCGCGGACGCACGGCGCAAGGCCGCGCGAACGTCGCGACGCGCGTCCCTACGGGCTCCGCCACGCACGTCCTCCTCTCCGTACGCGTGGTCGGCGCGGCGCGCAGCCTGAGCTTGAACGCGCGGTACCGTCATAAGCACCGACCGACCAACGTGCTGTCTTTTCAAGGCGCAGGGAACAGCCCCGACGGCCGCCATTACCTGGGCGAACTGGTGATCTGCGCACCGGTCGTGGCACGGGAGGCCGAATTGCAGGGCAAGACGCTCGCTGCGCACTGGGCCCACATGATGGTTCACGGCGTGCTGCACCTTCAGGGTTTTGACCATCAAGGCGGCGACGAGGCGCGGAAAATGTCGCGAAGGGAGATTCAAATCCTTGATCGGCTTGGGTTTTCAAACCCGTATGCCTGATCGAGTATCCTGATCCCCCATGTCCGAACAGCCCCATGGCAGCACAGGCCGCTGGTTGAAGCGCATTACCCAGTCGATGTCGGGCGAGCCGCGCGATCTCGCCGAACTCATCGAGGACTTGCGCGAGGCGAGCGAGCGCGGATTGTTCAATGCCGACGCGCTGGTCATGCTCGAAGGTGTCTTGGCGGTGGCCGACATGCAGGTCCGCGACATCATGGTGCCGCGGTCGCAAATGGTGTTCGTCGAGCGCGATCTTGCGCCGGACAAATTGGTGGAGTTGGTGGTCGAGTCGGGCCACTCCCGCTTCCCCGTGATAGGGGAGGATCGCGATCAGATTCTCGGCATCCTGCTCGCGAAGGACTTGCTGCGATTGCAGACTTCGGGCGATGAGCCGTTCGAGATCCGCGAGTACATGCGCCCGGTAGTGTTCGTGCCCGAGAGCAAACGTCTCAATGTGCTTCTGAAAGAGTTTCGCCTGAGCCACAACCACATCGCGATGGTCGTCGATGAATACGGCGGCGTCTGCGGCCTCGTCACGATCGAGGACGTCATCGAGCAAATCGTCGGGGAGATCGACGACGAGCACGACGTCGAGGATGATCAGACGATTCGTCGCGAAGGCGACCGCGAATTCACCGTGCGGGCTCTCGCCCCGATCGCTGATTTCAACAGATATTTCGGCACGGCGTTTTCCGATGAAGAATACGATACGATCGGCGGCCTCCTGATGCAGGAATTCGGACGCCTGCCGCGGCGCGGTGAAACCATTCAGATCGGCGAGCTGGAGTTCAGAATCCTGCGTGCAGATCGCCGCCGCATCGATTTGCTGCGTGTGATCACCCCTTCCCCTCACGTTCCGCCCGCCGCCGACGAGTCGGCTGCTTGATGGAACGCACGCGCGGCGTCGCTGCCGCGTTTCAACTGCAGTCGTTGGCGCGGCTGGTGGCCGCGTTTGCGGTGGGCGGCGCGCTCAATCTGGCATTTGCTCCGCTAGCCTGGTGGCCGATCGGCGTGCTTGCGCCGGCGGCGCTGTTCGCGCTGATCCGGGGGCTTCCGCCGCGCCGCGCCTGCTGGATCGGAGCGACCTTCGGTGCCGGACTGTTCTCTTTCGGCACCTACTGGCTCTACACCTGCCTGCATACCTACGGCCTGGTGCCGGTTTGGCTGACCCTCGTGCTGCAAACGGTGCTCGTCGGCGTGATGTCGGCGTATCCCGCCGCGCTGTGCTACCTGGCCAATCGCTTGTGGCTGAAACCCGGGACGACGCGCGACTGGCTGGTGTTGCCGAGCCTGTGGGTGCTGTTGGAATGGCTGCGCGGTTGGGTGCTCAGCGGCTTCCCGTGGTTGTCGCTGGGTTACGCGTTCATCGACTCCTCGCTCTGCGGGTGGGCGCCGGTGTTGGGTGTGTACGGCCTCACCTGGGCCGCCGCATCGGCCGCAGTGGCGCTCAACCGCGTGTTCGCCCCCAACACGAGCGGCCCGCAGCGGCTCGCGGCCCTCGCGGCGATGGCCGGTTTGTTCCTCGCCCCGTTGACCATGGCGCGCCATGAATGGACCCGTGCGGTGGGACCCAAACTACCGGTCGCCGCCGTACAAGGCGCCGTTTCACAGGACCAGAAGTGGCAGGGCAAGAACCGAGAGACGACGATGATCCGCTACTCGAGCTTGTCGGAACGGGCGTGGGGAGCACGCCTGATCGTATGGCCGGAGTCGGCCCTGCCGGTGCTCGCCAACGACATCCAAGAGTACTTGCACGACCTGCAGGCCGAGGGCCGCCGGCACGGCGCCGATTTCGCCATCGGGCTCGTGAATTATCAGCCGGAAACCCGACGCTATTACAACGGCGTGCTGGTGTTGAGCGAGTCGGGCAACGGCTGGTACTACAAGCGCCACCTCGTGCCGTTCGGCGAGTACTTTCCGGTGCCTGCATTCGTACGCTCGTGGATGCGGCTGATGAGCTTGCCGTATGACGACATTTCGGCCGGATCCGAACATCAGCCCGTGCTCAGCGCCGCCGGACAGCGCCTCGGCATCACGATCTGTTACGAGGATGCATTCGGCAGTGATCAGCTCGGGGTTCTGCGCACGGCCAATTTATTGATCAACGTCACAAATAACGCGTGGTACGGCGATTCGACCGCGCCGCACCAGCATTTGCAGATTTCGCGCATGCGGGCGCTCGAAGCCGGACGCTATCTGATCCGCGCTACGAATGACGGCATCACCGCCGCAGTCGGCGCACAGGGGGAGATTCTGGAGCGGCTGCCGCAATTCGCCGAAGGCGTCCTGCGGGTCGAGGTGCAACCGATGACGGGGCTCACTCCGTACGCCCGGGCCGGTAATTACCCGGTCGTGCTCGGCGCAGTTGCCCTCCTGGGCATCGGCTTTTGGCGCCGTCGCGGCGCGTGACCGCAGGGTGGCGTGCGAAGGGGTCGGTGGGGCCCTCAAGGAATCGGCGGCGCGGCCGTTAAGGGAATACGGTCGTTTGACCGTAGGGATTGCACGTGATCGAGCCGCTCAAGAATAAACTACGCCTGGCCTCGAATTTTCCAAGTCCGCCCGCCATCGCGCTGCAGATCGTCGCGCTCGCGGGCGATCCTGAGATCGATGTCGCCAAAGTGGCGTCGACGATCAGCAAAGATCCGGGATTGACCGCGAAGGTACTGCGAGTCGCGAATTCCCCGCTCTATGCAAAACGCCGCAAGAGCGAGAACTTGCGCCAGGCGCTGGTTTCCCTCGGGCTCAACGCCGCCACGACGCTCTCGCTCGGCTTCTCCCTGGTGACGGCCTACAAGGGCGGCAAGGGCGCCGGTATCAACCTCGGACGCTACTGGCGCCGCGCCCTGCTCGGCGCCTCCGCGGCGCGCACCTTCGGCGCCATTCAAAACGTGGGCTCGTTGGAGGATCTTTTTTTGGCTGCGCTTCTCCAGGACATCGCGGTGCTCGCCATTGATCGCGTCCAGCCGGATTTTTATCGGGCGCTGCCGCCGGATGCAACGCATGCCCAACTTCTCGCGCATGAAAAGCTGACGATCGGCACGGACCACGCCGACGTCGGCGCATGGCTCCTGCGGCAATGGAAGCTGCCGGAATCGTTGTGTGCGACCGTCGAGGCGAGTCACGGATCGCCGTGCGAAGGGCAGTCGACGGTCGGCACGGCAGCCCGCTGCATCGTGCTCGGCAGCGCGTGCGTCGAACTGCTGCTCGCGCCGCAAAATACGGTGGATGACCTGCAAGCCCTGGCCACGTACGCCGCCGAATCGCTCGGGATCGGCGCAGAAGCGCTCGCCGGTGCGATGTCGACCATCGTCGCGGAAATTCCCGAAATGGAGCGGCTGTTCGATACGGAGATCATGGATAGCGACAGCGCCGCGACCATTCTCGATCAGGCGCGTGAATTGCTCATGTTCCGCAATTTGCAGGCGCTGGATCAAATGAGCACGCTTGAACAAGCCTCCGCGCAGCTCGAGGCGCGGACGGCGGCGCTCGAGGACCAGCAGCGGCGCGACGGCCTCACCGGAGTCTTCAACCGCCGCTACCTCGATGAAGTCCTGGAGCGGGAGTTTCAGGCTGCGCTCGCCGGGGGCTGGCCGTTGAGCATCGTGTTCGCGGACCTCGATCGCTTCAAGGACGTGAACGACACCTACGGGCATCCGGCCGGAGACGAGGTCTTGATTGGGACCGCGCGGCTGTTTCTCGAGGTGCTGCGGGACACCGACTGCGTCGCGCGCTACGGGGGCGAGGAATTCGTGATCGTGCTGCCGGGCCTGGCGGCCGACGCCGCACGAAGCGTCTGTGAGCGGCTGCTCGCGCGCCTGCGTGCCTGCCGGCACACGGTCGCCGGAGGCACGATCTGTGTGACCGCCTCGCTCGGTCTTGCCACCCACGCCGCGAACACTCCATATGGCCGCGTCGGCGATATGATCGAAGCCGCCGATCGCTGTGTGTATGCGGCCAAAAGGGGTGGCCGCGATCGTCTCGTTTGCTCGAGCCTCGGTGCCTCGCCGGGTCAATCCGCGGGGACCACCAAGGCTTCGATCAGCGCGCGATAGTCGAGCAGGCTCGAGGTTGCCAAGCCGGGAACCTTGCCGCGATCGTCCCATCGTCGAACGGACACAGCATCCTCGTGGAACCGTTCGCCTTCGAAGCGGCTCACTTCGAGTGCGGACATCGGACCGCCCTGCAATTTCAGAGTAATGACCGAAGCGGAGCTCAGGTTCGAAAAGTAGCCGGCGTCGGTCGCGAGCAGATAGCGCTTCGCGGGCACGTGCAGGCGTACCGGCTCGGAAACTTGCGACGAAAATCGCCGCGCGAGCCAGCGGCCGCCGATTTCCTCGTGACGCGCATCCGTCGCCCAGTCCGCGATGTCGTCGGGAACCTCCTCGATCAGATGTCCGACGTCGTGCAGGAGAGCGGCTACGATGAGCGCGGGCGGCGCACCGGCCGCTTGGGCGAAGTGTGCCGCCTGCAAGGCGTGCTCCGTCATCGATACGCTTTCGCCGAAATACACCTCGGCGCCGCGCCCGTGGAACAGGGCGAGGATTTCGTCAGTCACCGTCATCGCTTTTCTCCGAGTCGAGTGCGCGCCGCAGCAGCGCGGTTGCGCCATAGACGCTGTCGCGCGCGAGATAACAGCCGCGAAGATGGCGCGCATGCTGCGCGGATGAAAACGCCGTACGGCCGTGCAAGATACGCTGATTGTCGAACACGACGAGATCGCCGTCGGCGAGCCGCGTTCGCAGCTGAAATCGCGGCTCGCGCAGCAGCCCGGCGAAGCGTCGGTAGGCCGCGTAGAAGGCCGTGACAGCGCGGCAGCCGAGGTGCAGCGGCGCGATCGAGCGGCTGTTGTAGTGGACGGCGGTCACTTCGCCGCTGCAGGACAATTGGATCAGGGGCCGCTCCGCATGGAGCTCCGCGTCCTTGGAGCGGTAATGAAACGGCACCGGAACGCGCGTGAGCAGCGCGAATGCATCGGGGGCGATCGCGCGCAGGTGCTCGGCGAGCGCGTAGCCGTCCGCGAACACACTGTCGCCGCCATCCGGCGAAGCGAGCAGCGCGTGCAGGGCCTGAAATCCAGGTACGGGATCGCGATAGGGGTTGTCGGTGTGCAGCCCGAGTCCGAGATCGGAATAGGCAAGATTTTCCGGCTGCGGCACGGCGCGAACATCGAACACGAGCCCGTAGTTGGTCTCGATCACCCGTCCGACGAGCTGCATCGCATCCAGGATGGCCTCTTCGTTGCACGGCACGGCGCGTATGAACGAGATCCCATCCTGCAGCAGGCGGGTGAGCCAGCTCAGGCGCTCCTTGCGATGGGCGCGTGCGTCGGCGAGGCTGATCCATGCAAAATCGCGCACCGCATCGAGGGAGGCGCCGTCGAGCCAGCGGCGGGGCACACGCTCCGGTTGTCGTTGCCGAGGCTCACCCGAATGGGATGCCAACCAGTCGATGTCGAATGCGGCGGACCGCGTCTCGCCTTCCCATTCGATGCGCACCGACCCGTCTTGTGCCGCGGCCGATCGAATGCGCGGTTGCTCCGGCAGATCCGCGATGTCGACGAGCCGTTGACCGCTGTGCGGGTCGCGGTCTTCGCCTACATTGTCGCGCAGCCACAGGCTCGGGAACGAGTCCACTTGGCCGTCGGTCCACTCGACCGAGAGGGTTTCGGCGGTTGCGTAAACCCGCTGCATCCGGCGGCGCGTCAAGGCAAATGTCCATGGGTGGCGGCCGCTCGCGCGGTCAGGACATAGAGCAACGCAGCGCCCAACGCCGCCACGCCGCTGACACCCGCAAGCGCGACGAACACGCCCTGCCATCCGAAGGTCACCGAGACCCGGGCGACGCTGTCGCCGGCGAGAACGGCGCCCATGTAACCGACTCCGTCGATGATGCCCGACGATGCGGCGGACGCTTGCTTGCCCCCGAAGTCCAACGCGAATGCACCACCGAGATAGGAATACGGACCGAGCAGACAGAACGCGATCGTCCCGATCGCCGACAGCGGTAGCAGGGCACCCGAGGTGCTCGAACGCATGGCCATCAGGACCAACAGCGCCACAGCGGTGGCCGCGAGGCCGAGGAACAGCAGTAGCGCCCGTCCATTCGGGCCCAGCCGATCGCTGAGCCAGCCGGTGATCAGCACCGACACGGCTCCCACTGCCGGAAAAACGGCGCTCATGCCCGCCGCATTGCTCACGGTGTAACCCAAGTAGTCACGCAGATAGACCGGGGTCCAAATGTTGAAGGTCTCTCTGATTATGGTGCAGCCGAGCGAGAGCAGGCAAACGAGCACGAAGGAGCGGCTGCGCAGCAGCGGCAGCAGCAGGGCGCTGAAGCTGGTGGGGCGCGATTCGGAGGCGGCGAAGAGGTTGAGCGGATTCGGCTCCGCTTCATCGTAACCTGCCCCGGTGCGCGACTCGCGCAGCAAGAGCGAGTTCGCGATGAGCAAGGCGCCCGCCACCGCGGCGGCGAAGTAAAACATTGCGCGCCAGCCGTAGCCGCGTTCAATGAGCATTCCCATCCATTGCCGGGCCGCGGCATCGCCGATCAGATAGCTGATGCTCAGAATGCCGATGATCAAACCATGCGACGAATAATCGAACCACTTCGAAGAAACCTTGATCAGACCGGCCCATGCGATCGATTGGGTCAGCCTGTTGCCGAGCCACGCGATCGTGAACACCGGCACGGCGCCACCCGCCGCGAACAGCAGTGTAAAACCGGTAGCTCCGCCCAAGCCGATGAGAAAGCTGACGCGGCCTCCCCAGAGGTCGCCGAGACCTCCCAAGAACAGTTTGCCGAGCGCGTAGGCGAATACTCCGAGCGAGGTGATGGTGCCCATCCGTACGATGGCATCGGCGTGGCTCAAACCGCGCTTGCTCAGATCATCGATGATGAGCGGCGCGCCGACGGACAGGTCGGCTCGACAAAAGTACAGAGCTGCGTATCCGCCAAACAGCAGCGCAATGACCATTCCCTGCCTCGAGCGCAACCCCGTGGGGCGTGAGCCGCG
The DNA here is from genome assembly GCA_963801865.1 of uncultured Gammaproteobacteria bacterium. Taxonomy (GTDB): domain Bacteria; phylum Pseudomonadota; class Gammaproteobacteria; order Steroidobacterales; family Steroidobacteraceae; genus Bog-1198. The sequence goes on along the minus strand of CAWDGY010000015.1, from coordinate 105,630 downwards.
CAGAGGAGATTGTCGCGAGGAGGGGACAGTCATTCGCGGACATCATCCCATCAGACCCGTGCGCCGGCCAGCGAGCGGTTGGCACGCAAACTGCTAGGTCATGATCGAGGACGGCGCAGACGAGCGCCTGCCGGGTCGATTTTCGCGTAGCAGTCCGCCATGGGGTATTCGCACGACTCGGGCGGCCATTCGACTCGACGGATTTGCCGCGCCGGCGGCAACGCACGGCCGCTTTGACCTCGAGGCGCGGCAACTCTTTGCCGCTTGGACAGGGCGATACGTACAGGGATCATCATGAGCGCAAAGATTTCACCCGACGCCGCTTCGCTGCCGGCGGTCACTTTCCGACCGCACAGCCATCGCAAAGGATCTCATGTGGAAGCCGGCTCCGCCTCGGGCAACGCCGGCGCCAGCGGTATCGGACTGCTTCCAGTCGGCGCAGGCGCAGGCCTCTTCAGCAAGCTGCTGCAGTCGCTCGAACAGGTGGTCGGCGCGCAGGCGCCGGTTACGGCGAGCCCGGCTTCGAACGCCGCGGCAGGCGCATCGGCTGCGAGCAAAGCCGTGCCGAATTTGCAAGCGTCGTTCACCCCGTCGCTCGACGTCCTGCACCCGCCCGGCGCGACGGGGGCCGCACCGCCGACGGCGGCGAACCCACCATCGAAGGCACAACTACAAAGTTTTCTGAATAATCTCGCGCCGAATTCGCTGAGGTAAACGGCGGGCGGAGCGAATACTTGAACTCGCGCTGAGGCACGCGCCGCAATTGACGCGCACAATGCGCCCGGCTAGGCTGAACCAGCCGGAACGCAATTGTGAACGCCACCAAACGACTGCCCACGTTGTATATCCCGCACGGCGGCGGCCCCTGCTTTTTCATGGATCCGCCGCCGAATCAGCCCCACATGTGGGATGGATTGGCGGCGTACCTGCGCGGCATCGATGCCGCGTTGGGCGTACGGCCCAAAGCAGTCTTGGTCGTGTCCGGACATTGGGAGATGCAGCAGCCCACCGTCAACATTGCAGAGCGACCGAAGCTGTTGTTCGATTATTACGGTTTTCCGGAGCACACCTATCATTTGAAATATCCGGTGCCGGGAGCGCCCGATTTGGAGCCGCGCGTGCGTTCCCTGCTGGCCGACGCCGGCTTCGAACTCGGTGTCGACTCCAAACGCGGTTTGGATCACGGTGTCTTCGTACCCTTTCTCTTGATCTATCCCCGCGCCGACGTGCCGCTCATGCAGCTCTCTCTGCAACAGAGCCTCGACCCGGGGCTGCATCTCGACATCGGTCGAGCGTTGGCGCCGCTGCGAGATCGGGGAGTCCTCATCGTCGGCAGCGGGATGAGCTATCACAATCTGGCGGCGATGTTTTCGGGACGCGGAGGAGCGGCGGCGGCCGCCTTCGATGCGTGGCTCGGCGATGCGGTACGCGATCCGCAGACGCGCGATGCAAAATTGAAGGCGTGGCGCAGCGCGCCGGGCGGTCGAGAATCTCACCCGCGCGAGGAACACCTGTTGCCGCTGATGGTTGCGGCGGGCGCCGCTGACGGCGATGAGGGCGTGCGCAGTTTTGGCGAGTCGATCGCCGGCAAGGCCATCTCGGGTTTCCAATTTGGCTAACGACACTCGCGCAAGGGTCTCAGGCTCCTTGCCGCTTCGCTTCGCGTTGATCGGTGCGGTAGTGATGGGGGCATCTTGGAGGTCGGCCGACGGCGCAGCGACGGCCGGCGCATCGCCGCCTCAGACGGCGAGCCCGGACCGTACGCTCGTGATCCGAGCTCAATCGCTCATCGACGGTGCGAGCGACCGGCCGCGCACGCATGTCGATATCGTGATTCGGGGCAGCCGGATCAGCGAGATCCTCCAGTCAGGAGCGCATCCACTGCCGGCCGGAGCCGAACTCATCGACCTCGGCTCGGCGACCGTGCTCCCCGGCCTCATCGATACCCACACCCACATATTTTTGCAAGGCGAGGATCCCGCTGCCGGTGGTTACGACGTGCAATTGCTGAAGTACCCGGCCGCCTATCGAGCGGCGCGCGCAATCGTTTCGGCGCGTCGCGCTTTGGAACAGGGATTCACCAGCATTCGCGACATGGAGACCGAAGGCGCCGGTTACGGCGACGTGGGCATCAAGCAAGCGATCAACGAGGGAATCGTGCCGGGCCCTCGAATGTGGGTCACGACGGTGTCGATCTCTTCCACCGGCGGGTATCCATTGGAGGGGTATGCGCCGGAGATCGTCGTGCCGAAGGGCTCGCAGCTCATCGATGGTCCGATCGAGGCCCGCAAAGCGGCCCGGCAACAATTGGATCACGGCGCGGATTGGATCAAGGTTTACATGACGCATCGTTCGTGGCTCGACGCCCAAGGGGTGTTGGTCTCGCAACCGACGCTCACCGTCGAGGAGCTCAAAGCGATCGTCGACGAGACGCACGGTTGGGGCAAGAAAGTCGCCTGCCACGCTTACAACGGCCCGGGGCTGCAGCGCGCCCTGGATGGCGGCTGCGATTCGATCGAGCACGGCTTGGAGATTACGGACGCCCAGATCGCGCAAATGGTGAAACAGGGCACATGGTACGTGCCAACGCTGCAGGTTTATTACACGGACTGGGATCCGGAAGACACCGACTCCGGCCGCCGCGACCGAAAGCGCGTAGCCCTCCACGGCGTATCGTTCAACAAGGCATTGCGCGCGGGCGTGAAGATCGCATTCGGGACCGACGTCGGCGGATTTGCGTGGTCACAGCCGATTGCCGCGGAATTCGCGCGCGAAGTCGAATTCGGCATGACATCGATGCAGGCAATTCAGTCCGCCACCTCGCGCGCAGCGGAGCTGCTCGGCCAGCGCGGCGTCATAGGCGTGGTCGCGCCCGGCGCGTTTGCCGATCTGATCGCCGTGGCGGGCGACCCGCTGGCGGATGTGCATGTGCTCGAGCACGTGCAGTTCGTCATGAAAGACGGCGTCGTATTCAAATCCTCGGCGAATTCACCAGCCGCTCCGTAGCGGTCCCGCGGCAACCGCAGCCGCTTCCCGGGCCCGCTCGATTTGATTCCGAAGGGTTGCTATCGTCGCTCTCTAGGGCGGCTTTCAGGACTCGATTCATGGCAAAAAAGGCACTGTCGAAGTATCGCGAAAAGCGCGATTTTTCGAAGACGGCCGAACCGAGCGGCGAACGTGCGGTCGCCCCGTCGAGCCGCCTGCGCTTCGTCGTGCAAAAGCATGCCGCGCGTCGGCTGCATTACGACCTTCGCCTGGAACTCGACGGCGTGTTCAAATCTTGGGCCGTCACGCGCGGTCCCTCCGATGACCCTGCGGACAAACGGCTCGCCGTCGAGGTGGAGGATCATCCTCTCGATTACGGCGATTTCGAAGGCACCATCCCGGCGGGGGAGTACGGCGGCGGCACAGTACAGTTGTGGGACCGGGGATATTGGACTCCCGAGGGCTCCAAGTCGCCGCAAGACGCGCTTCGCTCCGGCGATTTGAAATTCACACTGGATGGTAAGCATCTGCAGGGCAGCTGGGTCTTGGTGCGAATGAAGAACGACCGCACGGGCGGCAAGCGGACAAATTGGCTCCTCATCAAGCATCGCGACGCGACCGCGCGCTCGGATGGCGGTGCTGCGCTGCTTGCGCACGACCGCTCCGTCGCATCGGGCCGCTCGATGGTGCAGATCGCCGCGGGCAAAGGTCGCGCACCGGCACCCTTCATGCTGTCCTCCGGAGCGAGTGCCCGTCCGGATGCCGTCTGGAACTCCGCCGGCGCAGGCCGAGCGCCGCTCGAACCTGCCGCAGTCGCCGCGAAGCATGTGCCCCAGGGACCGAAGCGCTTGCCGCAGGGAATCAAGGTGCGTGAAATTCCAGATTTCGTGGAGCCGCAATTGTGCCGGCTGGTCGATCGACCATCCGCGGAGTCGGGCTGGGTACACGAGGTCAAATTCGACGGCTATCGCCTGCAGCTTCGCGTCGTCGGCGGCAAGGCAACATTCAAGACGCGCAATGCGCTCGATTGGACATCACGCTTCGAGGCCATCGCCGCCGCGGCGCGGCACTTGTCCGATTGCCTGATCGACGGTGAGGTGGTGGCTCTCGATCAGCGCCGCGTCCCGAGCTTCGAGGCGCTGCAAGCGGCACTCGCGCAGAACGACACCCAGCATCTCGTGTTCTTTGCCTTCGATCTCTTGTTCGAGGGACACAGCGATTTGCGCGCGCTGCCTCTGGTTGCGCGCAAGGCACGGCTCGAACGGTTGCTGCAGGGCGCCGACGTCGAGCGCATCCGGTACGTACAGCACTTCGACACCAGCGCGGTCGAGGTGTTGCGATCGGCTTGCAAGATGGGGCTCGAGGGAATCGTGTCGAAGCGCCTCAGCGCGCCGTACGGCTCGGGACGGGGCGATGGTTGGAGGAAGGCGAAATGCCGCGCCGGCCACGAGGTCGTTCTCGGCGGATGGACCACGGAGTCCGGTACGCTGCGTTCGCTGCTTGCCGGAGTCAACCGCGACGGCCACCTGGTATACGTGGGGCGCGTCGGCACGGGCTTCGGCCGAGACACCGTCGAGAGGCTACTGCCGCAACTCAAGGCGCTCACCAGCGATAAAAGTCCGTTTGGCGGCGCCAACGCCCCGGCGAAACAGGGCAACGTACGCTGGCTCGACCCGAAGCTGGTCGCCGAAATCGAATTTGCCGGGTGGACCGGGTCCGGCATGGTCCGGCAGGCTGCATTCAAAGGGTTGCGCCAGGACAAACCCGCGGCTGAGGTCGTCGCTGCATTGCCGGCGGCCGTGCGCGGTTCGCAGGCGACGCCGAACGAAAGGCTCGCAGCCGAGGCACGCAGCGCCCGCATGAAGAGCGCGTATTCGAAAAGCGCGGTGCGTTCGAAGAGCGTGCTTGCGAGGCGGGCGGTTTCGAAGCGCGTGGGCCCGAAGACCGTGGGCTCGAAAAGCGCGGCTTCCAAGGACAAGACGGTCGTGATGGGCGTCGCCATCTCCAAGCCCGACAAAGCGTTGTGGCCCGACGCCGGCGACGGCCGTCCCCTCACCAAGATCGATCTGGCGCTGTATTTCGAGAAGGTCGGCCCGTGGATGCTGCCGCATCTGGAGGGTCGGCCGTGCTCGCTCGTGCGCGCGCCCGATGGCTTGGGCGGGCAACAATTCTTCCAGCGTCACGCGATGGCGGGCATGTCCGATTTATTCGAGTTCGTGAAAGTGAAGGGGGACCGCGCACCGTATGTGCAAATCGATCGCATCGAAGCACTCGCGGCGGTCGCCCAAATGGGCGCATTGGAGTTGCATCCCTGGAACTGTGCTCCCCACGCCCCGGAAGTCGCGGGACGATTGGTGTTCGACCTGGATCCGGCGCCTGATGTGAAATTCGGCGCCGTCACCGAGGCTGCCCTGGAGCTGCGCGATCGGCTCGCGGCCGTCGGCCTCGAGTCCTATTGCAAGACCACCGGGGGCAAGGGATTGCACGTGGTGACGCCCTTGCTCACGGCGCCTCGAGACGTCGTCGAATGGCCGGCGGCGAAGGACTTCTCACACGTCATCTGCGCTCAGATGGCGAGCGACAGCCCGACGAAGTATCTCGATACCATGTCGAAGAGTCAGCGGGTGGGACGTATCTTTCTCGACTATCTGCGCAATGATCGAACCGCAACCGCAGTCGCGCCGCTCTCGCCCCGCGCACGCGAAGGAGCGACAGTCTCGATGCCGCTCAATTGGCCGGAGCTCAAGGCAGGACTCGATCCGAAGCGCTTTACGGTGAGAACGGCCCCGGCGCTGCTCGAAAAGAGCAAGGCGTGGAAGGACTACGGCAAATCGGCGCGGTCGCTTGCCCGAGCGATTCAAAAGGTCACGCAGTCCAAGCCCACGCAATCCGCCGCGAAAAGCAAGCGCTAGGCGCGGCCTGCGGCGTCCGCGGGCCGCGGCCCGACGACGGGCCCGGTGCCCGAGCGGGGGCCGATGCCGGAGCTTGCGAACGCGGTAGACTAGTCGGGTTCCTGGTCAGCATTCTTCATGAGATCAAGCCCAAACCCGCAACCCGGCCCTTCCGTGGTGGCCGATGAAGTAATCGCCCCCGACGCGCGTACCGAACGCCTCAACACCAAGGCGGCGGGGATCATCGGTCTTGCGGTGATGTGCAGTCGACTGCTTGGACTGGCTCGCGAGCAGATCTGCGCGGCGCTGTTCGGCGGCGGCGGTGCCATGGACGCTTTCACCGCCGCGTTTCGCATTCCGAACCTGTTGCGCGACCTGTTCGCCGAGGGTGCGCTGTCGACGGCGTTCGTCACGACCTTCAGCAAGACCATCGCGCGTCAGGGCGACGGCGCCGCCTGGCGCCTGGCCAACAAGGTGGCCACGTTGACGGTGCTGGTATTGGGCGTCATCTGCGCGGCAGGGATGATCTTCTCGAGCCAGCTGGTGGGTGCGCTGGCGCCCGGCTTCGATCCGACGAAGGCAGCGCTCACCGCGCAACTCACGCGGATCATGTTTCCGTTCATCGTGCTGATTTCGCTGGCCGCATTGGTGATGGGGATGCTGAACGCGAAGGGCGTGTTCGGCCGGCCCGCGATGGCGTCGAGCTTTTTCAACATCGGGTCGATCGTCGGCGGCGTCACGCTCGGGGCTTGGATCGACCCGCATTTCGGACCCCGGGCGTTGATCGGGCTGGCGATTGGGACCTTGATCGGCGGAGCCTTGCAGTTTGCCATCCAACTGCCGCCCCTGAAGGGCCTCGGCTACCGCTTCCATCCCGATTTTCAATGGCGCGATGCCGGTGTCAGCGCGATCCTGGCTCTGATGGGTCCTTCGGTGATCGCTGCCAGCACCACCCAGGTGAACGTTCTGATCAACTCCATGTTTGCCTCGACGCTCGGCGACGGGGCGATATTCTGGCTGGCGATCGCATTCCGATTGATGCAGCTGCCGCTCGGCTTGTTCGGAGTCGCTCTGGGCACCGTCACGCTGCCGTTGCTGTCGCGCCTGGTGGTGGCCGGCCAAATGACCGCCTTTCGCGGCGAACTGTCGCGCGCCATGCGACTGATGTTTCTGCTGACGATTCCCTCCACGATTGGGCTCATGATGCTCGCCGAACCGATCATCTCGGTGCTGTACCAGCACGGAAGATTCGACGCCTTTGAGGCCGCTCAAGCGGCCGGTGCATTGCGCTTCTACGCCGTCGGACTCGCGGGCTACGCGGCGCTCAAGGTGTTGGTGAATGCCTTCTATGCGCTGGATCGGCGAAAAACGCCCATGCTCGTGAGCTTTCTCGCCGTCGGCCTCAATCTGCTCTTCAACTGGATATTCACCTTCCGGCTCGGTTGGGGACACCGCGGCCTCGCCTTCTCGACCGGTTGCGTTGCAACCTGCAATTTTCTGTTTCTGTACGCGTTGATGCGCCGCCGCCTGGGCGGCCTCGAGTCGCGGCAAATGCTGGCAACTCTGGGTAAAGTCGCTGTCGCGGGAGCGGCGCTGGCCGCAGTGTGCGCCGCCTCGTCGCACTGGTTGTTGGCGGGATGGGCAACGCAGCCCTTCTGGAGCAAGGCCTTCGCGCTGTTCGGGACCGTGGTGGTGGGGGTGCTCGTATTCAGCGCCTGCGGGGCCATGCTCCGGATCGAGGAGCTCGATGAGCTGATCGCGGCGCTCAAGCGCCGGCTCGTGCGGCTGCGCTCCAGCGACTGAACCCCCTTTGCACAACTTTACCCGCCGAACCGTTGCATTCGGGGGACGCGAGGCAAATGATTTGGGATCGCAGAAGGACGGATAAGGCGGATAAGGAGGACCGGCGAGATGTTCAAAGTCACTGGCGCTTTTCTATTGTGCGCGGCATCGACCATTGCGGCGGCGCAGGGTCAGCCGGAACTCTTTGTGATCGAGGCAGGCCACAGCAGCCGCGAAGCGACGATCAAGGTGCCGGTGGGCGCGGTTGCTGCGTTCTCCGCGAATGCCGCGGAAGCTTTGGTCGGCTATGCCGATCCGAAGGTGGAGGCCATGCGCTTGAGCGGCAACGTACTAATCGACCTTACGGACGCCGGCCGGCGAATCCAAATCAGGGCCGACAAGGTGGTTCTGGAACTCACGGCGGATGAGAAAACGATGAACGGATTTCTCGCCCGCGCGGCGCCAATGCCGCGTTCGACGCAAATCATCGTCGACAGCGACGATACGCAGACCTTCGTCGGCAATGTCGTTTTCACGGTGCAGACCGCCGTGGGCCCGATGCAAATCAGAGCCGATCGGGTCGCGCACAGGGTCGGATCGGCTGCCGGCGTCTAGCCTGCCGGCGTTCAGGCCGCGCGGGCGTCCAGGCTGTCCGGCGTCTGGGCTGCCAAAGTTCGAGGGGGGACTCCTAGCGTGGCATCGAGCGTGGAATCAAGCGAGGGCGGATGCCTCTGTGGCGCGGTGCGGTATCGTCTGTTGGGCGCTCCGATCAGCTCCGCCGTTTGCCATTGCCATAGTTGCCGGCGGGCCAGCGGAGCAGCGGCCGTCGCCTGGCTGACGGTCAATCGCCCTCAGCTCGAATGGCTGGCCGGCCGACCGTCCTTATTTCGGTCCTCCCCGGGGGTCATCCGCCAGTTTTGCGGCATCTGCGGGAGCGCGATCATCTATGAAAACGATAAACATCCGACGACGGTGGATATCACGACGGCCTCTCTCGACGACCCGAACCGCTTCCCGCCCACCGCGGAAGTCTGGCTGGAGGACAAGCTCGCTTGGGCGGTGACCGATCCGGCCTTGGCTCAGCATTTGCGGGGAGGACCGCCCGAACTCTAGGAGCCCTGTCTGGGTATCGAGGGGGCCGCGACCTGGCTGCGGCCCCTCTTTGCGTGGATACCCATCCATAGGATGGCTGCCATGCACAGGTACGGAAACCAATTGCCGTACGTGACGTACGGCGTCGGCTCGCCCGCCATGCGCGGCACGTTCACGATGACACCGTCCGCCGCGTGCGGGCGACGATAGGGGTCGTCCGCATAGGTTTTTTGCAGAAGCCGGCCATTTGGATCGATGAGCGCCGATACGCCGGAATTGACCGCGCGCACCATCCCAACGCGCAGCTCGATGGTGGCGAACACGGCGAGCGCGAGATGTTCCCAGGGTTCGGTGTCGGCACCGAACCAGGAATCGCTGGTCAGGTTCACCAACAAGTTCGGATGCAGCTTGCCCAATTGCCGGATGAAATCGGGCAGAATGTCTTCGTAGCAAATCACCGGAGCGATTGCCCAGGACTGCTGTGCCGGTCCTTGCAGCGGCATGACGACGGGACCGGCACCCGCCGTGAATCCGCCGGCGCCCGCCGGAATGAATTTTTTCAACCACGGAAAATAGTCGACGCCCGGAATGTACTCGCCAAACGCCAGTAACCGTACCTTGTCGTAGCGCCCCCTCACCACTCCGTTGCCGTCGAGCAGGAGTGCCGAGTTGAAGGCTTCGTCGTGGACCGCATCGACCGTATTGGCGCCAATGATGACGGGCGTCGTGATCCCGCGGCGAATCATCGCCTCGGAATCGGCGGCATAGTCGGCCTTGAAATCGCGCGGCAGCGCCACCGGATAGCTTCCCTCGCTCCAGACGATGAGCTGTGCTCCGGCTTGCGCCAGCCGCCGACTCTGCTCCTGTAGCGCTGCCAATTGCCGCAGCGCCTCGTCGCGCGAGAACTCTCCGTTGATCGTATAGGGGAAGTTGGGCTGGACCAATCCCAGCTTGAGCTGGGGTGCCTGCGCCAGCCGATCGTCGATCTGGCGCATGCGCACCGCGCCGAAAATCAATGCGGCTGCGAGAATCGCCGCTGCCGAGGGGAGCGCATAGCGCGCGATGCGCGGTTGGTCGCAAGCATCGTAGAGCGCACCGTTGACCATCATCAGCAGCGCCGTGACGCCCCAGGGACCGGTGAGCTCGGTGATCTGGATGACCAGCGGGTGCCAAGCCTGGGTGATCCATTGGCCGCAGGGAAATATCTGCGGCACGACGAGTTCGCTCACCGCCATGGCGGCCGGCGCGAGCAAGATCATCGGGATTTTTCGGCGCCGGCGAATACCGCACACAATGGCGGTGAACAGCAGGAAGATGAGCGCGCGTGCGGCGCAGAATAAAAAAAACACCCCCGCCGCCGCGATCCACGGGAAATCCGCAAAGCGCTGCATGACGTCGATCAGCCAGTAGAACCCGCCCCCGGTCTCGATCACACCCGCCCACCAGCCGAGGAACAGCGCGCGCTTGAACGTCGGCGCACGATCCACCGCCAGGAGCATCGGGACCGCGGCGATCCACGCCGCCCCGGCAAGATCGAACGGCGTGCAGGCGAGAAACCAGAGGCAACCGCTGACGGTAACCAGGCCGAGGCCCGGGAGAAATTTAGATAGTCGCATCGTTGGCGGGCAAGCTTACCGGCAAACGAGCGAGAGTTCGCGGGAAGTCCGCCTCTTCAGGTATTCTGGCGCGTAACCATGCGAGAAAGATACGAGCCCGCCGCGGTCGAAGCGGAGGCGCAGCATTACTGGGAAGAGCAGCGTTGCTTCGAGGCGAAGGAGGACCGGACCCGCGACAAGTATTACTGCCTGTCCATGTTCCCCTATCCAAGCGGCCGCTTGCATATGGGCCACGTGCGCAATTACACCATTGGCGATGCGCTGGCGCGGTTCATGCGCATGAACGGGAAAAACGTCCTGCAGCCCATGGGGTGGGACGCCTTCGGATTGCCCGCCGAGAATGCGGCCATGGCCAACGGGGTACCGCCGGCGAAATGGACGTACGACAACATCGCCCACATGAAAAAGCAGCTCAAATCCTTAGGGCTAGCCCTGGATTGGAGCCGTGAACTCGCCACCTGCCGTCCCGAATATTACCGCTGGAATCAATGGCTCTTCCTGCGCATGCTGGAGAGAGGAATTGCCTACCAAAAAACCGGGGTGGTGAATTGGGACCCGGTCGACAAGACGGTCCTCGCCAACGAACAGGTCATCGACGGCCGCGGCTGGCGTACCGGAGCGCCGGTCGAGCGGCGCGAGATCCCGATGTACTATCTCAAGATCACCGAGTACGCCGATGATCTGCTCGAAACCCTGCACGGGATGCAGGGCTGGCCGGAGCGCGTGCGCGCCATGCAGGCCAACTGGATCGGCAAGAGCGAGGGAATCCGCATCGGATTTCCCTATGAGATCGCGGGCGAAAATGGCGTGCTGCGCGCCTTCACGACTCGGGCGGACACCCTCATGGGCGTGACCTTTTGTGCCGTGGCGGCGGAGCATCCGCTGGCCGCGTATGCGGCACACGACAATCCGGCCCTTGCCGCTTTCATCGAGGAATGCATACGCGGCCCGGCGGTCGAGGCCGAGATTGCCACGCAAGAAAAGAAAGGTATGGCGACCGGCCTCTCCGTGCGCCATCCGCTCACGGGCGCTGCCGTACCTCTCTGGGTCGGCAATTACGTCCTCATGAGCTACGGCGAGGGTGCGGTGATGGGAGTGCCCGCGCACGACGAACGCGATTTTGAATTCGCCAAGAAATATCATCTGCCGATCAAGCCCGTCATCGAGGTTGCGGGCCGCGAGTATTCCCTCGACGCCTGGGCGCCGTGGTACAGCGAATACGGACGCTGCATCAATTCCGGCAAGTACGACGGGCTCGATTTCGGCGCCGCCGTCGAGGCGATCGCTGCGGACCTCGCGGCGCTGGGCCTTGGCGAGAAGCAGATTACGTGGCGGCTGCGCGATTGGGGCATCTCGCGGCAGCGCTACTGGGGCTGCCCCATACCGGTGATTCACTGTGCAAAGTGCGGCACGGTGCCAGTGCCGGACGAGCAATTGCCGGTGCTGCTGCCCGAGAATCTGGTGCCGGACGGCAGCGGCAATCCGTTGCTGCGGGATGCCGCGTTTCTCGTCTGCACGTGTCCCCGCTGCGGGGGGACGGCGCGTCGCGAGACCGACACCATGGATACCTTCGTCGATTCCTCTTGGTATTTCCTGCGCTTTGCCTGCAGCGACAATCAACAGGCGATGTTGGATTCGCGGGTGCATTACTGGCTTCCCGTCGATCAATACATCGGCGGCATCGAGCACGCGATCCTGCATTTGCTCTACGCGCGCTTTTGGACGCGCGTGGTGCATGAATTGGGGGCTGTGGCCTTCAAGGAGCCTTTTGCCAATTTGTTCACGCAGGGCATGGTTCTCAACGAGGTCTTTTTTCGCAAGCGCGAGTCCGGCCGCCTCGAATACTTCAATCCCGCCGAAGTCGAGATCAAAGTCGACAAACGCGATCAACACCGTACTGCGGTGTTGCGTGCGGACGGCCGGGAAGTGGAATCGGGCGGCGTGGTCACCATGTCGAAATCGAAGAACAACGGCGTCGATCCGCAGGCCCTGGTCGATGAGTTCGGCGCCGACACCGCGCGCTTGTTTACCATGTTCGCGGCCCCGCCGGAGCAGACTCTGGAATGGTCGGACGAGGGCGTGCAGGGCGCGTACCGCTTCATCAAGCGTCTTTGGAAGGCCGTTTACGAACATGTGTCGAATGGTGCGACGGTCCCGCTCGACAAGGGGGCGCTCGATGAGTCGCAGAGGGCGATCAGGCGCCAGGCGCATCACACGCTCGCCAAAGTCACCGACGATATCGGCCGGCGGCGTACGTTCAACACCGCCATCGCCGCGGTGATGGAACTACTGAACGCGCTTGTGAAATTTCCGCAAGCGACGCCGCAGGATCGCAGCGTGATGCACGAGGCGCTCGAGATCGCAGTGCTCGCGTTGTCGCCCATCATCCCGCACGTCACTCATGCATTGTGGCGCGCGTTGGGCCATGCCAGGGCGCTGATCGACGAGCCTTGGACGCCGGTCGATCCCGGCGCGCTGGAACAGTCGACGGTGGAGATCGTCGTCCAGGTCAATGGCAAGCTGCGCGGGCGGGCCTCGGTGCCCGCCGATGCCGGCGAGGAGGCGCTGCGCGAAGCCGCGCTGCGCGAGCCGCACGTCCTCAAGTTCGTCGGCAGTGCGCCCATCAAGAAAGTGATCGTCGTGCGCGGCAAGCTCGTCAACATCGTCACTTGACAACCTCCCCGCCCTAGAGGGCTGGGATTCCCTCAGCAGGCGTTCGATGTCCCGAACGGAAGAGGATATTTCGAGCAGAGTTGATATCACGATCATGCGACATCCCACACTCAGAACATATCCAGCTTCTTATTCCGAGCTCTGCGACACCTTTCGGCCCCGTCTCGCTCGCGCAAGACGAACAGACTCGGGAAGAGAACGATTCATTGACTTCCTCGTACCAAGCCCCGTGCGCGGTCGCTTTGTAGCGGAGCATGCCTCGGAAGGAGGACCAGCCAGCATCGAGAACGGATTTCGCCAGGCGGGTTTTGGCGAGTTCGGCGGCGTTCACATTGCCCACGGCGATGTAATCGAACTCTCGAACGATGCGGGTCGAGAGCTTGTGGTGAAAGTCACATCGGGCATTAGCCACGCGCGCGTGGAGGTTCCGTACCTGACGCCTTTTGCCGGCGCGCTGGGCGCGAGCGAGTCTGTCAGCCAGATGGAGCAGAAATCGCGGATTCTCGATTTTCTCCCCATTGGACAGGGCTACGAAGTCCTTAAGGCCCAGGTCAATGCCAATGCCGCTGCGCACCGGCCGCGCACCGACTGGAGGGATTTCAACGACGATGTTCAAAAACCAGTGTCCGCGCGCATCGCGGGAGAAGTTCGTCCCGTCCTTGATCTTGCCTGCCGGCAAAGGCCGAGAGTGAAATACCCGAAAAGTGTTTCCACCAAAGCGAAAGGCGTGGCCCTCGCGCTTGAGGTCCCGGCCTTTGAGTGGCACCCAGCCCAAGGAGCGCCTGCCGCGCCAGCGCAGATAGGGCCGGTTCTTCTGACGGCGCGACTTGGCGTATTGTTCGCACACGGCATTGATGGTGCCCGCATGCAGGGCGAGTTCCTTGCTGCTGCCTGCCGTCAGACGGTTCAGATCAAATCCGCTCAGCCAGGACTTATTCCATTTCAGCGCGTGCAGTTGAGAGTCGTTGCAGAAATTCCAGACGAAGTTGCAGGCTCGCGCCTGCCTCTCGAGCAGACCTGTCAGCGACTTGATGCGGTATCGATAGACCAGCAACATCGGCAAAAGCTAATGTGTTTAGCGACATCAGACAAGACCCCAAAACTTGCTGAAACGTACACTTTCATGCAAGTGGTAGGAATCCCCAATCCTCAGGAGTGGAGCCTCCTCCCTCGGATCGCTATCTCGGAGAACGGATGAAATCGGGCATCGCTTCGTCGCTTGCGGTAATTGCGCTCCTCGGCGTTGCCGGCTGCGGGTTTCGCCTCGCGGGCAGCGAGAAGCTGCCGCCGCTGCTGGCGCGGCCTTATCTTTCCGTCAAGGATCCGTACACCGACTTTGCCCGTGAGTTCGAGCGTCAACTGAAGAGCTCCGGGGCGCTGGTACAGGACGTCCGCCAGGATTCGACGGCGACCATCGAAGTGTCGAAGGATTTGTTCGAGCAACGCACGTTGGCGGTCTCGGCGACCAACATTCCGACGGATTATGCGATCACCTATACAGTGACGTTCGCCGTGCATGGTCCGGACACACAATTACTGGCGCCGCAGACCATCACGTTGTCGAGGGACTACAGCTTTCAAGAAAATGAACTGCTCGCCAAAGAGCATGAGGCCGACATGTTGCGGGCGCAGATGGCGCGCGACCTGGTTTCCATCGCCATGCGTCGGCTGACGCGATTGAAGTAGCTCGCGCGTCGGCAGGCGTGTTGCCTCTGCCCCGGGGAGTTCGAAGTGCTGCTGGTCAACGCCATTGATCGCCTCGACCTGGAATTGCTGCTCGATCGATACGGGTTGGAGTTGGTGCTGGTGGCTCCCGGGGAAGTCATTCCGGGTTCGTTTTGGGGCGAACGCGAGGCGGGCTTGATCGGCGCCCGGATTTACGCTCGCCTCGACACGCCGCTGCATTCGGTCCTGCACGAGAGTGCGCACTTCATCTGCATGACGCCGGAGCGCCGCGTCGGCTTGGACACGGATGCGGGCGGCGACGATGGGGAAGAGAATGCCGTCTGCTATCTGCAGATCGTGCTGGCGGCATCGCTTGCGAAGGTGGGTCAGGATCGAATGTGCCGCGATATGGACGACTGGGGCTACAGCTTTCGCCTGGGTAGCGCCGCGAAGTGGTTCGCCGAGGATGCGCAGGACACCCGCCGCTGGCTGATCGGTCACGGCCTCATCGACGCGGAGGGTCGAATCACGTATGCCTGTCGAAGGTGAGCCGACCATGTCGCCGCTGCTCGAGCCGGACGTGCAGGACATGTTCGGGCCGCCGGAGCGCTACGCCGACTCACAGCCCATCAATTTCGTGCGCGCGGACGCGCCGCCCATGCTGCTGATCCACGGCTTGAAGGACACGACCGTGTGGCCGAAGAATCGCGCAATCTGGCGACCGCCTCGAGCGCCCGAAGCGTGGAGGTGACGCTCAGGCTGTATCCGAAGCTCATGCACGCCGACACGGTGGCGGCTCTCAGCACACCGGCGCGCCGGCGCGCGCCGACGCTTTCCGACATCGACGCCTTCGTCAATCCAGCGCGCACTCACGCGGCATTTGACGCCGCCGCGGCGGAGTGGCGTAGCAGCGCCCGAACCGATTGGCGAGAAACGGGGCAAGCGCGATCTCTTCCTGCTTGATGAGGCCGGACTGCGGCAGATGGCCGGCGCTGAGCATATCGAGGACCGCGCA
Organism: uncultured Gammaproteobacteria bacterium; assembly: GCA_963801865.1. Classification (GTDB taxonomy): domain Bacteria; phylum Pseudomonadota; class Gammaproteobacteria; order Steroidobacterales; family Steroidobacteraceae; genus Bog-1198. Next base: position 89,911 of record CAWDGY010000015.1, on the reverse strand, counting down.
TATGCCGCCCGCGGTGGTGATTTGAATTGCACTGCGCACGCGTCCGCCGACGGGCGCGGCGTAAATCTTGTTCGCATAGGTTTCCTGGACGAGCTGGCCGCCGCGCTTGCCGCTGACGGTGACGAAGACGATGACGACGTCCTGCAGCGTGATCGGCACCGCGTTCTCCAAGATATCCTTCAAGAGCTCGCGGCGATCCCGCAACCGCAGGTCGTTCAACAGCGCCTTCATGATGGCCGCGTGACCGGGATAGCGGATGGTGCGGTAATTCAGATTGCGCACCTTGCCGGCCAAGGTCTCGCACAGAGTGCCGAGGCCGCCCGAGGTGTTGAACGCCTCGTACAGGACGCCGTCGAGCGAGAATTCCTCGAGTTCCTCGAGCGGCTGGGTCTCCCGCAGCTGTCCGTTGACGATCGCCTCGCAGGGCTCGCAATACTCGTTGATGACCCCGTCGGTGCTCCATGTCAGGTTGTAGTTGAGCGCATTCGAGGGGAACTTCGGAAGCGCACCGACCCGCATGCGCACATCCTGTAATTCGTCGAAATGCGAGGCCAGGTCGCTCGCCACGATGGTGATGAAGCCGGGGGCGAGGCCGCACTGGGGAATGAACGCGGTGCGGGCGCCGGCCGCAAGCTGCTTGACCGCCCGGGTGCTGGCGACGTCCTCGGTCAAATCGAGATAGTGGGCGCCGGCGGCTTTGGCCGCCTCGGCAATCAAGCGCGTCGCGTGATATGGCGCCGCGCTCAGGACGGCGAACTTCCCTCTCAAGATGCTTTGCAGCTCAGGGCCCTGGGCGATATCCGCAGCGATGGTGGTGACCGTCGCCGCCGTTTCGAGGCGGTTCAGTTGCTGCGCCGAGCGGTCGATGACCGTGACGGTGTAATCCCCGCAGCCGGCGAGCAGTTGCGCGATCATGGAGCCGATTTTCCCTGCGCCAACGACGACGATGCTCTTCATGTTCCCTCCCGCGGGAAAGAGGGTATTTTTCTTCATTCACCCTGCGAATGGTAGGGTAATTTCTACGTTTTTAAGGTATATTTACGACATTTCGCAGGGTATAACAGTCGGAACGCAGTGGATGTCATCGACGAGAAATTGATTCTCGCGTTGCGCGAGAACGGCCGTGCTTCGACGGCGCAGCTGGCGCGGCTGGTCGGGCGGTCGCGGACGAGTGTGCAAAGCCGGATCGAGCGGTTGGAGAAGCAAGGGGTGATCGTCGGTTATGGCGTCCGCCTGGCGCCTGAACACGGCTTGGGCGCGGTCCGTGCGCACGTCATGATCAAGGTGGGTGCGAAAGAGGCTCGCGCCGTCACCGCGGCACTGCGCGCCATTGGCCAGGTTCGCGTGCTGCACTCGGTGAGCGGCGAGGTCGACCTGATCGCGGTCGCCGCCACTGCTTCGGTGGCCGAAATGGACCAGGTCATCGATCGGATCGGCGCACTGGAGGGAGTCGAGCGCACCACGTCGTCGATCATTCTGTCGACCAAGTTCGAGCGCTGATTCATCCGCCGAGAGGGCAGGTTCAGGCGGCGCGGATCAGGGCTGAGCGGCGATGACGGCGATTTCGATCTTGAACTCGGGTGCTGCCAATTGGGCGCTGAGGACCGTTGCCCGCGCGGGAGTTGCCCCGGGAACCACCCAGCGGTCCCAAACCCGGTTCATCTCTGAAAAGGTCGACATGTCCGTGAGCCAGATGGTCGCCGACAACACCCTGCTCTTATCGGTTTTCGCTTCCGCCAGCAGCGTATCGATGGTCGCCAAGATATCCTGGGTTTGCTCTGCAACATTCTTCCCGGGCGCCCCGGCCGCCACCTGTCCGGCCAGATAAACGGTTTTGTTGTGAATCACGCACTGCGACATGCGCGGACCCTTGTGCAGGCGCTCAATCGACATGGTAATTTCTCTGATGCATCATGCCCTTATACCAAAGGGCTGCGGGAATATCCGTGAGGTGCCCAACAAAAAACGGCGCGGACCCCTGAGGAGCCGCGCCGCCGGGATATCGCGCCGACGGGGGAGTTGGCTGGCTTGCCGGCGCGAAATTCACCTAAACTTTTGGTCGCCCCCGCGGTGCCACCGCGAGTCGCGACTTCATACTGCCAAAATCTCTCCTGCGAACAACGTACCCTTTATAAGCCGTGATGCAACAATTTTCACTTGACAAGATCCGCACAAAATTTCGGCTTTCACCTAGTCGTGATGACCCGACGGCGACGGCGCAAATCATCGCCGATGGTGCACGGCGGCGGAAATCACCAATCAACAGCAGCTTATTCGCTGCGGTTCTAGCTGAAGATCAGGTGGCGGGATAGGGCGCATCGCGCGGCTGGCGCACGCGTTTGACGATGAAGTACGCGAGGATCGCCACCGCCAAGGTCAGGCAGCTGGCCTTGAAGTCCTGCTGCAAGGCCGGAGTGAATGCCATTGCAATCATCACGGCGCCCATCGCTGCGATCGCGGCGTAGCTCAGCCAGGGGAATAGCCACATCGTGACGGCGGGCGCCGGTTGGCCCGCGCGCTCGCGGCGCACCCGTAGCGAGATCTGGGCAATGGCGATGGTCATATAGATGAAAACGACGAGTGCCCCCGAAGAACTCACCAAAAAGTCGAAGACCACCTGCGGCGCCTCGGTCGCAGCGATGATGCCGAGAAAGCCGGCCAAGGCGCCGATCAGGACGGAAACCACCGGCACGCGGCGCGCGTTCAATTTCACGAGGGCTTGAGGTGCATCACCGCGATCCGCGAGGATGAACAGCACTCGCGAGCTCACGTAAAAGGCGGAGTTCAAGCAGGACAGCACCGCCGTCAGAATGATGACGCTCATGATCGCCCCCGCCCACGGTACGTGCATGGTGTTGAGGGCCAGCGTGAACGGCGATTCTCCGGAACGAACGGTGTTCCACGGAGTGACCGACACGATGAAAAAGATGGAGCCCACATAGAAAATCAGAATGCGCCAGATCACGGCAGTGCTCATGCGGGCCACGGCGCGGCCGGGTTGGGCGGATTCCGCTGCCGCAATGGTGGTAATTTCCGCCCCCGTCATGGCGAAGAACACCGTCGGCACCGCGGCGAGCACCGCGATCCAGCCATGCGGCGTAAAGCCGCCATGATCGGTGAGGTTACCGAACGTGGCGCCGTGCGGGGCGCTCCAGCCAAAGGCATAGGAAGCCGCGATGCTGATGAAGACGATGATGGCGGCGACCTTGATGGAGGCGAACCAAAATTCGAATTCCGCATAGGAACGCGCCGACATGAGATTGACGGCCGTCATGACCGTCATCAGACCGATGCCGATTTGCAGCGGCGACAGCGGCAGCCATTGCTGCAGGATTTTCGCCCCGGCGATCGCTTCCACGGGAACCACCAGCACCCAGAAGTACCAGTAGAGCCAGCCGACCACGAAGCCCGCGCCGTCGCCGAGGCCCGCGCGCGCGAACTCCGTGAACGAGCGGACTTGGGGCAGCGCGGTGGCCATTTCCCCGAGCATGCGCATGACCAGCAGGATCAACAGGCCGCATATCGCATAGCTGATGAAACTCGCCGGACCCCCGGCGATGATCGAGGTACTGCTGCTCACGAACAGTCCGGCGCCGATGATTCCGCCGATCGAGATCATCGTCAGATGCCGCCCTTTGAGCGAACGGCTGAGCTCGTTCTTACCGGGGATTGGCGGAGTCGTGTTCGGCTGGACCATCAGTGAGCACCTTTGTGAACCAGTGGCGATCTTACCCCGGTTCCACCCTCACTCGCGCATCGCCCAGCTTGGGAATGGTCTCGCCGCCCCACAATTGACGTTCACGAATCCACGGCAGCGGATAGGCGGGGTGCGGGCTGTCGAATTCGCGTGCGAGCCGGTGAGCATCCCACATCGCCTGGTTGAGTTGCGCGGGCGCCTTGCAATCGCCGACCCTGAAAATGGCCTGCACTCCGTTGACCTGCCACTCGGCGTTGCGCGCCTTCAGCTCGCGCCACAGGCGATCTTCGGAGTAGCGCGCAGTCACCAGAATGACCGCGTCGATCTCGAGATCGAATTCACCGGCATTGTCCTTCCGTGGGACGCGGCCGGTGCTCGGGCCTAAGAGATCCGGGCCGAACTTATAGAGATACGCGAGGCGCACTTTCCCCTTCTCGATCGCATCGACCCAGTGGTTGCAATAGGTCTTGATGCCCTTCTCGAACAGCATGCGTTTGTTATTGGCCGATTCCATCGTGAAGACGCCGTACTCGGCCACATCGGAAGCGTCGCACACATAGGTGACCTGCTTGCCCTGATTCGCCATCAGTTCGGCGAGCGTGATTCCCATGAAATGCCCGTCGCCGTCCAATACCAGTACGCGTCGGCCGGGGACCGGCTTTCCTTGCATGACTTGAGTCGGCGTCAGTACGTACGGCAACGAGTCGTCGGCACCCGGAATCGGCCCGTAGTTCGCGCCGCGGCCGTCGCTGCACCAGTGATAGCCGGTGGCGATGACCACGCGGTCGGCGCCGTAGTGCAGCACCTCGTCCGCGGTCATTTGGCCGATCCCGAGATGTACCTCGACCTTCTTCTTGAGTTTGCTCAGTTGAGTCTGTCGGTAAGTGATCACGCGGCTCCACTCGTTCAACCGCGGCAGGGTGGCGATCGACTTCCAGTGGCCGCCGAGCTCCTTGTCGGCCTCGCGCAGGTGCACGATGTAGCCCCGCTCGGCGAGGACTCGCGCGCACTCCATGCCCGCCGGGCCGCCGCCGACGACGAGCACACTGCAGGGCTCGGCCGCTTGCGTGAATTTCTCCGGATGCCAACCGCGCCGGTATTCCTCGCCGACGGTCACGTTCTGCGTGCACATGATCTGTCCGCCCTGCTGGAACTTGGAGACGCAGATGTTGCAGCCGATGCATTCGCGGATGTCATCCAGGCGGCCCTCGGAGATCTTGGTCGGCAAGAAGGGGTCCGCGATGGAAGGGCGCGCGGCGCCGATGATGTCGAGCACACCGCCGCGAATCAGAGCGACCATGTCGTCCGGGCTGGTGAGGCGCCCATTGCCGACCACGGGAATGTCCGGCCCCAAAATGGACTTGCCCTGCTTGATGAAGGGCGTCATCCACCCGGACTTGCGAAACCGCGATGCGCCCGCATCCTCACCCCATTCCGCGTAATCGCCGATCTTCAGGGCCACCAGATCGACGACCCCTTCGCGGCGGAACAACTCGAGCAGCCGCACGCCGTCTTCCTGGGCCTCCACTCCCTCCGGGCCGTGCAGCGTGTCCATCTCGAAGCGCGTGGTGATCCCGCAGCGGTCCCCCAACTCGTGCTTGAGCGCGTGCAGCAGCTCGATGAAAAACCGCGAGCGGTTGGCGAAGCTGCCGCCGTAGTGATCGGTGCGCCGGTTGAAGCGCGGCTCCAAGAACTGGATGGGCAGCGTATCATCCCCGGCCGAGACCTCGAGCAGATCGAAGCCCGCCGCTGCGGCGCGCTTGCCGGCCTCCACGTACATGTTGATGACGCTGCGGATGTCGAGGTCATCCATTTCACAGCCGTACACCGAGCGCGTGGCGAACAGGGGCGACGGCCATTGGCTGGGGCTGCGGCCGACCTCGCGAGACTCGAGGGCGGGTGCGTTGCCGCCGCTGTACCAGAGCTGAATGCCCGCCAAACTGCCGTGCCGGTGGGCGATCTCGCACATGTAGCCCAGGTTCACCACATCGCCCTGATCCCAGATGCGCGCCGATGTGTAGGGATACTCGTCGGATTCGGGATGAATGGAGCAGAACTCCGTGAATACGACGCCCCAGCCGCCCTCGGCCTTCATGCCACGAAAGTGCGCCTGGGCGCCTGGACGCTCGGCGCCGGGACCCGCGCAATGCGAGGTCTGCCAAAAGCGATTGCGCGTTTTCTTCGGCCCGATGGTGATCGAATCGAACAAGACATCATGCTTCGGATCTCGGGCCATTTTTCCCCCTTCGCGGTAGCCGACGGTGTCATCCCGCGCGTGACCCTGACTATACTAGTTGCGTGTCCAGGTATTCCATGTGGCCGCGCCTGCGGCCTCAGACAGAGGCGGAGCGGTGGCAATGAGTTTTACCGGAAAAGTGGTGCTGGTCACGGGATCGACGACGGGAATCGGCGAGGCGTGCGCGCGCGTCTTCGCCGACGCGGGCGCCGCCGTCATGGTTTGCGGCCGTAACGCAACGAGAGGGCAACGCGTCGTCGACGCGATCACGGCGGCGGGGGGCGCCGCGCAGTTTTTCGCGGCCGATTTGCGCACACCGGGCGCGTGCGAGCAGCTCGTCGCCGCCACCCTCGAGCGCCTGGGCGGACTCGACGTCCTCGTCAACAATGCCGGTATTCTTTATACGGCGAACGCTCTCGATACCACCAACGAGCAGTGGCTCGATACGATGGCGGTGAACGTCAACGCCCTGTTCTACATGAGCCGGGCGGCGGTCAAGCACATGAAGGGCGCGGGCAAGGGCGTCATCGTCAACGTGGCCTCCGAGTGGGGACTGAACGGCGAACCGAATCATGTCGCCTACTGCGCGAGCAAGGGAGCGGTGGTGCAGATCACACGCTGCATGGCGCTCGATCATGCGCGCGACCATATCAGGGTCAACTCCGTGTGCCCCGGCGAGATCCACACCCGCATGGTCGATGACATCCTCGCCAAGCGCGGCGGCGACCTCGGCGAGAATCTCCGCGAGCTTGCGGCCGGCATCCCCATGCGCCGGCTCGCGGACCCGGTGGAAGTCGCGCGCTGTGTGCAGTTCCTGGCATCGGACCTGGCGAGCTACGTCACGGGGAGCAATTTGAGCGTCGATGGCGGCAACGACGCGACGGCGGGGCCTTACCCTTGAGAATGCGCTGCGCGCCACGCTCAGTCCGCAGCCGCGGTCGCACCACGTCTCAACCGATCGTTTCGAGCGGGTTTTCCTGCGCGCGCCTTCCCCGGCTCGAGCCGATGCGCATCTCCCGCGGGTGCGTTACCGCGCTCGTAGGGCTTGGCAAGGGCCATGTAGCAGGCGCCGATGAGCACGACGCCCACCGTGGTTGCCAGCATGCCGTAGTCGACGTACCACGGATCGTTCGGGCTGCGGGGCCACAGGATATTGACGATGGCGCCGACGCCATAAGCGAGCGCCACCAGGTTCACGAACCATCCCCAACCGGCGAGCGTGAACGGCCCCGCCGGCCGCCAGCCGCGCGCGCGCGCGAACAGCGCAGCCAGCACGATCATTTGGAACGCAATGTAAATGCCGACGGCGGCGAAGCTGATGATGGTTGCGATGGCATCCTGCAGCCACAGCGCCGAGAGCGCGATCAGCGCGGGGATCGCGCCCATCACGATGAGCGCATTGGCCGGCACGTGCCGACGCTCGGACATGCGGCTCAGGTACCTGCTGCCGAAGATCATTTGATCACGCGCATAGGCGAACACCAGCCGGCTCGCGGCCGCCTGCAAACTCAGGAGGCAGGAAATGAAGGAGACCAGCACGACGACGATCACCGCACGAAATCCAATGTCGCCCATGGCGGCCTTGAGCAGAGTGACGATGGGGTCGGTGTCCTTGCCCGACATCACGGCGCCGATGTCGGAGATCGACAGCACGAATGCCAGGCAGACCCAGAGAGCCGCCGCACCACCGATGTAAATGGTGAGGCGCATGGCCTTCGGGATCATGCGGCTCGCATCCGGCGTCTCCTCGGCGACGTCGCCGCAGGCCTCGAAACCGTAGTAGCAGAACATCGCGGCGAGCGAGGAGGCGAGAAACGCGGGCCAGTAGCTTCCCTGCGTGTGCACGAACGAGGTGTCCACCAGCACCTTGAGGGGCTGATGCCGCGCGAACAGCAGCAGATACACACCGACGACGATGGCGCCGACCAGTTCGCAGATGAACCCGAACATCGCGACCCGCGCCAATAAGCGCGTGCCGCTCAAGTTGAGCGCCGTGGTGATGCCGATGAGAATGAGGGCGATCGCGGTGGTGGCGGCCGGCGTGCTCTCGAGCCCGAACAGCTGTGCGAGAAATGGCGCGACGCCGGTGGCGATGCCCGCCATCGTGCAGCACAGTGCCCAGCCGTACACCCATCCGGCCATCCAGGCCCAGCGCCTGCCCACGAGGCGCCGCGCCCAGGGATAGAGCCCGCCGGAAATGGGGAACTGCGAAACGATCTCGCCGAAGATCAGGCACACCATCAGCTGGCCCAAGCCGACGAAGATGTAGTTCCACCACATCGGCGGGCCGCCCGCGACGAAAGAGGTCGCGAACAGGGTGTAGACGCCGACCACCGGCGAGAGGTAGGTGAACCCTAAGGAAAAGTTCTCCCACTTCGACATCGTGCGGTCGAAGTGCGACACGTAGCCCAACGCGCGCAACTGCTCGGCGTCTTGGTCGGTCGGCTTGCCCGAATTGACGGTCACGTGGGATTGTCCTCCTCAAATTGTCGGCGCAGGTCTCGCCCGGCCTACGAACCGTGTTTCAAGACGGGCTTCCGGGCGCCATACTACGAAAATCGGGGAGCTGGTGCCCCCCGATACCTTACACGCAAGGTTCGGCGCCCCTCGACTTCGTCGCCGTCGGCCCGTCAAAACTTGTACTGGAAATTCAAGCCGATGGTGCGCGGCTGGTTGGTCGAGACTCGCGTGATGGCGTAGGTCGTCCAGGCAAAGTTGGTGTTGTTGATGCTCTGCTCCACGACCCTGTTAGTGAGGTTGGTACCGAATAGGTAAACGCCCCAAGGGCCGCTGCTGACGCCCGCACGCGCATCCGTGAGGGTGTACGGAGGGAGAATTTGCGGATACCCGGATTGGTCCCTCTCCGGCCCTACCGTGGTGACGGTGAGGTTAAAAAAGCCGTTCAATTGGTCGGTAATCGGCACGTGGTAATTCACTGCCGCGTTGCCCGTGTACCTCGGCACGTTGAGAACGCGTATTCCGGGGTATATTCCAGAGGCGATGGCGGCAGCCGTCGGTTGGTTGATCACCGCCGTGTTGTAGACACCGGATACGTCCAGCGTGAGTCCTGGAGCCACCAGGGCCGACACTTCGAGTTCGGGGCCATAGGAATATGCATTGCCGGCGTTGGTATCGTAGGGATAGACGCAGGTGAGGTCGAGCACCTGCTGGATATGGACCCATTTGATGTAGTACAAGTCCGAATTGACGGTGATGCGCCGATCGGCGAATCTCGCTTTTTCGCCGACTTCATAGCTGTACACCGAGTCAGGCGAGTAACTCGGTTGCGAGTTCACACTGACCGGGCCGGCAGCGCAGTTGATGGCGCTCGGATTGATCGCGAGCACCTCAGGGCTCGGAAGCGGTAGGGGCAGATTGACGCCACCGGGTCGCGACCCTTTGGCGATCGTGGCGTACACCGTCAGGTCCTGGTTCGGTTCGTAGGAAAGGTTTAGCTTCGGCAGAGTCGCATTATTGTTGAAACCTTCCCTGATGAGTTGGGCGTCCTGGTTCCCTGACGCCGTTCCGTAGCCGGCCTGACTGGCATGATAATTGACTTGGAAGTAGTAAACGCGGACTCCTCCCGTCAGCTTGAGAGCATCCGTGAACTTATACGTAGCCTCGCCGAAAATGGCAGCCTGCTTCAGGATCTCATCATTGTTATCGTCGAATACGACGCCGTTCGGATTGGCTGCCTGCGCGTTGGGGTAAGGGGGTAATGCAGGATTGGGATAGCGCAGGAGGCTGGTGCCTGAAAACACGTTGGATGCCGGACAGGAGCCGGAGACGGGACCGGCTGCGGCCGCCACGCCGCACGACAGTACGTTTACCCATCCGGGTTCTTGGTTGTGCGTGATGTATCCGGAGTCGAGCTTCGAGTAATAGAGGCCACCGACCCATTGCCATGCGCCTGAATTCTTTGAAGTCAGGCGCAATTCCTCGGCGAACTGCGAGGTTGGATCGTCTTCGACATAGAGACTCTGGATGTAATTTGCAACGTAAACGCCGTTGACCAAGTGCGTAGTGTTGAAGACGTTTTGCAGAGACTCGGTCGAATCCTCCGACTGCATGACGTAGCGCGCCGTGTAGCTCGTGGCGGATGTGAGCGTCGCGGGGCCGAAGTCGTACTCGATTTTCATGCTCGCCAGTTTGAAGGAATCGTAGTACGGCTCCTGCTGGTCATAGGGCTGATAGATCGCCAGTGTGCCGGGTTGCTGCTGATAGGCGTTATAGCCGTCGGCGTCGATGCGTTGATACAACAACGTGGTCGTGACCGACAGAGCGTCGGAGGGTTTTACGAGCAGTGTCGCCCGCGCCGATGCAAATCGTTCCAGATTGGAACCCTTGACGACTGTCTGCACGGGTGCGTCGGCGACATCGCCACGAGTGCAGTAAATGGCGCCGCACAAGGGCGGCGCTCCCGGAACGCCGCCCGGATTGGTCGGGGGTGGAAACTCACCGGGCGGAGCAACGATACGATCGATCCAGCCGCTGATGTATTTTGCGGTGGTGACCGTGCGCAAAGCCGCGATATCGCCCAGCGGTATGTTCAGCATCAGGCTGCCGCTGCCGTTCGTGCTGCCGTGCGTTGTCTGAGAGACGCTAGTGTCGGTCGCCCCCTCGAACGCGCCGAGCTTGGGTGGATTGGTGACGAGCTTGATCGTGCCGCCCATCGAGCCCGAGCCGTACAGGGTGCCCTGCGGGCCGCGCAGCACTTCCACATTGTTCAGATCGAAAAGGTCGGCATCGATGACGGTACGGCCGTTGAGCGCAATCGCCGACGCCGATATCGGCGTCTCGTCGAGGTAAAAACCGACGGTCGCCGCGGCACCGCCGCCCGCCGAGAGGCCTCGCGCCTCGTACTCCGTTTGACCTGGACCCGAGGTGCGCAGCGAAATACCAGGCACCTTGCCGACCAAATCCTCTGGCGTCGCGATGTTCTGTTGCAAGAGATCGCCGGCGCTGAGCGCCGTCAGGCTGATCGCCGTGGCCTGTACCGTCGATTCACGCTTCTCGGCGGTCACGACGATCTCTTCCAATTCGGCGCCGGTGGATTTCGCCGCGGGGGCCGCGCCTCCCGTGCTGGCGGGGTTGGCCGGGTTCGCCGGACCGGCCGGATCCGGATCCGCCATCGCCGGCCCACACAGCAGCGCGGCGCCGAGAATTGCAAAGACCAAGGACGCACCGAAGAATCGAGCCGTGTCAGCGGCACACAACGCTTTGCTCATTGACTAGTTCTCCCTGAAAAAACGAACAGTCGCCGCGCGTTTCAAATAGCTCTTGGTCCGCATACGACCCCACGCCGCTCGCGTATGCTCAATTCGCGCGCGCTTTTTGGCGATCCCCTTGTGATCGGCAGACTCAATTCGTAACATAGCGTTTACTCACACGCAAGGCTTATTGCGCAAGAAGCAGCCGAGGTCGCCGCTCCGTGCGTTGCTCGGGCGATACAACCTCGAAGGCACCTGGATGACCGGAATGCATACTTTGTGCCCAGGACCCTGCGCAATTCTGCGCTGGTCACGACGTTGCACGCATCGCACCGCACTACTGCGAAGCGCCCGCCGATTCTCGTGCTCTCGATTTGACCGCCACACCGCCATCGCGTCGCTTGATTCTCGGGGCGGTATTCTCGAGCAGCCTCGGCGTGGGTTTGATCTTCGGCTTCCAACCGCCGCTGATCGCATTCGCATTGAGCCGTACGGGCACCTCCAGCTTTGCGATCGGAGCGGTGACCGCCGTGAGCTTGGTGGCCGTGATCCTGCTCGGGCCCTTTTATCCGCGATTGATTGCCCGCCTGGGTCTGAAACGCTGCGTCGTCTCGGGGGTCGGCATCGCGGCGGTGATCCTGTTTCTCATGCCGCTCTGGCCCGGCGTGCCCATGTGGCTGTTCTTGAGGTTCCTGAGCGGCTGCGCGCTCGGACTTACCTGGATCGCGAGCGAGATTTGGATGAACATGGTGAGCGGCGACGAGTCGCGCGGCATCATCATGGGAATTTACGGTACGGTCTTTTCGATCGGAATCACCGCCGGTCCGACCCTGCTCGAATTGACGGGGACGCGCGGTTGGCGGCCGTTCGCCGTCGGCGCCTTGTGCCTGCTGTTGACCTTGCTGCCGCTCGCCGTTCTGCGCAGCGTCAGGAGCGCGCCCCAAGCCTTTACGCCTCTGCGGTGGGCTCATGGGCGCCGTGCGTACGGCTCCGATCGTCATGCTTGCAGCCGCCGTGGCCGGTTTGGTCGAGTCGGCCGATCTCACGCTGCTGCCGCTCTTCGGCTTGAACGCCGGCATCGGCGAGCGAGCGTCCCTCCTCTTGGTCACGGTGTTCATGACCGGCAACGTCATTCTGCAGACGCCGATCGGATTGCTGGCGGATCGCTTCGGCCGCAGGCTGCTGCTCGGTTGCTGTGCGCTGTTGAGCGCGATCGGGCCCTTGCTGCTGCCATCGTGCATCCACAGGCCCGCATTGCTGGGACCGCTGCTATTCCTCTGGGGCGGCACTCTGTACGCGTTCTACAGCCAGGGCGTCGCGCTGATGGGCGAGGAGTTCCCTGCCGAGGATCTCGCGCGTGCGAATACGGTATTCGTGATGGTCTATTGCCTGGGTGGTGTCGCGGGACCGAGCCTCGGGGGCTATGCGATGGATGCGTGGCCGGGCATCGGCTTGCCCCTCGTGCTCAGCGGCGCCGCCCTGTTACTGCTTGCGGGGCTGGTGCAAGGGAGGCGTGCTCCACGTGCCGTTCGCTAGCGCGTAGAGTGGCGTATGGAGTCCGATTTATCCCAGCTGGGATTTCTTCTGTTCGTTTCCGCGCTGGTAGCGATGCTGATGCGTCGCTTGCGCCTGCCCTACACGGTAGGTTTGGTGCTTGCCGGTATGGGGCTCTATTTTTTTCACGTTTCCGTCAAGTGGCACCTGTCGAAAGACCTGATCTTCTACGTTTTCTTGCCGCCGCTGGTGTTCGAAGCGGCACTGTTCATCGACTGGCGAGAGTTCAAGAGAGATCTACCGGTGGTTGCACTGCTCGCGTCGGTCGGTGTGATGCTCGCCGCCGCCGTCACTGCCGCCGGCATGCATTATGGGTTGAATTGGGACTGGGGTAGTGCGGTCGTCTTCGGAGTGCTGATTGCCGCGACCGATCCTGTGTCCGTCATTGCAACCTTCAAGGAAGCAGGCGTGCAGGGGCGCTTGCGCCTGCTCATCGAGGCCGAAAGCTTGTTGAACGATGGCACCGCTGCCGTCGCCTTCGTCGCCGTGCTGGGGATTTTAGCGGGGGATCATCCGACTGTGGCTTCGATCACGAGCAATGTGTTTCTCACGATCGTCGGCGGTTCTGTTATCGGAACCGTCGTTGGTTTTGCCTTCATGTTCTTGGCTGGGCGGAGTCCGGACTACTTGGTTGAAATAACTTTTACCACTCTGGCGGCGTACGGTTCCTTTTTTCTGGCCGAGCATTTTCACACCTCCGGGGTGCTGGCGGCCCTGACGGCCGGTTTGGTTGTGGGGAATTACCGCTCGTCGGCTGTCATCTCCGACGGCGCTCGGCACGTCCTCGGTCCGTTTTGGGAGTACGTGGCGTTCATCGCCAATTCGCTGATCTTCCTGCTGATTGGCGCGCAAGAAGCGCAGCAGCGATTCACGGGACTGTGGCTACCGGTGCTGGCGGCCATCGTCTTGGTGACGTTGGCTCGGGCAGTTGCCATCTATCCGCTGTGCGCGGTGTTCGCCCGCGGCCGGCTCAAAGTCGCCCGGCGACACCAGCACGTGCTTTTTTGGGGCGGCCTGCGTGGTGCGTTGGCCTTAGCGCTCGCCTTGGCTCTTCCCGAGGATTTGCCCGAGCGCAACCCCATCATCGCGATTACATTTGCCGTCGTGGCATTCTCCGTATTCGCGCAAGGCTTGACGATCACACCCTTGCTGCGTCGGCTCGGACAGTTACCCGACAATCCGCAACCGTGAACCAAGGGAGCGGACAGGCGCGTCCGATTCACCTCCTCATAGCTTGACCATGATGTGCCGCGGCACGCTGTAGTCCTCGAGCGCATAGACCGACAAGTCCTTGCCGTAGCCGGAGCGCTTGAAGCCGCCGTGCGGCATTTCGCTGATGATCATGAAGTGCGTGTTGATCCAGGTGCAGCCGTATTGCAGCCGCGCAGCGACGCTCATCGCCTTGCCGACGTCCTGCGTCCAGACCGAGGAGGCGAGGCCGTATTCCGAATCGTTGGCCCAGGCCACGGCCTCGTCCGCATCGCTGAAGCGAGTCACCGAAACCACCGGTCCGAATACCTCGCGCTGCACGATCTCGTCGGTTTGGCGCGCGCCGGCGACGAGTGTGGGCTCGATAGAAGAAGCCGCCGCCCGCGCGCACCTTGCCGCCCGTGGTGACCTCGATGTGCTTGTTCGCCGCGGCGCGCTCGACGAATCCCGCCACGCGGTCGCGCTGCTCCGCGGAGATCAGCGGGCCCATCTCCACGCCCGCATCGGTTTGCATTCCCACCTTCAGCGAGCGCACCGCGGCGCCGAGATCGGCGACCAAGCGGTCGTAGATCTTTGCGCCCGCGTAGACCCGGCAGGCGGCGGTGCAATCCTGGCCGGCATTGTAGAAGCCGAAAGTGCGCACGCCGGCCACGACGGCCTCGAGATCCGCATCGTCGAAGACGATGACCGGCGCCTTGCCGCCCAGCTCCAGATGAGTGCGCTTCAGATTCGCCGCGGCAGCGCTAGGATTTTCTGGCCCGTGGCCACATCGCCGGTGAGCGACACCATGCGCACGCGGGGATGCGACACCAGCGGCGCGCCGACGCTTTCGCCGCGCCCGGCGACGACGTTGACGACCCCCTTGGGGAACAATTCCGCGAGTGTCTCGGCGAGCTTCAAGGCGGTGAGCGGCGTCTGCTCCGAGGGTTTCAGAACCACGGTGTTGCCGGCCGCAAGAGCAGGGCCCAATTTCCACGCGGCCATCATCAACGGATAATTCCAGGGAGCGATCGAGGCGACGACGCCGACCGGATCGCGCCGGATCATGCTCGTGAAGCCCGGCAGATACTCGCCCGCCAGCGCGCCGTGTTGCGTGCGTGCGGCGCCGGCGAAGAAACGAAACACGTCGGCGATCGCGGGTATCTCGTCGTTCAGCGCCGCGGAGAGCGGTTTGCCGGCATTGTCGGATTCCAGCTTCGCGAATACGGCGGCGTCGGCTTCGATGCGATCGGCCAAACGCAGCAACAGCGCGGCGCGGTCCCTCGGTACGGTTTGCGCCCAGCCGGGACCCGCGGCCTCGGCTGCGCTCACGGCGGCGTCCACTTGTGCGCGGCTCGCCTCGGCCACTTCGGCAATGCACTTGCCGGTTGCCGGGTCGAGCACCCGCTCCACCGTTCCCTCACCGCCGACCAGCGCACCATTGATCAACAGCTTCGTTTGCATGTGAGCCTCGCTTTTTTGGTTTGCCTGTTCAGGGTTGCAGATCAGCCGACCGCCATGCGCTTCTTCTTGTCGGGGTCATCGAACGGCAGCGTGTGTGCCATCGCCGGCCCCTTGAGATTCTTGCCGCGAATTTCCAGTTTCGTGCCGTGCACCGCCACCGGCACGTCGAGGCGGGCGAGTGCCATCGACTTGCCGGTCAAGCTCGAGACCATGGCGCACGTCACGACGCCGACCTTCTTGTTGCCGGCATAGACCGCATCGCCCATGTCCGCCGGCGCCTTGCCCTCGACCAGCAGCCCAAAGATCTTGAATCGCTCCTTTCCCTTGAGCCGCGCATGCGCATCCGCACCGCGAAAATCGCTCTTCCCCGGGCTCACGGTGAAATCGAGGCCGAGCTCCCACAGGCTGTCGCCCGGCGGATCGTGATCGAAGGGATACATCTCGGACATGTCGTAGGGATAGAACAAGAGATAACTCTCGACCCTGAGCCAATCGAGCGTGGTGAAGCACGCCGGAATGATGCCCATGGGCTTGCCCTCGCTCAAAATGGTATCCCAGATGTGTCCGGCATCTTCACCCTTGCAGAAAATCTCGTAACCTCGTTCGCCGGTGTAGCCGGTGCGCGAAAACGTCACGGGGCGCCCGAAGAGAGTCGCGGGCATGTGGTGAAAATAGTTGAGATTGCGGATCCCCGGCACGTGCTTCGATAGAAAATCGACCGCGAGCGGTCCCTGCAGCGACAAGTCGTGCAGATCATCATCCACGATCATCGCCGCGTTGCGCCCCACGACGTAGCGGGTCAAGGTTTCATGGCCGGCGCCGCTGCCGTGCACGACCATCCAAGTGTTGGGTCCCATGCGATAGAGGACGCAGTCCTCGATGAAATGCCCCGCGTCGTTCAGCATGCAGGCATAGCGGCACTGGCCCGGAAGGATCTTGCTGATGTCGCGCGTGGTGGCATAATTCAATATCGCGGATGCATGTGGTCCGACCAGATGCAGCTTCTTGAGTCCCGAGACATCCATCAATCCCGCTTTGGTGCGGATCGCCACGTGATCCTGGTTCACATCCTTGGCGTAGGTCCACGCCGTGCCCATGCCGTTCCAGTCCTCGAGCTTCGATCCGAGCGCGCGATGTCGATCCGCCAAAACCGTGTGCCGCCACGTGAGGGCCATTCATTTCTCCTAGGTCTTATATTCGAGTTCGAAGCGTGTTCCCGGCAGGTGTGCGGTGCCCCACACGGCGACCTCGCGCTTGTAGGGTAGCGGCAGCTGCGCATTCGGCTCCTCGATCTCGCGCGCCAGGCGGTGGCCGGAGAAGGTCGCATCGGCAATCAGCCGCGGCGCCTCCGCATCGCCGATCAGATACACCCCCTTGATGCCTTGCTTCGCCCACTCCCCCTGACGCTGCTTGAGCTCTCGGTACAGCACATCGTTCGAGTGCCGCCCGGTAATGAGCACGAGGGAGTCGAACTCCACCCAGCGCTGGGTCTTGTTCGGCTCGCGCGGCAGGTGCCCCGCGCCCCGATAGGTCCTCTTCGAGCCCTCCCCCCAGATGTCATACACCTGCACCCGCCCGCGCTCGATCTTGCTCGCAAAGGCATTATGCAGCTCCTTGATGTGCAACTCGTGCAGACGGCGCATCATGTTCGGGTACTCGAGCGTGAAGTGCATGTAGTTCGCCAGATGCACCCCCGTGAGGATGGTCACCTCGTGCCCCGCGAGGGTGAGCTTCTCCGCCAGACTCGGTGCCATGAAATAGGTGTCGGCGTTCAAAATCACCACCCGCTTGCCGAGCGGCTTCTTGCCCTCCAGCACCTGCTCGGGGGTGAGCTGATCGGGCTGCGAGGCATCGGCCCCGGGAATCGGATCGTGCGTCAGGCAGTTCGTGCCGTCCGTGTTCCACGAGGAGCCGGTGGCAATGACGATCTTCTCCGCCCCATAGCCGAGCGCCGCCTCCGCGCTCATCGGCTTCTGCCCGAGCGCCACTTGCGCCTGCTTGTTCTTCTTCGCAAGCTTAGCGATCTGCAACTCCCGGTAATCGCGGTGATAGCCCCACTCGCCCAACCCCGGCAGCGTCGCCACCGCGTTCAAGTGCCCGCCGATCTTCGCCGCCGTGTCAACCAGGTGCACCGTGTAGCCGCGCTCGAGCAACACCCGCGCACACTCCGCCCCGGAGGGACCCGCACCGACAATGAGAATCGAGTCAGCCGAGCCGCGCTTGGGAAACCTCTCCGGATGCCAGCCGCGCCGGTACTCCTCCCCCGCGGTGGCATTTTGCGTGCAAATCATCGGCGGCCCGCCAATCTCCCAGCGCGAGATGCACACATTGCAGCCAATGCACACCCGAATGTCATCGTAGCGCCCCTCCTCAATCTTCTTCGGCAGCCACGGATCCGAGATCGAGGGGCGCGCCGCCCCGATGATGTCCGCTATCCCCTTCGTCACAATCTCGGTCATCTTCTCCGGGTCGGTAAATCTCCCCACCCCCAACACCGGCTTCTTCGCCACCTGCTTCACAAAGCGCGTCCACGGCACCTGATGGCCCTGCTGGTAGAAGCGCGAGGGGCCCGCATCCTCCCCCCACTCGGCGATGTCCCCCACATCCACGTCCCACAAATCCACCAACGGATCGGCCAGCGCAATGAACTTCATCCCGTCCCGCTCAACCTCCACCCCCGTATCCCCATAGAGCGTGTCGACCGCAAAACGCGTCGCAATCGCACACTCCTGCCCCACCGCACGGCGCACCTTCTCCAAGGTCTCGAGCCAAAATCGCGCCCGATTCTCCAGCGTCCCACCGTACTTGTCCTTGCGCTTGTTGTAGTACGGGGAGAGGAACTGCACCGGTAAATACGAATGCGCTCCGTACACATACACAATGTCAAAGCCCGCATCGCGCGAGCGCAGCGCCGCATCCACGTAGTACTGCTGCACCATCGCAATGTCATCAAAGTCCATCTCCTTGCAGTACGTCAACGTCTCAAACTCCGAGGCATACTGGCTCGGGCCCCGCGGCGTCGAGCGCGACTCCATGCACGGCGCGTGCGAGGCCCCATACCACAGCTCCACCCCCGCCAAGGAGCCAAACTTGTGAATGTGATCGGTCATCGCACGCAAATTGCGCACATCCCCCTCATCCCATATGCGCGCCGATAAACGATGCGTGTCGTCCGACTCCGGATGTATCGAACAGTACTCCGTGTTGATCCCCGCCCAGCCCCCTTCGGCCTTGAGCGAGCGGTGCGCCGCCTGAAACCCAGGCCGGTCCGAGCCCGCCCCAATGCAATGCGGCACCTGATAGAACCGGTTGCGCAAGGTCTTCGGCCCAATCTTGATCGGCTCAAATAAAATGTCGTGTCTCGGATCGCGCGCCATACTCTGTGCCCCTCTTTCTCTAGCTGCGGTGCCCCGTCCCCCCCAGGCTCCCCTCGCGCAGGTCTCCCCCGGACGGGTCCCGTATCATATTCGTGATCGAGCGGTGCTGACCAGAGCATGAGCCGGACAACGCACGAGCGTGCGCCCACATCAGCCCAGTCGAGCGGCGCACGTGCGCCCACCTGCGCCCGCTGGAACACAGGCCATTCCACGGCAATCAACGCGCGCGTTACTTGTGGTGCAATCGATTGTGCACGGTGTAAATTGCCTGACCGGCCGGGCCGGGACCATCCATAGAAAAAGGCATGGACGCGCTGACGGAGGGAGTACTCGATGCTGCGATGTCGTGCTGCGGGTGGGTTGGCTTCGATCCTGATCGGCGGGCTCATCGCGAACCTGCCCGCTTCGGCGCAGTCGGGTTATCGTCCGATCAGTCCCACCATGCTCGACAAGACCATCACGCTGACCGGTCATGATCTGACCATCGAACAACTGGTCGACGTCGCCCGCAACGGTGCGAAGGTGCAGCTGAGCGCCGACGCCAAACAGCGCCAAGCCGACAACTACGGATTGCTGCTCGAGGCGGCGGCAGAAGGAATCGCGGTCTATTGGTTCAATCGCGGTGCCGGCGATCAGCGCGAGACCATCATGTTTTCGGGCGATCCGTTGACGCCCAAGAACAAGGAGTATTTGGAGAAGAGTCAATTGCAGGAGTTCCGCTTGGGCGCGATCGAAGGCTACGGACCGGAGGTCGACGAAGAAGAGATCGTGCGCGCGATGATGGTCGTTCGCGCCAATGCGATGAGCTTCAATGCTCCCAGTCCGCAGCTCTCGCAGATGCTGATCGATCTGCTGAACCGGCGCATCACACCGTTGGTGCAGTCGCGCGGCACGCTCGGCGAAGGCGATCTGGCGCAGCTGAGCAATGTGGGGGCGACGATGGTGGGTGCGGGCGATGCTTATTATCAGGGCCTCCGTATGCCGGCCGCGCAGGCGCTCGCAAAGGCGGGCCTGCAGCCGATCCAGCCGTTTGCCGCCGACGTCAACGCACTCACGAGCAGCGATGCGTACGCCACCGGCATTGCGGGGCTCGCGGTCAACGATGCCGAGCGCGCGCTGGAGTGGGCCGATCTCATCTACGCGATGGATCTGAACGGCATGAATTCCAGCATCACGCCGCTCACCACCCTGGTGCAGCGGGAGCGGCCGTTCAAGTGGCTGAACTGGGACGCGGCCCGAGTCCGCGACATGATCAAGGGCAGTTATCTATTCAGCGACGACCCGCATCGCATCATTCAGGATCCCGAGAGCCTGCGGGCGTCCTCCATCCGCCAGGCGTCGGCGTGGGAAGATTGGGGCGCGCTGCGCGATGCCGTGGTGCTGCAGATGAACTCCTCTGATCACAATCCCGCGGTGCGCACCGACCTGTCGCCGCAGGACTCGTGGGATTTGTCCACCCCGCAGATGATGAAGTACTACGTCAGGGGCGGAAAGAACAGCAACGGCAAGCACGGCTACATCGTGTCGAATGCCAATTGGGATCCTTATCCGATGGCGAACAAGCTCGAGGATTTCATCCTCGCGCTGGCGAACATGGACATCGCCGTGTCGCTGCGCATCGATCGGTTCTTCAATCCGTTCTTCACGTCGGCCAATCCGGCGCAGGTTCTGCATATTCCGCCCGGCAACGGTTTTGCAATCTATATGGCTGGAGGCGGGGGGTTCACGCCGGTGGATTTGATGCAGGAGATTCAGAGCCTCACCAACCCGGTCGCGCCTTCGGGTCAGGCCATCGTCGCCACGGTCGAGGATCTACAGGCGCAGACTCGCATCAAAGCCTATCGGGCCCGGCAAGCCGTGAGCACGACCGTCGATCTGCTGGCGCACGATCTGTTGACGGCGACCTTGTGGCTGGATGTGCGCAAAGCGCAGGATCCAACCAGAAATTTCGGCGACGGGCCCACGGCGGCGTGGACGGCGTTTCGCAAAATCGTGCCGCTGCTGCCGGTCTTGGAGGGGGTGCCGACGCAATCCCGATCAATGACCGCGGCGGCGTTCCTCAAGAGCACGCCCGCAGCGACGTTCTATCGGGGCACCGAGCCGATGCCTCGCTCTTCGGAAAATCCATAGTATGAGACTCGCGCCGTGGGCGCGCCGTGGGCTGCATCGATTCTTCGTGGGCTGCGCGCGCAGCAGCCGCGCGGCAATCTCGATGCTCGCGATCGCGGGCGCCGCGATCTGGGCATCTCCGGCGGTGGCGCAGCACGATCTCGCGGCGCCGCCGCCCGGGCCGGGCGCCGTGGGACTGACGACGCTCACCTTCCTGATGAGCCATCCCGCGTGGAATTTCTTTCCGCTGATCGAGCCCGAGTCTACGGCCGGCAAGGCGAAGAAAAAATAGCGTCAGGGTGCGTGCCAGCTGCCGCCGAGCGCCTTGACCAGGAGGACGCTGGCTCCGATGCGTCGCGTCTGGATGTCCACCGCCGAGAGCCGTGCCGTCAGCGCGGCATTCTCGGTGGAGACGACTTCCAAATAGGTGACGATGCCGCCCTGGTAGCGGTATATCGCCTGATCGAGTGCGCCCTGCGTCGCCGCGACGGCGGCCGCCTCGCTCGCGCTTTCGCGCTCGAGCTGACGCAGCGCGGCCAAATTGTCCTCGACGTCCTGAAAGGCCGTCAGAACGCTGGCGCGATAGTTCGCGACCTGCTCATCGTACGCCGCGCGGGCGCCGGCGTTCTGGGCCCGGTGCAGGCCGGCATCGAAGAGTGTCAGGAGGCCCTGCGGACCCACGGACCAGAAGCGGCTGGGCGCCTGCATCCAGCTGCTGGTCGCCGTGCTCTCGAGTCCGAGCGTGCCCGCGAGGCTGAACACCGGAAAGTACGCCGCGCGGGCGACGCCGATGTTGGCGTTCGCCGCGGCGACGCGCCGTTCGGCGGCCGCCACATCCGGGCGGCGCTCCAGAAGCTGCGATGGCAACCCCGGCTCGATGGCGGGCGGCGCCGCGCCAGGCTCGAGCGGGCGCGTGTCCAGATGGAAGCCGGAGGCCTGTCGCCCCACGAGCACCGCGATCGCATGCTCAGTCTGTGCGCGGCGCAACCGCGTGTCCTCCGCTTGGGTGTGCGCGGTCTCGAGCTGCGCCTTCGCCTGCTGCACGTCGGCCACCGCGGCCGCGCCGCCCTGGTACAGATTCTCCGTGAGCTTGAGGGCCTTCGTGTAGTCGGCCACCGTCCGATCGAGCAGTTCCTGCTGCGCGTCGAGGCCGCGGAGCAGGAAGTAGTCGTTCGCGAGCTCGGCCTGCAAACTGAGCTCGAGGGCGGCCACATCGCCCGCCGTGGCCTGTTCGCTCGCTCTCGCCCCGGCGACGGTATTGCGCACCCGCCCGAATAGATCGATCTCGTAGGAGAGCTCCGCGCCGACGATGAAATCGTTGAGGGGATTCTGTTCGCCCGCGAAGAAGTTCGGTGAGTTGGCGGAGGTTTCGATGCGCGTCGCACGGGCATCGGCCGTGAGGCTCGGAAAGTAGGCGGCGCGGTTGATCGCGGTCTGAGCGCGCGCCTCCTGCAACCGCGCGAAAGCAGCCTTGAGACTCTGGTTGGCATCGGCCATCTGAGCTTCGAGCGCATCGAGGGCCGGGTCCTGATAGATCTTCCACCACGGGCCCTTGGGCGCCAGGTCGGCCGGTGCCGCAATCTTCCAGCCGTCCAACTCCTGGTAGCCCGCCGGCGGCGGTGCGGTGACCGGCCGTTGGTAACGAGGTGCGAGTGAACAGGCGCAGCAAACGCCGGCGAGCGCGAACGCTGCCACCGCGCGCGGATCGATCACGGCCGTGCCGGCGCCGTCGCCGGTTCCACCTGCTGAGCGACGACGCGCACCAGCGCCCCGTCGGTGAGCGAGTCCGGCGGATTGATCACGATGTCATCCTTCGCGTCGAGCCCCGATAGGACCTCGATCGAGGATCCAAAATCGCGGCCTTGCGCGATGTGCTTGAGGCGTACCCGGTGATCGCCGTCGACCGCAGCGACCAAGAGACCCTGGGCGCGGAACAGCACGGAGTTCGCCGGTACGCGCAGGATGGGTGTCGCGGCGGCGAGGTTGAAATGCACTTCTGCATAGGCTCCCGGGAACAGCTCGCGTTGCGGGTTTTCGACCTGCAGTTCCACCTGCAGCGTTCGCGACGCGGGGTCGAGAGCCTGGGCGGTGAACGCCACCGTGGCCGGGTAATGCTTGTCCGGAAGTTCGGAGAAGATCAGCTCTGCGTTCGTGCCCGGTCGAATGCTCGACGCGTACGGCTGCGGCACGGACACGTAGATGCGCAGGCGGTGGGTGTCGGCGACCCGGAACAGCGCCGCCCCCGGGCTCTGCCCGGCATTGATCAGCGCTCCGATGTCGGTGTTGCGCTGGGTGACCACGCCGTCGAACGGCGCCAGTACTCGCTTGAACGACTCCATGTCGCGCAGCCGCGCGACGTTTGCCGCCGCCGACTCGACCGCCGCCTTCTTGGCGGCGGCGTCACCCGCACGCTGTTCGGCATCTTGCTTCGATACCGACTCGGTTGCGAGCAGCCCCTGCCAGCGCACGTCGGTGGATTTGGCAAGCAGATAATTCGCCTGGGCGGTCGCGAGGTCCGCCTGCGCCTGGCTCAGCTGTTGATCCACTTCCGGCGAGTCGATCTCGGCGAGCAGTTGACCCTTCTTCACCGGTGTGCCGATGTCCGTGTACCAGGCACGCAGATAACCGTTGGTGCGAGCGTAGATCGGGGCCTCGTAATTGGCCTGTACACTACCGGGCAGCACCAGCGCTTCCGATCCCGGTGCAACAGTCGGTTTCACCGTGACCACCGTCGTTGCAGCCACGATCGCCGACTCGCGGCTGAGGGCGTTGCGCGCGCTCACGCGGCTGACGATTCCCCAGGCAGCGAGCACCAGGGCGATGATGGCCGCCACCCACGCGAATTGCCGCAGCCGCGCGTCGGAAATCGGCGGGGGCGGCGCAGGCGACGGGGCGGTCATTGAGTCACTCCGCTGGTTTCCAGGTTGTCGGCCTTGCGGCCATGAATCATGACGAAAACGGTCGGCACGAAGAACAGCGTCGCCACGGTGGCAAAGATGAGGCCACCGATCACGGCGCGCCCGAGAGGCGCATTCTGTTCGGCGCCTTCGCCGAGCCCGAGCGCCATCGGCACCATGCCGACGATCATGGCGAGCGCCGTCATGATGACGGGGCGAAAGCGTGTGTAGCCGGCGGTCAGCGCCGCCTGCAGGGCATCGTCTCCGGCATCCATCCGCTGGCGCGCGAAACTGATCACGAGCACGCTGTTGGCGGTCGCCACCCCCATGCACATGATCGCGCCCATCAGCGCGGGCACGCTCACGGGCGTGCGACTGAGGAAGAGCATCCAGACGATGCCGGCGAGCGCCGCCGGCAGCGCGGTGATGATGATGAACGGGTCGCGCCAGGACTGGAAGTTGACGACGATCAGCAAATAGATCAACACCACCGCGCCCGCCAGGCCCGCCAACAAGCCGTGGAACGAGTCGGTCATGGTCTTGATCTGGCCGCGTACGGTGACGCGCGTACCGCGCGGTACGTCGTGCCGCGTCTCGGCAATCAGCCGATCAATCTGGCCGGAGATGAATCCGAGGTCAGTGTCCTGGACCGCGCCGTAGATGTCTATCACGGGCATGGCGTCGTAGTGACTGACGACGCCCGGTGCAACGCCGCGACGGAAGGTCGCCAGGTTGGAGAGCATCTGCGGCGCCCCGCCGGCGGAGGCGCTCAGCGGCGTCTCTGCGAGGTCGTACAAGGAGGTCATTTTGTACTGCGGCGTCTGCGCAGTGACGCTGTACTGGCTCCCGGTGTTCGGGTCGATCCAGAACGAGGGGGCTGTCTGGAAGCTGCCGGATAGCGAGGTGAGGAGATTCGAGGCCACGTCGCGCTCGGTGACACCGAGCAGTGCCGCCTTGCTGCGATCGACATCGACCTCGAGTTGCGGATAGTCGAAGACCTGGTGCACGCGCAGGTCCACGGCGCCCGGCACACCGCGCATCCGCTCGAGCAGCATATTCGCATACTGCCGGTTGGCTTCGACGTTGAAGCCGGCGACCTGGACGTCGAGCGGGGCCGGCAGGCCGAAGTTCAAGATCTGGCTCACGATGTCCGCGGGCGGGAATGTGAACAGCGTTGAGGGGAAAACCTGCGGCAGTCTCGTGCGCAGCGTGCGCACGTAGTCACCGGTCGGGTGGTGGTCGCGGCCCAAGCTCACGTAGATGTCGGCGTCGCTCGGGCCGATGGGCGCCGATGTCGAGTACGTCAGATTGATGCCGCTGTAAGGTATGCCGATGTTGTCGACGATGGTGTCCAGCTCGCTGGCCGGGATGATGCGGCGGATCGTAGCCTCGACCTGATCGCACAGCGCCGCCGTCTCGTCGATGCGCAGCCCGGTTCGCGCCCGCAGGTGCAGTCGGATCTGACCGGCGTCGACGCTCGGGAAGTAGTCCTGCCCCAGGCCCGGCAGATACCGGCCCATGGGAAACGCCAGGACTGCGGTCGCCGCCATGGCGGCCAGAAACGGCAGGGCGAAGCGGGTGCCGCCCGACAGCGCCCGCTCGAGCAGCGCTCGATAGACATTGCGCCAGCGTGCAAAGCCTTGCTCGAAGCGCACCTGAAACCGTGCAAAAAAGGTCGGCCGAGCCGATGCATCGGGCTCACGGCGCCGCAGCCAGTACTTGGCGAGCGTCGGCACCAGCGTGCGCGACAGCAGGTAGGAGGCCAGCATTGCAAAGACCACCGCCTCCGCGAGCGGCACGAACAGGAATCGCGCGATGCCCGCGAGCAGGAACATCGGCACGAACACGATGCAAATCGCGAGTGTCGACACCAGCGCCGGCAGCGCAATCTCGTGCGCGCCGTTGAGTATCGCGTTCTCGACGTCCTCGCCCCGCTCGAGGTGCCAGTTCGTGTTCTCGATCGTCACGGTGGCATCGTCGACCAGGATGCCGACCGCGAGAGCAAGGCCGCCGAGCGTCATGATGTTGATCGTCTCGCCGAGCGCGGACAGGCAGATGATCGATGCGAGGATCGACAGCGGTATGGAAATGGCGATGATCAGGGTGCTGCGCCAGCTACCGAGGAACAGCAGCACCATGAGCGCGGTCAAAGCCGCCGCGATCACCGCTTCGCGCACCACGCCT
Organism: uncultured Gammaproteobacteria bacterium; assembly: GCA_963801865.1. Classification (GTDB taxonomy): domain Bacteria; phylum Pseudomonadota; class Gammaproteobacteria; order Steroidobacterales; family Steroidobacteraceae; genus Bog-1198. Next base: position 63,995 of record CAWDGY010000015.1, on the reverse strand, counting down.
TCGATCGCGCCGCGGACGAAGATCGACTGATCGCCGATCGCTTCGATTTTGAAGGAGGGTGGAAGCGCGTCGCGGATCCGCGGCAGACGCTCCTTGATGCCGCGGATGACGTCGAGGGTCGAGGCGCTGCCGCTCTTGAGGATGCTCTGAACCACCGCCCGTCGGCCGTCGCGGCGTGCGATGTTGGTCTGCGGCGGATAGCCGTCGCGCACGTGCGCGACATCGCGCACGTAAATCACGCTGCCATTGCGCGTCGCGACCGGGACGTCGTTCAAATCCTCGATCCGCTTGGGATTCGCGTTCAGCGCCACGAAGTACTCGAGGTCGCCGATCTTCTGCGTCCCGGCGGGGAGGATCAGATTCTGCGCGGCAATCGCATTGGTCACGTCGTTGCCCGACAGGCCGCGTGCACGCAGTGCGTCGGGGTCGAGATCGACCTGAACCTGCCGCTGCAGGCCGCCGTATGGCCAGGGCATGGCAACCCCCGGCACCGTGGCGAGCGCCGTGCGCATGACGTTTTGGCCCAGGTCGAAGATCTTCGCCTCGGAGAGATCTTCGCTCGACATGGCAAGCTGCAGCACCGGGACCGTCGAAGCGTTGAAGGCGAGGACGTAGGGCGCGGTCGTACCCGGAGGCGCGAAGAGCAAACCGGTCTGGGATTGGGCGGTGATCTGCGCGTAGGACAGCTCTTCGCTGGCGTGCGGCTGGAAGAAGTACTTCACCACGCCGATGCCGTTCAGCGATTGCGACTCGGTGTGCTCGATGTCGTTGACCGCCACTTGCGTGGCGCGCTCGGAGCCGAGAACCAGGCGCGTCGCCATCTCGTCCGGCGAGAGGCCCGAGTAATGCCAAATGGTGGCCACGACCGGAATCTTGATGGTGGGAAATATGTCGGTGGGCGTGCGCAGGATCGCGAATACGCCGAGCAGCGCAATCAGCAGCGCAAGCACAATGAACGTATAGGGGCGCCGCAGCGCCAGGCTAACGATCCACATGAGCCCTCACGGCGTTCCGCCCAGTCCGAACACCGCGTTTCCCCCTGCCTTCAACATGCCCACGGATTCTAAGCTGCATCGACATGGGCTGCGAGTGGGATCGACGACGGTTTCTTGGCTGTGCGGCGCATCTTCTATATTCTGAATGGACCCGAATCGTGGAACTTCACAAGTCGATGATCGTGTTGACGCAAGCGCAGATCGAAAAATGGCACGAGGACGGGTTCATCGTCATCGAGCAATTCCTAACGGCCGAAGAGGTCGAGCTGGCGCGCTCGCGTTTCGAACCGCTGTTTCGCGGCGAGTTCGCCACCGGCCTCGATCCGGACGAATGGAATTGGCGCGCGGGGCGCGATGCGGAGGACCGCACGCGGCAAATTTGCAATGGATGGAAATCCGACCCCGTCGTCGCCGGCATCGTGCTCAAGCAGGAGATCGGCCGGATCTGCGCCACGCTCGGCGGTTGGCCTGGCGCGCGCATCGGCCAGGACAACGTCATCTGGAAGCCGCCCGGAGCCAAACCGCTCGGCTACCATCAAGACGACAGCTATTGCGACTGGGTCGTGCCGAGCGGCTATGTCACCGTGTGGATGGCGCTCGACGACACGTCGGCCGCGGGAGGCACCATCGAATACGTGCGGGGCTCGCATCGCTGGGGCAAGTTTCCGCCCATCCGTCAATTTCACGCGCCGGAGGATTATCGCGAGGCGTTGAAAGAGGCGGCGGCTTCGATCGGGCAGAAGGCGGACATCGCTTATGTGGAGGTTCCGGCCGGTGGTTGCGCCGTGCATTCCGGGCGAACCTGGCACGGCAGTGACTCGAACCGCACCGCTCAGCCTCGCCGCTCGCTCGTCACGCATTGCATCTCCTCGGAATGCCGATTTCATCCGACCGAGGTCAGTCACATCTACAGCCGATACAAGCGAATCCAGGACGATGCGATGGACGAGAGTTTCTTTCCGATCCTGTGGACGCGAACGGGGCATCGCACGCCGCATCTGCCGGCGCAGAGCGGAGCATCTTAACCGGTCATCCGAGACCGCTCGCCGCTCGTCGCCGATTATTCCCGGTCGCCCGAATTGACGCCGATCAACTGGCGGCGCGCGTAATGCAGGTGGTTCGTGACGATGGCGACGGCCGTCTCGGTATCGCGCGTACGAATGGCTTCGTAGAGCGCCGCGTGCTGCTGATTGTATTCGGCGATGCGCTGCGGGGTGAGGACCTTGTCCTTCATGGCGTTCCATTGGCTGTGCGTGCGCACGGCATTGATCTGGCGATAGACCCAGACCATGAGCGGATTGCGCGTCGCTTCGGAAATCAATTGATGGAATTCCTCGTCCCATAGGGTGAAGGCCTCGCTGTCGCCGCTCGATGCCTCCATGCGTGCGATCGCGGCCTCCAAACGCGCGATGTCCTGTCCGGTGGCGTTCAGCACGGCCAGATGGACCATTTTCGGCTCGATTCCAAGGCGCACCTCGATCAGTTCGAGCGGGCTCGTCAGTTCGGCGATACCCTCGCTGTCCCCGGGGCCGCGAAAATTCACGAAGGTGCCGGCGCCGAGGCGCCGCGTCACGAGCCGCTCCGCTTCGAGGCGGTTCAGGGCGGTCCGAATGGTGGCACGCGATGCCCCGAAGGCCGAGGCGAACTGACGCTCGGCCGGTAGCTTCTCGCCGTAGGCGTAACGCCCGCCGAGTATCGCTTGACGCAATTGCGCGGTTATCCACCACGAGCCGGGCACCGGGTCGGTCATGACCGCCTCGTCGCCGCTGGTGATACCAATTTCAGCCATGATAGCCGCGGTGGGCGGCGATTGGTGTAATTTGGTTTGAAATCGGCACAATCCTATGTGACACTAACCCCGTGCATAGTCAAGCCCCCATGGACATTCTGCGTCTGGCAGGCGATTTCCGACCCCGGAGTTCGTGACCGTGGCGCTTCCAGCGGCCACGAAGTACCTGATCATCGGCGCGGGGATCCACGGGCTGAGTACCGCGTGGCACCTCGCCCGCGCCTTGCGCCGGTCGGCGCGCGGCAGCGGTAAGGACATCCTGGTCATCGACAAGTCGGATGTCGCCGCGGGCGCCTCCGGCATTGCGTGCGGTGTGATACGCAACAATTATTATCAGCCCGCCATGCGGCGCCTCATGGCGCACAGCGTTTCGGTTTGGGAGAGCGACCCCGAGGCTTTCAGCTACCACCCCGTCGGCTACATGCAGATCAGTCCGGAGGTCATGCACAGTCAAGTGGCAAGCATCGCTCGGCAGCAAAAAGAGATCGGCTATGAATCGGTCTTCATCGAGGGTGCGAAGGAGTCCACTGCCTACATGAAAGGCCTGTTCGACGACTGGCAGGCCAAGGGCATCACATCGGTACTGCACGAAAAGAAGGGCGGCTACGCCAACAACACCGCATCGATCCGCGGGCTGGCGAAGAAGGCCGAGCAGGAAGGCGTCCGGATCCTCACCGGCGTGAGGGTGACCGGCTTCAAGAAGGACACCAGCGGGGCCGTGCGCACGGTGCTCACGAATCAGGGCAATATCGATTGCGACACGGTGGTCGTCGGCGCCGGTCCTTGGGTGAAGCAGATCTGGGATCTGTTGGGACTGCCGGCCGCGATCACGATCAAGGGTCGCGATGGCAAGGTTCATGACAACGTCGCCATGTGGACTTTCTGGTCGCTGCAGGAAGGAACGCTCGGCGTCGATCCGATGCTGCAGCGGACCAACGACGGCAAACTGCCGCCGGTGATTCACGTCGACACCGACGCGACGCTCTATTCCGACCTCGATCACTCCACGATCACGGACCGGATCTGGGGCATCTACTACAAGCCGGATTTCAATTTCGGCGGCGTGCAGGGCGGGGCCATGCCGTTCAAGGTGAAGGCCGATCCCGCGCAGGTGAAAATCGATCCCTATGGGCCGGCGTCGCCGGATTTCGTGGTCGGAGAGGATTTCGCCCGCATGTGGTGTTCGGCGCTCGCCTTCTGCCAAAAGCGATTCGAGGGCAAGCTGCCGCTGTTCAAAAAAGAGCCTTCGGGCGGCATCGGGTCCTTTACGGCCGACAATTTCCCGGTATTCGACCGTTTCTGCGGCAATGTGTACGTGATTGCCGACTCGAACCACGGTTACAAGATGATCGGCGTCGGCCAACTCGTGGCCGAAGAGATCTGCGGCCGGACGAGCGAGCTGTTGGAGCCGTTCCGCTTTTCGCGGTTCGCCGAGGGCAAACTGCATCCAACGTCCAACAGCCCGTTCCCGTGGAGCTAGAAATGGCATGCGTGAGCGGAATATTTTGGTGGCGGTATCGCACCTTAAGAGGGGAACTCAATGAGTGATTTGGACGCCCATGTAAATGCCGCGGGGCGCAGCGATCTCGTCAAGCAAGTGCGGGAGAAGATCAACCAGCTCGGCATCCAGTACCTCTACTGCCAGTTCGTGTCGGTGACCGGGCGTATCGTCGGCAAGGGCATACCGTCGGATCATTGGGAGCGCGTCGCTGAAAAGGGCTTCCAACTCGTGTATGGCTCGACCGCCAATCTGTATGTCGATCGGCACAAGAATTATATCGGCTACGGGGCGGAGGCCTCGGAGCTGGTCGGTATTCCCGACCCCGAGACCTTCGTGCAACTGCCCTGGGACAAGCGGATCGGACGAGTTTTCTGCACCTGTTTTCGCAACCGCGAGGAGAAGGAGAACCCCGGCGGGCATCTGACCTCCGATTGCCGCGGCAACCTGCGGATCATTCACGAGGCCTTCAAGAAGGCCCACAAGGGTCTGCACCTTCGCCATGGCTGCGAGCCCGAGATGATGTGGCTCAAGAAGGGCGCAAACGGCCTCCCGGACGGGGGATTCTCCAAACCGAATTGTTATCACATCGATCAGTTCGAGTCCCTGCGTCCGGTGTTCATGCGTGCAATCGAGTACTCGCGCGCGATGGGTCTCGACATGATCCAGGGCGATCACGAGGACGCGCCGGGTCAGCTCGAGCTCAACTGGATGTACGACGACTGCCTGCGCACCGCTGATCGGCTCACCACCTACCGACAGATCTGCGCGCAGGTGGCGCGCGAATTCGACCTGATCGCCTGCTTCATGTCGAAGCCCTTCATGGGCGTTTCGGCATCCGGTTGCCATCACAACCTCTCGTTGTGGCGCGGCGGTGAACAAAAGCTGAACAAGCTCGGTCATGCGGAGTTGCCGGGACTCGAGGAAAACTTCACCTATCTCGAAGGCGGCGAGAACACCTTCATGCCGGTGAAGGGCGATCCCAAGCCCGGGCCCATCGGGCTGCACTGCATCGGCGGTCTCATCAAGCACGTCGGTGCGCTGACTGCGATCGGCTCATCGACCGTCAACTCCTATCGACGGCTGTGGGACACCGGTTTCTGGGCGCCCGTCTATGCGGACTGGGGCTATCAGAATCGCACCTGCGCGCTGCGCATCTCGGCGCCGGGGCGGTTCGAATACCGCTCGGTCGATTCGACCGTGAATCCGTATTTGATGGCGGGAGCCATCCTCAGATCGTTCGACGACGGCATCAACCACAAACTCGATCCGGGCGAACCCGAGGAGCGGAATATCTACGTCGCGATGGCTGCCGGCAAGAAGGTGAAGAAGTTGCCCATGTCGCTCGGCGAGGCGTTGGCCGAGCTGGACAAGGACGAGACGATCAAATCGGCGATGCCGGGCGAGATGTATCGGGTCTTCACCCACTACAAGAGCGATGAGTGGGAAAAGTTCATGTCGACCGTGACGGACTGGGATCTGAAGCAATATTGGGACTATCTGCCCTGAAGGGCAGCAGGCCGGAGGAGTTCAAATCATGTGTGGAATTGCCGGATTGATTCATCGTGGCAAGACCGGGGATGTGGGACGCGAGATGACCGCGATGCTGCAATCCTTGAAGCACCGCGGGCCGGACTCGACCGGCTACGCGCTGTACGGCAAGCCGCACGGCAAGGAACTGGTGATACGTTTCAAAGTCGCCGAGCAGGATGAGATGTCGAAGGGGTTCGAGATTCACCGCCAGGTGAAGGAACGCCGCAGCGAGATCGAGCGCCGTCTCGCCGAACTCGACGCCAAGATCCTCGAGGAGGACATCGCGACGGAATATGCGTTCCGCTTTCGCATCGCCTATGAGGGCGACCTTCGACGCCTCGCGAATTACATCGAGGACGTCAAGGGCGCGGAGATTCTCTCCATTGGTCACGGTCTCGAACTGATCAAGGACTTGGGCGATGCCGCACGCGTCGCGGGCCAATACTCGCTGAACGGCTTCGTCGGCACCCACGCCATCGGCCACACGCGCATGGCGACCGAGTCCGACGTCGATATCCGCTCGGCCCATCCGTACTGGGCGTATCCCTTTGCGGATGTCTCGGTCGTGCACAATGGCCAGCTCACCAACTACTGGAACGGGCGCCGGGCATTGGAGCGGCGCGGCCACCGCTTCGTGTCGAATTGCGATTCGGAGATGATCGCGGTGTATCTGGCGGACAGGATGGCGCAGGGCGCGACGCTCGAAGAAGCCATGAAATCTTCGGTTGAAGAACTCGACGGGGTCTTCACCTATCTGGTTGCGACTTCCGATAGTCTGGGAATGGCGAAAGACACGATGGCCGCCAAGCCGATGGTGCTTTACGAAAGCGACAAGTTCATCGCGCTCGCTTCCGAGGAAGTGGCGATCCGCAGCGTCTTCCCGCACGAGATCGATACCTTCGATCCCTATGAGGGCGAAGTGCGCGTCTGGAAAAACTGATATCTGTTCCGCATCAACCTCGAGAGAAACTATGGCAGCCACGACAAAAGCTACGGACTTGGGAATGCACACCGAGCAGCTCGCGGGGCGCTCACAACAGCGCTTCTTCCGGCCGGAGGAAGAGGAGCGGTTCACCTCTCCGCAGGCATTCGAAGTCGACTTCAAAAAGCGTACGCAATTCGACGCGGGGCCGATGACTTCGAGCGAAGTCAATCTGCAGCTGCGCGAACTGATGAGCCAGGGCTACGGCAGCGTGGTCATGAAGAATCCGGGCGCCAAGCATTCTCTGGCGGTCGGCATTCTCAACCGGCTCCATCTCACGATCGAGGGTAGCCTCGGCTATTTCGGCTGCGGCTTGATCGACGGACCGAACATCCACATCAAAGGCCGTGTCGGCTGGTCGTGTGCGGAGAACATGCTCGCCGGGACGGTGCTGATCGACAAGAACGCGGGCTCGACTTTCGGCGCCGCGCTGCGCGGCGGCGACCTCGTCTGCAAGGGCGATGTGGGTGCCCGCGTGGGCATCGACATGAAGGGCGGCACGATCCTCATCGGCGGCCGAGCCGGCGCATTCTGCGGTTTCATGATGCAGCGCGGACGCATGGTCATCCTGGGTGATGCCGGCAAAAACCTCGGCGACTCGATGTACGACGGGACGATCTACGTCGGCGGGAAGATCGCCGGGCTCGGCGTCGATGCGGTACCGGCCGAAATGACCGATCTCGACGTGCAGTGGCTCGAGCGCAAATTGAAGATGTATGGCCTCGAGGCGCCCAAAGGCGCGAGGAACATGCAGAAGATCGTCGCCGGCCGGCAGCTCTGGAACTACGACAATCTCGAGCCTGCCGAGAAGAAGCTCATTCTCTAGATTCTCTGGATATTGCGAGAAAGGAAAGCAAACCATGGCGAAGGAAAAGAAGGCGCCGGTGACGGTGCCGACGACGAAGAAGAAGCTCAGCCGAAACACGCACGTGCTCGGCCAGAGTTCCATCTTCACTCCCCAGGTGATGGATGACATCCACATCAAGAGCGAGCTCGGCCGCTATCGCATGCGCGGCTTCTCGCTGTTCAAGAAGATCCCCAGTTGGGACGATCTGACCTTCCTGCCCGGCACGCTGACGCGTTTCGTCATCGAGGGCTATCGCGAAAAGTGCGAGACGAAGACCATCATCGGGCCGCGGGCCAAGCGGCCGCTGGTGCTCGACATTCCGGTCTACATCACCGGCATGAGTTTTGGCGCATTGAGCTACGAGGCGAAGATCGCCTTGGCGCGCGGCGCGACCATGGCCGGCACCGCGACCTGTTCCGGGGAAGGCGGCATGATCCCCGATGAGCGCCGCTATTCCTCGAAATGGTTCTATCAGTGCATCCAGTCGCGCTATGGCTTCAACCCGAACCACCTGCGCCTGGCCGATGCCTGCGAGTTCTTCATCGGCCAGGGCTGCAAAGTGGGTCTGGGCGGCCATCTCATGGGCCAGAAGGTGACGGATCAAGTGGCCGAAATGCGCTCGCTGCCGGCGGGCATCGACCAGCGCTCGCCTGCCCGCCATCCCGATTGGCTCGGCCCGGACGATTTGGCGCTCAAGATCAACGAAATTCGCGAAGCGACCAACGGGGAAATCCCGATTCAGCTCAAGCTCGGCGCGGCCCGCGTCTATGACGACGTGCGCATGGCGGCGAAGACCGGACCCGACAGCATCTATATCGACGGCATGGAGGGCGGCACCGGCGCCGGCCCGCACATTGCCACCGAGGAGACGGGGGTGCCTGGAATCGCCGCGATTCGTCAGGCCCGCAAGGCGCTCGACGACGTCGGCATGACCGGGGAGATCTCACTGGTCTATGCCGGAGGCATCCGCAACGGCGGCGATGTCGCCAAGGCGCTGGCGCTCGGTGCCGATGCCGTGGCAATCGGGCATTCGGCACTGATGGCGCTCAACTGCAACAAGGACATCCCGGAGGCCGACTACGAAAAGGAGATCGGCGTCGAGGCGGGCCATTGCTATCACTGCCACACCGGACGCTGTCCGGTCGGAGTAACGACCCAGGATCCGGTGCTGCGCAAGCGCCTCGATCCCGACGGGGCCGCCGAGCGCGTGTACAATTTTCTCCACTGCCTCACCATCGAGGCCCAGATGATGGCGCGCGCGTGCGGCAAGACCAACGTGCACAGCTTGGAACCCGAGGATCTGGCCGCGTTGACCATGGAAGCATCGGCGCTCGCCATGGTGCCTCTCGCCGGATCGCAGCACACCGTCGGCCGTCCCGACATGACTCGCTACTGAGAGAGTTAAGACCATGGCGAAAGTAATCAAGCTGAGCAAATATGCCAAGAAAGCGGCCAAGCCCGCCGCCAAGGCTTTGGGCAAAGCCTCCGCGGCCAAGGCATCCAACCTGAAGATGGGCGGTGCCAAGAGCGGCGCCAAGGACATCGATCACTTCATCAAGACGTCGGGTCTCGACACCCGGCGAGAGAAGGAGATCGGACAGCACATCGGCTATCGCTACGACGTCAACCTGGTTCCCGACTACAACCGACTCACGCCCTTCCTCAAGAAGTACATGAGCACCATGGGCTGGTCGGACTTGAACTGGCTCGAGGACGTGCACTTGGGTTACGAGGAGGGCAGGGCCGCGGTCTTCGACCGCAACGTCAATGGCTGGGTCACGGTGCCCGAAGGCGTCAAGCTGCCGGACAATCAGCAGGACCGCGACATGCTGGCACGCGAGCTCTTGATCAAGTTCCAGATGTCGCTGCGCCATCCGCTCGTCGATCTCAACAAGGCCTACCGCAAGTTCTAGGAGCCTGTCTGAGCATTCCGCGTGGCCGCGACCGCGGCAGATTTCGCTTTAGCCGAGGCGGAGCCGACGAAGTTGGGTCAAGACCCAATGAGGAGGCGACAACGACGGATGAAGCGAAATCTGCCCGGTCCCGCAGGGTTGGCCGGGAGAGGGGCGTCTGCGGCGTTGCGCGGCTTGCCCGTGGAGCCTACCACGGCCCGCGCCGCGCGCCTTGCATCCGCTCCCTCTCCCAGCCAACGCGGCTCACGCGGAATGCTCAGACAGGCTCCTAGCTGCGATAGCGCGCGGCATGGGCCCAATCCGGCCGGAATGAGAGAATCTCGATTCCCGCCGGAATGTTGGGATTGAACATCCGGTTGTGCCAATAGGTCGCCTGGTGGAACGCGTGACCGGCCGCGAGCCGCGCGACGGCACAGGGAATGCGGTAACCCTGGGTGTACTGTTCGAACTCCAGGATGCAGCGTCCCTCGGCCGCGAGCCGTGCGGCGAGCGCCGAATCCGGCCCGAAGAGCGCCGTCATCAGATCCGAAAAACGCGCCGGCTCCTGGAAATGGCTGCTCTGCAGGATCTCGAGCATCTTGTCGAAGCGCTCGTTCGGATCGTGCGTCTGCAGATACTGGTAGCGAAACAGCTCGGTGCTGATCTGCGGGTCGGACTCGACGATCAGCGTGACGATACCGGGCGAAAGCTCGTCGCCTTCCGGCGTCGTGACGCGCGGGCGCATCCCCGAGGAGGGCCGGCCGCCATCCTGGCGCGCCGCCAATTGCCGCAGGCGGCACTGCCAGCCGATGAACTCGCGGCAAAGCGCTTTGGAGGCGGTTTGGGTGAGCACGACGTTGTCGGGCACGCGGGTCATCGACTGGGCTTGCTCCCCGGCGGATACAGGCGGTCGAGCAGCTCCGCCGACGCCTTTTGGCCCGCGAGCTGTCCGCCGTCCACGACGAAGGTCTGGCCGGTGATGAAACTGGCCTCCTCACGCGACAAAAAAACGAATAGGGGCGCGACATCGTTCACTCGACCGCACCGGCCCAGCGGAATGTAGCGATCGATGAAATCCCGGACGAACGCGGGGCTGTCGATCGCCTCGGACATCGGGGTTTGAAGATAGCCCGGCGCGACGGCATTCACGCGGATACCGAATTGCGCGAGTTCCAATGCCATGGTCTTGGTGAGCATGACCACCCCGCCCTTGCTGGCGTTGTAGTGGGCATAGCCGGCCTCGCCGTCGATGGCGTTCTTACTCGCCATGTTGATGATGACGCCGCGGCGTCGCGAAACCATGTGCCTCGCCACCGCTTGGGCGACGAGGAACATCCCGGTCAAATTGACATCGAGTACGCGCCGCCACTCGTGTGCTTCGATGGCGAGGAAAGAGGTTTCGTATGCGATGCCCGCATTGTTGACCAGAACGTCGATCGGGGCCCGCCGTTCCGCTTCGGCGACCGCGGCCGATACGGCCCCTTGATCGGTCACGTCGAGGACGTGACCATGCGCGACGACACCCGCGCGCTTGAGCGCCTGCACGGAAGCATCGAGATTCTCTGCGTGACGGTCCGCGAGCGACAGCACGGCGCGTTCGCGGCCGAAGGCTTCCGCGATGGCGAGCCCGATGCCACGGGCGCCGCCGGTGACCAAAATATGTTTGCCGGAGAGCGTCGGCATGTCAGTCCTCAGCGGCGCGCGACACCGCTGCTCGCGAAGCGCGAGCCGCGGTAGTGAGGTGAGGCCGCTTGGTGTTCACAGGAGATACAGTACGGCACCGTGACCGCCTCTGATTCTAGTGCAGCGGCGCATATTCCGTAACCTGCGCACTGAAGTTGGGCGGTGCACGCGTTCGCCGCATCGCCCAATCGCGCCCACCGGCGTACCCGACACCTTGTCTTTTCGGTTTGTCGCGCGTGCGCGCCACCCCTACAGCCCAAGAACATTTGAGATCGCGCGGGAGCGCATGATATACAGGGAACAGCCGGCGTTTGTCGCTAGAAGATGGGCTCGGCTGAAGGGATGAAAATCTTCTTCGAGTGCGCCGATGCGATAGCGCTGCCTCATGGTACGCCCAAGGGATCGGGTTCTATTCGGCTTCGCGCCAGCGTTTCGGCCTTAGGGTAACTTAAGGGAGAGACCGGTGAATTCCTACCAGAAGCTGTCCGTCGCGATTAGCTCCATCCTCGGCCTGCAGGGTACTTCGGCGGCCGTCGCGGCGGACACATCCGCGGAGAACTTCATTCTGGCGGAGTTTCCGCAGCGGCCGCGCGTGTTGGGAGTCAAGTTCACGTACAAATTCTCGTCCCAGAAGTAGCGGAGTGCCCGTCACAACAGCGCCTGCCGAATCCAAAGGCCTGCGGCGCTCGATCGACTGGAAGGGTGCTTTTTGGGTTGCGAGCGGCGTGCCGGCGCTGGTGCTGTTTTCCATCGGTCAGGTCGCCGGTGCCGTCGGTAAGCTCAGTTTTCTGATCTGGTCGCTGTCGATCCTCATGGGGTTCGTTCAATCGTTCACCTATGCCGAGATTGCCGGACTGTTTCCCAACAAGTCGGGCGGCGCATCGATCTACGGTGCCGCGGCCTGGGTCCGCTACAGCAAGGTGATCGCACCGCTGTCGGTGTGGTGCAATTGGTTTGCCTGGTCGCCGGTGCTGTCGCTCGGTTGCAGCATTGCCGCAGCCTATGTGCTCACCGCAGTCGCGCCAATTCATGATTTCACCGCGTGGACGCTGTTCACGCAAACGATAGGTCCGGTGACCTTTTCCATCAATGCGGCCTTCTTCGTCGGGGCCGCCTTCATGTTGATCACCTTCGCGATCCAGCATGGCGGCATCGCGGGGACCGCCAACATTCAAAAATACATCGGCTTCCTGGTGATCGTGCCGCTGATCATCGTGGGGGTGGTGCCCATTCTGACTGGGCACGTGCATTATTCGAATTTCCTGCATCTGGTTCCCCCGGCGACCGCGGGCGCCCCTGAACCCGGACATTGGAACCTCGGTGGCTGGACCTTGGCGCTCGGCGGCATGTTCCTCGCTGCCTGGTCGACCTACGCGTTCGAGACGGCGGTGTGCTACACGAGCGAATTCCGCAATCCCGGAACCGACACCTTCAAGGCCATCTTCTATTCGGGGATCCTCTGTATCGGATTGTTCGTCCTGGTGCCGTTTACTTTTCAAGGCGTGCTCGGCGTCAGCGGCATGCTCACTCCAGCCATCAACGATGGCACGGGTGTCGCGGCGGCGCTCGCCGGAATGGTGGGCGGTGGCCGCATGGTGGAGGTTTTGTTGGTCGTCATGATGGTCCTGGCGCTGCTTCTGTCCATCATGATGGCGATGGCCGGATCGTCGCGCACCCTGTACCAAGGTTCGGTGGATGGCTGGTTGCCGCGCTATCTGAGCCGAGTGAATTCCCACGGTGCGCCCACCGCCGCCATGTGGACGGATCTCGTCTTCAACTTGGTCGCACTGTCCATCGCCTGCGGCGGCGGTCCGAGCTTCGTGTTCATTCTGACGATATCGAATTGTGGCTACATGATTTTCAACTTTCTCAATCTCAATGCCGGTTGGATCCATCGCATCGATTCCGGCGAGACGCCGCGACCCTACCGCGCCCCGACCTGGCTGCTCGCGCTCGGCGGGCTGTTCGCATTCGTCAACGCTGCGTTCATGGGCGCGGGAGCGAAAGTGTGGAGCCCGTGGGCGCTCACCGCGGGTGCGCTTGCGGCAGCGCTCATTCTGCCGGTCTTCTGGTTTCGTCACTACGTGCAGGACCATGGCAAGTTCCCCGCCAAGATGCTCGAAGATCTGCAGGTCGGTGGAACGCCGATCACCCATACGAGGGCCGGCGTATTGCCGTATCTCACGTTGGCGGCGGGAATCGCAGTGCTTCTGATCGCCAACTACTTCTTCAAGCTTTAGGGGGTTCGGCGGCACGGACGCCGCGGCGGATCAGTAAACGGCGAGACGATGCGTGATGGCCACCACGGCAATGCCGAGCGCCAGGACCGCATAGGGCCATAGGCCTGCGCGGTTGACGATCTGCTCTCCGCCGACCATCTCCAGGTCCTCGGCCATATCAGGTGGGAATCTGCCTTTATCCTGGATGTAGTGCCGGTAGACGAACACCGGGACGATCAGCGCAGCGAAAATCAGGCCGGTCTTGAGCGTTCCGGCGCCATAGACATCGGCGCCGAAGCCCATGAAGGCGAGATTGACGAACGACAAAGCCGCTCCGGCTGCGAGAATCCACGTCGGTGCGCGCCAGGGACGTTCCTGGCGGGGACGGTCCAGCCGATGGATCCAGCCGGCGTTCAAGTTCAGGAAATTGAACAGCAGATAGCCGATGTTGGCGGCGCCGATGATGAACACGGTGTCGGAGAGCAGCAACAGCACGAGATTGAATCCGAGATTGGTGAGCATGGCATTGGTCGGCGCACCGTGCGAATTGACCTTGGCGAGATACTTCGGCAGCCAACCGTCCAACGACGCTTGATAGAGCGTGCGCGAGGAGCCCGCCATCGAGGTCATGAGCGAGAGCACGAGCGCGAGGATCAACATGATCACCACCAGCAACCCGATGATGGCGCCGGCATGAACCATTTTGGCCATGATGGCGGCGACTCCCATGCCGCTGTAGATATCGGGCGCCAGCATTCCCCCGTATTCGGCCGCCGTCGTCACGTGCCCTGCGGCATCGACGACTGCCGGGTGCACCATGCTGCCGAGGCCGAGAAAGCCTTGAAACGCGAATGGCACCAGCGTGTACACGACCACGCACAAGAGTCCCGAATAAAAGATCGCTTTGAACGTGTCGGTCTTGGGGTTCTTGAATTCACCCGTGTAGCACACGGCCGTTTCGAAGCCGTAGGTCGACCACGCGGCGAGAAACATGCCGGCGGCAAACACCGTGATCCCCGCCATGTTCCAGGAGCCGTCGATCACGCGGCCCGCCGCGTCGTGCGCGAGCGGAACCAGCGGAAAGTAGTTGGCCCGGACGATGTCGCCCGTCAGGATCGGCACGATGCCGATCAGCAGGAGGGGAATCATCGCCGAGATTCCCAAGATCTTGGTGGTGTTCGCCGATCGCAGGATGCCGCCGTCCTGAATGAATTTGACCGCGAGCAAAATCACGGCGCCGAGGATGAAGGTGGCATTGATGCGCAAGCTCAAGCCGGTCTTGAGCGACCCCAGATCGAGCAAGGTCAATTGCCACGTGTTGATCACCGAATCCGGCGCGTAAAGACCGTTCAAGATATAGCCGGCCGCGAGGGCCGAGCCGGTCGCCTGTACCGGAGACCAGGCGAACCAGTTGCACCACACCGAGATGGGCGCGATCACCTTGCCGTATCTCACCCAGGCGATGGCGCCGTAAATCGAGGTCCCCCCCGCCTTGTTGGGAAACAGACCGGCGATTTCGGCGTAGGTGAAGGACTGAATGAAGCCCATCGCAATCGATGCCGCCCAGACGATCCACGACAGCTTTCCGACCGTGGCGGCCACCGCACCGATCGAGAACAGGACCAGCGGCGGCACGCCGCTCGCGACCCAAAAGGCGCCCGTCCAATCGATCCCGCGCTCGAGGCCGGCGCTCTTTGCGACGCCGGCGCCGGCGGCCGTTTCGACGGTGACGTTCATGTTGATGGGCTACGCCCAAATTTCAACGGGGTCGAAGCGACCCCGACCGGGAAGATTTCCAGGAAAGAGGGTCTTATCAAAAACATTTACGCAGTTCCTCGGCGATCTCAAAGATATCTCCCACGATTCCGTACTTGGCGACGCCAAAAATCGACGCCTCGGCGTCGCTGTTCACTGCGACGATAGTGGCGACGTGCTTCATTCCGGCCAGATGCTGAATGGCCCCGGAGACCCCCATGGCGATGTAGAGCTTGCAGGCGCTCGCCGTCTTGCCTGACTGTCCGACCTGACGGCTCTTCGGCAGCCAACCCGCGTCCGCGATGGGGCGTGAACAACCGAGCGTCGCGCCAACGGCATCCGCCAATTCGCGAAACGTGGCGACGTTCGATTCCTCGCCGATGCCGCGGCCGATGGTCAAAATGAACTCGGCCGCGCTCATGTCGACGTCGTCCGTGGAGCTCAATTCGACGAATTCGCGCGCCGTCGATCGGCTCGATGTGGGCGGCGCGGCGAATGCGCTCACGCGCGGCGATGCCGCTTGTTCCGGCGCCTTGTACACGTTGCCGCGCACGGCGAGCAGCACGGTCTTGCGGCCGGGAAAGTCGACTGATACGTTCACCTTTTGACCGTAGCCGCCGCGTGTGGCCACGAGCCGACCCTCGATGCGCCCCACTTTGAAAACGTCGGTCGCAAATCCCAATTGAAGTTTCGCCGCAAGTGCCGCCGCGTAGCCGAACGAATCGACGCTGTGCGCGACCATCACGACGTCCGGACGGCGCTCGGCAATCAATGCGCCCACCGCCGATTCGTAGATGTCGGGATCGAACTCCGGCGCGGCCACCTTGACGGTGAGAATCTCATCGACGCCTTGCAGCGCGAGTGCGCCGGTAAAGCGCTCGGGCTCAGTGGCGAGGACGGCGACGGCGACTTGATCGTCGCCGGTGCGCACCGACTGAGCGGCTCCGATGAGCTCGAGCGAGACGGGACGCAATTCGCCGCGCCGCTGTTCCGTGATCACCAGCACGCCGCTCATGGCGCAACCCCTTTGAACTCGCGGATGATCTCCGCGAGGCGCTGCGCCTGCTGAGCTGCATCGCCGGGGATGAGCTCGGCGCGCCCCTTATCGGGCATGTACATGCGCCGCACCCGCGAGGCGGAGCCCGCTTCACCCACATCGCCTGCGGCCAGCCCAAGCTCGCCGAGCGACAATACCTCGATGGGCTTTGCGGCGGCCTGTTTGATACTGCGCAGCGAGGCATAGCGCGGGGTATTGATTCCCAATTGGATCGTCAATACGGCGGGGCACCGAATCTCCACTTCCTGCAATAGACCGCCTTCGAGCTCGCGGCGGTAGATCGCGCTGTTGGCGCCCGGCGCATAAGTCAGCTGGCTCACCACGGCGGCGTGCGGCCAGTCGAGGAACGCGGCGGCGGCGATTCCGGTGGAGGCAAACGCCTGATCGGAGGATTGCACACCGGCGAACAGCATCGCGGGCGCCTCGCGCTTCGCGACCGCGGCCAGCACGCGCGCGATCGCGATCGGGTCGGAGCCTTCGATTGCGGTATCCCATACGCGAATCGCGCGGTCCGCCCCTTTTGCCAGGCATTTTCTCAGGGATTCATCCACTTCCTCGGGTCCGACCGAGAACGCGACCACTTCGACGGGCTCGCTTGCCGCCTCCTTGATCTTGACCGCCTCCTCCAGCGAAAAGTCATCCCATTCATTCAGATCGCGGATGAGAAAGTCCGCATCCACGTCGCGCCCGTCTTCACGGATCGTGAAATCCTCGTCGAGGGCGGCCACTTGCTTGACGGCGACCAGAATCTTCATGCGCAAACTTCCTCGCTGCGATCGACTGGAATGGCCTCGCGGATGAGTTCGATCAGTTCCCTGACGACGAACTTGCCCTCATTGCCGGTGGTTTTCAGTGCATCTTCGAACATGGTCAAATCCTTCGGACAGCTCACCACGTATACCTCGAGACCGGGAATTGCCGCCGCTTCCTTGATGCGATTCTGAGCGGGCTTTTCGGTCGCCACCGGATCCGGAATCCAGATCCGGCCCCCTCCCGCGCCACAGCAGAACGAATTCGCGCGGCTGCGGCCCATCTCGATGAGTTCACAGCCCAGCAGCTTGAGCACATCACGCGGCGCCTCGTATCCCTTGTTGAAGCGCCCCAGATGGCAGGGATCGTGAAACGTCGTGCGCACTTTGAGCGGCCGCGTGACCCGAAGTTTTCCGGCGGCGAACAGCTCCTTCACGAAGCTCGTGTAATGCTGGATCTGGAAGTTGCCGCCGAAGTCGGGGTATTCATTACGGATCGTATTGTAGGAATGTGGGTCGGTGGTGACGATGGTCTTGAACGTCGCTCCCTTGAGCGCGGCCACGTTGGCACCCGCCAGCACCTCGTACAAGCCTTCCTCGCCGACCCGCCGTACGTCGTTGCCCGCGTTCGATTCGCCGTCGTAGAGAATGCCGAAATCGACGCCGGCATCCTGCAACAGGCTCGCGAAAGTCTGGGTGACCTTCTGATTGCGCGGATCGAACGAGGCGTAATCGCCGACGAACCACAACACCTCCACGGGTTCCTTGCGCGCGTCCTTGACCTTGAACGGCAACGTCTTGCTCCACGCGCCCCGCTTGCGCCTGGACTCGCCGAAGGAATTCCCCGTCTTGTGAATCGTCTGCAGCGTCTTCGTGAGCAGAGGATCCATGGCGCCGTCTTCAACCAGCTTGCGGCGCATCTGCACGATGATGGGCACATGCTCCACTGCCACCGGACAGATCTCGACGCACGCCATGCAGGTCCGGCACGACCAGAGCGTTTCCATGGAAACCTGTCCGGGAGCCTTGCCATGCACGTCGAGTTCCGCGGCCGCGGGCAACGTGCCGGACTCGAGCGTCGCGTTCGCGAATTCGCGCAAGCTCAGGATGACGTCGCGCGGCGACAAAGGCGCACCCACCGCGCGCGCCGGGCACGCTTCATGGCAGCGGCCGCATTTCGTACAGGCATCGAGATTCAGCAGCTGCTTCCAGTTGAGGTCGGTGATCTTCGCAACACCCGGTGCGGCTTGGCTCTCTGGTACGCGAGGCAGCCGCTGTGCAGCCAGGGGATCGCGGACCAGCAATGAGCCGGCGGCGGTGAAGATATGTTTGACCTTGGTGTAGGGGATGAGCGCGATGAACGCGAGCGCGAGCACGCCGTGGAACCACCAGAGGCTGAGGCGCAAAACCCCACCGCCATGCGCGCTCAGGCCGAGTGCACGCAACCCCTCGGCAATCAGCGCGCCGACCGGCGACCACCAGCGCGTATCCCACACTTCGGGCCGTGCCTGCAGCCACACCAGCCGTGCGGCCTCGAGCAGGTAGCCCGTGCAGCCGATGATCAGCAAGACCCACAGAAATGCCCAATCTTCGCGCCGATATTGCGGCCGGTCGAAATCCGGATCGCCGGGGGAGCGGTCCGGCCGCGCGTAATCGAGTTTCGGCAGTTTGAGCCATCCGCGCCGGTACATCATGTAGGTGAGGCCGCCGATGAGGGCGACTCCGGCGACGTCGAGCACCAGGGAGAAGATCAGATAGAACTTGCCGTACCAGAAGCGAATCCCGAACAGCGGCTCGAGAATGTCGTATTCCAGCGTGATCGTTGCGGTACCGAGGAAGAGCAGCAGGAAGCCGTAAAAGATCAGCCGATGTGCGCCGCCGGCCGGCGGATCTCGGCGCGCGATGGTGCGATGGTTGAGCACCGTCGCGACCATGTCGCCGCAGCGCCTCCCCAGGCTGCCCTCGAGGTGCAGCGCCGCGCCGCGGCGGTACTTGCGGATCTGCACGTACACGCCGTAGCAGAAGACACCGATCGCCGCGTAGGCCAGCACGTAAAAAAACCGCACTTCGGCTGCCGGAAACGCCTCGAACAGGACGCGGGTGACCTCGTTGGCGCGATTCACGATGGTGAGCTTCGGCCTCTAAGTCTTATATTCGAGTTCGAAGCGTGTTCCCGGCAGGTGTGCGGTGCCCCACACGGCGACCTCGCGCTTGTAGGGTAGCGGCAGCTGCGCATTCGGCTCCTCGATCTCGCGCGCCAGGCGGTGGCCGGAGAAGGTCGCATCGGCAATCAGCCGCGGCGCCTCCGCATCGCCGATCAGATACACCCCCTTGATGCCTTGCTTCGCCCACTCCCCCTGACGCTGCTTGAGCTCTCGGTACAGCACATCGTTCGAGTGCCGCCCGGTAATGAGCACGAGGGAGTCGAACTCCACCCAGCGCTGGGTCTTGTTCGGCTCGCGCGGCAGGTGCCCCGCGCCCCGATAGGTCCTCTTCGAGCCCTCCCCCCAGATGTCATACACCTGCACCCGCCCGCGCTCGATCTTGCTCGCAAAGGCATTATGCAGCTCCTTGATGTGCAACTCGTGCAGACGGCGCATCATGTTCGGGTACTCGAGCGTGAAGTGCATGTAGTTCGCCAGATGCACCCCCGTGAGGATGGTCACCTCGTGCCCCGCGAGGGTGAGCTTCTCCGCCAGACTCGGTGCCATGAAATAGGTGTCGGCGTTCAAAATCACCACCCGCTTGCCGAGCGGCTTCTTGCCCTCCAGCACCTGCTCGGGGGTGAGCTGATCGGGCTGCGAGGCATCGGCCCCGGGAATCGGATCGTGCGTCAGGCAGTTCGTGCCGTCCGTGTTCCACGAGGAGCCGGTGGCAATGACGATCTTCTCCGCCCCATAGCCGAGCGCCGCCTCCGCGCTCATCGGCTTCTGCCCGAGCGCCACTTGCGCCTGCTTGTTCTTCTTCGCAAGCTTAGCAATCTGCAACTCCCGGTAATCGCGGTGATAGCCCCACTCGCCCAACCCCGGCAGCGTCGCCACCGCGTTCAAGTGCCCGCCGATCTTCGCCGCCGTGTCAACCAGGTGCACCGTGTAGCCGCGCTCGAGCAACACCCGCGCACACTCCGCCCCGGAGGGACCCGCACCGACAATGAGAATCGAGTCAGCCGAGCCGCGCTTGGGAAACCTCTCCGGATGCCAGCCGCGCCGGTACTCCTCCCCCGCGGTGGCATTTTGCGTGCAAATCATCGGCGGCCCGCCAATCTCCCAGCGCGAGATGCACACATTGCAGCCAATGCACACCCGAATGTCATCGTAGCGCCCCTCCTCAATCTTCTTCGGTAGCCACGGATCCGAGATCGAGGGGCGCGCCGCCCCGATGATGTCCGCTATCCCCTTCGTCACAATCTCGGTCATCTTCTCCGGGTCGGTAAATCTCCCCACCCCCAACACCGGCTTCTTCGCCACCTGCTTCACAAAGCGCGTCCACGGCACCTGATGGCCCTGCTGGTAGAAGCGCGAGGGGCCCGCATCCTCCCCCCACTCGGCGATGTCCCCCACATCCACGTCCCACAAATCCACCAACGGATCGGCCAGCGCAATGAACTTCATCCCGTCCCGCTCAACCTCCACCCCCGTATCCCCATAGAGCGTGTCGACCGCAAAACGCGTCGCAATCGCACACTCCTGCCCCACCGCACGGCGCACCTTCTCCAAGGTCTCGAGCCAAAATCGCGCCCGATTCTCCAGCGTCCCACCGTACTTGTCCTTGCGCTTGTTGTAGTACGGGGAGAGGAACTGCACCGGTAAATACGAATGCGCTCCGTACACATACACAATGTCAAAGCCCGCATCGCGCGAGCGCAGCGCCGCATCCACGTAGTACTGCTGCACCATCGCAATGTCATCAAAGTCCATCTCCTTGCAGTACGTCAACGTCTCAAACTCCGAGGCATACTGGCTCGGGCCCCGCGGCGTCGAGCGCGACTCCATGCACGGCGCGTGCGAGGCCCCATACCACAGCTCCACCCCCGCCAAGGAGCCAAACTTGTGAATGTGATCGGTCATCGCACGCAAATTGCGCACATCCCCCTCATCCCATATGCGCGCCGATAAACGATGCGTGTCGTCCGACTCCGGATGTATCGAACAGTACTCCGTGTTGATCCCCGCCCAGCCCCCTTCGGCCTTGAGCGAGCGGTGCGCCGCCTGAAACCCAGGCCGGTCCGAGCCCGCCCCAATGCAATGCGGCACCTGATAGAACCGGTTGCGCAAGGTCTTCGGTCCAATCTTGATCGGCTCAAATAAAATGTCGTGTCTCGGATCGCGCGCCATACTCTGTGCCCCTCTTTCTCTAGCTGCGGTGCCCCGTCCCCCCCAGGCTCCCCTCGCGCAGGTCTCCCCCGGACGGGTCCCGTATCATATTCGTGATCGAGCCGGGTGCAAACTAATTGCACCGGCGTGCAACCACTTGCACCCACGCCGCGGCGCGATCGATGCGCTCAGGAGTCGAAGGGCGGAAATCGCGCCATGGCCTCCAAGTCGCCCAGGTCTCGATCGTTGCGGACGTACAACTGACGCGCGTCGCGCAATGGCTGAAAATCCCACGCCGTATAGCGTCCGGTGCGCAACGCATCGTTGACGAGGTGCCGCCGCTGTTGGCTCGCAAGAACCTCGGCATGCAGGGCCGGGAGGTCCCACCGCTGCTTCACCTCGGCGAGGAATTCCCGCACTCGCCGCGCATGCTCGGGGTCAGCGGCGAGATTTCTCATTTCATCGGGATCATCCGCGAGATCGTAGAGCTGGTCCGGGTCGACCGGCGAATGCACGAATTTGTAGGGGCCACGCTTGATCATCACCAGCGGTGCGATCGCGCCCTCGGCCAGATACTCCCCGATGACCTCGTCGCTTCCGGCGGCGGCGCCCGCGAGTTGCGCAGCCAGGCTACGGCCGTCCAGCGCCGCAGCATCGGTGATCTCGACGCCGGCGAGTTCGCACAGTGTCGGAGCAATGTCGATCAGCGACGCCGAGGTCGCGACGCGCTGCGGCGGGAAGCGCCGGGGCGCGTGTACGATCAAGGGTATCCGGCATGCTGCTTCGAAGAAGCTCATTTTGTACCACAAGCCGCGCTCGCCGAGCATGTCGCCGTGATCGGCGATGAGCAGCACGATGGTATTCTCGGCGAAGCGGGCCTCGGCAAGTGCCGCCAGCAGAACGCCGACCTGATCGTCGACGTATGAGACGGCACCGTAGTAGGCGCGCCGCGCGGCCCGCACCTGCGCATCGCTCACCGGCTGCTGGTCGAGGCCGCAGACGTGGCGCAAGCGCTGCGAGTGCGGATCCGATTGCGCGGCGCTGAGCTTGACGCGCGGCATGTCGATGTCGACGCCCTCATACCGCTCCCAGTAGTTGTGCGGAATCACGTACGGGTCGTGCGGATGCGTCATCGAGGCAACCAGGCAGAAGGGCCGGCGATCCTTGCTGCGCGCCATGTCGAAGAGTTTCCGGCGCGCGTGAAAGACGACTTCGTCGTCGAAATCGATTTGATTCGTCCGCGTGCAGGGGCCTGCCTGCGTGACCGAATCCATGCTGTGGTACCAGCTTGGCCGCTGCTCGAAGCGAGTCCAATCCGGCGTCCAGCCGAAATCGGCAGGATAGATGTCGGTGGTGAGCCGCTCCTCGAAGCCGTGCAGTTGATCGGCCCCGCAAAAATGCATCTTGCCGCTCAAGACGGTCTGGTAGCCGGCACGGCGCAGATAATGAGCGAAGGTCGGCACCTGCGCCGGGAACTCGGCTGCATTGTCGTATGCGCCGATCGCCGAGATCTGGCGGCCCGACAACAGGGAAAACCGCGAGGGCGCGCACAGCGGGCTATTGCAGTAGAACGATTCGAAGAGAACGCCCGCCGCGGCCAGCGCATCGATGTGCGGTGTCTTCGCGACGCGGTTCCCGTAGGCAGGAAGGGCGCGCGAGGTGAGCTGATCGGCCATCAAAATGAGGAAATTGGGTCGTTCCGACAAGGGATTCTCCAGTAGCGTGGGGCCGGGATCAGATCAGAGTTGGCCGGCGTCAGAGTTTGCCGGGATCAGAGTTCTTTTTCGAGCGGCAGGAGCGACAGGAATTTGACTTCGAATCGCTGCCAATCGCTTCGTGCGGGCTCGGTCGTATAGGTGATGTCCTTGCCGTTCTCGCGGGTCTTCCAGACCAGACGGGGATGGCTCTCGGTGGAGCCGTCGGCGAGCAGCACGCGATAGG
The DNA here is from genome assembly GCA_963801865.1 of uncultured Gammaproteobacteria bacterium. GTDB lineage: Bacteria > Pseudomonadota > Gammaproteobacteria > Steroidobacterales > Steroidobacteraceae > Bog-1198. Next base: position 40,742 of record CAWDGY010000015.1, on the reverse strand, counting down.
CGTTTTCCGGTTGAGTCAATGCCTCGAACCGAGAAGCCACCTCGCGCGCGAGTTCCGGGCTGCTGACGATGAGGCCGATTTCGGTGTTCAAGTGCTTCGATCGTTCGTCGAAGTTCATCGACCCGATGAATACAGCCCGGCGATCGAACACGTAGAGCTTGGCATGCAGCGCGTAGGTACCATGATTGGACATTCGCTTGTTCTGCCCGCTGCCTTTGGTGTTGCCGAGCCGCGCGCGTATTTCGTATAGTTCCACACCCTGCGCGAGCAATCGCGGCCGGTAATGCATGTAGCCGGACTGTCCCGCGATCTCAGGCGCGGCCTGCAGTGAATTGGTCAGAATTCCTATCTTGACGTGTCGCTCCAGATCGTTGTGCAGAATATCGAGCTCGGCCGCGGAAGGAACGAGGTAGGGCGTGACCATGAGCAGCTCGCTACTCACCGCGCTCGCTGCCTCATCCACGGGCTTGGCGATCAGGCGGCCCGGATTGTCTCCGTCGTCGACGCGCTTCTTGTCCGGGCTGTCGTACACCGCTTGCATGTGTGCCCACATCAAAGAGCTGCTGCCGGAAGCGATTCCCGCCCACGGCTCACCGCTCGCCGCGCGCTGCCGGAAGGCGGCATGGGCCTCGCCCGGCACATCCTGCTTTGAGGTCAACTCTTCGCGGTAAGCCGTCAGAGCGGCAGCAGAGGCGTGCTTGGCGTCGACGGCCGTCGCGGGAATCGCGAGGTGGCTGTTCCAAAACTGGTCGTAGATGGCGGATACCTGCGGGATGATCGGCCCGACGACCACCAAATCGTCATCGCCGAATTGCGAATCCGGATCGATCTGAAAGTATTGATCGCCGATATTGCGTCCGCCGATGAGCGCAACCGCGTTGTCGGCCACGAGCAGCTTGTTGTGCATGCGGTAGTCGAGCCGACGCTTTTCGATCAGGAAATCGAGGTTGCGGATGACCCGGTTGTGGCCTCGATACCTGAACGGATTGAAGATTCGTACCTCGATGTTGTGGTAGGAGGCGAGCGCCAGGATTTTTTCGTCTCCACGGACCGCCTCTCCCTCATCGACGAGGATGCGCACCCGCACGTTGCGGTCCGCCGCTCGCAGCAACGCCTCCACGATGACGTCGCCCGAATCATCGGCGTGAAATATGTAATATTGGAGATCGAGCGTGCGTTCGGCGGCGTCGATGAGTTCTGTCCGCGCCAACAAGCCGTCCATGCCCAGCGACAGCAATCGAAATCCCGAATTGCCACCCGCGGCTCGGACGGCGGGCTCGAAAGTTTGCCGTAGATGCGTCTCGACCGCGGGATCGAGCGCCTTTGTCTCTTGCTTCGGGAACGATCCTCCCGGCATCGTCGCGCAGCCCGCCGCGAGCAGCGCCGCAGCCCCCGCCACGAAAAAGCGCTGCATGGAACTCTTCATGCACAGGGGACTGTCATTTTTCTTTTTCCTCGTGTCTCGGCACGCGCCAAGCGCCGGAGCAAGGCGAGATGAATGATAGCCGCTGAATCGTCGTTCCGTCCATGTCCCACGAGGCGACAGTGCCGCGTCTCAGCGTAGGATTTCGCCGTAAAGTCGCGTCGGCGGCTTCCCTGACCCAACCCTCACCGGTGCGTTGGCGCTTCCTGCGCCCGATAGGCGATCCAGCTTTGCTCGATCAGATACGCATGAATGGCATCGACGTCCCGTTCGCTCAACAGGTCATCGAACCGCTCCATGCCCGCGGGCGCCAACACTCCGTGCAGCACGATGTCCTTGAAGGCGGCGTGAAGCCCCGGATTGAGCTTGCGCAAATCGGGCGTGGTGCTGAGGCCGAGCGCATGGCAGCGCGAGCATTCTTCGATGAATTTCACTTCGCCCGCGCGGATGGTGGCGGCGTCGGCGTTCTGTGTCGGGGGCTTCTCGAAGGGTTCGACGACGCGCGCCGGCGGAGTCGGTACCGCGCCGCCGCCGAGCTTGAACGCAAGGATGCGATTGGTGTTCTCGTATTTTGTCGCGGCGCTGCTCGGCGGAATAGGACCCTCGGCAATGCCGGTGCCCCCGTAACCCACTTGCACGGCGACGTACTGCTCGCCGCCGACCGCATAGGTGGCAGGGGCCGCCATGATGTGGCTGCCGGTTTCGATGACCTTCAACACCTCCCCGGTGTCCGCTGCGTACACCCAGAGGCCGCCGCTGCCGCGGCCCTGAAATACGAGATTGCCCGCGGTCGACATGACACCGCCGTCATAGCCGCGCATTCCGCTCGACGTCTCGTGCTCCCAGACAGTTCTCTGCTGCACGGGATCCCAAGCGCGAATGAGCTCGCGCACCGGTTTCACCTCACGCGAGGCCTTGATCTCCTTGAGGTCAGGCAACGGTCCGTAGAGCGGTTTCAAACCCGCGGCATCGTAGGTATCGTCGGGAAAGATTCCGTTGACGGTGAAAAATCCATCGAGAAACTTCACCGCGCCGCCGTTGTGCACCATGTCGACCCAGACGCTCGGAACATCGAGGACGGGGATGTAGACCAAATGTGTCCGGGCGCTGAGGGACATCGGATTCCAGGTGTGGCCGCCGGCCCATGACGGATAGACGTTCTTCGGCGAGGCGTACCAATCCGATTCGGGGGTTGGCAGCGGGCGTCCGGTTTTCATGTCCACGCCGGACGCCCAATTGATGTAGGTGTAGTTTTTCGCGGAGAGCAATTTGCCGCTCTTGCGCTCGAGAACGTAGAAGAATCCGTTCTTCGAGGCCTGCATCACGACCTGGTGCCGCGCGCCATCGATGTCGAGATCCGCGAAAATCATCTTCTGCGCGGAGTCGAAGTCCCAATGGTCATTGGGGGTCGTCTGGTAATACCAGGCAAGGCGGCCGCTGTCCGCGTGCAGCGCAATGATCGAGGCGGTGTAGAGGCTGTCGAGCTTCGCAGGACCGAGTTGACGCAGGTCATAAGGAGCCGCGTTCGCCGTGCCGAAATACACCAGCTTCAATTCCGGATCGTAGGCAAAGCCATCCCAGGCTGCGCCGCCGCCTTGATACTGCGCTTCGCGATGCGAGTCCCAAGTCTTTGCTGCCGCCGCAAGTTCCGGATTTTCGAAAGGCTGGCCGACGGCCGGCGGCACCGTGTAAAACCGCCATTTCAGAGCGCCGTTCGTCAGGTCATAGGCGGTCACGTAGCCGCGCACGCCACCGCGCCCCATGTCCGATCCGCTGTTTCCGATGACGACGACGTCGCCGGCGATCTGCGGCGCGCCGGTGCTGGAATAGGGCGCCTTGTGATCGGCGATGGTGTCGACTTCCCAAATCTTGGCGCCCGTCGCGGCATCGAGCGCGTGCAGACGTCCGTCGACTGAAGCGACGTACACTCTGCCCTTCCACACCGCAACGCCGCGGTTGACGAGATCGCAGCACGGATTTCTGGCGGCAAAGTAGTTCGGTTTGGGATCGTAGCGCCACCGCTCCCGGCCCGTGGCGGCGTCAACCGCATAGACGTATCCCCACGTGCCGGAGGTGTACATCACGCCGTCGATGACGATGGGGGTCGCCTCTTGGCCGCGCATCGGGGCTCCAAGATCATACTGCCAGGCGAATCCCAGGCGGCCGACGCTCTTCGCATTCAGCATCGTCAGGGGTGAGTAGTAGGTGCCGTTCTGGTCGCGTCCTCCCGTGTACCAGTTCTGTGGCTCGGAATCCGCCGCTCGCAGCCGCGCCGCATCGAGGGCTCCCGTCGATATCCCGGCTGTCGATGCGTCGGCTGTCGATGCGTCGGGCGCCGGGGCGCCGGGCGCCGGTGCGCTGAGCACGGTGACCGGCTTCAATAGCAACGCCAAGACCGCGCACGTGAGGAGGCGGGGAGCCGCGTGTGCGGCGATTCGGGCAAATCGATCGATCAATAGCAAGTCTGCGTCTCCCTGAAGGACGGCCGAGAGCTTAGCGAACATCCGTTGCGAGCGGTACTTCCGCCCGCACTACCCATCATCCTCGGCGGTGTGATAAATGATGATCGACAGCATGCGGATGGGTACCTTCTCCAAGCGTTCCGGGCCATGCGCCACGTCGCCGCGAAAAGTCAGCGTGTCGCCCGGCCGCATGACGTACGTGTGCCGGCCATGGCGGTAGTGCAGGCTGCCGGCGAGCACATGCAGGAATTCGATGCCGGGGTGCTGAAATCCCGGAAACACTTCGCTGCGGTCGTTCAAGGTCACGAGGAAAGGCTCGAACACTTTGCGCGGACCGCGCTGAGCCGCGAGCAGCTGATAGGTGTGGCCGCGCCGCGTTCCGCTGCGTACCGTCTCGAGACCTTCGCCCGCGCGAATCAGTTGCGCGCCGCCGTCCTCCGCTCCAACCCGTTGCATGAGCACGGAGGGGGTGACACCGAGCGCCTGAGACAAGGCCACCATGGTTTCAAGGCTCGGGGAGACTCGTCCGGTCTCGAGCCTGCTGAGCATTGCGCTCGAGATGTTGGCGCGTCGCGCGACGTCGGCCAGGGTCAAATTTTGGCCTTCGCGCAGGCGCCGTGCGGTGCGTCCAAGATCGACGGCGGGACTCTGCGCGCGATCCGCAGCAAGCCGCGCGGATGCCGGCTTCGCGGGCGCCGTACGGCGCATGTCTCGCGACGCAGCGCCGCGCCTCACCGCAGGTATTGCCCAATACGCAAATTAGATTGCTCCACAGTTAATCTTCATGCTTATATTCGCACATGCTCGCTACGCTGTTAAACGAATTCGCCCGCGGATCGTGCGACCGCCGCGGTAGCCGCAGGGGGATGTGGGGTTGAATCGGCAGCAGGCGCAGAAGTTTTTCGAAGAGCACAAGGTTCGCTACGTGTTGGCGCAGTTCGTCGACATTCACGGCGCGGCCAAGGCGAAGGCGGTTCCGGTCGAGCACCTGGATATGGTCTTGACCGATGGTGCAGGTTTCGCCGGTTTCGCGCTATGGGGTTTTGGCATGGGCCCCGAGGGACCGGACTATATGGCGGTCGGCGATCTGGCGACGCTGCGGAATATCCCGTGGATGCCGGGATACGCGCGCATCATTTGCAACGGGGTCGTCAAGGGAAAACCCTATCCCTTCTGTTCACGGGTCGCGCTGCAGGCGCAGATTGCGCGGCTCGAGGAGCGCGGGCTCACCATGTACACCGGCATCGAGCCGGAGTTCATGCTGCTGTCGCGCCGCGCGGACGGATCCTTGGGTCCAGCGGATCCCACCGATGACTTGGACAAGCCTTGCTACGATTACAAAGGGCTGTCCCGCACCCGGGAGGCGCTCGATGAAATGGTCGCCGCGCTTCGCGCCGTCGGAATCGATGTGTATCAAATCGATCACGAAGACGGCAACGGTCAGTTCGAAATCAATTTCACCTATACCGATGCGCTGCAAACGGCGGATAATTTCACCTTCGTGAAAATGGCGGCCAGCGAGATCGCCCATAAGCACTGCATGATCGCGACGTTCATGCCGAAGCCGTTTTCAAACCGCACTGGGAGCGGCGCCCATTTTCATGTCTCGTTGGGATCGGCGTCCCGGAAAAATGCGTTCCACGATCCGAACGACAAATCGGGCATGGGCCTCTCGGCCATGGCGTACCATTTCCTGGCAGGCGTGCTCGAACACGCACGCGCATTTTGCGCCGTCGCCGCCCCGACGGTGAATTCATACAAGCGCCTGGTCGTCGGCCGCTCGTTGTCGGGCGCCACCTGGGCTCCCGCCTATATCGCCTACGGTGACAATAACCGCACCGCGTGCGTGCGCATCCCGTACGGCCGGCTCGAGGTGAGGCTGCCCGACTCCGGATCCAATCCCTATCTCGTGTCCGCCGCGCTGATTGCGGCAGGGCTCGATGGGATCGACCGGAAGCTGGATCCCGGACCGCCGCAGAATATCAATCTGTACGAGCTGACCACCGCCGAGCTGGCCGCCCGCGGCATCAAGCTGCTGCCGCAATCGCTCAAGGAAGCAATCGACGCGCTCGAGCAAGACACGGTGATCTGCGAGGGTCTTGGGACCGAGCTGGCGTCCGAGTTCATCCGATTGAAGCGGATGGAATGGACCGAGTACTCGCGCCATGTTTCCGATTGGGAATCACGCCGCTATCTGGAATTCTTTTAACCGCCCGGATCGGCCGCTCAAGTTTGCCTTGAGCGGCCGCGAGAGAGCGAGGCGCCATGCCGTCCATCCTCAGCACCGATGATCTTCGCAGTCTCGCGAAGCGGCGGATACCGCGCGCCATCTTCGATTATGCCGACGGTGGATCGTACGAGGAGAGGACGCTGCGCGCGAATGCAGCGGATCTCGACGCGCTCACGTTCCGGCAGCGCGTCATGGTCGATGTCTCCGCCGTGTCGCTCGCGACCACGGTGCTGGGCAGTCCGATTTCCATGCCGCTCGCGATCGGACCGACGGGCCTCGCCGGCCTGTTTCACGCCGACGGTGAAATCCTCGGCGCGAGAGCCGCTGCGGCATTCGGCATTCCGTTCTGTTTGAGCACCATGTCGATCTGTTCCATCGAGGACGTACGCTCCGCGACCGGCCAGCCGTTCTGGTTTCAGCAGTACCTCATGCGCGATCGGGGGTTCAATCGGGAGCTCATCGAGCGGGCGATCGCGGCACAATGCTCGGCGCTCATGCTCACGCTCGATCTGCAGGTCTTGGCGGAACGCCGGCGGGATCCGCGCAACGGCCTGACGATTCCACCGCGCCTCTCGCTGCGAACTGCGTGGGACATGGCGAGCAAGCCCGCCTGGGCCATGAAAGTCCTCCTCGGCAAGCGCCGCACCTTCGGAAACTTGGCGGGCCGCATCGGCGGCAAGACGGGCGTGCGAACTCTCGCTGAATGGACCCATGCGAATTTCGACGCATCGGCGAACTGGCGCGACGTCGACTGGGTGCGAAGCCGCTGGCCCGGCCGGCTGATTCTGAAGGGCGTCCTGGACGCGCAGGACGCACGCCTCGCGCTCGCCGCGGGAGCCGACGCCATCGTCGTTTCCAATCACGGCGGGCGTCAGCTCGACGGAGCTCCCTCGTCGATTTCGGTGTTGCCCGAGATCGTTGCCGCCGTCGACGGACGCTGCGAAGTCCTCTTCGACAGCGGGATTCGCTCCGGTCAGGACGTTGCCAAGGCACTTGCCTTGGGCGCGCGCGCAGGCTTGATCGGAAAGACGTTTCTATTCGCGCTGGCGGCCGCCGGCGAGGCGGGCGTCACGCAGGCGCTGCAGATCATGCGCAATGAATTGCGGGTGACGCTCGCGCTGACGGGAACGACGAGCGTCCTCTCCGCCGGTCGGCATATTCTCAAGAATCCCCCGCCGGTGAGTCCCGGATGAGTCCGCCACGCTCGATCAACGAGGGCAGCTGCTCGAGAATCGATTCGACCATCGCGTCTGGAGCGGCGGCAATATCGCAGCTCATCGCCGCCTCATCCGCATCGGGAGGCTCGAGCACCACGAACTGGCTGTCGAGCAGCGCGGGCGGCATGAAGTGACCGCTGCGTAATTTGAGCCTCTCGCCGATGACCGATTCATCGCCGCGCAAGTAGACGAGGATGACATCGGGAACGCGTCTTCGCAGAACGTCGCGATAGCGGCGCTTGAGCGCCGAGCAGGAGATGACGAGACCCCGCTTCTGCTGTGCGGCGGCGGCAATGTGCGCTTCGATCGCGTCGAGCCAGCCGCGCCTGTCCTCATCCGTCAGCGGCACCCCGGCTCGCATGCGGTCGATGTTTTCGCGCGGATGCAAGCTGTCGCCCTCCAGCATGCGGAACGAGAGGCGTCGTGCGAGCAGCTCGGCGATGGTGGTTTTGCCGGAGCCCGATACGCCCATGACGACGATGATGGGCGGGTGCGAGGAGCGGGAAGCCATCGCTCAAAGCACCATGAGGATGGCGCCGAGTGCGACCAACGAGGCGCCGCACGCCATTTTCCACGTGAGGTGCTCACCGAGGAAAGCAACCGCGAATAGGACGACGAAAACGACGCTCAACTTGTCGATCGGGGCGACCGCGGAGGCCGGCCCCAATTGAAGCGCCCGGTAATAGCAAAGCCACGATAGTCCCGTCGCGATGCCCGACAGGATCAGGAAAAGGACGCCCTTGCCGGACAGCCCATCCGGCCGCTGCCACTCATGCCGCGCCCAAACGATGAGTGCGCTCACGATGAGAATGATGATGGTGCGGAGGAAGGTCGCGAGGTCGGAATTGATTTCCGTGACGCCGACTTTACCGAAGATCGCCGTCATCGCGGCGAACAGCGCCGATCCAATCGCATACATCCGCCAGTCTGGGTTCATCGGCGCCAGGTTAGCAAAGAGCGGGAATGTGCGCTGCCGCGGCCCGAGATCGAGACCCGCCGGCGAGACCGCAGGATATGAATTTTACGCCGTGCGACCCGCACGCGAGGCGCCGCGGCCCGAGCGCGATCGCCCCAAGCGCCGTTGAAACGCGGAATACGTGCGTCCCAACGCGATTCCCAGGATCACCAGATTCAGCCAGACCTTGATTCGACTGCGCATGCCGCATCCTCCAATTCCCGTAGACTATTTTCCGCTCGGAGGAGCGGCAAGAGCGTCAGTGCGCCGCGGCGGGTAAGACTGAACCTATACCGTGGCGGGGGCCTGCGGGGCTGCGACGCGCAACGGGTAGTACACTCGCCATTCGCTTCGAGCGGGGTGCTCGGCGCACATGAGTTCCATCCGACCGCGGTGGCGGGACAACCAGTTGCTTGCCCATTCCAGCACCACCTCACCAGGGTACACGGGGTCCCGGAACGACTGAGCATCCGATGAATCCGGGTGCGCACGCGTGACCGAACTCACCGCAAATAGGGCAAGGTTTTCCGCGCGCTCGAATCTCACGATGAGCTCGCCGCCCGTCGGGCAGTCATCGATGCACAGGGTGAGCAGGCCCAACAACAGCACTCTCAGCTTATGCTTCTGGGCGAGGATCTCCAGCTGATCGCAGCGATCGACGCTCAGCGTGATTTGCCTGCACGCAATATCGTTGCGCAAGAATCGCAGGGTCTCATCGATCAACTCGCCGAAGTCGACCGTGCCGGCGAGCTCCTCCTCCGGCACGACCTGCATGAGCATCTCCGCGATCGCGCCCTCATGGTTCCCGAGCGCGTTCCTTGCAATGGCGGATGCCCGATCCACCAGCACGGGATCGCTCTTGCCGGTTCTCGCCAAGCGGGCAAGCAATTCAAACGCGCCCGAAAGGGCCTGCAATCCGCCCCGCAGATCATGCAGATAAGCGCGACGGCAACGCCCGTTGACCAAGGTAGTCACGGCCGCATCGAGGACCTGATCATCGAGAGCCTTCAGCGGCGTCGGTAACATGGATCTGCCAGGAGGAGCGGCGCGAGGCGTCCGCAATGGTTCAGTGTCACCCGATCCTGCGCGCGGACTAGTCCGAGGCAACGCCTAGTGGGCGTAGGTTTGCACCTACAGCAGCGGCCTTCGACACCACGGCGAAGCACGCCAACTGCTTGGGCGATGACTCCGCCCTGGTGCTGAAACTCGGGCCGCCCAACGCAGAGTCGATCTATGGGTGAGCGCCTACATGGGAATCGGCCATCGGCCAGTCGCCGGGCCGCGGCGACCGTGAGCATCATGCTGCCTCAACGACAGGAGCACGCGCCATGAACGAAAGCAAGGGGTCATCCGACGAGGCCATCGGCCGGCCGGCGGAGTGGCGCGAAGGGCGCTACGAGCAACCGGGGAAACCGGTCGATCAGTCCGTGAACAATCCGGCGCAAACCGATGACGAGCCGCACGATACCGTGGGCACTCAGACCCCTCCCGCTGCCAAGAGAGATAAGAGCGCAGCGACCAAACCGCCGAAGGGGCAGCGCCCCGTGACGCGTAAAGATTACGAGTAGACGCCGCATAGGGCGGCCCGCTCAAATCATTGGGAGCGGGCCTGGCTTGCCGCGGGGAAATGCCGCCTCAATGCGTTGCAGTTCCTGCTCACTCAGGCGCAGTGAGCCTGCCGCGGCGTTCTGTTCCACGTGCGAGAGGTCCGAGGCCTTCGGAATCACGAAAGTATTCGGGTGACGCAGCAGAAATGCGAGCGCCACCTGCCTCGGGGTGGCGTGGTGGGCGGAGGCAAGGTCCTGCAAGACACGACCCTGCCTCGTGCGCGGATCGAACGCGGCGCGACGCTCGCCGAAGGGCGTGTAGGCGACGACCGCCGCGCCGTGTTCCAGGCACCACGGCAATACCGCGTGTTCGATGGTCCGCTCCTGCAGATGATAGAGGACTTGATTGCAGCTGGGATGTCCGGGGCCGGCGATTGCCAGAACCTCCGCCAGATCCGCAACGTCGAAATTGCTCACGCCCCACGCGAGTATTTTGCCGTCCCGGAGCAGCGTTTCGAACGCCTCGATCGTCCCCTCCAGGGGATGCGCTCCGCGCCAGTGCAACAAATAGCAGTCGAGCCGATCGGTTCGCAGGCGCGCGAGAGACTTCTCGCAGGCAGTCAGTGTCCCGCTTTTCGAGGCGTGCTCCGGGAGCACCTTCGACACCAGGAATACCTCGTCGCGCCGCCCCTGGATGGCGGCACCGACGATTCTCTCGGCCTCGCCCGAGCCGTACATCTCCGCGGTATCGATGTGCGTCAGCCCGAGATCGAGGCCGCGTCGCAAGGCAGCAAGCGCGGCATCCTTGCCGGTTTCTTCCGCACGCCACGTGCCCTGACCGATCGTCGCGACCTCACGTCCCGTGGAGCCGAACGAACGTCGCGGAGGCTTTCCGGGCATGGCCGCCAAGCCCATTCAACGCAGAGCGCCGAGCCCGAGCCGCCGCGTCATCCGCAGCGCCGCCTCGCGGCCCTGATAATAGCCCTGCACGACATTCAGCGCGTCGAAACCCAGAGACTCATAGAAAATGCGCGCTTCATCGTTGCGCGAACGCACTTCCAAATTGATGCGAAACACACCGGCTTCGATCGCGGTGGTCGTGAGCCAACCCATGAGCTGCCGCCCGAGTCCTTGGCGGCGGTACACCGTCGCCACGGCAAGCAGATTGAGGTGCGCCACTTCGTCGCCGTAATGCATGATGCCAAAGGCGGCGATGCGCCTCTCCCGGCGCGCGACCACGACCGAGGAATCGGTTCCGCAGATGAAGTGCTGCACGCGCGCGGGCGTCCAGGACCATGTGAGACCTTGTTCGATCAGATCCCGCGACATTTCCGCGATCTCGCGGGCGTCGGTGGGCCGGGCGAGAGCCAGCGTGGCGATTTCAGACATGCTTCAGCGCGCCTCGATCATGTGCGATACCAAACTCTGGCACAAGAACCGCCCCGCCGTCGAGCCGCGGCTGCACGACAGCCTCAGCGGCTGCGGTATCGGTCCGTTGCAAGCACGAGCTCGTGGCTGTTGCCGGCCTCGAATGCCGAGTGACCTGCGTCCGGCACCATGCGAAAGTCCGCCTCCGGCCACGCCCGATGCAAATCCCACGCGCTGGTCGCCGGACAGACAATGTCGTAGCGTCCCTGAACGATGGTCGACGGGATATGCCGAATGCGCGGCACGTCGTCGATCAATTGCGATTCGCTACGCAGGAAGCCGCGATTGACGAAGTAGTGGCATTCGATCCGCGCCACGGCGAGCGCGAACTGATCCTCGCTCCACTTGCGGATGTTGTCGAGATTGCTCTGAAGGAAACTGGTGGATGCCTCCCACACCGACCATGCACGTGCCGCCGCGAGGGCGACTCTCTGATCGCTCCCCGTCAGGCGCTGATGGTAGGCGCTCAAGAAATCATCGCGCTCGTCGGGTGGGATCACGTTGCGGTAGGCTTCCCAGCAATCGGGGAATATCTCCGAGGCGCCGTGCTGATACAGCCAGCGGATCTCCGCGTAGCGCAGGAGAAAAATACCCCGCAGTACGAGTTCGCTCACCCGCTCCGGGTGGGCCTCCGCGTAGGCGAGCGCCAATGTGCTGCCCCACGATCCACCAAATACCAGCCAGCGCTCGATGCCGAGGTGCTTGCGCAGCCGTTCGATGTCCGCAACCAAGTGCCACGTCGTGTTTTCGATGAGGCTGGCGCTGGGACGGCTGCGGCCACAACCGCGCTGGTCGAACACGACAATGCGATAATGGTGGGGGTCGAAGAATCGGCGCGCCCGCTTGTCCGATCCGGCGCCGGGTCCGCCGTGCAGAAACACCGCGGGCTTGCCGGCCGGATTGCCGCATTCCTCATAGTAGAGCTCATGAACGTCCGAAACGCGCAAGTACCCGTGTCTGAAAGGCTCGATCGCGGGATACAGCTCGCGCCGCGCGGCGGGCGCTGTGACCTTCGCTGAAGTGCGTGACGAGAGGGCGGCGCGAGCCGCTGCGCGGGCTGCTGGTTTCGGCTTGCTCGCCGCACCAGGGCGCCTGACGCTCGGGACGCGCTTCTTCGCGGCAGAACCCTTCGGGGAAATCCGCGTCGCTTTCGGACGCGCGCGTTTATTCTTTTTCATGCCTGTTCCTATTGATTGATTTCATGCGCGCGAGACGAGGGGCCCGAGCGGCCGGCCGCCGAGCAGATGCAAGTGCAAGTGATAGACCTCTTGGCCGCTGTCCGGATTGCAATTGAGGATGAGCCGATAGCCGCTTTTCGCAATCCCTTGTTGACGGGCGAGATCGCGCGCGACCATGACCATGTGGGCGACGAGCGGCGCATCGGCATCGCCCAGCTCATCGGTCGTTGGGATGGGTTTGTGCGGTACGATCAGGATGTGCACCGGAGCCGCAGGCCGGATATCCAAAAACGCAATTACCTCAGAGTCGCGGAAGACGACGGTCGCGGGCAATTCTCCCGCAATGATCTTTTCAAAAAGCGTAGGCATTTCATACGCCTCCGATGGGCCTGGGTGGTTTAGATTAGCAGGAACCGCGTCAACGCCTCGATCTCCAAGCGTCAACCGCCGACCGCCGGCCGGCCCGCGGGCCCCGGGCGAGCACCGATACTGCGATGCAGCAAATGGCCGGCCCATCCGCGGGCGTCCGCGGCGCTGAATACGGGTACGTAAATAGTAATGGGAACGATTCTCATATAGAATTTCATTCATGGGCGCGAACCGGACTTCGATAAAATTGGCAGATCTCCCCACCGGTGCGCAGGCGCGGGTGGTCTCGGTAACGTCCCCCGACGACGCCTCGGGTTCCCTCGAGTTGGGCAGACGCCTGGCCGAGCTCGGGTTTCTGCCCGGCGAGGCCGTGCGAATCGTCGCCCGGGGCATGATGGCGCGCGAACCCATAGCCGTGCGCATCGGCACCGGCACTTTCGCGCTGCGGCTGTTCGAAGCGGCCTGCATCCGCGTGGCCTTGGAGCAACCGCTGCTCGCGTAGGCCATGCAGGCTTTGTCCGGATCGCACCTGAGCCCCTTGGTCGCGCTGGTTGGGAATCCCAACTGCGGCAAGACGGCCCTCTTCAACGTCCTCACCGGCAGTCGGCAAAAGGTCGCCAATTACGCCGGCGTCACGGTGGAACGCAAGGAGGGCTCGCTCCTCACACCATCCGAGCGGCGCGTCCGTATTCTCGATTTACCCGGCGCGTACAGTCTCGACCCGCTGACGCCGGACGAACAAGTGACCGCTGATGTACTGCTCGGGCGGCGCGCCGGCGAGAGCACGCCGGATTTCGTCGTGTGCGTCACCGATGCGACGAATCTGCGCCAGAACCTGCGCTTGGTCTTGAGCCTCAAGCGGTTGGGCTTGCCCATGGTCGTCGCATTGAATATGTCGGACATCGCGCGGCGCAAAGGCATCGTCATCGATGCCGTCGCCCTGGGACGGGAACTTGGGGTGCCGGTCGTCGAGACGATCGGCGTCAGGGCATCGGGGGCCGGCGCCTTGATCCAGGTGTTGGACTCGATGACGATACCCGAGTCGCGCCGGCCGGCGACGGCGTGGCGGACGCCGACGGCGGCGGACATCGAAAACGACCACATCGAAGTGCGCAGAATCCTGCGCAGCGTCGGCGGGGACCGACTCCACGGCATCACCATCAGTGACAAGGTGGATGCCGTCGTGCTGCACCCGCTGCTCGGGCCTCTGATCCTCGCGTCAATCCTGTTCCTGGTTTTTCAGGCGGTGTTCGCCTGGGCCCAGGTGCCCATGGATGCCATCAAATTCGGCGTATCCGCCTTCGGCGATTGGTTGAGTCATGCGCTTCCGGACAGTCTATTGAAGGACCTGCTGGTGAACGGTGTGCTGGCGGGCGTCGGCAGCGTCCTGGTTTTCCTGCCGCAGATCATCATTCTGTTCTTTTTCATCTTGTTGCTCGAAGACTCCGGTTATTTGCCCCGGGCGGCTTTCCTCCTCGACCGTCTCATGGGCAGCGTCGGGTTATCCGGACGCGCCTTCATTCCGCTGTTGTCGAGCTTCGCCTGTGCGATTCCGGGAATCATGGCAACGCGCACGATTCAAAACCCGCGCGATCGCCTGGCGACGATCATGATCGCGCCGCTGATGACCTGTTCGGCGCGTCTACCGGTCTATGCGCTCATCATCGGAGCGTTCATCCCGCGGCGCGCCGTTTGGGGCCACTTGCAATTGCAGGGGGTGGTGCTGTTCACCCTGTACGTCGCCGGTGTCGCGAGCGCGATGGCCGTGGCCTATGTGCTCAAGCGGAGCGGTTCGCTGACGCGTTTCCAGTCGCTCATGCTGGAATTGCCGGCCTACCATTGGCCGAACCTGCGCAATCTCGCCATTGGGCTGTGGCAGCGCGTGGAGATTTTCCTGAGCCGCGTCGGGACGATCATTCTCGCCTTGATGATCATATTATGGGCTCTGAGTTCCTTCCCTTCCCCACCGCCCGGCGCTGCCGGACCGGCCATTCAATACAGCGTCGCCGGGCACTTGGGTGCATGGCTGGCAGTGCTCTTCGCACCCATCGGCTTCAACTGGCAAATCTCGATTGCTCTGGTGCCCGGCCTCGCGGCCCGCGAGGTTGCCGTCGGCGCTCTCGGTACCGTCTACGCGCTGTCCGCGACCGGTACGGATATGAGCGGGGCGCTCACACCGCTGATCGCGCACTCATGGAGCTTGCCCACGGCGCTTTCGCTGCTCGCCTGGTATGTGTTCGCACCTCAGTGCCTCTCGACCCTGGTCACTGTGCGGCGAGAAACCAACTCGTGGCGTTATCCCCTCCTGATGGCGACGTATCTCTTTGCACTTGCTTACGCGGGCTCCTGGCTCACCTATCGCGTCGCGAGCGCGCTCACGAGCTGATGCTCGAGACCGTATGGGACTGCCGAGACCGTATGAATAGAATTCTGGATCACACGCTGGTGGGTGTCGCGCTGCTCGCGAGCGCGGGCTACGCGCTGGCATCGCTCGGTCCAAAGGGATTGCGCACGCGAATGGTTCGATGCCTGGCAGGAATCGTGGTCCGTGCGCCGGCATTCTTGCGTCTTGATGCAGTCGCGCGGCGACTCGATGCGAGGGCTGCCCGCAATTCCTCGGCGGCGTGCGGCAGTTGCGAGAGCTGCGGCCCCGAGGGACCGACGGCAAATGAAGCGAGTGCGGGCGACCCTCCGGCGGCCGAGGTGCGGGTGCCGGTCTCGAAGGTCGGCCGGCGCGGCTGACGCGCTCCTACGCCGGTCCGGCGGCGCGCAGCTGTACCGCAAGGCGCCGTCGGTCATAATGGAAGCAGATTCGCTACCGCGAGGTCCCCTTGCGCCTGAACCACGATCAATTGCCCGCCGCACTTGGCCGCGGTCTCGTCCCCATTTACCTCGTGTCCGGGGACGAACCCCTGCTGGTGGGCGAGGCCGCGGATGCCATTCGAGCGGCGGCGCGCGCGTCCGGGTACGCCGACCGCACGGTCTTCTCCATCGAGCGCAACTTTGCCTGGGATGAATTGCGCCACGCGACGCAGGCGCTGTCTTTGTTCGCGGAGCGACGGCTGTTCGAATTGCGCATGCCGAGCGGCAAGCCCGACAAAGGCGCGGCGCAGTTGACGGAACTCGCGATGCATCCGCCGCCCGACGTCCTGTGCCTGATCGTCACCGACAAGCTCGACAGGAAGGCGAGCGAGGCCGCGTGGGTACGTGCCATCGAGCGTCAGGGCGCGTGGATTCCAATTTGGCCGGTGGATGCCGCAACCCTGCCCGGATGGCTGCGCGCGCGGGCACGCGCTCTGAATCTCGAGATGGAACCCGCCGCGGCTCAGCTGATCGCCGATCGGGTCGAGGGGAATTTGCTGGCCGCGAAGCAGGAGCTCGAGAAATTGGCGCTGCTGGCGAAGGATGAGCCGATCAGCGAACGACTGGTGAAGCGCGTCGTCGGAGACAGCGCCCGTTATGACGTGTATCAACTCGCCGAAGCGGCGGCGGCCGGCGACGCGCAGCGGGCGTTGCACGTCCTGCTCGGACTGAAGAGCGAGGGCGTGGAACCGACGCTCATTCTGTGGGCGCTGGTGCGTGAATTGCGCGGCTTGTGGCAAGCGCGCGAAGGAGATCGGCTGCGCTCTCAACAGAGAGCCGGCTGGAGTCAGGCGGCGCGGCCGTCGGCGCGTGCGCTTTCGCGTATGGGCAAGATGCCGCTCGGCCGATTGTTGCGGCAGGCCGCGCACACCGATCGCATCGTCAAAGGTGTGGTGCGCGGCGACGCCTGGACCGCGATCATCGGGCTTGCCGCCAGCATGGCCGGCGCTTTGCAAGCCTGCGAGGATTCAGGCAGGGTAGCCTCATGAACCCCATGGGAATCTTCGGCGGAACGTTCGATCCGATTCACTATGCCCATCTGCGCACCGCGTTCGAGCTGCAGCAGGCGCTGCGTTTGAAAGAGATACGATTTCTGCCGGCCGGCAATCCTCCGCATCGTGATCAGCCCATCGCCAGCCCGCAGTTGCGACTGCAAATGGTTGAATTGGCGACCGCCGGTCAGCCCGGGTTCGTAGTCGACGATCGCGAGGTGCGCAAGGCGGGACCCTCCTACTCGGTGGAAACGCTCGGCGAACTGCGCCACGAGTACCCGGATCGCAGCCTCTGTCTCATCGTCGGCATGGACGCCTTTTTGAGCCTGCCGAAATGGCACCAATGGCGCGAGTTGCTGCAGCTCGCTCATCTGGTCGTCGCCCATCGCCCGGGTTGGCGCGCGCCGGGGATGGGCCCCTTGGGCGAGCTCCTGGTCGATCGGGGCACCGGCCGTATCGGAGACCTCCACGAGCAACGTGCCGGCTGCATTTATATCCACGCGGTAACACAACTCGAGATTTCTTCCACAGAGGTGCGTCAATTGATTGCCATGGGTCGGGATCCGCGCTTCCTCATGCCGGATTCGGTGCGTAAACTGATCTTGGATACCCATTGTTACTCCAAACCACGGACACCGTAGTGCCAGTCAAGAAAACGCCCCCCGCCTCCAAGCCCACGAAGAGAAACGTCAAGATCCGCCCCGTCGCCGCCGCCGCCGGCAAGCCGAAGAGAGCCGCTCCGCGCAAATCCCCCGCCAGGCTCTCGCTCAAGTCGGTCATCTTGGATGTGCTGGCCGACATGAAAGCACTGGATGTCAAAGTGTTGGACGTTCGGGGGCTCACCGATATCGCCGATTTCATGGTCATCGCCAGTGGCACTTCCGACCGGCACGTGCGCTCGGTGGCACAACGCGTCGTCGAAAAAACCAAGGAAGCGGGATTTCGGCCGCACGGCGTGGAGGGCGAACAGGACAGCGATTGGGTGCTCATCGATTTGCACGAGATGATCGTGCACGTCATGTTGCCGCGCGTGCGCGAGTTCTACGGACTCGAAAAGCTCTGGGACACGACGGTATCGAAGCGCGCCGCTCGCGCCTGAGACCCGGCAAAAAGCCTATGAAATGCCGGTTGATTGCTGCCGGTACCCGGTTGCCAGAGTGGGTCAATATCGGATTTCAGGAATACCAAAAGCGGCTGCGGGCGCCGCTGGTCCTCGAGTTGCTGGAGATTCCGGTTGCCGTGCGGCGCGCGGGCGAAAATCCGGAGCGTTCGATCGCACGCGAGGGCGCGAACATGCTCGCCGCGCTGGGTCCGAAGGACTACGTAGTCGCCATGGAAGTCTGCGCCAAGTCCATGACGACCGCCGAGCTCAGTGCCTGGCTCGCGGTGCGGCTGCGCGAGGGCAGACCGCTCGCCTTGTTGATAGGCGGCCCGGACGGCCTCGCACCGCAGTGCCGGGAACGCGCCGATCAGAGCTGGTCGCTGTCGCCGCTGACCCTGCCTCATGCGCTCGTGCGAGTGGTGCTCGCCGAACAGATTTACCGCGCCATGAGCATGCTGGCGGGCCATCCGTATCACCGCGGCTAGGAGCCTGTCTGACTAATCCCGGTGCGCAAAGGTCGGTATCCTTGGCGCATGAACCCGGATTTTGTGTACCTTGCCTCCGCTTCGCCCCGCCGGGCCGAGCTCCTCTCACAAATAGGCGTTCCTTTTCAGATACTTATGGTCGAGATCGACGAATCGGTTGCATCCGGGGAGTCGCCGGCGGCCTACGTGTCGAGGATTGCCGCGGCCAAGGCCGATGCCGGCTGGCGCCTGCGTCAACAGACTGGGAGCTCTCCACCGTACCCCGTGCTCGCCGCGGACACGGCGGTCGTGATCGACGGCGAGATCTTGGGCAAACCGGCGGATGATGCGGATGCCGCGCGGATGCTGCGCCTGCTGTCGGGCCGCACGCATGAGGTCTTGACGGCCGTCGCGCTGGCCGCGGCGGACCGGCGCGCCTCCCGTCTGAGCCGCAGCGAAGTCACCTTTCGCCCCATCACGGCCACGGAGGCCCGGAACTATTGGCTTACCGGCGAGCCGCTCGACAAGGCCGGCGGATATGCCATTCAGGGCTGTGGCGCCGTATTCGTCGCCGACTTGCGCGGCAGCTATTCCGGGGTCATGGGTCTACCGCTGTATGAAACCGCCGAGTTCCTGAAGTCGGCCGGCGTGCCGCTGTGGCGCACCGCAGCAGGTACGGGCAAGATCGATGAGCAGTGAGATTTTGATCAATGCGAGTACCCACGAAGCGCGCGCCGCGCTGGTCGAAAACGGCGTGCTGCAGGAAGTATTCCTCGAGCGTACCAGCCGGCGCGGCTTGATCAGCAATATCTACAAGGGCCGCGTGTCGCGCGTGTTGCCCGGCATGCAGGCGGCCTTCATCGAGATCGGCATGGAACGCACCGCGTTCTTGCACGCCTCGGACATTTTCGATCCCCGGCACGCGGGAACCGGCATCGAGGCGCCGCGCACCGAGAACATCCGCACCTTGGTGGCCGAAGGCAACGAAATCCTGGTGCAAGTCGTCAAGGATCCCCTGGGGACGAAGGGCGCCCGCCTGACGACCTACGTCACGTTGCCGTCGCGCTATCTGGTGTACATGCCTCAGGGACGCGGCGTCGGGGTATCGGCGCGAATCGAGGACGAGGGCGAGCGCGAGCGGCTGCGCACCGCGGTGTTGGCCGGCGTCGAGGCAGACGAACCCGCCGGATACATCGTGCGGACCGCGGCGGAGGACGCGCCGCCCGAAGCGCTGCGCGCCGATATGATGTATTTGCGCAAGCTGTGGGAATTCGTGCGCCACAAGGGACTGCGCACCGACCCGGGTCAGTTGGTGCATGCCGACCTGCCGCTGCACCTGCGCATACTGCGCGACTTGCTGCGGCCGGACGTCGAACGGGTGCTGGTCGACCAGCCGAACGCACATCGCGAAATGCAGGAGTTCGCGGGCACCTTCATGCCCGATGTACTGCCGCGGATCGAGCTCTACGTCGAGCGTCGCCCCATATTCGAGCTGCACCATGTCGAGGAGGAAATACAAAAGGCCCTGGATCGCAAGGTGTCACTGAAGTCCGGCGGCTACTTGATCATCGATCAAACGGAGGCGATGACGACCATCGACGTCAACACGGGTGCCTTCGTCGGGCACCGTAATCTGGAAGAGACGATTTTTCGAACCAATTTGGAGGCTGCGGTGGCCATCGCCCGGCAGCTGCGCCTGCGCAACCTCGGCGGCATCATCATCATCGACTTCATCGACATGGAAGAGCCCGAACACCGCCGGCAGGTGATTCAGGCATTGGAAAAGGCGTTGAGCGATGATCATGTGAAGACGAATATTTCCTCGGTATCGCCGCTCGGATTGGTGGAGATGACGCGCAAGCGGACGCGCGAAAGCCTGGAGCATCTGTTGTGTCAGGCTTGTCCGACTTGCGAGGGACGCGGCTTCGTGAAGACGGCGGAAACGGTTTGCTATGAAGTGTTTCGTGAGATCATGCGCCAGGCGCGGCAGTTCGAGTGTCAACAGCTCATGGTCCTGGCACACCAGGACGTCATCGAGCGCTTGCTCGATGAGGAGTCCTCCGCGCTCGGCGAACTCGAGCTGGTGACCGGAAAGCCGATCCGCCTGCAAACCGAATCGCTCTACGCCGTGGACCAGTATGACGTCGTTCTGATGTAAATGAGCTTGCGTAAGATCGCCAAGATCCTGCTGTTCGGCATCGCAGGAATGCTGCTGTTCGTGCTGACGCTGATGCTTGGTATCAAGATCGCCCTCGATCGCGCGCCGCGCTATCAGGCCGAGATCAAGGATTGGGTGCACCGGCGGAGCGGCTACCACATCGCCTTTGCGCACGTGTCGCCGGCGTTTCGCTGGTATGGACCCGAATTGTATTTCGACCGCCTGGAATTGCGCTCCAAGGACGATCAGCGGGTGCTGGCGCGCGCAGCCGGCGGCCGCATCGGTGCCGACATCTGGCAGCTGCTGCGCAGCGGAAAATTATTCGCCGTGCGCATCGAACTCGATTCCCCGAACATCGTCATCTCGCGGGTCGGTCCGGATTCCTTCGCCCTCGCTGCGGAGATCGTCCTGGGCGGACAGGACCCCGAGGCGGGCACGCTCACGCTCAACGACATGCCGGCCGGCGAGCTCGCCATACGCCGGGGGTTGGTCACCGTTCAAAACTGGAATCCCGCATTGCCGCAGCTCGAATTGCGCAGCGTCGATGTGGACTTGAGCCGGGGCGCGGACTTCGCCGCACTTCAGTTGAGTGCGCAATTGCCGCCGGTCTTGGGCGGCGCGCTCGTCTTTCACGGAACCGCCCGCGGCCGGGGACCGATCGCAGCCCTCGATTGGGGCTTTCTCGCGAGCGCGCGCGGCATGTCGTTCCCCGGCTGGCGGGAGCTGCTGCCTGAATATCTGACCCGGCTCGGCGCGGGTACGGGTGCATTCGAAGTCCTGGCGCGCGGCCAAGGGGCGACGCTCGCGCGCGCGGATGTCGACTTTAGCGCGCGAGGCGTGGTGGCCACCCTGGCCGACGGCCCGAGTGCCAGCTTCGAGCAAATCAGCGGCGCTTTGACCGCGACGCATGCGGGCGATCGCTGGACGGTGCTCGGACGCCATGTGCAGGCGCAGCGCGCGCGACACCGCGATCCTGATTCCGAGTTCGACGTGAGCTGGCGCGCCGATGACACCGGCCTGCTGGAATTGCGCGCCCGCGCGAGCTACTTGCGCGCCGAGGCGCTCCTGCCGCTCGCCGGCCTCATGCCGCAAAAGGACATTCGCGAGCGGCTGCGCGACATCGCACCGACCGGCGAGTGGATGGATATGCGGCTGCAACTGATGCGCGACCAGGTGGCCTCTCCCTGGAAACTGCAGGTCAACGCGAGATTTCGCGACGTCGGCTTCGCTCCGGTCGGTCGCGCGCCCGGTTTGCGCGGGCTCAACGGCATCCTCGCGGGCGATGAGAGCGGCGGCCGCCTTGCGATTGAAAGCGCGGCCGCGGTGTTTTCCTGGCCCGGGGAGTTTCACCAGCCGATCAATCTGACCCTGCTGAAATCCACGTTATATTGGAGGCGCACTGAGGCGGAGTTCCTGGTGGCGACGACGGATCTGCAACTCGGAGCCCGCAATGCCAGCGTCCACGCAAAGACGGCGTGGCGACAACCGAGCGACGGCAGTTCGCCGATCTTAACGCTGGCGAGCACCGTGGACGGCGGCAACCTCACGGATACCCACCTGTTCCTGCCGCGCGAACTACTCGCGCCCTCTGCGCTCGTGTGGCTCGACCGTGCGTTCATTGCCGGGCGCCTATCGCATGCCGAGGCCATCATTCAAGGCCCCGTGAGGAATTTTCCGTTCCGCGACGGCAGCGGTGTGTTCCTGGCGCGCTGCCACATCGAGGGCATGACGCTGGACTATCGCGAGGGGTGGCCGCGCATCGAGGCTCTTGCCGGCGATGCGGAATTTCGCAACGAAGGGATGACCGCGCGGCTCTCGAGCGGCCGCACCGGCAGTCTCATCGTGGACTCCGGCGATGCGCGCTTCGTCGATTTCAAAAATGGCGAGCTGCAGATTCACGCAGCCTTGCACGGCGGAGCGGCCGACACCTTGCAATTCTTGAGAGCGACGCCGCTCGACGCCCTGACGGACCGCGCATTTTCCGCGGTCGAGGGCAAAGGCACTCTCAAGTCAACCGTCAACCTGTTTTTCCCCTTCAAACAGTTCGATCAACGCCGGGTACTGGTGCATGTCGAGTTGAAGGATGCCTCGGTGAATCGAGTGGGATCGACGCTCGCGGCCACCGATTTGACGGGCGGGGCCGATATCGACGGCGCTCAAGTTTCCCACGCCGACATCCGCGGCCGCATCCTGGGCGGCGCTTTCACGATGAATGCCCGCGCGCCCCGCAACCGTGCGGCGACCCGCACGCAATTGGACTTCCGCGGGAGTTTCAGCGGCGAGGCCTTGCGTGGGGCGTTGTCCTTGCCGCCGAACGTTCCCATCAGTGGTCAAGCGGACTGGCACGGCGTGCTCAAGGTCGCGCCCGACCCCGCTCGAGAACGATCCTTGCGCATCACCAGCGGTTTATTGGGGCTCGAACTGGAGCTCCCCGAGCCGCTGGCGAAACCCGCCACACGCGCGTTGCCGTCGTCGGTCGAGGTCCAGTGGCCGCCGAGCGGCGGCGTGCAGGTGCGCGTGGCATTGGGATCCTTATTGCGCAGCGCACTGAGCATGGAAGGAGAGGGGACCGGAACGAGGCTCGGCCGGGCCGCCATTGCTTTTGGGTCGGCGGAGCCGATGTACAGCGACACACAGGCGGTGAATGTAGGCGGCACGATCGAGACGCTGGACTTGACCGGCTGGCTCAAGTTGGGTGCGCCCACGGGCGCGAAGCCGCTCTCGAGTTATGTGCATTCCGCCAAGCTCGAGGTGGGCCGGGTGGACTATCTCGGCCTGACGTTTCAGGACGTCACCCTCGATCTCGCCGACCACAACGGTGGCTGGCGCTTGGGGGTAACGGGTCCGAATGTACAAGGCAGCATCGCCCTGCCGGCGGATTCTGCAGAGCCGTGGGATCTCGAGTTCCAGCGCCTGCGGTTCGTTGCGGCGCCTCCGGAAGCCGGTGCGCAGGCTGATGAGAAGGGCCCCACGGATCCGCGCAGCATTCCAGCCGTCAATTTTCACGCCGACGAACTCACCTGGGGTGACAGACGATTCGGCGACGTTCGTGCATCGCTATCGAGGTTGGACGATGGCGTGAGCCTGCGGCAATTGACGGTGACGAGTGCGGTCTATTCGGTGAGCGCCAAAGGCGAGTGGCGCGGGAAGGACGGCGGTTCGGACCGCATCGAGGGCACGATGACGAGTACCGACGTGGGCGACACGTTGAAACAGCTCGGCTTCGCCCCCGTCACCGAGGCTAAAAGCGGGCGTCTGGAGTTCGACATGAGTTGGATGGGTGCGCCGACGGCGGATTCGCTCAAATCCGCGACCGGACACGTGCAAGTGGCGCTGGACAAGGGCCAAATCGTGGGGCTCAAGCCCGGCGCCGGCCGGGTCTTGGGCCTCGCCAGCCTCTCCGAGCTGCCGCGCCGGCTGGCGCTCGATTTCAGCGATCTGACGGATAAAGGCTTCGCGTTTGATACGATTCGCGGCGATTTCGACATACACGACGGCAGTGCGTACACCGATAACGTGCTCGTCAAGGGGCCGGCGGCCGAAATCGGTTTAATTGGCCGGGTTGGCTTGAAAAACGAGGATTACGACCAAACTGCAGTGGTGACCGGCAGCGTGGGCAACAGCCCGCTGCCGCTGGCCGCATTTGCGGCCGGACCGGTGATCGGAGGGGCGGTGCTGCTATTCACGCAAGTATTCAAACAGCCGCTGAAAGGGTTGGTACGAGGGTATTATCGGATTACCGGAACTTGGGACAACCCCATCGTTGAACGGATCAAAGGGGCAGACGCCGCAGCGGCGTCTGCCGAGGCGCCAAAGTAATGGGCATTGTAGCGGCCATCCAGATGACCTCGGGTCATATCGTTGCGGAGAACTTGCTCGTGGCAGGCAAGCTCTTGCGCGAGGCCAAGGAGTTGGGGGCGGAGGTCGCCTGCCTGCCGGAGAATTTCTCCTTCATCGGGCTGCGCGACGCCGACAAGCTCGAGGTGGCGGAACCCGATCATGAGGGGCCGGTGCAAGCGTTTTTGTACGAGACGGCACGAGAGCTCAAGCTGTGGATCCTGGGCGGAACGACCGTGATCAAGGGCGACTCGGCGACGCGCGTATCGAACGCCTCGCTACTGATCGACTCGGACGGCAGGCGTGTGGCGCGCTATGACAAAATACATCTGTTCGACGTCACCATTCCCGGCCGCAACGAGCAGTACCTCGAATCGACGCACGTGATGCCAGGTCGCGATGTGGTGGTTGCGGACACTCCCGTAGGAAGGCTGGGACTCTCAGTGTGCTACGACATGCGCTTTCCGGAGTTGTACCGGGATCTGGTCGCTCGGGGCGCGGAGTGGCTTGCGATGCCCGCCGCGTTCACGGTCCCCACCGGCCGCGCTCACTGGGAGACCTTGCTGCGGGCGCGGGCAATCGAGAATCTGTGCTATGTCGTGGCACCTGCTCAGGGCGGCACCCATACGAGCGGCCGGGAAACCTATGGCGATACGTTGATCGTCGATTATTGGGGCCAGGTGCTTTCGCGCCTGCCAAAAGGAACGGGTGTGGTGACAGCGGATATCGACCTTTCCAAACAAGCGGAGACGCGCGCGAGATTTCCCGCGCTCGACAACCGTCGTCTGGGTGTGCCCAACGTCTCGACCGAGCTCGCATGAGCGCCACTCCGTTGTTCGACGTGGCGGAGAAAATGATCCTCGCGCCGTCCGGATTGGACGAGGGACGCTTGTTGAGCGTGCTCGGCACCGTGATGAGCCGAGGGGTCGATTACGCGGATTTGTATTTTCAGCTGTCGCGCGAGGAATCGTGGGCGCTCGAAGACGGGATCGTCAAGGAAGGCGCACATAGCATCGAACAGGGCGTCGGTGTGCGGGCGATCAGCGGCGAGAGGACCGGCTTCGCGTATACCGATGAGGTCATGCTTCCCGCCCTGGTGGAGGCCTCGGATGCGGCGCGCGCGATCGCCCGCAGCGGTGCAAGTCGGGCGGTGAAGGCATGGTCCAGACCTCTCACGCATCGTCTGTACCTGCCGATCGATCCGCTCGATGCGGTTCGCGACGAGGAAAAGGTGGCGTGGCTGATGCGCATCGACGCCGATACCCGGCGCCTCGACCCGCGAGTCAAGCAGGTGATGGCCTCGCTGGCCGCCGTGCATGAGGTCGTGCTGATCGCGTCGAGCGACGGCACGCTCACCGCCGACGTGCGGCCCTTGGTGCGCATCAACGTGTCGGTGATCGTCGAGCAAAACGGACGGCGTGAGCAGGGCTACAGCGGCGGGGGCGGGCGCTTCGGACTCGACGAGCTGTTGCGCGGCGAAGGGCCTTTTGCGCACGGCCGGGAGGCGGTGCGCCAGGCGCTCGTGAATCTCGACGCGGTCGCGGCTCCCGCGGGTTCGATGCCGGTGGTCCTGGGGTCCGGTTGGCCGGGCATTTTGCTGCACGAAGCCATCGGGCACGGATTGGAGGGTGACTTCAATCGCAAGGGGACCTCGGCGTTCTCGAATCGCATCGGCCAAAAAGTGGCAGCCGACGAAATCACCGTCGTCGATGACGGCACGCTGAACCGGCGCCGCGGTTCGTTGAACGTCGACGATGAGGGCACGCCGACCCAATGCACGGTGCTGATCGAGAACGGAGTGTTGCGCGGCTACATTCAGGACAAGATGAACGCGAGGCTGATGGGCATGCCGGCGACGGGCAACGGCCGCCGCGAGTCCTTCGCGCACATGACCTTGCCGCGAATGACCAACACCTACATGCGCGCCGGCACGCGTGCGCCGGAGGAGATCATCGCGTCCGTCGAGAAGGGGTTGTACGCGGTGAACTTCGGCGGCGGTCAGGTCGACATTACCTCGGGCAAATTCGTCTTCTCGGCGAGCGAGGCATACTTGATCGAGAACGGCAAGATCGGTGCGCCTGTGAAAGGCGCCACGTTGATCGGCAACGGCCCCGATGTACTCACTCGCGTCAGCATGGTCGGCAACGACATGCAGCTCGATGCCGGCGTCGGGACGTGCGGGAAGGAAGGCCAATCGGTGCCCGTCGGGGTGGGACAGCCGACGTTGCGCATCGACGCATTGACCGTGGGAGGCACTGCCTAGGCTCCGGCGGATCGAGCAAGCCCGCGCTCGGCGCCGCGCGACGCATCATAGCGCCGCGACCGCATCACACGGATTCGTCACGCCGCAGACGTCGGTTGCGCGCAGCGGTAAAGGTCCCCGGTCGGCTTTCTTTGCGCGGTGTGGGAAGCGGCTTGGGAAGCTATCTCAGCCGGCGGGTGCGCACCGACCCGTAGACCAGAAGCAACCCGATGAAGAACGTGACGGTGGTGTAACCGTAGTACCACCGCTCATAGTGCAGCCCCTGCAGGAATACGCTCTCCGCCTCGTTCTGAGACAGAAACAACAGCAATGACCCCTTGATCAACGCGAGCCAGCCGATGAGAGTGATCATCACGGGCAAAGCCCCGCCCGACCACACATTGTGTCCGATGACGATGGCGAGACCCACGGCCATTCCGATCACCCCGGCCAAGAATAGAAGCGGTGGGTCGTGCACGAACGATGTTACCGTCTGCACCATCGCCGCTTTGTGCACTCCCATCGCCAAGGAGATGACGAGGCAGTAAAGCCCGATCAGCCTGCCCAAAAACAAGGTTCGCCGTCTCATGTGTTCTCCGGCAGCCACTCGCTGCTGAGCAATCGTTCCCGCGAAGACCTTAGTCCTCATGCGCGACGGTATCCATACGGGAAAACCGCGGCATTCCCGTCATCCGGAAGTACGGATGAATTTCTACAGGATATTTATATCGTAGCTCCTAGCATTCGCGTTCGCGAACCGACGGAACTGTCTGGCAGCGCCGTGTTCTTGTGCCGCGGCGCGGGCTGGTACGTGGTTTCCCGTACAGATGTTTGCATGCCCGGTGCTACCGTGGGCGCGTTTCTTTCAGAGGTGACGGGATGGACATCATCTATCTGCTGATTCTCGCCGGTCTCTATGTGGTGAGCCACGCACTCGTATGGGCGCTCGGCCGGCTCGGAGAGGCCCCATGAGCCTCATGTATTGGCTCAGCGGACTGCTGGCGCTGTTCCTGTTCGGCTACCTGTTGTACGCCCTGCTGAGGGCGGAGCGATTCTGAATGGGCGCCACCACGCAATTCAGCCTGCTGCTGCTGACGTTCCTCGGCGTGCTCTTGCTATGCACCAAGCCGCTCGGTAGCTACATCGCCGATGTCATGGATGGGCGGCCGAATTTCGCTCGACGCGCCGGCAGCCGGGTTGAAGACGGTGTGTACCGGCTCTGCGGGATCCGTTCAGCCGATGAGATGACCTGGCAGCAGTACTCGATCGCGCTGCTGCTGTTCAATGTGCTGGGCGCACTCATCGTGTATGGGCTGCAGCGGCTGCAGTTCTTCTTGCCGCTCAACCCGCAGAAGTTCCCCGCGGTGAGCGCCGATTCATCGTTCAATACGGCCGTGAGCTTCATCACCAATACCAACTGGCAGGGGTACTCCGGCGAGTCGACGATGGGCTATCTCGTGCAAATGGCGGGGCTCGCGGTGCAGAATTTTCTCTCCGCCGCGACCGGCATCGCCGTCGCAATCGCCTTGATCCGAGGCTTCGTTCGGCACTCTGCGCAGACCATCGGCAATTTTTGGGTGGATGTGACTCGCGCAATTCTCTATGTGCTGTTGCCGCTTTCGGCGCTGCTCGCGCTCGTGCTGGCGAGCCAGGGCGTCATCCAGAATTTCGCCGCGTACAAAGATGCCACGACGATCGAAGAGCTCACCTACCAGAACCCGAAAACCGATGCGGCCGGCAATCCCATCAAGGACGCGGCCGGCAATCCCGTCACCGAGACGGCGACCACCCAGACGCAGACGCTGCCGATGGGACCGATCGCCTCGCAGGAGGCCATCAAGGAACTCGGCACCAACGGCGGGGGCTTCCTCAACGCGAACTCGGCCCATCCGTATGAGAATCCGACACCGCTCTCGAATTGGCTCGAGATGTTCGCGATTTTCCTCATCTCATTCGCTCTTACCTACACGTTCGGCAAGATGGTCGGGGACACCCGACAGGGCTGGGTGCTCCTGGCGGCGATGCTGATCCTGTTCGTTCCGCTGGTGATCACGGCGTTCCATGCCGAACACAACGGTAATCCACTCATTGTGAAGCAGGGCGTCGATCAAGTCGCGAGTCCGCTGCAGGCGGGCGGCAACATGGAGGGCAAGGAGACCCGCTTCGGTATCGCTGCCTCGGCTCTCTTCGCTGCGGCCACCACCGCGACCTCTTGCGGTGCCGTCAACACCATGCACGACTCGATGACGCCCTTGGGCGGCTTCGTGCCGATGTTCCTCATACAACTCGGCGAGGTCGCACCCGGGGGCGTCGGCACCGGGGTCTACTCGATTCTGATGTACGCCATTCTCGGCGTCTTCATCGCCGGATTGATGATCGGCCGGACGCCCGAATACCTCGGGAAGAAGATCGAGGCTCTGGAGATGAAACTGGCCTCCATATTCATCCTGACCACCCCGTTTGCCGTGCTGATCGGAGCCGCGGTTGCCGTCATGACGACGGGCGGCAAGGCCGGGGTTGCGAACCCCGGGGCTCACGGCTTCAGCGAGATTCTGTATGCATTCTCGTCGGCCGCCAACAACAACGGCAGCGCGTTCGCGGGGCTCTCCGCCAATACGGTGTTCTACAACGTCGCCACCGGCCTGGGGATGTTCATCGGCCGCTTCTGGCCGATCGTGGCCGCCCTCGGCATTGCGGGCTCGCTCGCGGCGAAGAAGCGCGTTGCCGTGACCGAGGGCACGATGCCGACGCATGGGCCGCTGTTCGTGGCGCTGCTCTTGGGCTCGATCTTGCTCATCGGTGTCTTAACGTACGTCCCGGCATTGGCGCTGGGGCCGGTTGTCGAGCATTTCATGCTCGCAACCGCCAAATAGCGAGTTCCCATGACGCGACAGCAGCTCACTCTCTTTGATCGCAAGCTCCTTGGCCCGGCGCTTCTCGAGTCCGTGAAGAAACTCGATCCGCGCGTTCAGTGGCGCAATCCGGTGATGTTCGTGGTGTACGTCGGCACGATCGTGACGGCGATCCTTTTTGGCCAGGCACTCGCCGGTCACGGCGAGGCGCCCGCGGGCTTCATTCTCGCGGTCAGCGTCTGGCTGCTGTTCACCGTGCTGTTCGCCAATTTTGCCGAAGCGCTCGCCGAGGGCCGCAGCCGCGCACAGGCGTCCGCGCTTCGCAACATGCGCCAGACCGTGATGGCCAAGCGCATCGTGGAGAATGCTCCCGGAGCCCGCAAGACGACGCTCGTCAAGGCGGAGGACTTGCGGAAAGGCGATAGGGTGCTGGTCGAAACGCATGACACCATTCCGGCCGACGGCGAAGTCATCGAGGGCGTCGCATCGGTCGATGAGAGCGCCATCACGGGCGAGTCGGCGCCCGTCATTCGGGAGTCGGGCGGCGACTTCTCGTCCGTGACCGGCGGCACCCGCGTGCTGTCGGACTGGATCGTGGTGCGCGTATCGGTGAACCCGGGAGAAACCTTTCTCGACCGGATGATCTCGATGGTCGAGGCGGCGAAGCGCCAGAAGACGCCCAATGAGATTGCGCTGACCATCTTGCTGGTGGCGCTCACCCTGGTCTTTCTGGTCGTCATCGTCACGCTGTTGCCTTTCTCGCTGTTTGCCGTCGAGGTGAGCAAGGTGGGAACGCCGGTCACGCTGACCGCTCTCGTGGCGCTGCTGGTATGCCTCATCCCGACGACGATCGGCGGTCTATTGTCGGCGATCGGCGTCGCCGGCATGAGCCGCATGATGCAGGCGAACGTCATCGCCACCTCCGGCCGAGCTGTCGAGGCCGCCGGCGACGTCGATGTGCTGCTGCTCGACAAGACCGGAACTATTACGCTCGGCAATCGGCAGGCCGCGGTGTTTCTGCCGGCCCCGGGAGTGACGGAGCTCGAGCTCGCGGATGCCGCTCAACTCGCATCGCTCGCCGACGAAACGCCGGAAGGCCGCAGCATCGTCGTGCTCGCCAAGCAGCGCTTCAATCTGCGCGAGCGCGACCTCGGCGCACTCGGCGCGAACTTCGTGCCGTTCTCCGCGCACACGCGAATGAGCGGCGTCGATATCGGCGGCCGTCAAATACGCAAGGGCGCGCCGAACACGATCATCAAGTACGTCGAGGCCCAAGGCAAGCACTGCCCGCCGCTGGTCGATGAAGCCGTGCAGCGCGTCGCACGTCAAGGCAGCACGCCGCTGGTGGTGGCCGACGGCGGCCGCGTGCTCGGCGTCATCGAGCTCAAGGACATCGTCAAGGGCGGCATCAAGGAGCGGTTCGCGGATCTGCGACACATGGGCATCAAGACGATCATGATCACCGGCGACAACCGCCTCACGGCGGCGGCCATTGCGGCCGAGTCCGGCGTCGACGACTTTCTCGCTGAAGCGACGCCGGAGGCCAAACTCAAGCTGATTCGGGAGCATCAGGCACAAGGACGCCTGGTCGCCATGACCGGCGACGGCACTAATGACGCACCGGCTCTCGCGCAGTCCGACGTCGCAGTTGCGATGAATACCGGTACGCAAGCGGCCAAGGAAGCGGGCAACATGGTCGATCTCGACTCGAACCCCACCAAGCTCATCGAGATCGTGGAGACGGGTAAGCAGATGCTGATGACGCGCGGCGCATTGACGACGTTCTCGATCGCGAACGACGTCGCGAAGTACTTCGCGATAATCCCCGCCGCCTTTGCCATGACCTACCCCGAGCTCGGTGCGCTCAACGTGATGCACCTGGCGACTCCGAACTCCGCCATTCTCTCGGCGGTGATTTTCAACGCCCTCATCATCGTCGCGTTGATTCCGCTCGCCATCAAGGGTGTCAAGTATCGGCCGCTCGGCGCCGGCCCGCTGCTGCGGCGCAATCTGCTGATCTACGGTCTCGGCGGCATCATCGTGCCATTTCCCGGCATCAAGCTGATCGACATGATCCTGTCGGCGGCCGGCTGGGCGTGAAGGAGCATCGGCATGTTCGTGCGACTCATTCGACCGGCAGTCAGTCTTCTCGTGCTGATGACGCTGCTCCTCGGGCTCGGGTATCCGCTCGTGATCACGGGCGTCGCCAAGGTGGCCTTCCCGCGCCAAGCGGAGGGCAGCTTGATCTACAAGGACGGCAAGCTCATCGGCTCGAGGCTCATCGGCCAGAGCTTCTCGGATCCGAAGTATTTTTGGGGCCGGCCTTCGGCGACGACCCCGCAGCCCTATAACGGCCTGGCCTCCTCCGGATCGAATCTCGGACCGCTGAATCCCGCGTTGCTCGATCAAGTCAAGGCGAACGCCAAAGCGCTGCACGACGCCGATCCGGACAACCGCCGGCTGGTTCCAGTCGATCTCGTG
The DNA here is from genome assembly GCA_963801865.1 of uncultured Gammaproteobacteria bacterium. Lineage (GTDB taxonomy): Bacteria > Pseudomonadota > Gammaproteobacteria > Steroidobacterales > Steroidobacteraceae > Bog-1198. Next base: position 8,943 of record CAWDGY010000015.1, on the reverse strand, counting down.
ACCGCCTCGGCGAGCGGTCTCGATCCGGACATCAGTCCCGCCGCCGCCCGTTATCAGGCCGCGCGAGTCGCTCGCGCCCGCAACCTTCCGCTCGCGCGGGTCGAGGCACTCATCAAGTCGCACCAGCGGGGGCGACTCTTCGGCTTCATCGGCGAACGTCGAATCAACGTGCTCGAGCTCAATCTCGCGCTCGATGAGACACGCTGAGAGCACGGCGGCCGCGGCGCCTTGAGGAGAAGATCGTGAGACTCGAACGTGCTGTAGCCAAGCTTCTGATCTCGGTCCTGCTGGCTTGCCGGCTGCTGCCGGCGGTGGGCGCCGAACCCTCGCTACCCACGGCTACGGTGGCCGACGGCGCGATCGTCGGCATCGTCACGAATTCAGCCAAGATGCCGGTTGCAGGCGCGACCATAACAGCCGTGAAATCCAATGGCGGCGGCATTCGCGCGACGATCTCGGGCAGCGACGGCGTATATTCCTTCGCCGACGTTCCGCCGGGCTCCTGGGTCATCACGTCCCATGTCGATGGGGTGCCCGATGCCGTTGCGCCGGCGCTCGAGGTGATCGCGGGCAAGGCGAGCAGGAAAGACCTCGCGATGAACGCTCCGGCAGCGTCGCCGCCGGGAGCGGCGCCGGCGGCAGCGGGACCCGCACTCGCCGCGGTGGCCGCCGAGGCAGCGAAGGCGGCGCGCACCGCGCCCGCCGCGGCCCCGGCCGTACCGACGGTACCCGAGGCGCTGCAGGCGCCGGAACCGCCCCCGGAGAACGACACCGTAACCCCGTTTGCCAACGTCGGCGACATCGGCTGGCTCAACGGCAACACGCGCGAGAAGTCGCCGATTTTCGATACGAAGTTCTTCACGCCTGAAATCCGCTTGGACGTGAACTACCTGCAAAGCCTCAACCACCCGAGCGACCATACGATCGACGGCTCGACCGAGGAGTTCCGCTCCGGCGAATTCCAGATCGAACAGGTGAGCTTCGGCGGCGACTTCCACTGGAACAACGTGAAGGCCCGCTTCTTGTCGATGTTCGGCATGTTCGCGACGACCACACCACGCAACGACGCCAGCAACCAAATTGGCCAGTGGCAGCTCTCGGACGCTTACCGCTACTTCTCGGAAGCGAATGCCGGATATCATTTCGACGTGAGCCACGGCCTGAATGTCGATGCTGGGATTTTCGTCTCGTACATCGGGCTCTTCAGCTACTACAATTTCGATAACTGGACCTACCAGCCCTCGTTCGTCTCATCGAACACGCCCTGGTTCTTCAATGGACTGCGTGTGCAGTGGTTTCCGACGCAGAATCTGAAGATCGAGCCCTGGCTCATCAACGGCTGGCAGTCCTATGCCAAGTTCAACCGCCATCCGGGCTTCGGTGGCCAGATCCTCTGGATCCCCAGCAATGATCTCAAATTGGTGTTCAACACCTATTCGGTCGGAGAGGATAATTTGCAATGCCAGGCGAACAGCAACAACGGACAGGGAACGATGAATGTGCCCTGCCAGCCGCAAAATGGCGGTAATCCGAACGCCGCAGCCGGCTCCTACGTGGGGGCGGGGCCGCCGGTCAACTACGCCAACGTCACCCGTGTGCACGAGGATGACAGCCTCTTGTATAAGTACTACGACGCGCACGGCATGGGCGGGGCCGGCGTATCGAAGATGGCCTTCAGCTTGACGTGGGACTTCGGCTGCGAGTACGGCGGCGGCGTGCACTGTACAAAGGGACCGAACAAGGAGGAATTTCTCGGCGTGATGCTCTACGACCGCACCTGGTTCCACAACGATTTGTACGCGGTGACGATTGGCGGGGGCTTCATGAACAATCCGGGCCGCTACTTGGCGCTGACTCCGCCGATCAACGGCGCGACGGCGGCGAGTGGTTCACCGTACTTCACGCAGCAGCCGGGCCAGAAGCTCTATCAGTGGGATTCGCAAATCAACTTCCAGTACATGCCGAACGACTGGATTACCTGGTGGACCGAAGCGACGTTCCGCCATTCCAGCGTTCCCTACTGGTCGGGACAGGGCGGCATCACGCCGCCCGGCGGCAACACCGGTTCGCCCGCAAGCTGTGTGGGGGGGCCGGCCGATCCGACCAGCGGCAATTGCACCGCGAGTGATTGGTTCCCGGACCTTCGCACGCGCGAAACAGTCGTGGGCGCCGGCGTGATGGTCAAGTTTTAAAATCGCTATGAAATGCCCAGATAGAGTGGGCGCGGGTCGGGCGCTTCGCGCGCCGTCAATCCGATGACCAGGGGAGCGCGTTCTTGACGGTGGATCCGAAGGGCCGCGCCCCGAACAGCAAGCATGCCGGCTGGGCATTCGCATCGTTGGCATGCATGGGTATCGTTTTCGGCGACATCGGCACGAGCCCCCTCTATACCCTGCAGGTCGCCACCAAGGCAGCGAGCGCGAGCGGAGCGATCACGCCCGAGGCGGTGATGGGCATCGTGTCGCTGATTTTCTGGTCCTTGATCATCGTCATTTCGATCAAGTACGCGATCCTCATCATGCGAGCCGGCAACCACGGCGAGGGCGGCATCCTGGCCCTTCTGGCGTTGGTGAGCCCACGCCGCGCCAAGGAGAGCAGCCGGCATGCGGTCATGGTCGTCGTGGGTCTCATCGGCGCGACGCTGCTCTATGGAGACGGCACGATCACGCCGGCGATTTCGGTGCTGAGCGCAATCGAAGGCATCAAGCTGTACGCGCCCCAAGCGGCGCGATTCGTCATTCCGCTGACGGTCATCATCCTGGTGCTGCTGTTCGCCATTCAGCGCAAAGGCACATCGTGGATCGGCGGCATATTCGGTCCGGTCATGCTGATCTGGTTCGTCGTCATCGGGATTCTGGGAGTTGCGGGAATTGCCAAGGCACCCTCGATTCTCGGCGCCTTGAGTCCGCTGCCCGCGATCACGTACTTGCGCCACGCGGGGTCCCTGTCCTTGGTGGTGATCGGGGGTGCCTTTCTCGCGGTGACGGGCGGCGAGGCATTTTATGCGGACATGGGCCACTTCGGACCGTTTCCGATCCGTGTCGCCTGGTTCGGCGTGGCGCTGCCGGCGTTGACGCTCAACTATTTCGGCCAGGGCGGGCTGCTTATCAGCGATCCCAGCGCGATCGAGAATTCCTTCTATCAGCTGGCTCCGGAATGGGCGCACTACGGCATCGTCGTACTTGCCACCCTGGCGACCGTCATTGCCTCGCAGTCGATCATTTCGGGGGCGTATTCGATGACGCGCCAGGCGATTCAACTCGGATTCCTGCCGCGGCTGAACATCGTCCATACGGCCGGACACGAGATCGGCCAAATCTACGTTCCGTTCGTAAACTGGGCGCTGGCGTTGGGAACGCTGGCCGCGGTGATCGGTTTTGGATCTTCCGAGGCGCTGGCGGGAGCGTTTGGAATCGCGGTCTCGTTGCTGATGGCCATTACCACCCTGCTGGCCACGTTCGTGGCACTGCAGTGGAAGCACAATCCGCTCATCGTATTCGCCGTGAACGGCAGTCTCCTCGCATTGGACTTGCTCTTCGTTGCGTCCACCTCCACGAAGCTCCTGGACGGTGGCTGGTTTCCATTGATGATCTCATTTGTCGTCGCGTTCCTGATGCTGACCTGGCGTAAGGGCGAGCAGATCATGGACCAGGCGCGGCTCGCGATTCGCGAGAAGTCGAAGGAGTTCCTGGACCGAATCAAGGCGGATCCGCCGTATCGGATTCCAGGCACGGCCGTGGTGCTCGGACGCATGACGCAGGGCGTGCCACTGCCGCTCACTCTGAACCTCAAGCTCAATCACGTGCTGCATGAACGGGTGCTGCTGGTCGCGGTGGAAATCACCGAAACACCGCGTGTGGCGGACGAAGAACACGTGACGGTCATCCCCGTTTCGGAGGACCTCGTTCGCGTCCAGCTGCGGTTCGGTTTCATGGAGAAGATCGACGTCCCCAAGGGACTCGGTATCGCATTGGTGCGCCGGCAAATTTTGGAATGCGATCTGGGCCGGGTGACCTATTATACCGGCCACGAAACGATCGTTGCGGCGGGCCGGCAACCGGGAATGGCCCGGTGGCGCGAAACGCTCTTCGTGTTCATGCATCGCAATGCACAGCGCCCCGGAGCGTACTTCAACATCCCGACTGCTCAGATCATGGAGGTCGGTGTCGAGTTCGAGATTTGAACGCCGCCGCGAGCGAACCTCGCCAAACGGGCCGCGGCCATGCGCGCTTCGAGCGCGCCGAGCCGCTCCCGAAGCTTCTCGGTCTGATCCGGCTGCAGCCGTGCGGCGCAGCCGGCGAGAACGCGCCGGCCCCGCGCGCCGAGGGATTCGACGATGCGCGGATCGACGCAGGTCGATGCGATATCATCGAAGGCGCGCAGCAACCGCAGACTGACCGCGATATCCGATGCCGAGTAATGTCGGATCTGCTCGAATGCCGTATCGAGAAGGCTCTCCGTACCGATCCAGGGAACGATGACCCGCACGACGTGCGGAGGATCGCAGAGCAGGGAGGCCGGAGCATTGCGGCCGACGAAACGGATCAAAATCCGTCCAAGTTGGTCGACGCACGTGATGGCGGTGCTGGGGTCATTGACCGCGGAGGAAATCGCCTTGAGCGCGATGTCGACGATTTGGATCACGCCGAACTCGACGTCCTGCTGCATCGTCCGGCTCGGTCCGATCTCGAACGCCGAGTTTAGCTCGTGCGCGCGCGCCGCATCGAGACGCTCGGCGGGTGAGACGCCGAACAGCGCGACGCCCTCGGGAACGAAATGCCCCACCCGCCGGATCAAGCGCACACGCAATTTGTAGGTCCGTGCGAGATCGAGCAGCCGCCGTGTGTCGACGAAGCGGATGTAGCCGGAAACCCTGGCGGCGACGAGAACTTCGGGCTTGTTGCCGTCGAAGGGCACGCCCGGCGGGTCGTAGGCGAATCGCTGCGAGTCGCGCATGAGGGCATCGATCACGCCCTCGGTCTCGCCGGCGATCCGATCGACGATGTAATTGACGCTGATCGCCTGTGAGATGTGATTGATGAAAAAGATCAGCCACGCGACGCACGCCACGGCGAGCAGCATCGCGCAGGTGACCGTCGCGACCGGAGCGAGGGGATACGGCAGGGAGCGCGCGGCGGGCAATGCCGCCACGCAAAAGGCGAAAGTGCCGAGGAAGATGCCGAGAGTCCACTGAGTCACCCGGTCCTTGGTGAAACTCAACAGGATCCGAGGCGAGAACTGCATCGACGCGAGCGTCAACGTCATCAGGAGAATCGCGAATACGATCGATACCACGGTCATGATCGAGGTGGCAATCGTCGCCAAGACGGTCTGAGCGACTTGCGGATCGGCACGAGAGGGGAACAAGAACGTCGGCACCCAGTCGCTCAGCACGGGCATGCCCTCCTCGACGGAGGAGAGAACGGCACCGAGAAGGCCGAGGGTGACCGCGATCAGCAGCGGGCGCACCAGAAAACCGCCGCGCAGCGCATACATTCCGGCACTATGTCGCTTACCCGACTATATTTACACAGAAGGACAACGCAACGTGTTTTGTCGGGAATTTGGCTGTGTGCGGCGCATGGGGCTCAGTTGATTACGCGACATAGTCTTCGAGCCTCACAGATCCTTCAGAAAGGCCAACAGCCGATCATCTGGGCGATAGCGGCCCGGTCTGGCCTCACGGGGAGTTGCTTTGGCGAGGGCCTTTTCCTTCATCGCGAGTGTGGCGTCGAGGTATATCTGGGTGGTCTGGACATGTTGATGACCAAGCCACAGTGCAATGGTGGACCGATCGACACCTTCTTGAAGCATATCAACGGCCATCGTGTGTCTCAGACGGTGGACGCTGACGTGTTTTTGTTCAAGCGAGGGACAGATGCGGGCCGCGGCGCGCCGGTGCTTGTTGAGCAAATACTGGACACCGTGAACGGTGAGCCGGTCACCGCGGGCGTTGGGAAAGAGGATATGGTCCTCACCCCGTTGGGGCTCGCGCATCCAGGCTTTAAGCACGGCGCGGGTGGCCTTGGCGAGCGGCGTACATCGTTCACGTCTGCCCTTGCCGATTACTCTCAAATGGGCGCCAGCGCCAAGAACAAGATCCTCGCGCTTAAGTCCGGTCATCTCCGAGAGGCGAAAGCCGGTCTGTACCGCCGTCAACATGAACGCGTGATCGCGCCGGGCGGACCAGGTGTGCCGGCCGGGTGCGGCGAGCAGTGCATCGACTTCTGGACGGGTGAGAAAGCTGACCAACGTGCGGGTGAAGCGCTTGCTCGGGATGGCCAGCACACGCTGGATTTGCGCGGCGTGCTCGGGCATCTCAAAGGCCGCGTAGAGAAAAAACGAATGGATTGCCGTCAGGCGCAGGTTGCGCGTGCGCACGCTGATCTTGTCGTGTTTTTCCAAGTGGTCCAGAAACTTCCCGATCAAGGGCGCGGTGATCTGCTCGAATCGAAGTTGCGAGGGTCCCGTGTGCAGGTGCTGCTGGGTGAACTTCAGCAGCCGACAGAATGTATCGCGATACGAGGCGACGGTGTGTGGGCTCACCTGACGCTGCTGCATCAACCGTTGCAGGAAGAATCGCTCGAGCAACGGAGCGAAGCTCGCCGTGAGGTTCATGCGGAGCTTCCCCAGCGATGCTCGAGGCGACGCATCGCTTCGCGCATCAGCTCCGGCGATCCGCTCAGATACCACTGGGTGTCCGCGACATGAACGTGCCCGAGAAACGCACTCAAAAAGGGCAGGCGTCGTTCGGGATCCTCCTTCGAGCGGTACCAGTTCACCAGCGTTGTCGTCGCAAATCGATGGCGAAGATCGTGCAGACGCGGCCCATGGCTGTCGCGCGCACCGCGCAGACCGATGCGCCGCGAAGCCGCATAGAACGCCCGATGAACCTGTGCTCCATCCAGTCGGTTCCCCCAGCTCGAGACGAACAAGTACGGGGAGACCGAGCGTGCGCCCCAATGCCGCTTGCGTCGCTCGATATATCGGGACAAGACCTTGCAGGTGGTGGGGTGGATAGGCACCCATCTATCCTTACCAAATTTGCCACCGCGAACGGTCAGCACGCCGGCTCTCAGGTCGACATCTTCGAGCTTGAGGTTGCGCACTTCACCCAAGCGCAGGCCCGAGACGCTGAGCAGGCCAAACAGGCAGTAATAAACCCACGGCAGCAGCGCACAGGTATTACGCTGCTGGGGCGACAGCGGCATATGCAGCGTGGCGTGCAAAAGCTGCTCGATCTCCTCATCGGTGTAGAGGTACGGCCGGGCCCGCAGGCTTGAATGGCAGCAGGCCGAGCGCCGGAATCTGCGTGCGCGGATCACTTGCGCTTCGGTAGCGGGCGAACTGGCGCACGTAGCAAAGCCGGCTGGCCCAGTGCGAGGGTTGTGCGTGCTAGGAATTTGTGCCCACCTCAACGCCAACGCCTGCGTGATATACGCGGCACGGCGGCGCCCCATGAACGTGGCGAAGTCTGGCAACGCTCGAGCGGCATCGTTCATCTTGAAGCCGAGACTGCGTCGGAGCGCCAGGTACTCGGCAATCGACTGCCGCAGCGTATTCATGGCACGCCTCCCGGCCAGCGCTGAGCCAGCGCATGCAAAGACTTCAAATCGATCTTCGTGTAGATGCGAGTGGTATCGGGGTGCTGATGACCCAGCACCGCGCCAATCTCGGCAAGCGATGCGCCTTGGCGCAGCATGTCGCTTGCGAGTCCATGACGAAACTGATGCGTGCCGAAGGTCGGCGAGTTGATCCGTGCTCGCTCGAGGCGATGTCGAACCATGGATCCCACGCCGCTTGCGCCGTGGAAACCTCCAATCGGTGCCTTGGTGCGCAGAAAAACACGCCGCGACGCGCACTCGGGTCGGCCGTGGCGCAAGTACGCCGCGATCGCTTTGCCGACATCCGGCGCAAGCGGCAGCTGGCTCCTGCGGCCCTTGCCGCGCACGGTGAGCTCCCCAGTGCTCCAATCGATGTCATCGAGCTCCAAGGACATCACTTCGCCCGCTCGCAATCCGAGCCGGGCCAGCACCAGCAGGATCGCATAGTCGCGCCGTCCCATCGCGCTCTTCCGATCGATGCTGGCGAGGAGCTTTTGCGTTTGCCCCGCGGCGATCGCCCGTGGGATCGAGGTCATGGACCAGTTGGCCACAATCGGAACGGCGGCGACCAGATCCAATGTGATCTCTCCGCGCATGCGGGCGTATTGGAAAAAGGAGCGCAGCGCCGTCGTCATGAGCTTCGCTCGCTTCCCGTGCAGACGTCTGGCGCGACCCTGAATGAATGTCACGACGTCTTTGACTCTCAAACACGAAAGATGTACCGCTCCTTCGCCGAATCGGTCTTTGAGAAAGTCCCGGACAAACGGGACGTAGTTGATGATGGTGGCCCGACACAAAGCTCGGTCTTGGCGAAGATACTGCTCGTAGCCCCTTGCACAACCATCGGCCGGCACGATCGGGAGTGCCGCGGTCTTCTCAGGTGGGATAGCCCGCCGACCACGCAGATACGCCATGAAATGCCTCAACGACGGTACATCTCCGCTGGAGGCTCGTCGCTGGCGATGTCGGCATCTCAAATACCGAGATACATGCTTAGAGTCGACCCGCCAAGCCGTTAATCGCCTGCGCTCGAGCCATTGACTGAAGCGCGCTGCGAGCATGATATGCCGGTGCAAATAGTGGGCTTCATATCCCTGCAGTCTCAAAGAGGTCGCATATGCTCGAAGGTGCTTCGCGAATGGACCCTCCGGCACGCCTGATAAGACGATCTGTGTGTCGAGCCGATATCTCATGACTGGCTCCTTTCCCGAAAAATCGGGGGCGGCTAGGAGCCAAGACTATATGAGTGGGTTCGACGTGTTCGCCGTAAATTACAGGGTTTTGGCTTGCATACTCGACATAGTCGGGCACGAGAAATAGTGGCGACTATATCTTGCGA
>CAWDGY010000014.1:0-34457 GCA_963801865.1 uncultured Gammaproteobacteria bacterium | reverse complement strand
GGCCCCGTTGCCCGCGGTCGCGTACAGCCGCGCGGCCGCGCGCACGTCGCGCCGCCGGCACCCCGGTGACCGCCTCCATCGCCTCCGGAGAGTTTCTCGCCTGCGGAGACGAAGTCGCGCCACTTCTCGAAGGAAGGCATCTCGCAGCGCTCGCGACGTAGTCCTCTTTGACGAGCCCCTCGGTGACGATGACGTGCGCGAGCGAGTTGATCAGCGCGACATTGGTGCCGGGCGCAGCTTCAGGTGCTGCTCGGCGGCGATGTGCGGGGTGCGCACCAGATCGATGCGCCGCGGATCGGCGACGATGAGCTTCGCGCCCTGGCGCAGCCGCCGCTTCATCTGCGAGGCAAAGACCGGATGGCCGTCGGTCGGGTTCGCGCCGATCACCAAGATCACGTCGGCCTTCATCACCGAGTCGAAGTTCTGCGTGCCGGCCGACTCGCCGATGGTGTTCTTCAGTCCATAGCCGGTCGGGGAGTGGCAGACGCGCGCGCAGGTGTCGACGTTATTGTTGCCGAAGCCGGCGCGCACCAGCTTCTGCACGAGGTAGGTCTCCTCGTTGGTGCAGCGCGAGGAGGTGATGCCGCCGATCGAGTCGCGGCCGTACTTCGCCTGGATGCGCTTGAGCTCGCGAGGCCGCATAGCCGATCGCCTCCTCCCACGACACTTCGCGCCACGGATCGGAGATCTTGCGAGCGGATCATCGGCTTGAGGATCCGATCCGGGTGCGTGGCATAGCCGATGGCGAAGCGCCCCTTGACGCAGGAGTGGCCGTGATTGGCGTGGCCGTCCTTGTTCGGCACCATGCGCACCACCTCCTCGCCCTGCATCTCGGCGCGGAACGAGCAGCCCACGCCGCAGTAGGCGCAGGTCGTCACGACGCTGTGCTCGGCCTGGCCCTTCTCGATCAGCGTGTTCTCCGAGAGGGTGGCGGTCGGGCAGGCCTGCACGCAGGCGCCGCAGGAGACGCACTCGGAGTCCATGAAGGGCACGTTCTGGCTCGCCGCCACGGTGGAATCGAAGCCGCGCCCCTGGATGGTCAGCGCGAGCGTCCCCTGCTGCTCATCGCAGGCGCGCACGCAGCGCGAGCAGACGATGCACTTGCTGGCATCGAAGGTGAAATAGGGATTGCTGGTGTCCTTTCGGCGCATCCAGGTGATTCGCGCCCTCGTAGCCGTAGCGCACTTCGCGCAGGCCCGACGACGCCGGCCATGTCCTGCAGCTCGCAGTGCCCGTTGGCCGGACAGGTCAGGCAGTCGAGCGGATGATCGGAGATATACAGCTCCATCACGCCGCGGCGAATGTCGGCGATCTGCTTGTTCTGCGTGCGTGACCTTCATGCCCTGCGCCACCGGCGTGGTGCAGGAGGCCGGCAGACCCTTCATGCCCTCGATCTGCACCAGGCACAGCCGGCAGGAGCCGAAGGCCTCCAGCTGCTCGGTGGCGCACAGCTTCGGAATCTTGACGTCCGATAGCGCCGCGGCGCGCATCACCGAGGTGCCCTCGGGCACCGTCACTTCGCGGCCATCGATGGTGAGCGTGACGAGCTTCGCGCTGTCGCGCTGCGGATGTACCGAGATCCTGTTCGACAATGGATTGCATGGGAAATCCTCGCTAGAATCCTGAGCTCAGGCGCGACGCTTGCGCCCGCCTGGTTTGACAAAATCTTCGGGAAAATGATTCAGGCGGACAGCACCGGGTAGGGCGTCAAGCCGCCGAGCGCGCACAGCGATCCGTAGGTCATGGTCTCGCACAGATCGCGCAGAGCGCCTCCTGCTGCGGCGGCATTCTCCCCGGCGACCAAGCCGGTCGATGACCTCCACGCCGCGGGTCGAGCCGATGCGGCAGGGCGTGCACTTGCCGCACGACTCGATGGCGCAGAACTCCATGGCGTAGCGCGCCTGCGCCGCCATGTCGACGCGTGTCGTCGAAGACGACGATGCCGCCGTGGCCGAGCATGCCCTTGATTTCGGCGAACGCCTCGTAGTCCAGCGGGGTATCGAATTGCGATTCGGGCAGATAGGCGCCCAGCGGGCCGCCCACCTGCACCGCGCGGATCGGCCGGCCGCTCAAGCTGCCGCCGCCGTAGTCGTACGAGCAGCTCGCGCAAGCGTCATGCCGAAGGCCTTCTCGATCAAGCCGCCGTGCTTGATGTTGCCGGCCAGCTGCATCGGCAGCGTGCCGCGCGAGCGGCCCATGCCGAAATGCTGATAGTACTCGGCGCCGCGATCGAGGATGATCGGCACCGAGGCGAACGTGATCACGTTGTTGATCACGGTGGGCTTGCCGAAGAGTCCCTGCGATGCGCCGGCAGCGGCGGCTTGAATCGCACCTGGCCGCGCTTGCCCTCCAGCGACTCGAGCAGCGAGGTCTCCTCGCCGCAGATATAGGCGCCGGCGCCCAGGCGCACTTCGAGGTCGAAGCGTCTTGCCGCTGCCGAGAATATCCTCGCCCAGATAGTGCGCCGCATAGGCCGCGCGAATCGCGGCCTTGAGCGCCGCATGCGCGTCCGGATATTCCCAGCGCAGATAGATGTAGCCGCGCGTCGCCCCGGTCGCGAGTCCCGCGATCGTCATGCCCTCGATCAGCACGAACGGATCGCCCTCCATCAGCATCCGATCCGAGAAGGTGCCCGAGTCGCCTTCATCCGCATTGCAGACGATGTATTTCTGGATCGCCCGGCGCCCCGAGCACTGTCTTCCATTTGATGCCGGCCGGGAAAGCCGCGCCGCCGCGGCCGCGCAGCCCCGAAGCGGTCACGCGCTGCGACGATCTGCGCCGGCTCCATCTCGAGCGCCGCCGTCAGCCCGCGATAGCCGCCATGCGCGAGATAATCCTCGAGACTGCGCGGATCGGTGATGCCGACGCGCGCGAAGGTCAGGCGCTCCTGGTGCTTGAAGTACGGAATCTCCTCGGTCAGCCCGTGCGCCAGCGGTGGCGTGCGGCTGCCGCCCCGAGGAAATCCCGCTTCGAACAGACCCGCAACGTCTTCCGGGCTGCACCGGGCCGTAGGCGAAGCGGCGCGCCGCCGACCTCGACCTCGACCAGCGGCTCGAGCCACAGCAGGCCGCGCGAGCCGTTGCGGACGATCTGCACTTCGATCCTGCGCCGCTGCGCCTCGGCGCGCGATCGCCTGCGCCGTGGCATCCGCGCCCATCGAGCGCGCCGCCGCATCGCGCGGCACGAAGATTCTCACTGCGCTCATCGATGCTCCTCCGCGGCATCCGCCCGCATCTGCGCCATCAACTCATCGAAGCGCTGCGTGCGTGACGCGCCCATGCAATTGCTCATCGATCATCATCGACGGCCCGAGCGCGCAGTTGCCGAGGCAATAGACCGGCTCCAGGCTGATCGCCCCGTCGGCGGTGGTGCCGTGAAAATCGATGCCCAGCTGTGCTTGGCATGCGCCTCGAGGGCGACTCCGCCCGAGCGCCTGGCAGGCCTCCGCGCGGCACAGGATGCACGACGTGCCGGCCGCCGCGATCCTGACGGAAATAATGATAGAAGCTCACGACCCCGTGCACTTCGGCGATCGACAGGTTCAGTTCGCGCGCGATCAGGGGCACCGCATCCTTCGGCACGAAGCCCAACGCCTCCTGCACCGCGTGCAGGATCGGCAACAGCGCGCCGGGCAGTGCCTTCAGCCGCGCGCAAGCCTCGAGAACCGCGGTGCGCTCCTCGGCGCTCAAGGAGGAAGGCGGTTCGACCTTGATAGGGATGACTCGCCGCGGCGCTGCATCGCTCATGGAAACACGCTCGTAGTAGATCTGACCAGCCTAGATATATTATATATTAAGATAGACAAGTTCTCTATCCAGTCCACGGTTAATACCTCATTGTACCGGGCTTCGACAGCACGCGGATAATCCACACCGATGAACCAGCAGCGGATAGCCCCCTTATCCCTCGACAGCGAGTCGTTGGTGGATCGGGCATATTCCCGCGTTGCCGCATGCGCTGATGACCCGGCGCGGATCATGGCTACCGCCCAGCTCATCCTGGCGATCTTCGACGATTTCTACAGCCGCTGTGCGAGTACCCGTATCGGGCCATGTGCGCCTTCGAGAGCATGGATCCCGCACGCCTCCATCCGCATCAGCAACGAGCGGCTGGGACTCTACAGCCGCTACATCGCCGAACATGGACCGCGGATCGCCACGGCATTCCCGCGCTCTCGCGACAACCCAAGCGTCTGGGATGCGCTCGACCGCCTGTTCGTGGCGATGATCGTCGACCGCTATGAAGCCGACACCGCATTCAGTTTCGCCCACTCGCTCCGCCGCAACATCTGCCACGAAATTTGGCGGCCCGTGGCCTACTCCTTTCCGCCGCCGAGCAAGCTCCGCGCCTTCTCGATGGCGCCGGTTCACCGTCGCTTGCCGGTGCAGTCGCGGATCGATGTCGGAGCTGATGGCGCCGCGCTGCGGCTGCCGGGCTTTTCCGTGCCGTTCCGCGATCTGAAAGGCGACTGCGCGGAGGATTCTCGAACGGCTCAGCCGCTGCTGTATGGCGGCTCGCCGATGCGGCCGCTGCCCGTGGCGCTGGATGTCGTCGAAGCCGGTTTCTTCCGCGACCGCAACGCATTCGTGGTCGGCCGCTGGGTGCTGCAGGATGGCGGCTATCGTGCCCTTGTGGTGGCGCTGCTCAACAGCCGCGCGGGCATCTACGCGGATGCGCGTCCTGCATCGGGTGGCGGACATTCACGGCCTGTTCAGCTCGGCGCTCGCCAACTTCCACGTCACGACCCGGCTTTACTACCAGACCTGCGTGTTTCTCTTCAGCCTGATGCCGCGGCGGCCGCTTGGGGCACCACTACTCCACCATCGGCTTCAACCACGTCGGAAAGGTCGCCATCCTGAACGAGATCCTCGAACAGATGCGCCAGAGCGGAGAGCGGTTCGAGCGCTCGCCCGGCGCGCCGGGCACGGTTGCGTTCGGCTTTACGTTCGGGCGTGCGAGTATCATCTGAAGGTGATTCGCGACCATCCCACCGCCTCGTACAAGTGGGGCGAGTTCCCCGGCGTCGCCGCGGTCATCGACAAATACCGCCTGGTGCACGAGATCAACCGCGCCGGCAGCATGCTCGACAACGTGATGTACTTCAATCTGCGGCTCGATCGCGACATGTTCGATCCGGCACTGCTCGATGAGCTTTGCGGCAGGCGGCAGGCAGCGTGCAGGTGGAGCAGGACGGCGTTTTTTTGCGCTCGCTGATCGTGCAGATGAAGATCATTCCGCTGCCGGTATATCTGGAGACCGCCGATGAGACCGAGACACGCGAGGTGATCGTCAGCCTTGGAAACTGCATCCGCAACAACGCCGCAACCAACATCTTCAACAAGGACCTGGATTCGCAGGAACTACGGCGTCGGCCGCTACGGCCGTGTGTTCCTGTTCGACTACGATGCTGTCGAAAAGCTGACCGACGTGAAGATCCGCACCAACTCGGACCGCGAGCCCGGCGAGGAGGCGGTTCCGGCCTGGTTTTTCGAGAGCGGCGTGATTTTTCTGCCCGAGGAACTCGAGCACGGCATGCAGCTCATGAACCGCAAGGCGCGGCGCTGCTTTCGGGAGGAGAACTCCGATCTGCTGACGGTTGAGTATTGGGAAGAGGTGCAGCAGAAGCTGCTGCGCGGTGAGATACCCGCGCTACAGGTGTATCCCGATAGCTCCAAGCTCAGCTAACCGGAATCGGCCGGTGCCCCGGGCAATTCGAGGATGAAGGCCGCGCCCTTGCCGGGCCCGTCGCTCTCGGCCCGCAGGCTTCCACCGAGCTCCTGCGCCGCGAGCGCGCCGCTATGCAGCCCGAAACCGTGCCCGGATTTGCGCGTCGTGAAGCCGTGGCTGAACAGCCGCCGCATGTTCTCCGCGGGGATGCCGATACCGTTGTCGATGACGGAGATGCGCACTCCGGTCTCCGTGCCCTCGATGCGCAGGGTGATCAATTTATCCGAGCGGCCGGAATCGTCGCACGCGTACTTTGCGTTGCGCACCAGATTGACGAGAATCTGCAGCACTTTGTGCTTGTCGACCGTGATCGGCGGCACGTTGCTGAACTCGCGCTTGAGCGTGACCCCATGGCGGGCGAATGCGCCGGCGTTCAACCGCAGACTGTCTTCCACCAGATCGACCACCTCGACGGTCTCGGTGACGCCGCAGAGCTTGGCGTAGCTCTGCTGCATGGCGACGGTGTCCTTGATGTGTTCGAGGTTGTCGCGCAGCGATGCGAGTTCCTGCAGGGTCATCCGCTGATCGGTGAGCAGTTGTTCCCCGAGCGCCGCGAGATAGTCGGGTATGCGCCGCCCGCGTTCGTCGTCGGTGATGAATTGGCCCGCGCGCGGGCCCTGCTCGACCAACATGGCGGCGAGGCGCGAGACACCGGGCGCCTTCGATTGTCTGACGCGCTCGGCGACGAGACTCGCCGAGATGTTGACGCTGTTGAGTATGTTGCCGACGTTGTGCAGCACATTGGTGGCGACCTCGGCCATGCCTGCCTGGCGAGAGGCCGTCATCAGCTCCTTGTGCACGCGCTCGAGTTCCATCTCCTGGCGCTTCAGATCCGTCACGTCCTGAATGACGGCGACAGCGCCGAGGGTCTGACCGTCCGGGCCGATCAGCCGCCGCGCATTCGACAACGTGGAGCGCGCCGGTCTCGAGTCGCGCGGCACGATCAATAGTTCGAGGTTGGTAATCGTCTCGCCGCGCAACGCGCACGCCAGCGGCCGGTCCGCCCGTTCGACCGCGGTGACCCCGTCCATGAGATAGACGTCCGCCGCCAGCGGATAAGGGTCTTGCGATGACGGCGTGTGCTTCGGTATGCAGTACAGATCCACCGCGGCGCGGTTGTAATGGGTGATGTTTCCCGCGACGTCGCAGACCAGCAGAGCTACCGGCAAATCCGTGAGCACGGCTTCGAGCAGCGTCTGCTGCTGCAGCAGCGCGGCCGCAAGCTCCTTGCGATGGGTGATGTCGCGCAGGTATTCGACCGAGCATTCGGCGCGGCTGCCGTCGCGTACCAGCGCGGTGCTCGTACGCACCCACAGGAAGCTGCCGTCCTTGCGGCGGTAGCGCTTCTCGATGTCAACGAGCTGGATCTCCCCGCTCCACAGGCGATCGAGCTGCACTCGAGCGCTCGCCGCATCTTCTGCGTGCGTCAACTCGCCGATCGACTTATCCGTGAACTCGGACGCATTGAAGCCGAGAAGGGTGCAAAAGGCGTCGTTGAAGCGCAGGAACTTGCCGTCGCGATCCGCATAGGCGATGCCGATAGGCGCCTGATCGAAGGTGTTGCGGTACAAGGTCTCCGCTTTGCGCAAGTCGCCGCGCGCGGTGACCAGATCCGTGAAATCGCTGATCGTTCCGACGTATCCCGGAACACCGTGGGCCGGCACCACCTGCTCGGCGAAGAAGCGCACGGCGCCCGTGTCGTCGGGCAGCGTGCGGTATTCGAAGCGCATCGGTCGCGGCCTGCGGCAAAAATCAGCCCAGGTTTCCTCGACACGCGCCCGATCCTCCGGATGCACGCCTTGCGCCCAGTCGTCCACACTTTGTTGTGCACCCAGCTTGAAGATCTTGCGGTATTCCGGATTGACGTAGCTCAACGTGCTCGTCGCATCGGCGTGATAGATGGCCACCGGGGCGTTGTCGAGCAGCGACAGAGCGAGCACGGAATCGCCGGACGCCGGGGGCGGCGCGGGCGGCAAGGACAGCGAAGTCAGCAAGGACGGCGAAGTCGGCAAAGAAGGATGCGCCGGCTGCGTCCCGCACAGCAGCTCGAGCTCGCTCACGCGTGCGCGAAGTTCCGCCTGAGCGACGCACTGCTGCGCGAGTAATTTGAGCGCAGCTCGCTGCGATGCGGTGCGGCGGCCCGCAACGGTATCGTAGACGGCGAGCGTGCCCAGCACCTCGCCATCCGCGGTGCGCAGCGCGCATCCCGCGTAGGAGCGGACGGCCAGCCCGCCCTTCACGCACTCGGACGCATTGAAGCGCTTGTCGAGCATCGTGTTCGGCACCTCGAATATCTCCGGCTGCCTCGCGGGTGTAAGGAAGAACGGATCGAGCGCCGGCGCTTCGGCACCGCACCAAAATTGACCCCAGTCGATGAGCCCGATCGATGCGAAAGAGGTTTGGCACACGTTGGCCGCGAGCCGTGCCAGCCCGTCGAATGGCGGCGGGAGCGGATCGCGCGGGGGCGCCGGTCCCGCAACGGGCGGCTGCTCCGCGGGCTGCGAACCGATGGGCCTTTTATCGCGCTTTTCTTCATCAAATGACCGCCTGCCCGATGTCTCCGGCAACCGCGGTATTGTGGATTATGTGTACAACCCAGTAGGTGGCGACTGCATCACACTGGCGATCGCGCGAAAAGCGAATGGCGTCGCAATCGCGGCGATTTTAGCCAACGTCCGGGCCATCGGGTATCGTTCGCACGATGAGCGCCGACATGGACTCGGAAAAGAACCCCGGACCCTGGAATCCCGGCGTCCTATCGCAGATGCCCAGGGAATTGCGGCCGCTTGCGACGATTTTCCGGCCTGAGAACGTCTTTACCAGCGTAGCCGCCGCCGATGAGCTGCAGGGCCTCACGGGTTTCGGCCTGAATGAGCTCGTCGTATTTCGGCCGCAGCGTTTGGCGCTGCACGAGCTGCTGATTCGCGTGACCGCCGATTTTGCCGTTCCGGATGGATCGCAGATCGGCGATCTCGGCATCAATTTCCGGCGCATTGCGAGCCGCATTCTCACCCGCTACCTCGAGCCCGAGATGGACGCCATCACCCGAGCCTACGATCAGGCGCGCCTCCGATTGACGGATGCCGTTACGGCCGCCCTGGCCGACGCGGTGCCGGGACTTGCGGCGACGGTTGCGCCTCGCCGCCGCCGCGCGCCCAAACCGCGTCGCCGACTCCTATCGTTGATGAAGCAGCGCCGCACGCCGCCCGCCGCGCCGCTCGTCGATCGCGAATGGGGGCCAGCGCAGATCGCCGAGTGCGAGCGCAGAGCGAGTGCGGCGACCGATGAGCTGACGCTGCTGGCGCAGCGCTCGTCTGGCCCGTGTCCTGGCGGCACTGTTTGCCGCTCACGGCCATGCCTGGGGTACACGCGAACTCATCGTCTCCCTGGCACAGGGACATCGCCTGCAACTCCTACGGCAGCGACGCCATCGGCGAAACGATCGCACCCCTGTTGCGAGCGGGCCGCACACGAGGAAGGTTATGGCCTGCTGCCGAATCAGACCCAGCCGATCGTCATCAATACCAAGGGACCATCCGCCTCCGGCAAGAGCACGCTGCGTCCGTTGCAGAAGAAACTCGCCGGCGAAATCGGCGTGCGCTGGAGCGATTTTGCGTTGATCAGCCCGGACATCTGGCGCAAGCAGCTGCTCGACTACGGCACGCTCGGTACGGCCTACAAGTACGCCGGCGCGTTCACCGCGGATGAGCTGCAGATCGTCGATCAGAAGCTCGACCGATACATGGCGAGGAAATCCCGCAGCCGCCACATGTCGCACCTGCTGATCGACCGCTTTCGCTTCGACAGCTTTGCGCCGGATTCGGACGAGGAGGGCAGCAACTTTTTGACGCGCTTCGGCCAGACGGTATATCTGTTCTTCGTGATAACGCCGCCCGAGCAATTGGTGGAGCGAGCCTGGAAGCGCGGACTCGAGTTCGGGCGCTACAAAGCGGTCGACGATACGCTCGCACACGCGGTCGAGGCGTACACCGGAATCCCGAACGTGTTCTTCACCTGGGTACGGCGCAGCGACAAGCGCATCCTGTTCGAATTTCTGGACAACGACGTGCCAATGGGCGAGCGGCCGCGAACGGTCGCCTTCGGCGGCAACGACACGTTCAACGTCCTGGACGTTGCGCGCCTCTTGAACATCGAGCGCTACGGCCGCATACGCATCGATGCCACCGCGCCTGAATTGCTCTACCGGGATCGCGAGTCGCTCGACAGCCGAGCGCAATCGTGAGTTTCTTGAAGCGCTGTGTCGAGGGATTTCGCTGCGTCAACTTCGCCGAGCAAGCCACCGGTCGGATCTATTTGCGGATGGAGCGCGGCTCGCCGGTCTGGGTCGACCGCACGGCGCTGCAGGCGGCGCTGCGCGACCCGGACACGCTCGCCGGCGTGCGCGCGGTGGCGCCGCGCGCGCTGCACGGCGAGATTGCATCGACCGACACGCCGCAGCGCTTGCACGGAGAAGGCGCTGCCGGGGCTTCGCCCACCCTCGGCGTGTGGGGCGGGCGCTAGGGAAGCCGCGCACAAGCGGTGGCGCGAGCCGGAATCGAAATGAATGAAACGATAAAATTCATGTGAATGGTGCGCTGAGGGCAGTAACTTAGTAAATGGGCTTAATATTTTCAATAACTTACGATGACAGCTGTTGCAAATGGGAATCCAGTGCCACAAGACGTAACATAGAGATATACTTCATATGTGATGTCTTCATATCGCAAAGTCGAGTGAGCACGTACTCAGTTTCCATCAATACGCCATCGGTGGAGACTGCGTCGAGGCGGCCGCCGGGTTGAGGGCGGTGCATGTGTTTCTGCAGGCGTGGGTTAGCGGCGATCAGCGATTAGAAAAATCCTAAATTTACGACGCAGCGTGTGCGTCATTGCATCCGGGGGGGTATAGAACTATGAACGCGACTCAGATAGATGCACCCATCCAACAGACGGGATTAAAGAACCGTTGGGGGCAGTTGGTCATTGGAATCATCTGCATGGCGATGGTGGCCAACCTGCAATATGGCTGGACCCTATTCGTCAATCCGATGCACGATAAATTCGGGTGGAGCAAGGCAGCCATCCAGGTCGCGTTCACCATTTTCGTGCTATGCGAAACGTGGCTGGTTCCAGTCGAAGGCTACCTGATGGACAGATTCGGCCCACGCCCGGTGGTGTTGGTGGGTGGCATCTTGGCGGGGCTTTCCTGGATCATGAATTCTTACGCGACCACGTTGGGAATGCTGTATTTCTCCGCGGTGATCGGCGGAATCGGCGCCGGCGCCGTATACGGGACCTGCGTAGGCAACGCGCTCAAGTGGTTCCCGGACAAGCGCGGTCTTGCCGCCGGGCTGACCGCCGCCGGCTTCGGCGCGGGTGCCGCGCTGACCGTGATTCCGATCGCCAACATGGTGAAGGCAGGCGGCTACGATAAGGCATTCTTCACCTTCGGGATGATCCAGGGCATCGTGGTCCTGGTGTTGTCGTTGGCCCTGATTCGACCGCCCGTTACGGCGATTGTCCCTTCGCTTAAGGGCGCTGTGAATCCAATGACCCGGCGCAACATCGGTCCGGCCGAAATGCTCAAGACGCCGGTGTTCTGGGTGCTCTATCTGTGCATGGTTCTAGTCGCCTCCGGCGGGTTGATGGCTGCCGCGGAGATTGGTCCGATTGCCAAGGACTACGGCGTTGACAAGCTCCCGGTCACCGTGCTCTGGGCGACCCTGCCGCTTCTCACGATGGCGCTGTCGATCGATTCGCTCGTTAACGGTTTGACCCGACCTCTCACTGGTTGGATTTCGGACCACCTCGGGCGCGAAAACACGATGGTGTTGGTGTTCATCGTCGAAGGAGTGGCCATCTGGGGACTGATGCAATTCGGACATAGCACCACGGGGTTCTTGATCTTCGCACCGCTGATCTTCCTCGGCTACGGCGAAATCTTCTCGCTCTTCCCTGCGGCGAGCGGCGATACCTTCGGCCCGAAATACGCGGCGACCAACAATGGTCTGCTTTACACCGCCAAAGGAACGTCCTCGCTGCTCATTCCCCTGGCCAACGTGTTGAAGGCGTCCGCCGGAAGTTGGGTCCCCGTGCTGTGGATCGCCGGCGCGTTGCCGATTACCGCTGCCGTGCTGGCGATATTCGTGCTCTCGCCAATGCGTCGGAAGATGATTGACAAAATGGTGGCCGACCCCGTGGATAAAGGCGTACAGACGCAGATGACGTAGCGCGATGGCGCGATGAATTGGGGTCATCGAAAAATGGGGCGGTATACCCGCCCCATTTTTTTGGCTCTGGAATTGGTGGCGATGAGGGCTGCGCGCAATACCGGTTAATACCGGCAGAGCTTCCCTAGCCGAGAAAATCGCAATAACGATCGACGTGTGCCGCCAAGTCGAGCGTATGCTGCCGGGTGAGCCGCTCGGCCAACTCCGTGTCTCGCCTCTCCAGCGCTTCGATGATCTTCAGATGATCGATGATCGAGCGTGCCGCGCGGTCGTTTTGCGTGATCGTCGCCCGGCGGATGGCACGCACGTGGATCAGGAGATTGCGGGTGGCTTCCACGATGGTCTGCGAACCTCCCAGTGCGATCACCGCCGTATGGAAAGCGATGTTCGCATCCGAGTACTCGCACAGGTGTTCGGAGGGCGGGGAATTCCGAAACTCGTCGAACAAATGGCGCAACTTCTCGATATCGGCATCGCAGGCATACAGCGTTGCCAAGCGTGCGGCCATCGATTCGAGCGCCGCCCACATCTGAATCATCTCGATGATCTCACGCTTCGATTTGCGGATGATGTAGATGCCACGGCGCGGCACGGTGCGGATGAATCCTTCCTGTTCGAGGAGCGACAGCGCTTCGCGGATCGGCGTTCGGCTCACGCCGAGAGCCGTCGTCAGCTGCCGCTCGTCCAAGCGCAATTCCTGCTTCGGATCGTAGATGTCCGTATCGGCGATCGCATTCTTCAACAGCGCATAGGCCTGGTCGCGCAAGCTCGTCGCATTCAGAGGTCCGAGCGTCAGGGGCGCCGCCGGAGCGGCGCGCTGAACCAATTTTTCAATAGTGCTCACTGAACCCCCGATGCGCCCAAGACGCCATTGATGGTTGCTCTGAACGATGCGGTCACGCCGATCTCCTTAATCTTGCATGAGGATCCAGATTCTTAAGGGACGCCCCCACACGTGCGCCGCTTGAAAAGCGCAAAATCTCACGGTTGGTGCGATTCGACCTGCAGGCGACCCCAAATATATTATATGGAAGGTCGGCATGTCCGAACGTGAATAAATGCAAAGACGACGATGCGGTCAGTTCGAGTGCGCCGAAGTGCACCCGGGCCCGACCGATGGCGTTTCGCAGCGGATCTAAAAATATCAGCAATTTCAGCTCGTTAGGCAAAACGTCGCTTGTAGGCGGATTCGCGCCGGCGCGGCTTCGGCGCTTCGTCCCGGATTGTTGACAGCTTAAAACACCTTCATATATGGTATACCACCAAATAATAAAGAGGCTGGCAACAACGTTTCGGGCGTGACGACCCAAGAGTGGGGGATTTGTGTACCGGCTCCGGATGTCGGCAATTTCCGTGATGCGATTGCCTGCGTTGGTCAGGTCGGCTGGCTGACGTTTCATGACTTTCTGCCGCGTGCGCAATCGCCGACCTCTTCATGCTCTCGATCAACGGGATTTTAGGAGAAAAACATGAACGCGACCGCCACCACGAGCAGCTCGCCGCTTTCAAATCCATGGGTGCAACTGATCATCGGGATAATCTGCATGGCGTGCGTCGCAAACCTGCAATACGGATGGACGTTGTTCGTCAATCCGATCGACGCCAAATATCACTGGGGACGCGCCGCCATTCAAGTCGCGTTCACCATCTTCGTGCTCATCGAGACCTGGCTCGTTCCGGTCGAGGGTTACTTGGTCGACCGATTCGGGCCGCGGTGGGTCGTTCTCGGCGGCGGTGTTCTCGTCGGCATTGCCTGGTTGATGAATTCGGGCGCGAGTTCGCTCTCGGTGCTGTACATCGCAGCGGCAATCGGCGGCATCGGCACCGGATGCGTCTACGGCACTTGTGTCGGCAATGCGCTCAAGTGGTTCCCGGGTCGGCGCGGAATCGCCGCGGGGCTCACGGCGTCCGGTTTCGGTGCAGGTGCGGCGCTCACCATCGTGCCGATTTCCAAGATGATCGGCTCTGCCGGCTACGAGCAAGCGTTCCTGGTGTTCGGACTCATCCAGGGCGGGATCGTGTTCGTTCTATCCTGGCTGCTACTTGCGCCGCCGCCGCAACTCCTGGCCGTCGCGGTGAAACCCAATCAGACTGCGCACGGCTACCGGCCGAGCGAAGTGCTGCGCAGTCCGGTGTTCTACGTGCTGTACGCCATGTTCGTGATGATCGCCGCAGGCGGTCTGACCATGGCGGCGTCCATGGCGCCCATTGCCAAGGACTTCAAGATCGAGAAGGTGCCGGTAGAGCTGTTTGGATTCGCGATGCCCGCGCTGGTGTTCGCGTTGTCGCTCAACCGCATCTTCGACGGCATTGGACGGCCATTCTTCGGCTGGCTGTCGGATCAGATCGGCCGTGAATATACGATGGCGCTCGCGTTCTTCATCGGTGCCGTCGCCCTGTTCACTCTCAGCCAGTCGGGGACGAATCCGGTGCTCTTCGTGCTCGTGACGGCGCTGTACTTTGGCGTTTACGGTGAAATCTTCAGCCTGTTCCCGGCCACACAGGGAGACACGTTCGGGTCCAAGTTCGCGGCCGCGAACGCGGGCATGTTGTACACCGCGAAGGGTGCGGGCGCGCTGCTGGTGCCGATCGCGGCGGGCATTGCGAAGACGCATGGCTGGGGACCGGTCTTCACTTTGGCGATGACCTTCAACGTCATCGCAGGACTGATGGCATTGTTCGTACTCAAGCCGATTCGGGCGAAGCACTTCGCGAAGACGCGCGAGGCGTATCCCACCGCGACCAGCACGCTGGCGGGCACGCGGACTTGATCAATGCCGGCCGGTCGGCGACAGCCCGACCGGCCGGCACGTTGCTCGACGATAAACGATTTTTTCGTGCTCCGCCGCCACGAGCGGAGCAGCACCGGATTCACGACGTTGGAGGCACGATGGCAACCGCAAACCCCACACCGATTCAACCGAAAACCACCAGCACGGCGGAAGATACTCTGCAGCGCAAGAGCCGCGATGCGAACGTGGTTTCCGGCGGCCATTTGGTCGCCAAGGCCCTCAAGAACGAGGGAGTCGACACGATATTCACCCTCTGCGGCGGCCACATCATCGACATTTACGATGGCTGCGTCGATGAGGGTATCCGCATCATCGACGTGCGCCACGAGCAGGTGGCTGCCCACGCCGCCGACGGCTATGCGCGGCAGACCGGCAAACTCGGCTGCGTCGTCACGACCGCAGGGCCGGGGTTCACGAATGCCATGACGGGCATCGCCACCGCGTTTCGCTCCGAAAGCCCGGTCTTGCACATCGGCGGACAGGGCGCGCTCACGCAGCACAAGATGGGATCGCTGCAAGATTTGCCGCACGTCGACATTGCCACTCCCATCACCAAGTTTGCCGCGACGGTGCCGAGCACCGAGCGGGTGGCGGATATGGTCGCGATGGCGGTTCGCGAGGCATTCAACGGCGCCCCGGGCCCTGCGTACCTGGAAATTCCGCGCGACGTGCTCGACCGCGAAGTCGATCTTTCCAAGGCAACCATTCCACAGCCCGGCAAGTATCGTGCATCGACGCACTCGATCGGCGACCCTCGCGACGTCGAGAAACTGGCCGACCTTCTGGTGAATGCGGAGCGGCCGGCGATCCTGTACGGCCAGCAGGTATGGACCGCTCGCGGCCACAAGGAGGCGATTGCGCTGCTGCGCGGCCTGGATATCCCGGGTTATTTCAACGGCGCGAGCCGCGGCTTATTGCCGCCGGGCGATCCGCATCACTTCGATCGCACGCGCACCCAAGCGTTCGCGAACGCGGACGTCCTGGTTATCGTCGGCACTCCGTTCGACTTCCGCATGGGATACGGCAGGCGCATCAGCAAGGACCTCAAGCTGGTGCAGATCGACATGGACTATCGGACGGTCGGCAAGAATCGCGACGTCGACCTGGGGCTTGTGGGCGATCCGGGCGCGATCTTGGGCGCCGTTCTGCAGGCGGCTTCCGGCCGCATCAAGAACGACAAGCGGCAGTCGCGCCAGCAATGGCTCAAGCAACTGAGCGAAGGCGAGGCGGCGGCCACCGAGAAGCTGATGCCGCTCTTCAAGTCGAACAGTACGCCCATACATCCGTACCGCGTCGCCTGGGAGTTGAATGAATTCCTCGCCGACAACACGATTTACATCGGCGACGGCGGCGACGTCGTGACGATATCGGCGCAGGCCGTACGGCCCCGTGGGCCGGGACAGTGGATGGATCCGGGTGCGCTCGGCTCGTTGGGCGTGGGCACCGGTTTTGCCATCGCAGCCGGCCTCGCCAATCCGACCAAGGAAGTACTCTGCTACTACGGCGACGGTTCCTTCGGCATGACCGCCTTCGACATGGAGACCGCGAACCGCTTTGGCGTTCCGTATCTCGCCGTCATCGGCAACAACTCCGCCATGAACCAGATTCGCTACGGGCAACTTGCCAAGTACGGCGAGCAGCGCGGCAATGTGGGCAACCTCCTCGGCGACGTTCCGTTCGGCAAGTTCGCCGAAATGTTGGGCGGCTACGGCGAGGAGGTGCGCGATCCGGCGCAGATAGCACCCGCGCTCAAGCGCGCGCGCGAGTCAATCCAAAAGCTGCGCCGCTCCGCGGTGGTGAACATCTGGGTCGACCCGCGCGAATACGCACCGGGCACCAAGAACCAGACGATGTACAAGTGAGTTAGACACGGCGAAACCAGTCATTGACGGGACGAAGACCATGGGAAAAGCATTAGACGGAGTTAAAATCCTCGACTTCACGCATGTGCAGTCCGGCCCTACTTGCACGCAGCTGCTCGCATGGTTCGGCGCGGACGTGATCAAGGTCGAGAAGGCCGGGGCGGGCGACATCACGCGCGAGCAGCTGCGCGACATCCCGAACGTCGACAGCCTCTACTTCACCATGCTGAACCACAACAAGCGTTCGATCACGCTCGACACCAAGAGCGAGCACGGCAAGAAAGTGCTCGAGCGATTGGTCAAGCACTGCGACGTGTTGGTGGAAAACTTCGCGCCGGGTGCCCTCGATCGGATGGGATTCACCTGGGAGAGAATCCAGGAGCTGAATCCGCGCATGATCGTCGCGTCGGTGAAGGGCTTTGGCCCGGGCCCGTACGAAGAGTGTAAAGTTTATGAGAACGTCGCGCAGTGCGCAGGCGGATCCGCCTCGACCACGGGGTTCGACGACGGGCCGCCGCTCGTGACCGGAGCGCAAATCGGCGACAGCGGCACTGGATTGCATCTGGCGCTCGGCATCGTCGCGGCGCTGTATCAACGCAAGACCACCGGCCGCGGCCAGAAGGTGCTCGCCGCCATGCAGGACGGGGTGCTGAATCTCTGCCGTGTGAAGCTGCGCGATCAGCAGCGTCTCGAGCGGACTCATGTGATGAAGGAATACCCCCAGTACCCGAACGGCAAGTTCGGCAGCGCGGTTCCGCGTGCCGCGAACGCATCGGGCGGCGGCCAACCGGGAACCATCCTCAAATGCAAGGGCTGGGAGACCGATCCGAACGCCTACCTGTACTTCATCGCGCAGGCGCCGGTGTGGAAGGAGATCTGTAAGGTGATCGGCAAAGAGCAGTGGATCACCGATCCGAACTTCTCCACTCCCGATGCCCGCCTGCCGCGCCTCAAAGATGTGTTCGCAGCGGTCGAGGCGTGGACCGTCACCAAGACCAAGTTCGAGGCCATGGCGCTGCTCAACGAGCACGACATTCCCTGTGGCCCGATCCTCTCGATGGAGGAACTGGCCCACGACCCGTCGTTGCGTGCGACCGGTACCGTGGTCGAAGTGGACCACCCCAAGCGCGGCAAGTACCTCACCGTGGGCAACCCCATCAAGATGAGCGACAGCCCGACCGAGGTCAAACGCTCACCGCTCCTTGGCGAGCACACCGACGAGGTGCTCGCGGAGCTCGGCTACAAGAGCGACGAAGTGAACACGCTGCGATCGAAGAGAGTCATTTGAACGCCGGCGCAGTCATTCGCGACGGATTCTGAGGATTTGACAATGCCCTACAACCAAAGCGCCGTACGGCGAATTCTGGACGAGGCCAAGGCCGCAGGCCGCTCGGCATTGACCGCGCCCGAGGCGCGCGGCGTATGCGAAGCGTACGGGATCACGATTCCGAAGGAGGGCGTCGCGAAAAACGCCGGCGAGGCCGCCAAACTTGCCGAAAGCATCGGCTTTCCCGTCGTGATGAAAATCGTCTCCCCGCAGATTCTGCACAAAACCGAGGCCGGCGGCGTCGTCGTCGGCGTCAAGTCGGCGGAACAGGCGAAAGACGCCTACACCAACATCGTCGACAACGCTCATAAGTACGATGCCAAAGCCGAGATTCTCGGCGTTCAAGTGCAGCAGATGCTCGCGGGCGGTCAGGAAGTCATCATCGGCGCCGTCACCGATCCGGCCTTCGGCAAGCTCGTGGCTTTCGGCCTGGGCGGAATCCTGGTCGAGGTGCTCAAGGACATTACCTTTCGGCTCGCGCCCGCCAGCAACGAAGATGCGCTCTCGATGTTGGACGGGATCGCGGCAGCGGAAATCTTGCGCGGCGTGCGCGGCGCGAAACCGGTGGACCGCACGGCGCTCGCCGCCATGATCGAGCGGGTGTCGGCGCTGGTGGCGGATTTTCCGGAAATTTCCGAGATGGATTTGAATCCGGTGTTCTCGGACGCACGCGGCGCCACCGCCGCGGACGTTCGCATCGTGCTCGACTTCAAGCCGGCGCCGCCGCGCTACCGTCCGAGCCAGGATCTCATCGTCAAGCAGATGAATCGCATCATGAAGCCCAAGGCCGTGGCGGTGATCGGTGCCTCGGCGGAGAACGGCAAGATCGGCAATTCGGTGATGAAGAACCTGATCAACGGCGGTTATCAGGGGGCCATCTATCCGATTCATCCGAACGCCGAAGCCATCATGGGCAAGAAAGCCTACAAGAGCGTCAAGGATGTGCCGGGCGAAATCGACATCGCGGTGTTCGCCATTCCCGCGAAATTCGTGGCACCTGCGCTGGTCGAGGTGGGCGAGAAGAGAATCGCGGGCGCCATTCTGATTCCGTCGGGATTCGCGGAGACCGGCAACGTGGCCGGACAGAATGAGTTGATCGCGATCGGACAAAAGTACGGCGTGCGTTTAATGGGGCCGAACATTTACGGCTTTTACTACACGCCGAGTCATCTGTGCGCCACCTTCTGCACCGCTTACGACGTGAAGGGCAAGGCCGCGCTCTCCTCGCAATCCGGCGGCATCGGCATGGCGATCATCGGCTTCTCGCGCTCCGCCAAGATGGGCGTATCGGCCATCGTGGGACTCGGCAACAAGGCCGACATCGATGAGGACGATCTGCTGTTGTTCTTCGAGCAGGATGACAATACCCAGATCATCGCGCAGCACTGCGAGGATTTGAAAGACGGACGCGCGTTCGCCGAAGTGGCGAAGCGCGTTTCCAAGAAGAAACCCGTGGTGGTGCTCAAGGCCGGGCGCACCAGCCTCGGGGCGCGCGCCGCAAGCTCACACACGGGAGCGCTCGCCGGCAACGACAAGATCTACGAGGACGTGTTCAAGCAATCGGGCGTGATTCGCGCCCGCTCCCTACGCGATCTGCTCGAGTTTGCACGCGGCATTCCGGTGATGCCGACGCCGAAGGGCAACAACGTCGTGATCATCACCGGAGCCGGGGGTTCCGGAGTGCTGCTCTCCGATGCGTGCGTGGACAACGGACTTTCCTTGATGGCAATGCCCGCGGATCTCGATGCGGCGTTTCGCAAATTCATTCCGCCATTCGGCGCCGCCGGCAATCCCGTCGACATCACGGGCGGCGAACCGCCGACGACCTACCAGAACACGGTGCGTTTGGGGTTGGAAGACCCGCGCATTCACGCGCTCATCCTAGGCTACTGGCACACGATCATCACGCCGCCCATGGTGTTCGCGAAATTGATGGTCGAAGTGGTGGCCGAGATGCGCGCGAAGGGCATCGAGAAGCCGGTGGTGGCATCGCTCGCCGGCGACGTGGAAGTCGAAGAAGCGGCGGAGTACCTCTATCAGCATGGAATTCCTGCCTATGCTTATTCGACCGAGATTCCCGTGGCCGTGCTGGGCGCGAAATACAAGTGGGCACGTGGCGCCGGTCTCATTTCTGCAACATAGGGGTTGAAACGGCGAAATAAGCTGGCACATGCATACGACAGAATTGATACACTGCGCTTACATCCTACGCGGCAGCCGTTTGGATGTATGGCTTCAAGGCAACGATAGGACGAGCGTGGGCACGCTGCGGCGAAGAGCATCGAGTTCATCCTAAGGATCGAGGGGCGGCCGGATTAACCTCACAAGTCCGGCCGGTGGGAAGTGAGGGGAGTGGCGGACGAGAAAGATTCAAACAATCGCGTTTATGAGGAATCACACAATGCTTAAATCTAAATTGGCCAAGCCTATGCTGGTGGCGCTTGCGGCATGCGCCGCCAGTGTCGCCTTCAACGGCACCGTCTTTGCTGAGGACGCGCAAACACAGGCGCTGAAGGATCAGATGCGCGTCATGCAGCAGCAGATGCAGCAGCTTCAGCAGCAGATCGACTCGTTATCCAAGAAGCAGGCGGGACCGCCGCCGAGCGCGGCGACGGCCCCCGAGGGTAAAGCCAAGGCGCCAGAAATGTCGCCCCTGGAGAAGAAGTTCGACACGTTCTTAAAGGGCTTCTATGGGGCGCTCGACGTGTCCGTAGACTACACCACCAAGGGCATCTACAACCCGGTTGCCTACCCCTGGGGCTACGCCACCGGCGCACCGGGCAGCCCGTACGTAATGACCGGAGGTCCGAAGGCCGGACCGTACGGGAACGTCGGCTGGCTCAGTATGATGTCGAGCAACGGGTCGAGCATCGGCTACCGGGGCACGCACAAGATCGCCGACTCGAATATCAATTTCATCTACCAGGTATCCACCTCCATCAACATGGTGGCGGCCCCCGGCCTGCAAAACACCTGGACCAAGTCCTCGAACACCGTGCAGGGGGCGATCGGTCTCGGCGATACCTTCGTGGGGTTCCAGAACCATTCCTGGGGCAGGCTGCGGTTCGGCGAAATGTACATGCCCTACAAGACCTCCACCGACCGGCTCAATCCGTTCGGCACCGGACTTGGCAACTACGCCGTCGTCATGGGCAACACGGGTGGTGACAACCGGGTGGAGTTCGGCACGCGTGGGGACGACGTGGTGGATTACACCTCGCCCACCTGGGGCGGATTCAGCTTCGATGTCGCCGGCCAGTTTGGCCAGCAGATCGACCCGAACAGCGATCTGACGCCGCTCGGATCCCCGGATTGCAGCGGATCCAACAACCCGGGCAGCGGCAATCTGTTCCTGAACTGCGATGACGGCGGCTACAACGGCGCTTGGAGCGCGGCGCTCAAGTTCGAGAGCCATGGGCTCTACCTCGTCGGGGCGTACGAAATCCACAAGCGGGTCAACCGCTCCAGCGACGGGATCGGCGCGAACAATCCCTACTATCAGTATATCGCCGGCCAGGGCCCGACCGGCCCGAACGCGAAGCTTCTCGATTGGGCGGACTATCAGGCCTTTGCGGCGGAATACCCGGGGGCGGCGGCTGCCGGATCGCCGGCCTACAGCACGGCTTATGACATCGCGGATGAATGGGCGATGAAGTTCGGCGGCCAATACACCTTCGATTTCGGTCTAACGCTCGACTACCTGTACGAGGACATGCATCGCAAGGTGCCGGCGGCGCTCGAATTCCAGAACGAGCGCCAGCGAAACGGAATGTGGTTTGCCGCCCAGCAAGCTCTGAACGGCGGGCGGGATATCCTCGCGGTCGGCTGGGCGCATGCCGGAGCGACGGTGGGAGATCCGGGCGGACAGCACAATTACAACCCGAACCCGAATGACGTCGCCAATCACGCCAACATGTACACCTTCGCGTACTGGCACAAGCTCGACAAGCAGTTGACGGTGTACTTCAACGCGGCGGAAACCATCAACGGCGCCAACGCGCACTACGACATCGGCGCCGGCGGCCACGGGATCAAGACCGACTGCCACGATGCCACGCACTTTGCGTTCGTCGATTATAGCAGCGCGGGTCCGACGACTTGGGGCGGCTGCCACCCGCTCGGCTTCTCGACAGGGGTGAGGTATACGTTCTAGGGCGCACTGCGCAGGAGGCCATCACGCAACGCACCACAATGTGGCCACTCCTAGCGGGGACGCTGGGAGTGGCCACAGTCGGCGTATCGCTCATGGGCGGCGAGGCGCACGGCGCGCCGCCCGGCAACGAGATGCAGCGCGAGATCGTCGTGACCGCGCCCAGGCGGTCGGACGGGGCGCTGGCTGCCGAGGTGGCCACCGCCTTGGAGCAAGATCCCTATATCTTCAGCGAGCACGTCTCCGTGACCGCGAAGAACGGCGTGGTGAAGGTCGGAGGCGTGGTTACCGAGGTGGCGGAGCTGTTGGCTATACTGAGGCTCGCCCGTCGGATCGCAGGCAAGGGGCGGGTGGTCGATGAGATTCAGTTCGTTCCTGTCGATGTCGATGGGAACTAGCCGCGACACATGTCAAGGAACATTGCGAGGTGAGTGTCTTGTACACAATCATGAAGCGAATCATGCGTTCGATGCCGGCGGCCGTGGTGGTGTGCGCCGTCGTCGGCTGCGCGACGGGTCCTCGCAAGACCCCGGAGCAGCGGCAAGCCGACAGTGAGATGGTAGATCGCGTTCAACTCGCTCTGAATGCCGACAAAGTGCTCTATGCGCGCCACATCACGATACGGGCCGACGGTGGGGTGGTGACGCTCGGCGGCTATGTCTGGGCCGCCGAGGATCTCGTTCGGGCCAGGGAGGATGCGCAGGACGTGCCCGGCGTCACCAAGGTCGTCGACCGCATGGAAATCGATCGGGGTGCCATCAGCGATTCGGGGGTCACGCGCTGAGCCAGAGGGCTCCGGCGGCGGCATGCGGATGAAGATAGCGATCATCGGAGTCGGCGCGATTGGCGGCTACGTAGGGGCACGGCTCGCCCACGGCGGTGAGGACGTGACCTTCATCGCGCGTGGTGCAAACCTCGAGGCGCTCAAATCGTGCGGCATTCGGCTCTTGATGGGCGACGGCAGCGAGCAAGCGGTGCAGCACGTCAAGGTCACCGCGGACTACGCGGCCGCGGGTCCCCAGGATCTGGTGATCCTCGCCATGAAGGCGCACCAAGTCGAGGCGGTTGCCCCGCAGGTACCGAAGCTGTTCGGTCCCGAAACCACCGTGCTGCCGATGCAGAACGGCATCCCCTACTGGTACTTTCACGCGCATGGCGGTGCGCTCGCGGGCACGCAGGTCAAGAGCGTCGATCCGAACGGGGTGATCGCCAAATACATTCCCTGCGAACGGGTGATCGGCTGTGTGGTGTATCCGGCGACCGAGCTGATCTCTCACGGGGTCATCAAACACGTCGAGGGCAACCGCTTTCCGGTTGGGGAGCCCGATGGCTCGACCAGCGAGCGGGTCAAGCGGGTATCCGAGTCTTTGATCCGAGGCGGGTTGCAGGCACCCGTGCTGCCCGACATCCGGGCGGAGATCTGGTTGAAGCTGTGGGGAAATCTCACCTTCAATCCGATCAGCGCGCTGTCGCGTGCGACCCTCGCCGGCATTTGCCAGTATCCCTTGAGCTGCGATCTCGCGCGCGACATGATGAGCGAGGCGCAGATCATCGCCAACAAGCTCGGCGTCACGTTCCGGGTCCCCATCGAGAAGCGCATCGCCGGCGCCGAGCGCGTCGGGCATCACAAGACTTCCATGCTGCAGGATGTCGAGGCGCGTCGAACGCTCGAAGTCGATGCGCTGCTCGGCTCGGTCGTCGAGCTGGCACGGTTGACGGACACGCCCACGCCGCACCTGAATACGGTCTACGCGCTGACCAAACTCCTGGCCAAGAGCCTCGAGGAAGATCGGCCGCTGTTGAACAACAACGCACGCTAGCGCTCCCAAGCCCGATTCGACGGGCTTGCGGCGGCCGCACGAGGACTCATTCACATGAACGTTCACGAGTATCAAGGCAAAGAGATTCTGCGCAGATACGGCGTCGCGACTCCGCGCGGCGTGCCCTGCTTTTCGGTTTCCGAGGCGGATGCCGCGGCGCGGGAACTCGGCGGCAAGGTCTGGGTCGTCAAGGCGCAGATCCATGCCGGCGGCCGCGGCAAGGGCGGCGGCGTCAAAGTGGCGAAGTCGCTCGAGGAGGTTCATGAGTACGCCGGGAAGATCCTCGGCATGACGCTGGTGACGCATCAGACCGGGCCCGAAGGCCGGCGCGTGAAACGCCTGCTGGTGGAGGAGGGCGCCGACATCCGCAAGGAACTCTATGTCGGCATGGTCGTCGACCGCGCCTCTCAGCGGGTCACGCTGATGGCAAGTTCCGAGGGCGGCATGGAGATCGAGGAAGTCGCCGCCCACACACCGGAAAAAATACACAAGAGTCGCGATCGATCCGGCCGCGGGACTTGACCGACGCACAGGCGGACGAGGTGTCGCGCAAGATCGGCGTGCCACAGGCCTCGATGGCGCAAGCGCGCCAATTCATGCAGGGCCTGTACCGCGCATTCGTCGAATGCGATGCCTCGCTCGCCGAGATCAATCCGCTCATCCTCACGGGCGACGGGAAGGTGCTCGCGCTCGATGCGAAATTGAATTTCGACGACAACGCATTGTTCCGCCATCCCGATATCGTCGCCATGCGCGATCTCGATGAAGAGGATCCCGCCGAGGTCGAAGCATCGAAGTTCGACCTCTCCTACATTTCGCTCAACGGCAACATCGGCTGTCTGGTGAACGGGGCGGGTCTTGCCATGGCCACCATGGATGTGATCAAGCTCTTCGGCGCGGAACCGGCGAACTTCCTCGACGTCGGCGGCGGGGCGACGACACAAAAGGTGACCGAAGCGTTCAAGCTGATGCTGAAGAACCGCGCCGTCAAAGGCATTCTCGTGAACATATTCGGCGGCATCATGCGCTGCGATACCATCGCCGAGGGCGTCATTGCCGCCGCCAACGAAGTCAAGCTCAATGTTCCTCTGGTGGTGCGCATGAAGGGCACGAACGAGGAGCTCGGCCGGCAGATGCTGAAGGCGTCGGGCTTGCCGATCATCTCCGCCGACAACATGGCCGACGCGGCACAGAAAATCGTCGCCGCCGTTGCCGGAAAGTAGGAGAGCCGCATGAGCATCCTGATCGACAAGAATACCCGCGTGATCACGCAAGGCATCACCGGCAAGACCGGTGCGTTTCACACCCGACTCTGCCGCGAATATGCCAACGGCAAGAATTGCTTCGTGGCCGGGGTGAATCCGAACAAGGCCGGCGAGAATTTCGAGGGCATTCCGATCTTCGGCAGCGTCAAGCAAGCCAAGGAGCGCACCGGTGCGACCGTCTCGGTCATCTACGTGCCGCCGCCCTTTGCCGCGAGCGCCATCGACGAAGCGGTGGATGCCGACCTCGATCTCGTCATCTGCATCACCGAGGGCGTGCCGGTGCGGGACATGATCGCCACGCGCTATCGGATGCAGGGCAAGAAAACATTGCTGGTCGGGCCCAATTGTCCAGGCGTGATTACCCCCGATGAAATCAAGATCGGCATCATGCCGGGACATATCCACAAGAAAGGGCGCATCGGGGTCGTATCGAGGTCCGGGACTCTCACCTACGAGGCCGTCGGACAGTTGATGGAGCTCGGGCTGGGGCAGTCCACCTGCGTCGGCATCGGCGGGGATCCGGTCAACGGTTTGAAGCACATCGATGTGATGCGGCTGTTCAATGAGGATCCCGGAACCGATGCAGTCATCATGGTCGGCGAAATCGGCGGCGACGACGAAGAGAACTGCGCACGCTGGATCAAAGAGCACATGAAGAAGCCGGTGGTCGGCTTCATCGCCGGGGTCACCGCCCCGCCCGGGAAGCGGATGGGCCATGCCGGCGCGATCATTTCCGGCGGCAAGGGGACTGCGGCGGAGAAATTGGCCGTGATGGAAGCGTGCGGCATCAAGGTCACGCGCAATCCCGCGGACATGGGTAAGCTGCTCAAATCGGTGCTCTAGGCTTCCAGAACGTTATACGAGGGAGAGCTCATCATGACCCACTGGGCGCGATTCCGGTCGCAGGACGGTCGCGTGGGCTTCGGCGTCGTCGACGGGACGCGAATTACCGAATATGAGGGCGATATGTTCGCCGCGCCGCGCCCGACCGGCGCGCTGCTCGAGCGCAGCGCGGTCATGCTCGAGAGCCCGTGTCGGCCCTCGAAGATCGTCGCGCTGTGGAACAACTTTCATGCGCTCACCGCCAAAGTCGGCAAGCAAGCTCCCGCCCGTCCGCTGTACTTGATCAAAGCGAGTACTTCGGTGATCGGACCGGACGCGCCGATCCAGCGGCCGCAGAGCTATCCGGGCAAGATCGCCTATGAAGGGGAACTCGGCGTCGTTATCGGCCGGCACTGCAAAGACATCGAGGTCGGCGATGCCGCTGGATATATTTTCGGCTATACGTGCGTCAATGACGTCACAGCGGCCGAGGTGATCGGCGAAAACGGCGACTTTGCGCAGTGGTGCCGCTCCAAGAGCTACGACACGTTCGGCTGCTTGGGTCCGGTCATTGCCACGGAAATGGATCTCTCCCGCGCACGCATCGTTACCATGCTCGATGGGGTCGAACGTCAGAATTATCCGCTGTCGGATATGATTTTTGCGCCGCTCGCGCTGGTGAGCTACATCTCCCGGGATATGACTTTGCTGCCGGGGGACGTGATTGCGTGCGGCACTTCCGTCGGCGTGGGAACCATCCGCGACGGCGCCACCGTGGAAGTCCGGATCGATGGGATCGGCGCGCTCGTCAATACGCTCGCGCCGGGATGAGCGGATCCTCCCGTTCGCCCGAATCCCTGGGCGCCGTCCGAACCGCGGGCGCTGCTGCGAGCGATGTTCGATGCCGCCATCGCCTCGGCGCAGCCTGCGAAGTGCGTCCCGCGCCATCTCCCCGAACCCCCGCGGGGAAGGCTACTCGTCGTCGGCGCCGGCAAGGCCTCTGCCGCCATGGCGCGTGCCGTCGAGCAGCACTGGGCGGGTCCGATCTCCGGTTTGGTGGTCACGCGCTACGGCTATGCTGTGCCATGCAGCCGCATCGACATCGTCGAAGCCGCGCATCCCGTCCCGGATGCGGCCGGCATGCGGGCTGCACGAGACATGCTCGAGCGCGTGCAGAACCTGAGCGAGGATGATTTGGTGCTGTGCCTGATCTCGGGGGGCGGCTCCGCGCTGCTGCCGTTGCCCGCCGCCGGACTTACCCTCGAGCTCAAGCAATCCGTGAGCCGCGCGCTGCTCGCCTCCGGCGCGACGATCGGCGAGATGAACTGCGTGCGGCGCCACCTATCGGCGATCAAGGGGGGCCGTCTCGCCGCCGCGTGCTACCCCGCGCGGGTGCTGACGCTGCTGATTTCAGACGTGCCCGGAGATCGGCCCATCGATATCGCCTCCGGGCCGACGGTGGCCGATCCGACGACCTGTGCCGATGCGTTGAGTATCCTCGCACGCTACGGTATCGAGGTGCCGATCGAGGTGCGCGAGCTATTGGAAAGCGGCCGGGGCGAATCCGTGAAGCCGAACGACCCGCGCATGGCGCGCACCGCCGTGCGCATGATCGCGACGCCGCAGATGGCGCTCGAGGCAGCGGCCGCAGTGGCGCGTGCCGCGGGCGTTGCGGCGCACATTCTCAGCGATGCTCTCGAGGGCGAGGCGCGCGACGTGGGGAAGGTGCTTGCCGGCATTGCGCTGCAGGTCGCCGAACGGAGTCAACCTGTCGGCGTGCCCTGTATATTGCTGTCGGGCGGCGAAACCACAGTGACCGTGCGCGGCACCGGCCGAGGAGGCCGCAATGTCGAATTCCTGTTGTCGCTTTGCATCGCGCTCGATGGCCACCCGCGAATTCATGCCCTCGCCGGCGACACGGATGGCGTGGATGGGCAGGAAGAGATCGCGGGCGCCTGCATGGCGCCCGACACGCTCGCGCGCGCGTACCAGCAAGGTTTGCGGCCGAAGGACATGCTCGCCAACAACGATGGGCACGGCTTCTTCTCGGCGCTTGGCGACTCGGTGATCACCGGGCCGACGCTGACCAACGTCAACGATTTTCGCGCCATTCTCATCGCTGGTTGAGCAAGCGCTGGTTGGGCGAGCGCGTGAGGCTGGTGGGCGAGTCGATGCGGTGCGTCGATCGGTCATGCGCTCGCGCTCTGCAGACCCGGTATCGGTGCAGATCAACTTCAGCTTTCTCCGGAAGGACTGGCTGGAGCAGTCGTCCCACCAGCTATATGTATCGCCTGCCGCATTTCGGTGGTCAAGCTGAGAATCTCACCTCTTTCGCCTGATATTCAACTTGACTTTGAATCAAACCAAGCGCGGCGCTGCGGGCTTTCGAATTCAATCGCTGTCGAGCAGCACCGCCTCGACAATCGCACCGGCGCCGCCGGCAACGCCCCGGCGGTGCGCCTGATCAACGCATTGGCGGCCGCAAATACCGAGACCAGGGAGGTGTCCTGATTCTCGAACGGCCGCACCATCCATCGCGCATCCGCGGCGACGCTCGCCTGTGCGCGCAGATAACTCTCCACGATGATTTTCGCGAAGCACGCCGTCGAGCACCGCGTGGATCGCCGTCATCGGCGCGTCGCGCGCCAACAAGCGGTTGACCAAGTGCCGCAGGAATAGCTGCGCGCAAACGAATGCCGCAGCGGGATTGCCCGGCAGGCCAAGCACCGGTTTCGAGCCGATGGTACCGAACCAAGTCGGTTTGCCGGGACGAACGGCAACTTGCCGCACCAGGATCTCGAGGCCGCGGTTCGCCAGCGCGCGCTTCACGACATCGTAATCGCCGACGGAGGCGCCCCCGGCGATGACGGCGAGATCGGCGTCCGTCGATTGCATCGAGCAGAGCTTCCGAGATGGCTTCGTCCTCGTCGGGACTTGCGCCGCGATGCGTCGGGATTCCACCCCACTTCTCGATCATCGCGCCGATTCCAAACGTCACCGAGTCATAAATCTGATGGGGCCCGGCATTTTCCCCGGGCGCGACGATCTCCGTGCCCGTGGCGAGCAGGGCGATGCGCGGCGCGCGGCTCACCTTCACGGATGCAACGCCCGCTGCGGCGAGCAGGGCGATGTGGCGGGGATTGAGGCGGGTGCCGGCGGCGATGAGTTGCTCGCCCGCCTTGAAGTCGATCGCGATCGCGCGGATGTTCGTCGGCGGACCGGTGTCGAGGCCGATCCAAAGCGCTGCGCCGTCGCGGCGCGCTTTTTCTTGTGGCACCACGAGGTCCGCACCCGGCGGAACCGGCGCACCGGTGAAGATCCGCACCGCCTCTCCGGCGCCGATTGCGCCGGCATAGGACCTTCCAGCGGCCGATTCTCCGACGATGGCCAAGCGGCCGGAGCGCAGATCCGCGGCTCGCACGGCGAAGCCATCCATTGCAGAGGAAGCGAACGGCGGCTGGTCCCGGGCGGCGCTCGGCGCCTCGCGCAAAATGCGGTTGAGCGCAGCCCGCAGCGCGACCGGCTCGCAACCCAGCGCTCCGACCGACGCGCCCATCTTGGTCCGAGCCTCATCGACGCTGTCCACGTCGCAGCCACGGGGATGCTCAGGCGCGCTACCCCTCTTGAAAGCGCGGCATGACCTCCACGATGGAACAGGGGCGGTGGCGGCTGTCGAGTTGCCGGCTGATCAGCTTGTCCCAACCGTCGCGGCAGGCACCATTCGACCCCGGCAGTACGTAAATCACCGTGTTGCCGGCGATACCGGCGCACGCGCGGGATTGCATGGTCGAGACGCCCACCGTCTCGTAGGAGACCAGGTGCCAGAGCACGGTGAAGCCTTCGAGCTCCTTGTCGAACAGCTCGCGAAATGCTTCGGGCGTCACGTCGCGGCCGGTGAGGCCCGTACCGCCGGTCGTGACGATGACGTCGACCTGAGGGTCGTCGATCCACCTCTTCGCCTGGGCTTGAATCGCAGCCTTGTCGTCGCGGACCAGCGCGCGCGCCCGCAAGTGGTGGCCGGCCGTGGCGATGCGTTCGGCCAGCAAATCGCCCGACGTGTCGCTGCCGGCGTCGCGCGAGTCCGAGATCGTCAGCACCGCGATTCCCAACGGCGTGAACGAGCGTTCCAGGTCGATCTTTCCGCCCTGGCATGATCAGGCCTCCAGTTTTGCGCGAACGATCGTATAGGCCGATTCCGACTCGACCGCGCAGGAGTGCAAAAGTTTTTCGAGCTCCGCGAGCGCGTGTTCCGCGAACGGGCGATCCTTGAGGGCAGGCACATTGATGTAGACGTTGAGCGCGGCACTGCGGGCCGCGGCGTAGGCCGCCGCGGCGCCCACGCCGGCATCGCTGATGACCCCGCGGTAACCGAGTTCACCCGCGCGGCGCGCCAGCGCGATCACCTCGGCGCAGGCGCGGGTGCAATCGAGAGGCACTTCGGTGGCGCGGCGCAGACTCGCTTGTATCGCTTCGGCCCGCCGGGACTTGTCCTCCTCCGATCCCTTGGCGAGTTTGTACGCGGCCATCAAGCTGTCGAAGGCGGCCACGTCCTCCGCCACCATCGCCGTCAGTCGCAGCCGCAGCGCTTCGGACTGCGCCCGCACCGAGCGCAGGGCGGACTCGGCAGCCTCGTAACCCTTCTTGCCGACGGAGACGTTGCAGACCATGGAGACGAGCGCCGCCCCCATGGCGCCCATGATCGCCGCCGCGCTGCCGCCGCCCGGCGTGGGATCGCCGCTCGCGAGCCGCTCCAGAAATTCCTCGATCGAACTTTGCGTGATCACCGGCGGGTCATCCATGGAGGGGGAATGCTTCAGCCGACCATCGACTTGGCGAGGGCATAGATCTCCTCGGCGTCGAGCAGCAGATCGTTCTGTTCGAACAGGCGGGCGATGCAGGCGCGGTGCACGGCTAGTTTGAGAGCGCCGAAACCGAGCGCACCGAACAGGATCTTGCCGTGACTTGGGGTGCCACGGTCACTCGGGGACACCCCTTCGATGCCGGCCGGCGGCGACGCATTGGCATCGGCAATCAGCTCGAGCGTGGGACTCTCCTGCCATTGATCGGCGTTGAGGAGCGTGATGCCGGCGGCGCCCGTGGCGAGCACGATATGCGCTCCCTCAATGGCCGCGCCGCGCTCGATGTGGGTCGGCGCCGCCGCGGCGCGAATCTCGCAACTGAAGCGCGATTTGATCGAATCGCAGGCGGCCCGGACGACCTCGATCTTGCGTCCCGTCACCGTGACGATGGCGCCTTCGCGGGCGAGCAAGGCCGCTGCCCGCTGTCCGACGGGCCCCGTGCCGCCGAGAACCACGGCGCGCTTGCCGGTGAGGGATCGGCCATGAGCCAGCCACGCGACGGCCGCCGCGGCCGTGGTGTTGGAACCGTTGCAGTCGAACATCACCGAGACGCGAAATTTGCCGAAAAATCTTTTCTGCACTGCTGACAGCAGCGCCTGGCCCTCCGCCATGTTGCCGCCGCCGATGAAGATGGCCGTATTTTTCTTGTCCTTGGGGCCGCGGGTGAAAACGGCGCCATCGACCAATCCGCCGACGTTCGCGGCGGCCACTCCGCCATAGGCGGTGATGTGGTCCGCGCCACCGTCGTAGCCGACGACGTTGTCGAATACCGCGGGCAGAGGGTCCGTATCGAACTGGTACAGCAGCTTTTTCATGGATCTCTTGGTACTACGCGCCGACCGGTCAGGTGACGAGGTGCTGCGGCTTGCCGGCCGCCCATCGATCGATATTGTCGATCAGCTGGTCCGCCAGAAATTGCATGGCACCGTCCGAGGCCCACGCGACATGGGGCGTTAAAATGAAATTCGGGCGGCGCACCTCGAGCAGTGGATGACCGTTCTTCGGCGGCTCGACGGTCAACACGTCGAAGCCGGCGCCGGCGATCAACCCCTCGTCGAGCGCCTGGATCAGCGCCGCCTCGTCGACCAGTCCGCCCCGGGCGGTATTGATGAGGAGCGCATTGCGCTTCATCTTGCGAAAAGCCGCCATATCGATGAGATTGCGCGTGGCGGGCATGAGCGGACAGTGCAGGGAAATCACGTCGGATTCGGCGAGCACCTGCTCATGGGGCGTAAAGGTCACGCCTTCCATCTTAGGCGGCGGATGATCGGCGAACAACACACGCATGCCGAACGCACGGCCGATGGCCGCCGTGCCTTGACCGATCGCACCCTCGCCGATGATGCCGAGCGTCGCGCCGTAAAGGTCGCCGATGTCATGCGTGAAGAAGCAGAACTGCTCGGACTTCTGCCATACGCCGTTTTGAACGTCCTCGCGGTAGGCGAGGAGGTTGCGGCGCAGCGCCAGGATCATCGAGAATGCGTGCTCCGGCACGGTATGAATCGCGTAGTTGCGGATGTTCGCCACCGCGATGCCGTGCTCCTTGCAATAGGCGACGTCGATCACGTCATAGCCGGTTGCCGCGACGGCGATCATCTTCAACTGCGGCAGCTGGGCAAGGGTGCGCGCGCGCATGGGTACCTTATTGACGATGGCGACGCTCGCGCCCGCCAGCCGCGGCACGATTTCATCGACGGAGCTCGTTTGGTATTCGACGTATTCGAGGGCGCAGGCGGGCTTGCGCACGTTCGCCTTGAGCGAAGCACGATCGAGGAACACAACCCGTTGGGTCATGCGGCGATGCCCGTTTTGCTCTTCGCAACGTGCGCGGGCTCCGCGGCCGAGGAGTTGTTGCGCCAGTAGGTTTGCGCCGCGGCGACGCCGCTGCCGGGTTCGATCTTGATGCCGACATCGAGCATGGCCATCTCCGCGCCCGCGATCGCGCTCAGCAGCATGAGTTCATTGAGATCGCCCAAATGGCCGATGCGGAACAGCTTGCCGGCGACCTTCGACAGGCCGGCCCCGAGGGCGAGGTTGTAGCGATTGAACGCGCGCGCGATGACCTCGGCGCCGTTGACGCCCTCGGGCACCATGATGGCGGATACGGTGTCGGAGTACCATTTCGGAGCGGTCGCGCACAACTTGAGTTTCCAGCCCTCGAAAATCGCTGCGCGCATGCCTGAGGCGAGATACGTGTGGCGCTTGAAGACGTTCTCCAGGCCTTCTTCCGCGAGCATCGCCAGGGACTCGCGCAGCCCGTAGAGCATCGGCAGCGAGGGCGTGTACGGGAAGTACCCCGAGGCGTTCGCTTGAACCATGTCGGCATAATCGAAATAGCAGCGCTTCGCCGTTGCGGTTTTCGCGGCATCGAGCGCCTTCTGACTGACGCACGTCACGCCGAGTCCGGCGGGGAGCATGAGTCCCTTTTGCGAGCCGCTGACGCAGACATCCACGCCCCACTCGTCCATACGAAAATCGATACTGGCCAGTGCGCTCACGGAATCCACGAAGAGGAGCGCGGGATGCTTGATGCTGTCCATCGCTTGGCGAAGGGCGGCGACGTCGCTCGTGACGCCGGTGGCGGTTTCGTTCTGGCAC
The DNA here is from genome assembly GCA_963801865.1 of uncultured Gammaproteobacteria bacterium. Taxonomy (GTDB): domain Bacteria; phylum Pseudomonadota; class Gammaproteobacteria; order Steroidobacterales; family Steroidobacteraceae; genus Bog-1198. The sequence goes on along the minus strand of CAWDGY010000014.1, from coordinate 1,006 downwards.
ACCAGGACGGCTTTGATCTTGTGCTGCTTATCGGCGCTGAGCGAGGCCAGATAGCGCTCGACGGGCGCGCCTTCGCCCCACGGGGTTTCCAGCACCTCGACCTCAAACCCCAGCCGCTGGCACATGTCGACCCACAGGTGGCTGAATTGGCCGAACCGCGACGCGAGGACTTTGTCGCCCGTATTCAAGCAGTTGGTGAGCGCAGCCTCCCAGCAGCCGGTTCCCGAGGAAGGGAAGAGAATAGGGGCGGCGGTGGTGGTTTTGAAGATCGGCTTCAAGGCGCTCAAGCAGGCTCGAGTCAGCTCCGGGAAGATCGGCGAGCGGTGATCTTCCATTGCAACCATCATGGCGCGCGTGACACGGTCGGGAACATTGGTGGGACCGGGGACGAACAGGAAATTTCGACCAGCCATGAGGAACTCCTTTAAATTGGCGCTGTGGCGTTTGGTGCTTGAACGGCGGCTGCGCGCGCAGTTTCCGTCAATTGTACCCGGACGTCTGGGCCTATGATATACGGTATATCTTGCCGCGGCCGGTCAGCGAGTCCAGGGGGGTAGAATTATGCGAATTGCCATCATTGGGCAACAAAAATTCGGCAAGTCGGTGCTCGAGGCCTTCCTCGAGCGTGGAGATACCGTGGCGGGCGTGTTCTGCGCGCCCGAAAAGCCGGATGTCGCACCCGATCCGCTGCGGATTGCGGCAGAGCAGCGAGGAATTCCCCTGTTCCAGCTCCCCTCCCTCAAAAAACCCGATGCCCTGCATGCCTTGCGCGGCCTCGAGGTCGATCTCGGCATCATGGCGTACGTGCTGCAATTCGCTCCACAGGACTTCACCGCCATCCCGCGCCACGGGACGATCCAGTTTCATCCCTCGCTCCTGCCGCGCTACCGCGGCCCGAGCTCCATCAATTGGCCCATTATCCGGGGCGACACCCGTACCGGACTCACCATCTTCCGGCCGACCGACGGCCTCGATGAGGGGCCGATCCTGCTGCAAAAGGAAACGC
>CAWDGY010000013.1:0-4292 GCA_963801865.1 uncultured Gammaproteobacteria bacterium | reverse complement strand
ACCCGAAATAGGGCCGGGTTGGCGGCCGCTGTTGATGCGGGTCCCGCGATCAGCTTCAGCCCAACTTCCGCACCTCCGGGAAAAATATATTTCCCTGTCAACGCGTTAGCGGTCACGCGGAGTACTTAGGCACCACAGGAATTAGGCTGGGGCGGCGGTCGATGGCAGCTCCTGGAAAACCGGTGGCAGGGCGATACCGAGGGCACGGCAGATGGGATCGATCGTGGGGCCTGGAGCGGTTCGCAGCCGGGCGCGCCGGCCGTCCTGTTCGACTTCGATTTCGCTCAGATCGGCGAGGTCGTCGACGATATGCTGCCACTCCAGATGCTTTTCGTGGTGGGTGGCGACACGGTCGAGGAGTTCCTTGCGCAGGAGCACTGCGAGGAAGCTGCAAAACACGTGGCCGCGAATGGCCGCGTCGGTCTTGTGAAAGATCGGCCGCGTGGCGAGGAGGGCCTTTGCGGTCTTGAAGGTGTCCTCCACGGCCAAAAGGTTGCGGTAACGCAGCACGACCTGCAGAGCAGACATCTTGGCATTGGTGCGCAGCACGAACACGCCGTCGAAGCGTTCGTCCTGGGCGACGCGTTTGGGATCAATGGTGAAATGATCGTCGCGGGGTGTGGCGAGGAAGCGCCGATAACCCTTGTTGCTCACCAGGGTCTTGTCGCCGTGCGCGAGCTTGCGCTCGAGACTGGCGATGAGCGCGGCGCGGGCCTGGGCATCCTTCTTGGCCTCCTCTTCGTTGCGGCACAGCACGTAGCGCCGCCCGCTGATGGTGACGTCCTTGATCGCGAGCTCGGTCGCGCCTTTCTGGCGTGGAATCAGGAGCGGCACCGCGACGCCACCGTCGTCAATGACCTGGTCGCGGACTTCGCTCATCGAGCGTTCGCGCGCGCCCAGAATGTAGTCGATATTCTGCTCCTCGAGAGCCGCAATGGTGGCGGCGCTGATCATGCCGCGATCCGCAACCACGCAGACCTTGGTGATTCCAAAGCGCGTTCGCAGACGCTCGACCACGGGCGTGAGCCGCGTCACGTCTGCCGTGTTGCCAGGCCACAGGAACGAGGCAAATGGCCGGTCGGCGCCATCGAGCACCATGCCGAGCATTACTTGCTTGAGATGTGGCCGATAGTCCTTGGAATGGCCTTGCTGTCCGAGCGTCTGCCCGCCTGCTCCCTCGAAATACAGCGACGTCGTGTCGAAGAACGCCACCGACACGTCGCCGAACAGCTCCTGCCGATGATGATAGAGCGCCTCTTCGACGGCGTCCGTCGTATGGCGCCCTTCGGTGCCCGAGCCTGCCCCCGGGGTCTCTTCGCCGAGCCACGCCATCGCCTTGTAGGCATGGTCGAGCGAGAGGTCCTCGACGCCTGGGATGCGCAAAGCCCCGCGCCATCTGCTGGCGTGACGATCCGAGCCCGACACCATCAGACGATGCAGAACGGTGAGATAGATCGCTCGCTCGACATCGAAGCCGAAGCCGCGACCAGCCAGCAATCCGTCGATGACATCGCGGCAGCCGGTCTCCCGCCACAACCGGCCGAACACGAGATCGGGGCCAATGCTGACCCGCTGCAGCTCGCCGAGCTCGCCGCGATAGAAGCTCGACAGCACAATCGACCGTCGCGAATGCCTGGCCGCAGACGCCGCCAGCGCGTCGAGCAGGCCCGAGGCCTCCACCTCGTCGCGACGCCCCAGCGCCTTGACCACGCGTTGCACGTGACGCCCGCCCTCGCGGGCGTTCTCGACCAGATAGAGGTACTCGTAGTTCCCAATCTTCTTGACCCGGACGAACATTTTGCGGCACCTTGCCGACCATCTGAACAAGGCACCACGAAATACGCGATTCGGTCAAGTCATACTTGGATCGAAGTCGTATGATTTAGCACCACAATGCAGCGCTCTCTCCAAAAGCCCAGCATTTATGGGCTTTTCGCGCCGTCCAAACCTCGAAAGTGCGGAAGTTGGGTCAAGGTTTCGATGCGAAGGGCGCCCATCAAGTATGGGTGCGCTGCACAATAAAGTGAATCCAAGCCCATGGATCATTGCCCGGTTCAAGTCCTCTCACAGGGGCTTGAGCCGGCTGAGTCATTCCTGATCAATTATTGATTTTAAATAACTTTCGTAGCGACACGGCTGCTGCGTGAAATTTCTTTGCAGCCTCGATTCTCCAAGATCAAAAAATTGTGCATTGCGATATGTCGGGCCCGCGATACTTCAGAGCCGCGAACGGGGGCGCAAAGAAACGACAGATGGAGATTTCAATATGACCATGACCAAGCTCGTTCTCGCGGCGGCCCTCATCGGTGGGCACTGCCTCTGCGGCGCTGGCGAACGATTCCGGCGAAAACGACATGGGTGGCTCGGTGATGCCCGGCAGCATGGACGGCGTCAATCCGGCCTACCACCCGGGTCGGTTCCCGGGCTATGCGGCGCAGCAGGGCACGGCCGGCAATGCCGGCGCGGCCTATGGTTACGTGGCGACACCGAAGAAGCCGCATCATGTTTCCCACGTCCAAACCCAGGATCGCTAGCCCGAATATCTCACACATAGGAGGCGCATCGGGACGCCGAATCAGCGAAAGTTGTTTTGCGAGAACGACTTCGCGTTGATTCGAGGAGCGCCCCGATGCCGACAGACTGTAGCGCAGAGCTTTTCGAGTTTGCACCCGTAAAAGGCCGCACCGTGGTGGCGGGGTTCGACGGCGGAGCGATCACGTCGGATGCCGGAGCGGTGCTGTTGGGGGCGACGGATCGTGCGATCCGGCTCGTGGAGCGCTTTGCGCATTGCTTCATCGACCGCCGGAGAGCAAAGCTGGTCGAGCATCTTGTTCCGACGCTGGTTGGGCAGCGGGTGTTCGGGATTGCGCTGGGCTACGAGGACATCAACGATCACGACGATCTGCGCCATGATCCGGTCATGGCGGTGCTTGCCGGCAAGCTCGCGGCACGGCGCCAAGACTGCGCGCCGGTGGCAGGCAAATCGACGCTCAATCGTCTCGAGCTGAGCCGGGGGACGGCGACGCGCTATCACAAGATCGCCCACGACGCGGTCGCTATTGAGGGGTTGTTCGTCACCCTATTCCTGGAGGGGCACAAGACCCCGCCCAAGGAGATCATCCTCGATCTCGATGCCACCGATGACCCGCTGCATGGGCATCAGGAGGGGCGGTTCTTCCACGGCTACTACGATTGCTACTGCTATCTGCCGCTGTACATCTTCTGCGGCCGTCACTTGCTGGCCGCCAAGCTGCGGCCCGCGAACATCGACGGCTCGGCAGGCGCCGTGGAGGAGATTGCCCGCATCGTGGCGCAGATCCGCGCCTGCTGGCCGACGACACGCATCATTCTGCGCGCCAACTCAGGCTTTGCGCGCGACGCGCTCATGACCTGGTGCGAAGCCAACGGCATCGACTTTATCTTTGGACTGGCGAAGAACGTGCGGCTCAACCGCGCGATCGGGGCCGAGCTGGTCGAGGCCCGGGAGGAGAGCCGCACGACCGGCCGGCCGGCGCGCCGCTTCAAGGAACTCATCTGGTCGACCCGCAAGAGCTGGAGCTGCAAACGGCGCGTCATCGGCAAGGCGGAGTGGACGCAGGGCGAAGCAAATCCGCGCTTCATCGTCACCTCGTTGACCGCTGCCGACGGGGACGGCCGCCGTCTCTACGAAGACGTCTACTGCGCACGCGGCGAGATGGAGAACCGCATCAAAGAGTGCCAGATGGACCTGTTCGCCGACCGCACCTCCACCGGAACCATGATGGCCAACCAACTCCGGCTGTGGTTTGCCTCGATGGCTTACGTTCTGGTCGATAGCCTGCGCCGCATCGCCTTGCAGCCGACCGACCTGGCCAATGCTACTTGCGGCACCATCCGCCGCAAGCTCTTCAAGATCGGCGCCCTCGTCACCATCAGCGTCCGCCGTATCAAGCTCGCCATGGCGTCAGGATTTCCCCACAAGGCCGCCTTTGCCACGGCTCATCGGGCCCTCGTCGCCGCTGACACCAGCTGAGCTGACCGAATCTTCCGACATCGCCGCCCGATCGACCCGCAAGGCCTTGGCGCGACCGCCGCCACCCGCACACCGTGCACGATCCAATCCAAAACTCGTTTTCAGCGAACCTGACTGCCAAACCCCTCCCCAAAACATCAGTCAGGGGTCCCCAAACGGCTTTCCGATAGCAAATCGGAAGCCTACAAAAAGGGGTGTGAGATATCCGGGCTAGCGCGTGAAGATTCGGAAGTCTCCGATTGGAGGCCTCCGGCAAGCAGCGCAAAGCCCGGCTCGATGG
>CAWDGY010000012.1:0-143758 GCA_963801865.1 uncultured Gammaproteobacteria bacterium | reverse complement strand
CGACCACCAGGAGTCTCTTGCTTAAGCCCACGCCGGCGAACTCGGTGTGGCGTTGTAGCGTTGACGAAGCTGCTTGCGAGGCTTTCGGGTCTTTCCCCCCAGACCTAGCAATCGCTCCACGAAAGCTCTCGTCTCGGGGTGTGCGAATGAGATCCCGAGAACCTCTTCCATGACAAATGCGCGTGACATTCCCTCGATCACCATGACTGCGGACGAAGGGGGACACATCTTCGGATCTAGTCCTGCAGCAGCGAAAAAGCCCGCCAATGTGTCCGCCAGAAATTTACGAATGCGCTCGTCGTGCTGGACAATCTCCATGCGGACGATTTTGCGATGATTCGCCAGTGCCATGAACTCCACGCCAAGCGCCATGTGGCTCGAGTCCGTAAGGATGTTCCAGACGGCATGAAGCGGATGATGTGATGCGGCAGCCTCCCGAATGCGCTGGTCGAATCTCTCGGCTGAGCGTCGATACGCTGCGAGCAGCAGGTCATCCGTGGTCGGATAGTAATAGTGCACGAGCGCACCTGTCAGACCGACCTTGCTGGCCACCCGCCGTGTCGTCACCGCTGCATATCCCTCGAGGACCATGAGTCGCTCGGTGGCGTCGAGAAGGAGTGCGCGGGTGACAGAGGGTTCCTGACGGATTCGTCGCTTAGATCTCAAAACCTGACCTCCGTGCCGTTGAGGCTGAGCGGTGATGCCGTGAACGCTGAACATACCACATCCCGCACTGCTGGATCTTTCCGCTCGGCGTCTGCGTCTCTATCAGTCACGACAGATGAAGCTGTTCGCGTCGGCAGTATCGCCCTTCCCATCGTAGTGCGCGGCCTGCGGGAACGGACAGAGCGGCCGTTGGAATTGGATGCCGCCGGCCGGGTTACCGTTGACAAAGTGCGTCGCGACGATCTTCTCGGGCGCAACGCCTTGCTCGACCCAACGCTCGAGGGCCCTCAGGATGTCATGATCGGCATCGGCAACCGGCGGGTCTCTGAAGGCCCCGAACTCGTTCGGACCGGGCCCGCCGGCACAGTGGCCCATTCCGGGCACCATGAACAGCCGATAGAACTCCTGGATCTCCTTGAAGCTTGGGGAATCGGAGGTTGCCTTCCCCGCGAGCACGGCCCTCACTTCGTCGTAGTAGCTGACGCTGTTTTTCGGCGTAAGTACCGCATCGGCCCAACCGTGATACTGAATGATCTTGCCGCCATGGCGCTTGAATGGCCGAAGATCCGGATCAGTCGCATCGATGACCTTGCCCACGCCCTTGTCCGCGAGGACGACGGCGGTACTGATATCGAAGCTGTGAAAGTCGAAATGCGGGTCCTGGAAAACGAAATAGGCGAAAAAACTGTTGCCGTAGAATTCCTGCAGTCCTCCTCGCGTGGTGGACAACGGCAAGGTCGGCGGCACATTGTTACCCGATAGATTCGCCTCGCGCGAGGCTCCGGTGATCCAGATCGGCCAATTGGCGGGATCGTCTTCGTTGCCCGGGAGAAATCCGGGAGCAATCTGCTTCCCGGTTCGAGGATCGTGAGGCCCGCTATAGATGGCTTGCGCGGCTCTTACCTGCTCAGGCGTCAGGCACGTGTTGGGATCCTGGCCCGTGGTGCACTGGACCGTGACCGGATCGAATTTGCAGTTCAGTGGATCGCTGAGGAAGCTATCGCCAGGCGCGCCGCTGTCCTGCTTTGCGCATTGGGCAAGCACCGCCTTGCTGAGAATCGGGAGCTTGCGCAGGGGGTATGTAGCTTGCGGTATCGCTGAGGAGGGCCTGCTCGTTAGCGACCATTCCCGCGAACATACGCGTCCAATTATTCGCAGGCGCCCCTACGATGATGCCATCGAAATCATCGGGGAATCGTTGCGCCTCGATGAGCGCCTCGCGGCCGCCGCCGGAGCAGCCATTGAAATACGAGCGCTGCGGCCCCTTGCCGACGAACGCCGCAATGATAGCCTTTGCTTTTTCGGTCGTCTCTTTCAGGCCGCGGTAGCTGAAATCGATGATCTTCTCGGGATGCCCCAACGCGAAGGCCCCGTCGCCGGGCAACTGGTTGCCGGCATCGGCAGCCGCGCTCGCATAGCCACGGCGAATCGCTCGGGCGAGGGGGATATATTGGTACTGAACCGTTCCGCAGAACCCGCCACAGCCCGCCTGTAGGTACTTGCCGTTCCACGCTTTTTTGACGGGGATCCAAACCTCGATGTTGATGAGGGAGTCGGGGGTCGGCGATGACCTCAGCGTAACCCTGCAGAAGGGCGGCAGATCCTTCAACTCCATCGGCGATCCCGGAGGCGTGAAACTGCCGCCGGTGATGAACTGCGCCTGCGTGATCTTGGCATGCGGCAAATGAAGGCGAGTCAAGCTCTCGCACGTGGCAGCATTCGCTGCCTTTCCACCCAAAACCAATGCCGAAAGCGAAATGATCGCAAGAAGCAGTTCTTTCGGTGAGAATTTCATTGATCCCTCCCCTGAATCCTATTTCGACTCCCGCCTGAGGTGTGCCCAACAGCGGGAAACCCGGCCTCGTCTGCGAGCGCAGAATAATTACTTAACGTATGTTAAGTCGATGGCTTGCGTCAATCAATGTGATCGCCCAGCGCTGGCGGGTTTCTTACGTTCCATTGCTTTTCTCAGCATTGGTAGGCGATCAACGCCGAAATACATATCGTCAGCGTCCAAGAACATAGTCGGGGAACCGAAAGCTCCTCGTGAGATCGCCTCGTTTACGTTCGCGCGCAACGCATCTTTGACCGGCTGCTCTGTTATTCGAGTTAGAAGCCAGGTCGGATCGATGTCCACTGTATCGCATAACCTTGCGAGCACGGTGTCCGAAGAAATGTCGAGACCTGCTCCAAAATACGCCTGGAAGGTAGCCCCTGCCCATGGAACTAGCTTCCCGTGCTCCTGAAGTACCAGGCAGGCCCGCATGGCTTTCACGCTGTTCACAGGATGGCCAGGCGGTGGAAACATGATCTTAAGGTCAGTGGCGCGAGCCCAATCTTCCAAATCCTTTAGGTAGTAGGCCATTTTGCGGGGCGGCTCAGTCGCCAGACGCTTTTGGAATTCGACCCCGGGGTTTACCGCATTAAAAATACCGCCCACGAGGATGGGCCGCCAGACGATCTCTGCACCGAATTCGGCCGCTAGCGGCTGGATGTGCTCGAACGCCAAATAAGTCCAGGGGCTCGAGCAATCAAAGAAGAACTCAATCTTCATGACCATCACACAGCCGTTATTACGATCACCACCGCTCGCATGGCGTCTCGTCAAGGGTCAATGGACGCTGGTATGAAACATCGCGCTTATCCCTCATACCCTTAAGGTACCCCATCTCTTTGAATACTTGCGCGCTGAGCATCGAGGCGTCGCCAGTCAACATCACGTCGACCGTCGATCGTCTTAATGCGATTCTCCATTCGCCATCGCGGCGCTCGAGCCGATCGACATAGCGGCCGCTGATGAGCCGGCCGGTCTTCCCGTCAGTGGCTAGAAATAAGCCGATCACATAGCTTTCGCAATGCGCAACGTCCCCGTCGATCTCACAGTTTTGCATTGTAATATGGTGCAGGTTCTGTTGAGAGCCGGCCTTGTGCACTGTGTTGGCATATTCCGAATACTTGGGACCGGGGTTAATAGCAAACCCGTGTTCGTCCACCCCGTCGTGGTGATAAGAGCTTGTGAGCACTTCGGAGTCGTGACGATCGCAGCCCCTGGCATTTCGGACAACGCAGTCCAGGATCGCCGTACGATCCCTCAGGTACTGTACGGTCCGCTCCAGCTGCTCCAGGCGAAGTTCGGTGTTCATTTTCGAATCCTCTTTGAAGTTCACTTTGGAAACGTCGTGCTAAACGCCCCCGCGGAGAAATACTTCTACGCTCGGCGCGAGCCTCGGAATTGGCAATCAACCCAAGCCTTCTCTTCAATTCGCCGATAGGCCGGCGTTGCCGGGTATCAGCCTCACTCGAAGCGCATTCTCCAGGTAGGACACCCCGTGAAATTGTCCGATCAGGATCGGCAGCTCGATCAGTTGCCTGTCGTCCAACGTGTGCGTCAGAACGGCCCACGTCGAGTCGGAAATCATCGCGTCCTCGTGCAATTCCTCCACCGCTCGGATAATTGCACGATCGTGTGTATTCCACCCGGCAGAGGCGGATCCCTCTCTGATGCGCTTGATTTCCTCTTCCGTCAGACCCGCGACCCGTTTTCCGATCGCCACGTGTTCGCCCCACTCGTAAGGTGTCTTGCACAGCCAGGTTGTGCGCAGGATCGCGAGTTCACGGTCGCGTGCCGGAAGCGCCCCCCCGAGAAGTTGCAGCGCTAACTCGATAAAGCGGCGAAAGAGAGCTGGATGTCGCAACAAGGTCGCGATCAGCTCCGGCACCTCGTCCGTCGCAGCTGATGAGAGGGTCCGGCGCAGAGCCGCAACAATCTCGGATGCCTCCTGGCCAAATTCGCTGGGGTCGAGAGGTAGCAGGCGGGGCGGCTTCCCTGTGATGGACGCCTCGCGCGCACTAATCTCAGCCGAACTCTCGGTGTTGCCCTCGTTGCGAGACCTGTTACTTGGCATGCGTTCCTTGTAGCATTGTGTCAGCCGATATGCAGCCCCAGGGATCAGCGCGCGCGCAAGCCGATATTGCCGGGAGCCACTCGCAATCTCAGAGCATTCTGAAAATAGGCAACGGTCGTAAATTGTCCGACCAGAACAAGCAGTTCGAACAGCTGCTTCTCATCCAGCTGCCTCGACAAGACCCCCCATACGGGATCGGAGATCATGGCGTCCTGATATAACTCCTCGACCGCGAGGAGAATGGCTCGTTCGTGTTCACTCCAGGCTGATGCAGATGAGCCTTCGGTGACGCGCTCAATTTCCTCACTAGTAAGACCAATCCTCTTGCTATGCACTACGTGCTCGCCCCAGGCGTAGGGCGCTTGGCAAAGCCAAGTGGTCCGCAAAATCGCGAGCTGGCGATCTCGTGGCGCTAGCACTCCCCTCCCCTGCAGTTGAATCGAAAGATCTGCCACGCGCTGAAAGAGATCCGGGTGACGCATCAGCGTCGAGACCAGCTCCGGAATCGTTGCTGCGGAAACCGGAGTGGTGCTTCCTGCTGCTTGACGTATCCGTCTGGTGCTCTCTACGGCGGCGTCGGCAATTGCATCCACGTCGAGCGGAGCGATACGCGGAGGCTTCCCTAACACGTGCTCCTCGCGTCGCTGCGTCTTCTCAACATCATGCGCCCCCACGCCAGGGTGTCTGACCTCGGTTTGAGTCATACTCGTCCCTCCTCTATCCACGGATGACGCGCGGATACTGAACCCGGGGTGCCACTTCGAATGTGTCGCGGCAAGAGGGCGGCTGCTGACCACCGGCGTCCTTGATGCCGTATTTAAGCGCCACTTCCGCGCCGATTACCGTCTGACCGCTCATCTCCATGACCTTTGGGTCGCTGTAAAGCGCCCAAATGATGTGGCCGGTGAACTCCGTCGTCTCCAGTGTGAGATGACCAAACTTTGCGGGGTCTGCCGCAATAAGTGCCTTTACTCGTTCACTCAACAGCGGCCCCATCCAAATGGAAAGAGCAGCTACGTTATAGTCCTTGAAGTCGACTGCCATGTCGGCGGCGAACTTGTCCATGGCTGCCTTGTGCGCGCCATAGGCCGGGCCCATCACATAATGAACGGAGCCCGACGAAGAAGTGAAGATGACGAGACCGCGGCGCTGTTTGACCATCATCGGCGCGGCGTAATAGCTCGCCACATAGCTGCTGCGTATTCCGACATTCAACGTATCGGCGACCGCAAGTGGCTTTTCCCAAAAATTGCCGGGAGCCGTGAGTTGATCGTGTGTCGCAAACGCATTGTTAACCAGAATATCGAGCCGGCCCTGCTCGCGTTCGACCCGATCGAAGAGACTTTTCACCTGCGCGTCATCGGCGTGATCGACGCGAACAGCAACCCCTTCACCTCCAGCCGCTGTGACAGCGTCAGCCGTTTCGTAGATTGTCCCAGGGAAGGATGCGTCGCCGGTTTTTTCCGACCGACCGGTCACATATACCGTACAGCCATGGCTGCCAAGGGCAATTGCAATTCCGCGGCCGGCGCCGCGGCTTGCGCCGGTCACGACGGCGATAGGTTTTGTACTCATGAGTCGACTCCCACAATAAGCGATTTCGTATCGATCATGCGTGCCTGCCGACGCCGACAGACACGATTCAACTCAAGCCTTCTATACCGTATTCACGCCGCCTGTTGCGCGGTGTATCGCGGCGCGAATTCGCGGATAGGTGCCGCAACGACAGATATTGGAGATACGGGCGTCGATATCACTATCTGAGGGCCTCTTTATCTCTTTGAGCATCGCGGCTGCGGCCATGAGCATGCCCGCTTGGCAATAGCCACATTGGGGGACATTCAATTCCACCCAGAGCCGTTGTAGGACGTGGTCCCCGCTCTCCGATAGGCCCTCGATCGTCGTGACATCCGCACCCTGGAGAGCTTGAATCGGCACCCCGCATGAGCGAATGGCCCGCCCATTCAAGTGCACGGTACATGCGCCGCACTGAGCGATGCCACACCCGTACTTCGTACCAGTCAATCCAAGGTGATCGCGGAGCACCCACAACAAAGGCGTGCTTGGATCCACATCGACGCGATGGTGCTTGCCGTTGACACGCAGAGTAATTTCGGACATCAGCGATTCCCTTCATACGCGGAACTTGCCATTGGACCACACTAGCACTAATGTACACGTGTGTCTATCATTCCACCGGCCCGACGATCTTCTTCCGGGCGAGCTTTAGCGGGGTGAACATGTCTCTGAACGGTAGGACGGCAGTTGTAACGGGAGGCGCACGCGGCCTGGGTCGCGCAATCGCACTGCAGCTCGCGAACGATGGCGCCGCAGTTTCCGTCTGGGATCTGAACCCTGAGGGTGCGGAGGAAACCGCCGAGTTGATCAGAAACTCCTCCGGCCGCGCGATTGCCTGTGCAGTCAATACAGCATCCGCTTCCGATGTCGCCGCGGCAACCGCACGCACACGCGCTGAGCTCGGGCCGGTCACAATATTGGTGAACAATGCTGCCCTGTCGCCTTTCGCTCCCTTCGAGACCATCACCGAGGAGGTATGGGATGGCCTGATGGCAATCAATCTGAAGGGCCCATTCCTCTGCACGAAGGCGATCATCCCTGACATGCTGGCGGCCGGCTGGGGGCGGATCATCAATATATCCTCTTCTTCTGCGCAAACGGGTTCCTCTGCGCAAACTCATTACGCAGCATCGAAGGCGGGTGTGATTGGCTTCACCAAGGCGCTAGCCATCGAGTACGCCACCAGGGGCATTACCGCGAACAACGTGCCCCCGGGGTTCGTCAATACAGAAGGGCTGCGTGCATCGCCGGTCAACATCGAGGCCTTCGCCCAAACGACGCCGATGAAAAAGCCCGGTAGACCGGAAGATGTTGCGGCGGCGGTTGCATTCTTGGCCTCAGAGGCTGCGGGCTATATCACGGGCCACACGCTCAGTGTCAACGGTGGACGTTACTTGAACTGATCGTGGGCAACCGCTCAAATCAAGCACGGAGATCAGATGAGAATGTCAAACCATACCGCCGAAAAGAGCCTCACGCAGCTTGACCTCAGGGACGTTGATCACCGCGTGGGACAGCGCTGTGGCGGAGGGCAATTGTGGGAGCCGTGCCGGCCGAGCGACATTCGCCGCTGGGTCATGGCCTTGGATTATCCTAATCCGATCCATTGGGATGAGGAGTTCGCTCGGAATACGAAGTTCGGCGGCATCATCGCCCCCCAGTCCATGGCGATCGCTCTGGACATCGGGCACGGCGTCCAGCCCGCCTGTGTCGGTCGTATCCCGGGCTCGCACCTGATCTTCGGTGGCGAGGAATGGTGGCACTACGGACAACCGATCCGACCTGGCGATCAGCTGTTTCAGGAGCGACGCTTCCACGATTACAAGGTCACCGACACGAAGTTTGCCGGCCCAACCATGTTCGCACGCGGCGATACGATACACAGGAATCAGAACGGCGCGCTGGTAGCCAAGGTAAGGGCGACCTCAATCCGCTATCTGGCGGAAGAAGCCAAGAAGCGCGGCCTCTTTCAGAACCAGAGCGCAATACCGAAATGGACTCCGGAGGCACTCCGAAGGGTGGAGATGACCCGACACGACTGGATCATGTCCAACAGGGCCGGACTCTCCCCGCATTTTGACGAACTCAAAGCGGGCGACAAGCTCCCCCGCCGGGCTATTGGACCCCATTCGATTGCATCATTTACCACCGAGTACCGGGCATTCCTTGAAAACGTGTGGGGCTCCTACCGCTGGGTCGGCGTGCCAGGCATGAAGGATCCATGGATCAATCAGGACGCCGGCTGGGTGAAGGGCTTTACCATCGATGATGAGGGAGCGAAAATCGACCCGCGTTACCGCGACGGACTTTACAAAGGACCATCGGCCGGTCATGTCGATGGCGCCAAAGGTGGCGAGATCGGCATTCCGCGTGGCTATGGCTATGGCGCGACAATGGGCGCGTGGGCGACCGATTATCTCGCCTACTGGGCTGGCCACGATGGCATGGTCCGCCATTCGAAGATGTCGTACCGCTCGCCGTCCTTTGAGGGCGATGTCACCTATGTCGATGGTGAAGTCACCGGAAAGCAGGCGGACTCCGTGTGGGGGATGCCACTGGTATCGATCAACGTGCAAATGACGAACCAGCTAGGGACCGTGCTCGTGGATGGCGCGGCCGAGGTGCAAGTGCCGCTTTGAACTCTCTGCTCGGTCCATTCCGAGCCTGGGACACAATGAACGAACTGAACAAACCTCAGATCGCTGACGAGATCTCGACTGTAAAAGGCATTCCACTCAGTGAGGAGGTTGGCCTTGGCACACTGACTTTGCCGGGCTTTTTGCGCGAAGTGACGATACGTTTCGCCGACCGGGAGGCGCTGGTGCTTCACACGCCGGCAGGCGCCATTCGCTGGACCTACGCCATGCTATGGGAACAGGCGGTCGACGTGGCACGCGCGTTGCTCTCCTGCGGTGTCGGAAAAGACAACCGGGTCGGCGTCTTGATGACCAATCGGCCGGAGTGGATCTCTGCCTTCTTCGGTATAGGACTTGCCGGCGGCGTAGCTGTCGCGCTCAGCACGTTCTCGACGCCGCTGGAGCTGGAATACCTGTTGCAGACTTCCTGCGTTGGGGTATTGCTGCTTGAGCGCCATGTCGCAAGAAAGGACTTCGTCGACATGCTCTGTGCACTCGAGCCGGCCATTCGAACCGCGAAACCCGGTCGACTTGCCTCGGTAAAGTTTCCGTTTTTGCGACGAGTGGCAGTGGTTGGCGAGCGTCCGCAAGGCGGTGTGCTTGAAGGCTGGGCGAACTTCCTCGCCCACGGCAAAACGACGTCACCTTCGCTTGTCGAGGCAACGGCCGCCACCGTAACTCCCGCGGACGCAGGAGCTCTGTTTCTTTCCTCAGGCTCGACCAATCGCCCCAAGGGCATCCTGAGCTCCCACCGGGGGGTGGCCATACAATGCTGGCGATGGCGGCGCATTCTCGGCCTCGGGGATGATATCCGCTGCTGGACGGCGAATGGCTTCATATGGTCTGGCAACTTTGGTGATGCTCTCGGCGCGACTCTCGCGGCGGGCGGAGCCCTTGTGCTGCAGCAGATTTTCGATCCTGTTGAAGCCCTTGATTTGATGCAAGCGGAGCGCGTGACGCTTCCGCTCGCGTGGCCCCACCAATGGGCGCAGCTCGAGGCAGCCGCCAACTGGAGCACCGCCGATCTCAGCAGCCTGCGCTACGTTGACCCGAGCAAACCGGCGTTTCGGCATCCCACTTTTTCAGCGTCACGGTGGACCGAACCACGGTGCTACGGCAACACCGAAACCTTCACCATCAGCAGCGCGTTCCCGGCCAATACTCCTCCTGAAGTCGCCGCCGGGAGCAGCGGCGAACCGCTTCCGGGCAATACGATAAAAATCGTCGATCCCGAGACTGGCATTTTAGTGCCACGCGGCGAGCGTGGTGAGATCGCAGTGAGGGGCCCCACCCTCATGATCGGTTATATCGGTGTGCCGCCCGAAGAAACCTTGGATGAAGAGGGGTACTTTCGCACGGGCGACAGCGGCCACATTGACGCAAAAGGCAGATTGCATTGGGAAGGCCGACTGACCGACATCATCAAGACCGGCGGCGCCAATGTCTCGCCGGCCGAAATCGATGGCGTGCTCGCCGCCTGTCCGGGCGTCAAGATTGGACAGACGGTCGGGATCCCGCACGATACGTTGGGCGAAATGGTGGTTGTGTGCATCGTCCCGCGCGAGGGCAGCTCGCCCGAAGAATCGGCGATCCGCGAGTTTCTGAAAACGCGGCTGGCAAGCTACAAGGTGCCTCGCCGCATACTTTTTGTGCGCGAGGATGAACTTGCGCTCACCGGTAGCGCCAAAATCAAGTCCAATGCATTGCGAGAACTCGTGGCCAAGCGGCTCGGGGCCGAGGCAACCGAGGTGACCACATTGCGAGCCGAACCGCCCCTCGATGGAGCGGGTTGAAACGTTCGCACCTTGGCTGCCGGCGCTCCGCCATAACCGTCAGATAGCCATGCAGCCGCGACTCAGTGGAACTTGTATTTGATCTCGCCGAAGACCATCGCTGGCGGGCCCCAAACGACGGGGTAGGAAGTCGATGAAGTCTGCCCAGAAAAGAAATATCTCCTGTCCGTCACGTTATCGCCATATACCGCAACCGTGAAGCGATCCGAAGGGTCGGTCCATTCCGCACGGAGCGCCAGTGTGGCATAGGCGGGTTGTATGATCTGGTCCCCGAGATCCTCATAGAACTGCGATGTGTAATAGAGGTTACCTGAAAAGGCCAAGTGGCCGCCGGCGACACCCATGGTGTAGCGGGCTCCGACCGAGGAGGTGAATTTCGGTGCACGCTGCATCTCGAAACCACTCGCATTGATGATGACTGGAGGAGCCATCCCATAATTGGCTCCGCAAGTCACCGGCGAGCTGAAGCAGGGCGCGTTACCGGGCGCGTTCGGGAAACTGGTGTAGATCGCATTCAGATACGCGGCGCTCGCGTTGACCTCGAACCCACGAAAGAGTTCGTAGCGCACGTCACCCTCGAAGCCGTAGATCCGCGAATTCGCCGCGTTCGAAACCTCGGCAATCGGAATGTTGCCGGCGCCAACGCCGTAGCTTGTCACCTGCAGGTCCTTGTAATTGTAATAATAGGAGGCGACGTCGAACGCCAATGCTTGCTTCGCATACTTGTAGCCGACTTCATACGCCCTGATCGTTTCTGGCTTGACCGGTGTAAGCGAATTGCCGCCCAGATTGTAGATGCCGCCCTTGTAGCCTTGCGAGTAAGAAGCATAGATGCTGGAGTTCTCGTCCGGCGCATAGCGCAGTACCGCGCGCGGCGTGGTCTTGCTTCCGGTGAGAGTGGGGGCGTAGACGGGAGTGTAGGTGCCAGGAATAAGGTAATAGGGGTCCTTCACCTCGTCATGCGTGTAGCGGAGGCCGGCGGTCAGGAAAAACTTCTCCGCCAACTGATAGGTGGCATCCGCATACCCTGCATAGCTAACGGTATCCGTGCTGGAGCCGGCAATGTGAAAATACGGAACACCGCCGGGCGAAATGTTGGCCCTAAACAGATCGGTGTAATCGAAGTAATACAAGCCCGTAGTCCACTGTAGTCGGGTTCCCGGCTTTGAGGTCAATAGGAACTCCTGGCTGACGGTGTGGTCCCTCACAGGCACCTCGACGCCTAAGAGCGGCAGCGATCCGATGATGCCGGATTCCCAAAAAGTGCCCGACTCATAGCGGTATTGGGAATAGGAGGTCAATGTTCCAAAGCCGAGATCGGCAGTCGTCGTCAGCTGCCCGATATCGTTGTTCGACACGAACCCCACGCAGCGTGGTACGCAGCTATTGGACACATCCCCCGGCCTTGTCGCGACGATCGCGCCAGGAATGACGGCCTGGAGAGTGATCGGCTGGCCGTTGAGGACGTAGGTACTGGCTTCCATCGCGGTCGGATCGTTTTCGTACTGATGTTCATATCGTAATAGGACCGAAATGGTGTCCGAGAGGTCAAATTTAAGACCGGTACGAACCGTCCAGTCGTCGTAAGCCCCTTCGTCCTCGTTATTGGTCGCGATGTTCGTGAAGTAGCCGTTGCCCCTCTGATCGACGGCCGCCACGTCCCAGGCGACACGATCCGTTATTCCAGTGGTGAAGTAGGCCTTGTAGAGCTGGGAGTTGTAGCTGCCATAGGACACATCCGCGATGCCGCTGGTTTGCTGGCTCGGCTTCAGCGTATTCACCAGGATCGCACCACCCGTGGTGTTGCGGCCGAAGAGAGTCCCCTGCGGGCCCTTCAACACCTGAATGTTATCGATATTGAGCAACTGCTGGTCGGCCGCCTCCGCATTGGGCACGAAGAAACCATCGATGTAGATACCAACGTTCGCCCCCGACCCGGTTGTGACAACCGATGTGCCGACACCACGAATCGTGCCCTGCACAAAAGGACCCTGATTATCGAACCGAACCGCCGGCGTGAGTTTCGCGATGCCGACCAAGTCCACGATGTTCGCGTCCGTCAGCTGCTCGGCAGTCAGGTTCGTTACGCTGATCGGCACGTCCACCAGCCTCTCAGACCGGCGCTGCGCGGTGACGACGATTTCCCCCAAATCCTCGGATGGGGCGGCCTGCTGCGCGGTGGCCGCGAAAGAGAATCCGAGTCCGACCATCGCGGAGTAGCACCATATCGAATAGCGGCGACTCTTCATTTGATCCCCCTGATTATTGCATTGCGCCAGCGTTCCCCAAATACCGACGGCCAAACAATGGGGATGGTCGGTCGTCTGTACTTAACAGAGGTTAAGTTGTAATAGACACGGCAGTCAAGACCAAGTACGAAATTAATGTACAAACGTGTACACTCGCGACACAAATGTCAAAGTTTGCCTTATGTCTTCAGGGGGAGATCGAATGACACTAGCCGTCAGAGTGCCCCAAGTCCGCGGTTGGTATTACGGCTGGAACATCGTTACCGTCTGCATTCTCTCGCAGGTCGCTGCCAACGGACTGACCTACAATTCCTTCTCGCTTTTTCTGCGCAGCTGGTCGGTGGAGATGCACGCCCCCGTCAGCCGTTTTCAGCTCTCAGTGGCGGCAATGGTTCTCGGCGCGGCATTGCTCGCGCCCATTGTGGGCGCACTGGCGGACAAGTATGACCCCCGCAAACTATTCGCAGCGGGTCTCCTGGGCATGGCCGTCTTCTATTTGGCGATTAGCGCGACGACGGCGAGCTGGCAGGTTGTCGCGCTGTACGCGTTTCTCGCGCCATTGCCGCTATGTCTCTCGACCGGCGTCACGGCGAATACGGTTATCTCGCGCTGGTTCGTACGCCATCGGGGCCTCGCGCTCGGCCTGAGTTCTTTTGGCGTCGGCATGGCGGGGGTGGTGCTGCCGCCGCTCATTGCCGCGATCTTGCCTAACATTGGCTGGCGGGTGATCTGGCGCGTCGGAGGGCTGGTGCTTGCCCTGTTGGTCATGCCTCTGGTGGTCATTATCCTCCGCAATCGGCCGACCGAACGGGAGGGTCTGCAGTACCTCGCTGCTGATCGCCCCGAATCTCATCACGATCATCCGCGCACCGGCGCGCCAATCTCCTGGCGTCAGATTGCCTCCCGCAAGAACTTTTGGTTCATCATCGCGGGCTACGTGCCCTTGATGGCGCTCTACGGCGGCTGCGCACAGAATATCGCCCCCTACGCTGCCAATCACGGTTTAAGCGCACAGTTCGCCGGCATGCTGATATCGGTATTCAGTCTGTCACACCTTGTCGCTGGTTTGGTTCTTGGACCGATCTCCGATCGTTTCGGCAATCGGCTACCGTTCGCCGGTCTCGCGGCCATAACCGCCGCCGGTGCCATTGTTCTTGCCTTCCCCACGGGAGTGCCCTCGATCACCATTGGGTGCGTGCTCGTCGGCTTCGCCGGAGGATTGCACACCCTGGTCGCCGCGGCGATGGCAGTGGAGTTCGGCTCGAGTGCTTTTGGGCGGGCGTACGGATTGAGCTTTCTCTTCATTCCGCTCGCATCACTTGCACCGTTCGCCATCGCCAAAGTGCAGGAAACCACGGGCAGTTATGCACCCGCCCTACTGGGAATGACGGTGCTCGTTCTCGCAGGCGGAGGCATCAGTCTTCTGCTTGACGAACGAGGTAGCCGTCCGACGCCGGAGGCTGCCATTGGGACGTGACTAACGATCCAGGCTCTTCCTCGCTGCCGGGATCTTGTCGATCACGCGGCGCATGGCCGCCATGGCCTCTTGCGCCTGCATCTTGGCAGACATGCCGCTTTCGGCGCGACGGCGGCTCGGAGCTTCGATACCCCACGAGACGTCGGTCGGCGCCCCGCTCAGCAATTCAACCAACGGAAAGACACCGTCACCGGGATAGAGGCGCTCATAGGAGGCCTCGTAGTGCATCTCGTCTGTCGATGCCGATGCCACGCCGTCGCAGAGTTGGACATGGCGAATGAGCCCCGGCTCCATCGCGCGCACATCGGCAGCCGTGCCGCCTTTGCGCACGAGGTGAAAAGCATCCAAGACAATACCGGCGTCGACGCGGGCGGCGCGTATGATCTCGCGCGCTTGTGCGAGCGTCGAGGTCTCAAACATGGCGAGCGGCTCCAGAGTGACACCGAGACCATATTCGCCCGCGAGCTCAGCCAACTGCGCGAGCAGTTCGCTCACCTGGACCGGATCTGTGTTGTGAACATTGATTGCCGAGGCAGTCTTTGCGCCCAGTTGCGCGCCCAACTCCAATGCCGGGCGATAGGACCTGACAGCCTCAGCCGAGCTCAAAACAAACACTTCCAGCGGGCCCACGCGAATGCCCGTCTCCGCCAGCGCAGCCGCACACGCTTTCGCGTTGGCCTGAGTGACCAGCGACAAGGGAAAGATAGGCGGAGGCTGCACCCAGAGGCTCACTAGATCGAAGCCTGCGCTCTTGGCGCTGCGGATTAGCTCCGCCGGCTCAGTATCGGTGACCGTCAAGGAATCCAGGCAGAGTTTCATAAGTACTTATCCCGTTAATTCCACTTTGTACATCCTTGGGCACGACCGATTGCTAATGGACACTCATGCCCATTAGTGCGAATATATCAGAGTCAGCACAGCGAACGCGACAATTACGCCATAGAGTATTTTCGCGCTCGTTCGGTAAGGCTCAATACCGACACTGGTCATGATCGCTAAACGTGGGGCCACATCAGTGGGAGTGATCTCAGTGGAACCTGCCGAATCTGCAATGCAGCAATTGGGATCTGAATTGAGTTGCGCAGCTCTTAATCGTCGTCAATTCATCGTCTCCGTCTCCCTGGCCGCAGGCGGCTTGGCGCTCGGCTTGGTATCTGCCGAGACTGGAGCAACTCCGACCGATCCTGCGACTTCCGGGGCTGACAGAGTCGCGGGCAGCGAACTCTCCGCCTGGATAGAAATCGCTCAGGACGACACGGTCATCATTCGTGGCCCGACTCCCGAAATTGGCAACGGCTCGATGACACAGGTCGCCATGAACGTGACCGAGGAGCTCGCCTGCGACTGGTCGCGAGTGAAGGTGGAGTTCTGTTCCATCCAACGCGATTACCTCGAGAAGGGTGTCTACAGCGTTGGCTTTCAGCCCTTCTTTGGGGGCCACAGCACCGACAAGGTGAGGATGCAGCATGCCCTGCAGCTTGGAGCGAGCGCGCGGGAGCGGCTCAAGGCAGCGGCAGCGGCTCAATGGAATGTTTCAGTTTCTGAGATCGAAGCGAAAAATAGCGTGCTCACCCATAAGCCCAGTGGGCGGCGCTTGCGTTACGGCGAGGTAGCCGCGGCGGCTGCGAAGGTAACCTTACCGGCAGAGCCCGCATTGAAGCCGCGAAGCGAGTGGACCTTCGTCGGCAAGGCATCGCCGGCCAAGCTGAACCTTCCCCAGGTCGTCACGGGAAAGACCATATACGGCATCGATGTGAAGGTGCCGAATATGGTCCACGCAGCCTTGAAGCAAGCGCCGGTGCAGGGTGGAAAGCTCAAGAGCCATCAGCCTGAGGCAGTGCTCGGTATGCCCGGCGTGCTCGCGGTGGTCACTCTTGATCCTGCGAAGACCAAAGGATCCCCGGTACCGAGCAAGGCGAGCTGGGGACCGATTGATAACCGGGTCCAGAGCGCAGTCGCTGTCATTGCGGATCACTATTGGCAGGCAAAGCTGGCGCTCGATGTACTCCCCGTCGAATGGGATAGCGGCCCAGGGGGACAATGGACGAGCGACCATCAGATTTATGAGGCGGCTCGCGCGTTGCACGATGATGCTAGCGGCAGAGTATTGCGCAAGGCCGGGGATGCTGCAGCCGTCACGGGCGCCAAGATCGTCGAGGGTGACTATTCCACGCCCTATGGCGAGAACGCGATGATGGAACCCTTGAACGGCACCGCTCTCGTGACTGCGGACAGTGTCGAGGTGTGGTGCCCGACTCAAGATGTGATTCAGGCGTATTGGGTAGCCATCGACGAAACTGGCGTACCGCCCGAGAAGGTCAAGCTCCATCAGACCTATGTCGGTGGTGGGTTTGGCCGCAGGACGCAGGCCGATGATGTGCGAATGGCAGTCGCGGTCGCCAAAGAGTTTCCCGGCGTTCCGGTCAAGACGATTTGGTCGCGGGAGGAATGTTTTCAACAAGGCCGTTATCGAACCCCAATCGTCACCCGCTTCAAAGCAGTCCTCGGCGATGATGGCTACCCCCTGGCCGTGACCTCGAGAACCAGCTTCGTCGGCAGTCGGCCATTGTTTCAGCTGACGTTCGGCTATGACGACATGCCCTACTTCACGAGCGGCATCATTCCCAACATTCACTTCTCCTCGACCGCGCTACCGGTTCATGTGCTCAACGGTGCGTACCGGGGTCCTTGCTTTAACTCCCACGCCTATTTGGTGGAAACGTTCATCGATGAATGTGCAGTCGCCGCCGGCATCGATCCGCTCGAGTACCGATTGAAGCTCGTCTCTCAATGGGACAAGCCCTGGGCGGACTGCCTGCGAGTCGCCGCGGAAAAATCTGGCTGGGGGCAGGCGCTGCCCAAGGGGGAGGGAAGAGGCATCGCGATTACCTGCTGGCCTCAAGCAGCCATGCACAGTGCCGGAACAGTGGTCTGTGCGGTGGCTCGTGTGAAGGTGAGTCCGAGTGGTGAGCTCACCGTCGAGCAACTCGATATCGCTTTTGATTGCGGCAGCGTGGCCAATCGCGATGCCGTGCGCGCGCAGATCGAAGGTAGCGCGATCTTCGGCATGAACATGACATTGAACGAGCAAATGACGATCAAAGACGGCGCGATGGTCGAGCGCAATTTCGATCGGTACCCGATGCTCCGGCTCGGTGATCGCCTGCCGCAGATCAACGTTCATTTCGATGCGCTCTCCGGTCACGAGCGCTTCGCCATCATTGGCGAAGCACCAGTCGGTCCGGTGGGACCCGCGATCGGCAACGCCATTTTCCAGGCGACTGGCAAACGCTTGCGCAGCACGCCGTTCCGAAATTACGATTTAACCTGGACATAGTGGCGATGATAAGAAGAGGTTCGCGACCGGCTATCGCTGCTGCTGTTCTGGGCTGGGCGATCCTTCAAGCATCATGGGCTGGGGCGAGCGAAGTTGTCGGCACCGCCGCCGATTGGCCCAATCATGCGGGTGATGCCAATGAAACGAGCTTTAGCCGACTTGACCAGATCAAGACCTCCAACGTGGCAAGACTTGGACTCGAATGGTCCCTGGAACTTCCGGGGGAAGTGACCTTGGAGGCGACGCCGCTCGCCATCAACGGCGTGCTCTACTTCACCGGCAGCTACGCAGGCGTCTATGCGGTGGACGCGATTACTGGCAAGCTCCTTTGGAAATTCGACCCGCAGACGTGGCAGCACAATCCGCAGAAAATGCACTTCAGCTTCGGGGCCAACCGGGGTGCCGCATACGCCAATGGAAGAGTCTTTGCAGCGGCCTTAGATGGCCGACTCTTCGCGCTCGATGCGAAGGCAGGCGGCTTGCTTTGGAGCGTGGAAACCACAAGTCCTCAATCGAGGCAGTCCATCACGGGTGCCCCGCGTACGTACAAAGATAAAGTAATCATCGGCAATGCGGGTGCAGATTTTGGGGCGCGAGGTTATGTCACGGCATACGACGCCGCAACGGGCCATCAGGTGTGGCGTTTCTACACCGCCCCTGGATCGCCGGAGGAGAATGCCGGCGACCCTGCGATGGAACGTGCTGCGGCGACGTGGAGCGGCGAGTATTGGAAAACCGGCACGGGCGGCGCGGTCTGGGACAGCATCACCTTCGATGCTGCACTCAATAGGATTTACCTCGGCACCGGTAACGGTGGCCCCTACGATCCTGCAGTCCGAAGCCCGGGCGGCGGTGATAATTTATACACCGCTTCAATCGTCGCACTCGACGCGGACTCGGGAAAATACGTATGGCACTACCAGATCAATCCGAGCGATGCCTGGGACTACGATTCCACGCAGCCGATGACGCTGGCCACGCTCAGGATTAACGGCAAGCCTCGCCACGTGCTCATGCAGGCACCGAAGAACGGTTTCTTCTATGTGATCGACCGACGGACCGGGAAACTTGTGTCCGCGGAAAAGATCGGCAAAGTCAACTGGGCGACGCGAATCGATATCACGACGGGCAGGCCGGTAGAGGCAGCGAACATGCGCTACCAGGCCGGGCAAACCTCAATATGGCCGAGTTCCCTCGGCGCGCACAGCTGGCAGAGTATGTCTTTCAACCCGGGCACCGGTCTTGTGTACATTCCATACCTCCAAATGGGTGGCCGGTTCTCCAAGGGTGCCCCCGAAGCGGGCGACATTTCGGTGGGCGGCCTCAGCATAGGCTGGGCGAAGTCGGACCCGGAAGACGGCAAGGGCGCCCTCCTCGCTTGGGACCCGGTGCACCAACGAGCGGCTTGGAAAGTGCACCTGGATACGCTCTGGAATGGCGGCACACTCGCGACGGCAGGAGGCCTCGTATTTCAAGGTACTGCGGACGGCTACTTCTCTGCTTACGATGCCAGCAACGGTGTACGACTGTGGCGCTTCAACGCCGGTCTCGGAATCATCGCTGCGCCGATCAGCTATTCAGCCGGAAGCCGACAATACATCTCGCTGCTGGTGGGTTATGGCGGTCAATCCGCGATTGCGAGCGATCTGATGAATGTGGGTTGGAAATACGGAGTCCAACCGAGACGGCTGCTGACCTTCGCGCTGGACGGCAAAGCGGTGCTCCCGCCGTCCGCACCGCCCACCTTGAGGGTGGATGCCTTGGATGATCCATCCGTGCAACTCAAAGAGGCCGATATCGCAGCAGGTCACGCGCTTTACTTGGCTTGCGCAGCGTGCCACGGGAGAGATCTCGTCTCGTCGGGGGGACCCGCACCTGATCTGCGTGAATCGAAGATCGCGCTCAATCCGGACAGTTTCTGGTCGGTCGTTCACGACGGCGCCTTGATTCAGCGAGGAATGCCCCGCTTTGAGACCTTCACTCGCGAACAAACGATGCAGCTGTTTGGCTACATCCGATCCGGCGCACGGCAAGCGGCTGGCGTCCCGCCAGGCGATGGAAGACCAGCGGCCTGAAACAAGGGGGTTACGACCATGACACTCAGAGGGTCCGATCAAAGCCGCCCATCGCTCCACGTACCGGCCCGCGACATCCCTATCCCAGCTCACCTGAGCCCCGAAGCCCAGGCACAAATGGTCGCGGGTACAATGTCTAATCCGACCTGGCCAACGCTCGACGATATTCCAGCGTGGCGAGCGCTGATTACGTCGATGGACGAGATTGGTCTCGCCGGTCTTACGATGCTGGGTCAGCACGTCGAGGCGGACGTGACAGATCTCGACGCAGAGGGGGTTCGAGTCTACTCGGTCCGGCCGCGCGCAATCCCCGACGATGGCGCCGTGTATCTCGACATACACGGTGGCGCATTGCTCTGGGGCGGTGGCCCGAGTTGCCGGGCGATGGGAATCATCAGTGCAGGTATGATGCGTGCACATGTTTGGGCGGTCGACTATCGCATGCCGCCGGACCATCCTTACCCAGCCGGGGTCGACGATTGCGTCATGGCGTACCGTGCGCTGCTACGCGAGCGGCCCCCCTAGAGGATCATCATCGGAGGACCTTCGGCCGGCGGAAACATCGCTGCGGCGACGGTCTTGCGGGCGCGGGACGAAGGGCTGCCGTTGCCCGCTGCGGTAGTGCTCATGACGCCTGAGCTCGATCTCACGGAGTCCGGCGATTCCTTCTACACCTTGCTCGGAGTTGATACGGCACTCACGAGCAGATTGATGCCCGCGAATTTGCTCTACGCCGCCGGCCACGATTTGACTCACCCGTACGTTTCACCCCTGTTCGGCGATTTTACGAAGGGCTTTCCGCCCACGCTCCTGGTGAGCGGTACCCGTGACCTGTTCCTCTCCAACACGGTCCGCATGCACCGCGCCTTGCGTGCCGCGGGTATCCCACGGAGCTGCACGTAATGGAGGCAGCCACCCACATCGGCTTCATGAGCGGCCCTGAGAGCAGAGATCGCACCCGCGAGGTCCGCCGCTTCGTCAACAAGTACTGGCGGCGCTCTGATCGTAGCGACGATTGAGAACTTAACGCGCCATCGACTATCTCGAGCTCGACCGGCGCCGCTCGGTTGGGGGGACGAGGGATTATTTCGACCTGTCCACCAGCCCGCTCCCGCATCGCGTCAAGCTCTCGGAGACATGAAGCGCGTTTTTCTTGCAGGCGACTCAAGTTACCGCTACTGTACACTCATGTTCAGTAATTGAACCCAGCGAGCGAATACTCGGCTGGGATCCGCCAGGCCTCGAATGCCATGACCGGGCGCCGGCCGATGGGCAAGATGTTAACGAACAAGAATTCAAGAGCGAACGCATCGCTCGACGAGGGAGGTGGGGATGACCGAGAGTAAAAAATTGGCTCTTGTGCTAGGAGTGGCGTTCACGATGGGCCTCGGTATGGTGGCCCCGACTCTGGCGCAAACGCCCGCAGCACCGGGTACGAGTGGATCCGGCAATAAAAGCGCCGTTGACGAGACTGAGCTCACCGATGTCATCGTGACGGCCCGCCGCGCCGAGGAGCGCCTGCAGGACGTGCCGATCTCCATCACGGTGTTCAGCCAGGCCGAGCTCAGCAATCGCAATATCACCGACGCGGTGGACTTGGCGAATATGACGCCCTCGCTCGCGGTTTCCAATGGCTTTGGAACTGAGAATGCCACCTTTGCCATCCGTGGCTTCAGCCAGGACGCTGGTACGGCGCCGACCGTGGCTGCCTACTTCGCCGATGTCGTTGCCCTGCGGGGCCCGACCCAGGGCACGGAGGCCGGCGATACCCTGGCGCCGGGTAGCTTCTTCGATCTGCAGAATGTTCAGGTGTTGAAGGGTCCCCAGGGCACCCTGTTCGGCCGAAACACGACCGGCGGGGCGATCCTGCTGGTTCCGCAGAAGCCGACGTCCAAAACTGAAGGCTACGTGGAGGTGTCCGGGGGTAACTATGGCATGTACCGCCTTCAAGGGGTATTCAACGTACCGCTTTCCGATACGGCTCGCTTCCGCATTGCTGTCGACCGCGAGCAGCGCGACGGCTGGTTAAACAATATTTCCGGCATCGGCCCCAACGCCTATGACGACATCAACTACAAGGCGGCGCGCGCAAGCTTGGTTCTCGATCTGACCCCCAATCTCGAGAATTACACCATCGCGTCCTACAGTGAGTCGCACACCAACGGCTTCGTTCAGAAGGCGATTGCCTGCAATCCGGCCGGGTACAATCCGCCGAATCCAGCGGTAGGTCTCGTCAATTTCATCGGCGTGTTCTCGTGCGGTCAACTGGCATCCGAGCGCGCACGAGGAATCAGTTTCTATGATTTGGAAGCGGCTGTGCCCAATCCAGAGTTCTACCTCGAACAGTGGCAGGGCATCAACACCACGACGTGGTCCATCAATGACACCCTCACTCTCAAGAACATCGCGAGCTATGGGGTATTCAAGGAAATCCAGAGGACAGCGCTCTTCGGGACCAATTGGCAGACGAGTACGCTGCCGGTTCCGTATCCCTTCATTTTTTTCAGAGGCATACCCGCTGTTTTCACGGGTGTCTTTCCTATTCCGGGTGGAGATAGCGCGGATCAATCGACCTACACGGAAGAATTGCAGCTGCAGGGCTCCTCGGAAAATCGAAAACTCACCTACCAGGGCGGCGCCTATTTCGAGTGGAGCGATCCTCTTGCCGTAACCGGCAATCAGTCCTCTCAGCTCTCGTCGTGCGCAGATCCGGCGAATCTCAGCTCATGCTCCGACCCAATCGGAAGCTCCTTTACCGCGCTCGACGGGTTTCTGTTCCCCGTCCATGTGGGCTCTGTCAACTACACCGCCGGCGAAACACACTACTTCGACCACGCCTTCTACGCTCAATCGAGCTACAGTTTCAGTGACCAATGGAAGCTCACGGAGGGAGTACGCTACACGTGGGATCATCAGTCCAATGAATCGACACGAATGACCTACAGCTTCCCGGTCCTCCCACCGTATACGGGCGGCGCCACGTCCGTATGCACGGACCCGGCAACCGCACCTTCCTGCAATCAAACCCTGTCGGAGGATTCGAGCAAGCCTACCTGGCTGATCGATCTCGACTACAAACCAGTCGAGGACATGCTCGTCTACGGCAAATATGCACGCGGCTATCGGGCAGGCGGCATTTACGCGAACGCGCCCATTGACCACCGGACCTACAATCCCGAAAAGTTGGACAGCTACGAAATCGGGCTGAAAACAGCCTTCAAAAATCCCGTGAAAAGCGTGTTCGACATCGCCGCGTTTTACAACAAGTTGAGCGACCAGCAGCTGACATTCGGGTATGTGGCACGGGTGAATCCGCTTACCGGCCTCCCCGCTCCCGTCTCGCCGACTTCGGCCATCATCAACGCCGGCAAATCTACCATTTACGGCGCGGAAGTTGACACATCGATTGAGCCGTTGGAAGGCCTGAATTTCGAGCTTAATTACAGCTATTTGGACGCAAAAATAAACCAGATTGGCTCATTCGAAACCACCGATCCGAACTATCAGACAGCCGTTTCTAGCTATGGTGCCGGTTCTCCGTTCTTGCTTCTCCCGAAGCACAAGGCGAGCCTCACCGCCAACTACACACTGCCGCTGAATCAAAATATCGGCCACATCGTCTTTAGCCCGAACCTGGTGTATACCGGTCAGCAAGTGGCGAGCTACAACGCGGTGAACCCGGTGCTCGTGCAGACATTCGGCCAGATCTGGATTTTACCCAGCCGATACATCCTCAACCTCAGTCTGAACTGGAACTCGGTCTTCCGGTCGCCGGTCGATCTAGCGCTCTTTGGGACGAACGTGATGAGCAGGCACTATTATCAATACATCAATAGCCTCGCGACCACGGGGCTCGAGACCGCCAATCCGGGTGAGCCGCAAATGTACGGCGTCCGGTTGCGGTACCGTTTCGGCGGGTCATAGTTTTTGAAACCAGCTGCTGAGAGGTCTTTCCGTGCGTGCTTTTATCGTTGCATCCGCCTTCGTTTACTTTTTCGCTATGGGTGCGGCTATCGCACAAACACATTACTCGACCACAGAAACAGATATCGGTACGCTATTGGACGACCCTGCCGCACGCACGATCATCAACAAATACGTTGCAGGCTTTTCGTCCAAGGACCAAATAGACCTGGCCCGCCCGATGACGCTCAAAGCGATTCAACAGTTCGACCCCGCTACTTATACGGACGAGGTCCTGGCGGAAATCGATGCTGATTTTGCGAAGCTACCTGAGAAGAAGTAGGGATCGCGCTTTCGGATCCCATCTCAGGATGTCCAGAATTCTCGCCTCGCCCGGTCTGGGTCGGATATGACCCGGCTTGGCGCATCGAAGATCAGCGTCAGACGCTGGCGGGTCTCGTGGCGCGGCCAGGCAAGGCCTTTTTGCGCGCTTTGGTGATGCGACTATGGAACGGGCAGGCGTAAGACACCGCCCGCCTAGAATCAGCCAATTCAACTGATTGAGAAAAAGATCTCAGGGAGAGATGCCACAATGATTGCACGTGCGCTTATCCGGGCTTTGAGTGCTGGATTCGACCCGGCCGTAAAGGATCTTGCGGCAAAGGGGGCCCTTGGGGAGACCCTGACTGCCGATCGCATTGATGCGATCAACAGTTTCGCGAAGCCGGACAGTGTCGTACCGCGGCCTTACCGCGCTTCAGCGAGCGGCGGAAAGCTACACCTTGCGCTTCGCCGCGTTCGGTGACAGTAATTCGCGTGCTGGATTAACGGCCCGACATTCGGAACAGGACCTTCATTCGCGGGGTCGGTGGCAGCAATTCGTGCCAGTAATTTTTGCGTTGATGGTGAAGCTGCTGACGAATTACGACATCTCAAGGATGTCCTGGATTTGAGGAGTGGGAGATGCGAAATCCGGTTCTTAAACGGATCGTGAAATTTTGGCTGGCTGGATTGATTATCCTTCAACCGGATCTTGCCCACGCCCGGCCGGTTTGGACGGACGTCTATTCGGCGAGTCCTGCAAACTATTCCCTTCCCGCAGACATCCCTTCGCAGATGAAGGCTATGCTTGAGCCGAAACTCGCCGAAGGAACGGTGCGCACTTCGTTTGTCATCGTCGAAGGTGGCTCGCAGCTAAGAATTCGGATTTCCAATGAAGAAGGGGCCGAGCCTTTGGAAATAGCCGCGGCGAGCGTTGCGATCGCCGATCCCGGGACCGGCGAACCTTCGGGCCCGCTGCGCCCTCTGCACTTCTCGGGCGGTGCCGCCGTGACCATCCCGCCGGGGACGCCGATGCTGAGCGATCCGGTCGACCTGATGACAAAGCCGTTTCAACGGCTTATCGTGAATGTCTACCTGCCAAAGGGCGCCAAATTCGTGGGGCTGGGCGGCGGAAATTTCGCGCTGGCGCCCGGCGATCAGACCACGGCGCAGTCCCTCACAAGCGCCTCGCATTTGTCTGGCAGGCCTTTGATATCCGGGGCTGCCGTCGAAACGAATCAAAGCATACCGCTGGTGGTGACCATGGGCGATTCGATCACGGATGGAGTTCGCGCCAGTCCAGGGGCGCTCGCAGGGTATCCTGAGGTGCTAGCGCATCGCCTCGAGGCGCTGCCTGAAGCCCAGAAGCGCATCGTCCTGAATGCCGGCATTGCGGGCAACCGATTGTTGAGTGGCGGTTGGGGCCGCAGCGCACTCGCCCGGCTGGATCGAGATGTTCTGCGCTTTGCGAATGTCCGCTACTTGCTGTTGCTCGAGGGGATTAACGACATCGGTCTCGGTGGTGCGCCGCTGACTCAACTTGAGCCGGTGGCAACAGCCGATCAGATCATAGTGGCTTACCGCCAGATCATTGCGCGCGCGCACGCAAGGGGCATCAAGGTCATCGGCGCGACGCTGACTCCGTTCGAGGGGGCATTCTACTATACACCGCAAAAGGATGCCGTGCGGACATCGGTCAATGAGTGGGTCAGGACTGCCCGAGCGTTCGATGATGTTGTGGATTTCGACTTGCTCGTTCGGGATCCAGGCCATCCAGGCAAGCTTCGACCCGAGTTCGATTCCGGCGATCACCTTCACCCGAGTGACAAAGGTTATCGGGCGATGGGTGAGGGTATCGATTTGAGGGTGTTTCGATGAGCTTCCGATATAGGCCTTTCCTCAAATTTTGTTCGCCAGGCGAAGGGGTGGATGGCTCCCGATCACCTGATCTGCCTCCTTCTGAGTACGTTTAATCTGGACCTCAAGACTATGCGATTTCTTTGCCTTGTGCGCGCCGACCTTCGATCCGCCGCCGCTCTCGCCACTCACTCGATAACCCCTGCCTGTCGCCCGCTTTCACCAATCTTCAGCATAGAAGTATCTTTGGACGGACAGCTCCAATTCGCCGCGTCCTTGACATCCCCTTTACCGCTGTAATGCGCCATCTCCGGGAACTTGCAGAGCGGCATCGTGCGCAGGGGAGTCTTGCTCGGATCGACCATGGGTGAGTTCGGGTCATAGACTTTTGCCAGCAGGGCGTCGGGTGCGTTGCCCTTCTCGACCCACTCCTCGATTGCCCCGAGCGCATCGAAACTACGGGGACCGGCGCCGCTCATGCTGCAGTGGCCGGAGCCTGGGATACTGAACAGCCGGACGTTGTTCTGCAATTTGTCATAGCCGCCATGCAGCTTCGCCAACTGCTTGTAGTAGTTGATCGACATATACGGCGTCAGCTTCTCGTCGCTAAGGTTGTGCCAGATCAGAAACTTGCGGTTCGACTGAATCAGTTTGGCCGCATTCTCGGGAAAATGGCCGATTCCTCTGCGCGCGTCGACCAGGTCCCTAGCGACCTCCGCCTTGCGCACGACGATCCGGTAGCCCGTCACGGGCCCCGGACCTCCGGATTTGAAGGTAAACAGGGAGCGCGTGAAAAAATCAGGATTGTTCTGATGGAGGAAAACTTTGAACGTGGCATTCGAGAGAGCCCAAAGTCCCCCACCACTCTGCCCGGGAGCGTTGTCCACGCCCGGCCAGGGATCTGCAGCGGCAAGATCCTTCGGACGGTTGGGCATTCTGAAAGCCGCCTGCACGTCGCTGACAGAGTATCCCGGCTGAACGACGTTCCCGTCTTCATCCGTGACCGCGGTCAGAAGCGTGCTGACGGTTTCGATCTGGGCCTGGGTGAAGCACTGATCTGGTGGCGTCTTGCCATTGCAACGCGGCAGGTCCCGCTCCGGGCGAAAATCGCATGCGGCCGGGTTCTGGATCAGGCCATCCTCGACTCCATCGAGCTTGTCACACTGGGCTTTGACGATCGGATCGATCTTGCTAACCAGTGCGGGCGGGACATCGGCATCGACGGATCGAAGCGCCGCCACCGCAACTCCGCCCGCCTGGAATCCCACGCCTGTGAGGTTGTAGGCCGAGCCGCCGATGATGCCGTCGAATTCCTCCGGAAAGTACGATGCGGCCACGAAGGCATCACGCCCACCCCCGGAGCAGCCGCTGAAGTAAGACCGGGCAAGCTTCTGCGGTGCTTTCATAGCCTGGGTATAGAACGCGACCGTGACCTGCTTGCCGAGCTTCGCAAGCACCTCATCGGCGCGATAGTAGAAGTCTTCGATCGCATCCTCATCGACCTGCCCGGGGCCTTTGATCGCCCAGCTGCCCCCTGCGAATCCCACATGACCCTCGTCGGTAGCGAACGAGGCATAGCCCTTGGCGATGATTTGGCCCGGATAGCCCTGAGTGGTGATGGTTATGACGGGCGAGACTGCGTTGCTGACGGCGAATTGGCCGCAATGTCCGGAGCAGCCTATCTGCAAATATTTGCCGTTCCATTCGGCCGGCAATGTCGCCAGGAAGTTTGCCGTCTTGCCGGTCTTCGAATTGGTGACAAAGCTGCCCGAGACCTGGCAGTAGGCCGGCAGACCCTTCGCTGCGGCGACGAAGTTCGTCCCGCCCGGCATCTTTGCACCGTTGGGAACCTCCTCGCTCGGGAGTTCCTTAATGGTTACGACAGGAGACAGCTTCGACACCGCGGCCTGAATCACCTCCGGCCGGCAAGCGGCTTCGAGGTCAGGCACCGCGATCTTGGCGGGCGTTTGCTCTGCGCCGAGCGTGGTCATCGACATTTGCGCAAGATAAAGACCGGCCAAAGCTGCGAGAACATGGAATTTAATCAACCCGCCGAAATGGAATTTCGGCGCCTCGTTTGAGTTTGTCAGCATATGGTGCGCTGTCCCCATTGTTGTCGTTTCAGTTGTCTCTCGGTTCACGGCTTCGGTCGGGTCGACCCATGCGAAATCGGTGGCAAGTCGAGCGACGCGCGAAGTTCTGGTGTGAGTTCGATCACGTAAAAGCCACTTGAAACACAAGCAAACCAGATATGCCCAGTCTTTGGCACATAGCGAACATGCGACATGCAGGCGTCCGTCGCTTGATCGTTGTATCCCAACTTGGTCCAGTAGAGGCCTCGTGCATTGAGAACGGTGCCGGGCCGTGCGCCCGGCTTGAAGTAGGCGACCTCGACAGGTTTGCTCGGATCGCGAAGATCAACGATCCGAAGCCCGCCGATCATGAACGGGAATAGTCCTAGCCGGGTATGCGTCGCATCGTCGACATCGTTGAAATGCGAACCTATGGTACCGATCGCATCTTGATCCCCTCTCAACAAGATGCTGCCCTTGCAGTACTCCGCTTGATTCATCTGCAGCTTGAACTCGCCGGTGATGCGCGGCTTGGTCTCATCGCTGATATCGATGATCTTGGGCCACACCCCCGGGCAAGGACCCAATTCGGATGCGCCTACCAGATGAGGCACCCCGTCGATATTGGCGGGCACTACCGAATGCCATCCACCGTGCTGAGCCTCACCGATCAACCGTAAATGAATGTCGGTGCGGCCTTCAACGATATCGCTGTTATCAAGGATGTAGACGCTACCATCCTTCGTACTATCCACATCGTGGGTCTCGGACCCGTAAACACCGGCATAAATGCGCTTCTCATCGGCGCTCAATGACACTTCGTGGGTGGTGAATTGAGCAGTCATCCCATCGGGACGCGTTGCACCGAATTTCCCGATGTATCGGGGATGAGCCATGTCCGTAATGTCGAGCACGTGGATCCCTCCCTTCCCGGTCGCAAGACCTGGAAGGATCTCGGTCCCATACACGCGTCGACCGTTCGGCGACAGCGTGACCATATGCACGTTGGCCGGCCACTTGAACTCGCTCATCAACTTCGGATTCTTGCAGTCCGTCGCGTCATAGATGCTGAGCCAGGCCGCGTCTTCATCAGACATGCCGGGCAATCCGCCCGAATAGGCGCCCGCGACGAGAACCTTGCGGTCCGCGGCCGAGACGGCGTGGAGGGTCTCGACTGCATCGATCGATCCCCGATCCCGCAGCAAGCGCAGTGGTTTCGGCGAGCGCGGACTGCTCACATCGATCACCGCAACTCCTGCCGGTGGCTTCAGAAACAGTGCGGATTTGCTGTTCGCACCCTGCGGACTGCTGGCCTTGATGGTCGACACATAGGCACAGTCGTCAATCCACGACAATTGCAAGTTTGCGCCGCGGTTCCAGAGATCCGTATGACCGACGAGGCGCGTGCCCATGTAATAGGGCTCTTGCGACCGGCCGCTTACGATGTCTTCGAGGGTTGTTTGGCCCTGTCGCCCGGTTTCCGGACGATCGCCCGACGCCGTCTTGGAAGGAGTAGCTTCGCCTGCGACCAACCCGGGTTCCCATATACCGATCATCATTGAGACGCATGCAAGCCATCGAAGGGCCTTCCAGGGCCATTGGTAGAACTTGATCACGAGATCCCCATCAGGAGGCGCTGCAAAGACGTTTCCGAATAAAGCGAGCCTGTTCGGCGAGGACCTCCTGATCTTCCGGCGCCCCAAAGAATCCTCCGTGCGGCATCGCTTCCCAGACATGCAGTTCCGCCTCGACGCCAGCACGCAGCAGCGCCCGATGCATGAGCACAGTGTTGGAGAGGAAGAGATCGCGGGTGCCCGTAGTAAGTATTGTTGGTGAAAATCCTTTCTTGAAATCCGCGAAGACCGGCGAGAGATACGGATCCCGCAGGTCATGCCGGTTGGCGTAGACGGCAATGGATTCGGTGAGCCGATGCTGAGCGACTATATCGACCGTATCGTTCGTTTCGAAGGTGTCCCCTGACTCGGTCAGATCGGCTTCCGGGGTTGCCAACACGCAAGCCCCCGGCATAGGCAGACCGCTATCGCGCACTTTGAGGACGAGTGCAGCCGCTAACCCTCCGCCAGCGGATCCCCCACAGACCGCGACGTTTTCAGGCTTATAACGTCCGAGCACCCACCGGTAGGCTTCCACAGCGTCCTCGAGTCCCGTCGGGAATGGGTGGTCCGGCGGCATACGATAATCGACACAGAAAGCGCGCATCTGCGCCGTGCCCGCCAGCGGCACGCTCATATGGGCTCCCGCCATTCCCGCTCCGTGAATAAAGGCCCCCCCATGAACATAGAAGATGGCGCAGGGTGCGCTATCCGAGGAGAGCGCCTTGGGGACCACTTCGTACACCGGCGTATTTGGCAGCTGATGGGTGATGATTTCGCTGGGGTACGCCTCTGCGGCAGCCGCCATCTGAGCCGTGAGCCAACGACTTCCTTCCTCGATATAGGCTCGCCAAGCGGCTTTGTCCTTCGGGTCCGCCGGCGGCGGCGATACCGCGAATTGAGGCGGATTGGCGAGCAGCGCCTGGGCTTGCAGGCTCACCGTCGGTGGCGCGGGTATTTTCCGAGCTGGCACGAAGACGCCACCCTGCCGTTTCTCTGATTGTGTCGTTGTCACGTCGTGCTCTCCCGGTCGCTTGGTGGGATCCGTCGTCTGGCGATGTGTTCCTACTCGATGACTCCGGCCCGCCTGCCGCTCTCTCCTACCTTCAACATTGACGTGTCGTTTTGCGGACAGCTCCAATTCGCCGCGACCTTCATATCGCCTTTGCCGCTGTAGCGAGCCATTTCCGGAAATTTGCACAGAGGCATTGAGCGCAGCGGAGTTTTGCTGGGATCGACGTTAGGGCTGTTCGAATCGTAAAGCTTTGCGACCAGGGCGTCGGGGGCTTTGCCCTTCTCAACCCAGTCCTCCATCGCCGTAAGAGCATCGAAGTTGTTGGGCCCGATACCCATCATGCTGCAGTGACCGGCGCCTGGGATGCCAAACAGGCGAACGTTGTTCTGCAGCATCGCGTAGCCACCATGCAGTTTCGCGAGCTGCTTGTAATAATTGATCGACATGTAGGGCGTCAGGACTTGGTCGCTGAGGTCGTGCCAAATCAGAAACTTTCGGTTCTGCCGAATCAGATTCGCCGCATTCTCGGGAAAATGGCCGATCCCCCTACGCGCCTCGGTCTTCACCCGTGCAACTTCCGCCTTGGGCACCACGATACGATAGTCCGTCACGTTTCCAGGGCCGCCAGATTTGAAAGTGAACAGTGAGCGTGTGAAGAAATTCGGATCGTTGTGATGGATGAAAACCTTGATAAAGGCATCTGCCAGTGGCCAGTAGCCCCCATCCAGCGCGCCAGTGTCCGAATTCGGCCAGGGATCCAAGGCCGCAAGGTCCGTCGGTCGTTTTGGCGTGAGGAACGTAGCAGGTTGTAACTCACTGACCGAGTACCCCGGCTGAACGACGTTGCCATCCTCATCCGTGATTGCTGTCAACACCGTGCTGATGGTCTCGATCTGCGCCTGCGTGAAACACTGCCCGGTCGCCGAATTGTCGCCGCAGCGCGGAAGATCCCGTTCAGGGCGAAAATTGCAGGCCGCCGGATTCTGTATCAGGCCATCCTCGACTCCGTCGAGCTTGTCGCACTGGGCCTTGACGATGGGATCGATCTGCCGGATGAGTTCAGGGGGAACATAGGCCGCCTCAGATCGTAGAGTCGCCACCGGAACTCCGGCCATCTGAAACGGCGCGCCCATGGCATTGTAAGCCGAGCCGCCGATGATGCCGTCGAACTCCTCTGGGAAATACGATGCTGCAACGAATGCGTCTCGGCCACCGCCCGAGCATCCATTGAAATATGCGCGGGAGATCTTCCGCTGCTGCTTCGTGGCACCGGCATAGAAGGCGGTCGTGAATTCCTTCCCCAATCGCGCCAGCATTTGATCTGCGCGGTAATAGAGGTCCTCGATCGCATCCTCATCGACTTTCCCCGGCCCTTTGACCGCCCAGGTTCCCGCCGCGAACCCTTCGTGGCCCTCATCGGTAGCGAACGAGGCATAGCCCTTGCTGATGATCTCGCCTGGATAGCCCTGATTCGTGATCGTCACGAGCGGCGTCGCCGCATTGCTGACCGCAAATTGGCCGCAATGTCCAGAGCATCCCATTTGCAGATACTTGCCGTTCCACGTGGCGGGGAACGTCGCTAGGAAATTCGCAGTCTTGCCCGTTTCGGGGTTGGTGACGAAAGAGCCAGAGACCTGGCAGTAAGCGGGCAATTCCTTTGTTTTGGCGACGAATTTCGTCCCGCCGGGCATCTTCGGTCCATTCTTAATCTCCTTCACCGTCACCGTCCGCGATAAACTGCCCACCGCAGCTTGTGTGGGCTCAGGACGGCAGAATGCTTCGAAAGCGGAGACGGTTTTGCTTGCGGAGGAGGATAGATCTGCAGCGACCGATAGAGCCGACGTTAATGCTAAAAGTGCGCCAAACAGCACTGCAACCA
The DNA here is from genome assembly GCA_963801865.1 of uncultured Gammaproteobacteria bacterium. Taxonomy (GTDB): domain Bacteria; phylum Pseudomonadota; class Gammaproteobacteria; order Steroidobacterales; family Steroidobacteraceae; genus Bog-1198. Next base: position 111,382 of record CAWDGY010000012.1, on the reverse strand, counting down.
CGTAGGACTCGGTTATCCACTTGCCCAGAGACTTCGACGTTGCATCGCGATATCTCAACATGGGTCCCGTATTTTCAAAGGCCCTTTCACCCGCTCAAACATTCTTAGGGACGCAAACGGCCGTGGAATTTTACGTATTGCAATCAGTTGTCAGTTGATTCGCCAGCCGCCCGCGTGGACCACGCCATGTACGCTCCGTTTGGCATCGCTCTCCCAGCCGGCCTGTTACGTTACTACTACTGTACACGCGTGTCTACTGCGCCTGTGACCGATCAAGGACTCCAGGGTGGCATTTGGCATCGGCCTGGATGGCCACGCGACACTCGAAGACATCCCAGCGATCGGTCTTATGGATCCAAACATAGGCACATTCGTCTGCTAGCCGGATATGGAGTCGCGATACCGATATGACGTGGGCGGCTCGCGGTACTTGTAGGAGTTAGATGCTACGAGGTGCTGCTTGAGGTCCTTTGGTGCACCTCGATTGGCGGAGACGCCTATTTCGCACCCATTCTCGCGTTATACTCTTATCCGCAACCGGTCGTCAGTCGGAATTACTACCCATGGCCAGAAAATCAAAACTAATCAAGAAGCGCATCCGCAACCCAGTGGCAACTCGCGCGAAGCTCTTACAAGCAACCATGGAACTTGTGAACGAAAAGGGCGCGGCTGCGCTGTCACTGAAGGAAGCTGCAAGCAGGGCGAACGTGAGCCGCGGGGTGGCTTACTTGCACTTCGACGATCGCGATCAATTACTGAATGAAGCCAAAACGTGGATTTCAGAGGCGTTGCAAGACGGTGTTTGGCGGTTCGCCAAAAATATGGCCTTGCACGACTCTACGTTCCATACCACGAAGCTCGTCTTGAGTCATCCCGAAGCATCCAAGTTGATGATTACGGCTGCGATGGGGGGCACAGATCTATACCATGAGCATCCACTGTACAAACTCGTGTTGACTCTGCTCCAGGAACTCAAAGAGAGCGGCAAGGCTCGGGGGGACATCGACGTCGAGATTCTGACGTACATCATGTTCGGGTCCATCGCTTCTACCATCATGTTGGGTGCGCAGCACAAAGGCGATGACGTGGACAGCCTTTCTGAACGCTTCGCAAATGAGTGGAATCAAATATTGCAAGAAGGCATATTTGTAAAAAGCGCGCGGCGTGATACGCCCGCCAGAAAGCTCAAACGAACACCACGTTCTCATACAAAAGCGCAGCGCAGATAGGGTCAGATCCGAAGCCCTGCGCGCGCCGCCAGGTCGCTAGCAAGGCCGCAGGGTTCCACTCACACGTCCAGCAACTGGCGCACCACCTTGATGACCTCCTCGGCACGGTGTTGTCCAATCAAATTCGCGGGAACCTCCCCGCCCAACAGCTGCTGCCGCGCGAACAACCACAGTCGGACCTCGTCCGGTTCGTACAGGTTCGCCAGTTGATCAACGACATACTCCATATCGAGCAACGTTCTCTCCGCCTCGGGGCGAGGAAACGCTCTACCATGATTCCAGCGCGACACGGTCTCCGGCCATACCTGCATTACATTCGCGACGTCGACGCAGCGGATCGATCCCTTCTGCTGCAACGTCTCCAATTTGCGAGAAATTACGTTAGTATTCATCGCTCCCTACTCCCAGTCATGTTCGCCCAAGCCCAACGTTGAATCGGTTGCCGCCGCATCGTGCGACCGGGCGATGCCCTACAAATCAGCCGCTCGTCCCCATTGGGGAATCACATTGGAGGGACCGACGGGGGAATCATATTCCTCTACCGTGCACACGGGATTGCTGTTGCTCGCGAAGAGCTTCTTCTCGTCCTCCAAGCGGGCCTGCAGTAACTCTGGATTTCCCAGGCCTTTCATTGCCGCCTCGAAATCCTCCCTGGAATTCCACCAAATCTCCATGATGCAGTCATAGCCGGGATGAATTACTTCGCCCGTGAGCGGATTTCTTTCGGGCTTGACGTAGCGCCGTACGTAGCGCTGCGCATTGGGCAGGGAAGGCTTTGCGCCCATACGCTTCGCGAGCTGGGAGTGCTGATGCTCGTAGTAGCTCATAAACTCTTCCATCGTAATGTCCGGGCGCTTCTTCAGGAAGACGACTTGCTTAATCATCTGGATGTCTCGCTTCGTAATGGGTTGCGTGTGAATGTAATCAGCTAAGCCGTGGATTTAGAATGCGCACGAGCATGCCCGTCGCCACGCTCGGATCGCCGCGTTGTGAGTCGCCTTCTTTGCATCGCGAGGGACTTGATGACTTCCCTGGATGCGGTTGCCATTTACCCCTGTGTACGATCTCGCGTGTCGTAATATCACGCATCCCGGCCGCCGATTCACTACGGCAGAACTACCCTACTATACACCGATGTACATTATATGAAGCTAAGGGTCTTCGCAAGGCGGTCGCTCCGCTGCTATTGCGTTGCTTACCCTATGGGGGTGCGCTATGTTTGGTTGAGAACGGTGCACTGATGGTCGCATGGGCGGAAGGAGTTTGTGATGGCGAAGAAATCAAGCGGTAATGGACTCTATGAAGTCGTTTGGCCCAGCGGGGAGCGCAAGCAGGCATTGCGCCCGCTAGCAAAACGGCTGGACACACTGAATGGAAAGACCATCGCGCAACTTTGGGACTTTCTTTTCTTCGGCGACGAGGTTTTTGCCGTTCTCGAAGAGAGCCTCCGTCAGCGATATCCCGGCGTGAAATTCGTCAGCTGGCGCGAATTCGGCTCTACCCATGCCGTGAATGAGAAGGAATTGCTCGCCTCGCTGCCGCAGCGCTTCAAAGAGCTGGGAGTGGATGCCGCCATCTCATCGATGGCGTGTTGAGGGAGTTGTACGCCCGCCGTGTTGCGGGCCAGTGAAGCGTGCGAGCGAGGGGGATTCCCCACTTCGTCGCTCGTCTGTGAGGGCTTCCTCGGGCAGGCCGCCGCAACCTCGGTGGGCCTTGGCATGCCCAATCTTCCAATAGCCGTGATATCGGGGCATCCCGGCGCGCAAAGCGTGGAAGAAGTGCGGGCGAACGCGCGCAACGTCACCGCCGAGCAGGTCATCGACAATCTGCTGAACCTGCCTGCCGAACAAGAACTTATCCATGAGCCGGTTGCGCGCGAAATTGTCTTCCGCGGTACGTTCGAGGAAGTGAATGCCCATTTCTATGAGCGTGAATGGAGCGACGGATTGCCGATCGTTCCGCCGACCATTGAGAAGATCGAGGAGTTTCTCAGCTTCACCGATCGCGCACCGCAAGAATCGCTGGGCACTCTGCTGCCTGAAAACCGTGCCGCGACGATCTGGACGGTGGCGGTCAACGGCGTGATGGCCGGCTGCCGTCCGGAATACATGCCGATCCTGGTTGCGCTCATCGAAGCCATGGCGGATCCCGTCTATGGGGTTGAACACAGTGGCAATACGCCAGGATCGGAGACGCTGATCATCCTCAACGGACCGATCATCAAGGAGCTGAACTTCAACTGCACGCAAGGTGTGCTGCGCGACGGCTTCATGCCGAACACGTCGGTTGGCCGTTTCTGGCGACTTGCGCTGCGCAACATGGCGGGCTTCCTGCTGCACAAGGCCGACAAGGGCACCTTTGGCAATACGTTCCGCGTGGTTCTTGCCGAGAACGAGGATGCGCTCGCCAAGATCGGCTGGCCGCCGAACAGCGTCGACATGGGGTTTGCGGCCGGGGACAACACCGTCACCATTTCCCGTTTCACCGGCGGTGGCGTCATCGTCTCCGTCACCGGCAGCACGCCGGAAGCGATGATGCCTTACATCGCTGACAGCGTTGCCAAGGAAACTGGTTGGGAGATCGTTTTCACGGTGGGTGGCCTCACATTCGGCACGTTGCGCCCCGCGCTCGTGCTCAGCCCCATCCTTGCAGAGACGATTGCGCGTGCCGGTTGGAGCAAGGACGACGTCAAGCGCTACCTTTACAACCATGCGCGACTGCCCGCCTGGCGCGTCGAAGCATGGACCGAGAAGTGGGCCGACTTCCCGATCGGCTCGCTGAAGCAGCAGGTCAATCTCGGACGCCTTCCGAAGGCGTTCCATGAATCAGATGATCCGGCCCGACTGGTGCCGATCGTGTTCGAACCCGACGACTTCATGGTGCTTGTGTCCGGCGACCCACTGCGGACTAACGCCTACACCTTCGCCCACAATGGCTATCTGGGCTTTCCGACGGGCAAGAAAATAGAATTGCCGAGAAATTGGACGGATCGGATCCGTACGATACGTAATTAGGCCTGTTCACAGTCTTCACCGTCACTCGAGAGGAGGCGCTCGAGGTCGCCCTTGTTCCGCCATTCTTCCAGCAGCCTCTGGAATGCATCCCAGCCGGGACCATAGGATCGGAACAGGGCCCACGGCGCCTTTACTTGCCCCTCATTGGTGAAATAGCTGGGTGTGCATTCGCGCTGAAACTGCGAGGAATCGAACTCCACTTCATGGAAGTGCCTGACGTAGGCGTCTTGCGCTTCCTGACTCGGCTCGACAACTTTCGCGCCACGCTTCAGCGCCGCACTGATCACATAGGCGATGTGATAGCCCTGGCGCCCGAACTGCTCGGTGGTACTCGCGTTCAGACCGCCCTGAATATATCCGGTGAAAAACTGGTTTGGGAATCCATGCGTCATCACGCCGTGAAGCGTCTCGGGGCCGTTAGCCCAATGCCGGTAGATGGACTTGCCTCCACGACCTTCAACCACATCAATGCCCCAGCGACGATCCAGGTCACTCGACACCTCGAAACCGCTGGCAAAGACCATGCAGTCGACCGGGTATTCGATGCCGCCCGCCACAAAACCCTTGTCGGTCATGGCCTCGACGCCCTTGGTCGCCGACACGTCGATCAGCCTTACATTGGCACGGTTGTAGGTCGGATAGTAGTCATCGTTCGACAGGGGACGCTTGCATAGAAAGCGATACCACGGCTTTAGTGCTTCGGCCGTCGCCGGATCTTCGACCATGGACGCGGCTCGTTCACGCAGGCGCTCCATCACCCGGTAATCAACAACTTCCCGTCGTGCTGTGAACTCCCCGAGCGACAGCTGCGGCCAGCCCTCGGCCTCCAGTTCGGCGGCGAGGTTGCGGCTGATCTCCGTCCAGATGTCGCAGACCAGGTCCGGCTCGCCTGGCTTGAAGAACTCCATCGCCGCGCGCTGAAAATTGGCTTGACGTTCCCTCTGCCAGCCGGGCTTCAGGGTCTTCACCCATTCGGGATCCGTGGGCGGGTTCGGGCGCTCATCGACGGTGGAGGGCGTGCGTTGCAGAACGTAGAGCTGTTTGGCATGGCGACCAAGATAAGGGATCGCCTGGATGGCGGTTGCTCCCGTGCCGACGATCGCCACACGCTTGTCAGTCAGCTTGTCGAGCACGGGGCTTTCGTAGCTTCCGCCCGTGTATTCATAGTCCCAGCGCGCCGTGTGGAACATCCGCCCCTTGAAGTCATGAATGCCGGGAATGCCGGGCAGCTTGGGTGTGTTCAGGGTTCCATTGGCCATGATCACGAAGCGGGCGCGGATCTCATCGCCGCGGTTCGTGCTGACTCGCCAGCGCTTGATCTTCTCGTCCCAGCGCATTGCGGTGATCCGCGTGTGGAACAACGCCTTCTCATAGAGGCCGAACTGCTTGCCGATTCGCCGGCAATATCCGTAGATCTCCCGGCCGTCCGAGAATTTCCTGGACGGCATGAAGCCCGTCTCTTCGAGCAGGGGCAAATAGCAATAGGCATCGTTATCGCACTGCAGGCCGGGGTATCGGTTCCAGTACCAAACCCCGCCGAAGTCGCCCGCCAGATCGATGTTCCGGAAGGTGGTGACGCCAGCCTTCGTCAGGTGATAGGCGGCCAGAATGCCCGTCCAGCCGGCCCCCAAGATGGCTACGTCGATATCCTCCGCGATCGGATCTCGGGGTACCAGCGGCATATGGGGATCGGCCTCATACGTGTCCGCCAAATCTCCGATCGGACGTACATACTGTTTCTGGCCCTCGAGGTGAATGCGCTTGTCGCGCTCACGACGATATCTATCCCGCTGCGCCGAGATATCGATTCTGTCAGGCGCGGGAGTCTGGGTGGGCTGGCAACTCATACTCGCTCCAATCATCCGGGGTGAAAATCGCCCTGCGTGGTAATGGCTTCAGGGGTCGCCAAAGTCGGCGTATGTCAGAACGGTGGCTCGCCGAACAAGGACTCGCTGTAATCGCCGCATAACAGTGCGTGTTCAACCAATGGAGTGGTCTTCACACGCGTAACTTGCGATCACGCAACGTTAGTACTACTGTACACCGGTGTGCACTACGAGTGCTATAGTAATTTCACGACGCGTGTTTGATACGGGGCCATGATCTGGTCCTAGTCGCGGAGAGCATGATGAACGTTGCGCCCAATACAGCACCTGCCAAGACCCCGTCCACCAGTCATGGATCGGAGTGGCCGCCCAGTTGGGACACGAAGCCACACGGCATCAGCGTAGGCCGCTATATCGACCCTGCATTCCAGAAGCTCGAGTACGAGAAGCTCTGGAGCAAGGTGTGGCAGGTCGCAGCACGCGTCGATGAGATACCGGATGTCAATGACTACACGGTTTACGAAATCGGCGATCAAGCCGTGCTGTTGGTGAGAATCGATCGGAACACCATCAAGGCCTATCACAATGTATGTCCGCATCGCGGCACTGCTCTTGCCGATAGGTGCGGAACCTTCACTGAGGGACGCATTATCTGCCCCTTCCATGGGTGGCGCTGGGACGTTAGGGGAAAGAATCAGTTCGTGCTCGAACGTCAGGAGTTTCGTGGTGGCCAGCTGCGTGACAGTGATGTGGCTCTGAAAGAGCTCGAGACCGTAGTATTCGCCGGGTTTGTCTTCCTCAACTTCGATGCTCATCCCGAATCATTCGACGACTTCATTGCACCTGTGCGCCAGCTCTTGGAGGATCTCGCCATCGGTGAGATGCGCCACTACTGGTGGAAATCAATTCCCATTCCTGCCAATTGGAAGGTCGCTCAAGAGGCGTTCTTTGAGACTTATCATGTGCCCGCTACGCATCCGCAGCTAGAGAAGGCCGCAGCAAACTTTATCTTCGGTGATCAAAGTGAGGGACAGGTCCAGTTCGCTCACCGCAACGTCGAATACGATGTGTATCCGCGAGGGCACGGAAGCTTCTATGCTGGTAAGAAGGCCGTAATGGCGGGCAACGTGCAGGCGCTCAATGTCGATCCCGTTGAGGCAATGGCCGCCCGCCTGTCGCTGCTTGTCGATGGCATGGATGCACAGGTTCTGCAAGGTGATATCGATGTACTTTTGACGCTGCGCGGCAAGCAATTACAAGCCGGTGCGACGCTCGGTGCTGAATACGTCAAGGCACTCTATACGAAAGCTGCCGCCGAACAGCGGCCCATGCCAAAGGCTGCGCCTGAAATTCTCGGCATGTGGGGCGGCGAGGTGTTTATCTTCCCCAACGTGATGATTCTTCCGCACGCTGGCAACGCGATGATTTATCGTGCACGGCCGGCCGGTGCGGATCCCGATCGATGCACTTTCGAAATCTTTTCGACGAGAACGTATCCTGCCGCAGTGAAGCCGGGGCGCGCCGCGGTGCAGCACGTGACCGATCTCAGCGATCCAGAGCAAGTGCGGCTCATTCCGCGTCAGGATCTGGGCAATATTCCGCGAATGCAAAGGGGCCTGCACTCAAAGTCCATGCGTCAGACTTGGCTCGCAAGTCATCATGAAAAGATCATTCTGAACATGCATCAAGAAATGGATCGATACCTGCGCGCGTAATATTTGCGTAGCCGCTCCCGGCCTTTTCATCGAGCCTCGGAAATGCCCATTGGACACAGAGATCGAGGTGGTACACAACATCTCACTATTCCATAGGAAGACAATCATGCCGTCGATTAATGACATTGACGTAGTGCATCTACCGATCACCTCGGCAGAGTTCGGCAGGAGCCCACTTCCGTTCATGGAATCTGCGCGACTCAGGCACGAGTGGCTTGCTGCGAGCGACCTGGGATATGTCGTGACTGCGTATCGCGCCATCGACGATATCATGCGGCTGGACGGCAAGCTAAAGATGCCAGGTGAGGAGATCGTCCAAATCATGGGTGCGGAGGGTACAGGCTGGGGCCGCTTTGCTGTCGACCAGATGCTCGTGAGCTCCGGTGAGCGTCATACCCGACTTCGGGGTAGCATCAAGAGCGCCTTCGGGCCTGGCAGTGTCAAAAGTCTGCGTCCCATCATGCGTGAGACCGTGTCCAAGATTCTCGACGAGTGGGCGCCAAAAGGATCGTTCGATTTTGCTGAGTTCGCGGCTAACTTCCCCGTCAGGGTTATGTTCGCCTTGATCGGCACCCCTACTGATCGGCTACCGGAAATCATCGAGTGTTTAGAAATTCACGGCGAAAGCTTCAATTTGGAAGTGGAGAAGATGCCCATCATCGAAGCAAGCTATCAGAAGTTATGGCGTTTCGTCGACGAGGTGATCCAGGAACGTGGGACCAATGCCGGCAAGGGTGACCTGCTCGATGAAATGATTGCCGCAAACACGGCAGGTAATCTCACCGAGGTGGAGCTACGGCAGCTGCTGATACTCTGTTTTGCCGCCGGTTACGACACAACCAAGAATCTTTTCATCTTATTGATGTATTCGATGCTTCAGAACCCCGAGATCTATCGGCGCTGCGCGGAGGATCCCGACTATGCGAAGAAGGTCGTCAAAGAGCAGTTGCGCTTCGCCACGCCTTCTAACACGATGCGAATCGTGACGGAAGCCTTCGAATATCGCGGCGTCGCGATACCTCAAGGAACGATGTTGATCTTTCCGCTGTCGGTTTCTGGAAGAGACCCCGGCGTTTTCAGCAATCCGAATCTATTTAATCCCGAGCGGCCAGAAAGAGAACTTACCCAGGGCTTCGGGCGCGGCATGCATCTTTGTCTAGGGATGTTTCTGGCGGTGGCCAATGTGGAGGAAGGGCTGCATTTGATCGCCAAGCAGATTGCCAATCCGCGCTTGGTTGGTGAGGTCAATTGGAAGCTTTTTCCCGGAAGTCTGGGGCATTACGAGCTTACCGATCGCATTCGATTATGCGGGCGCGCATGCCCACCCCTTGGGGTGACGATCAATTTATCTAAGAGGTCCAGCCGGCCCCCGGGGATGGCGAGGTCGCTGCTTGGACTTCAGAAACAATGAGTCCGTCGCGCTCCTCGCGGCATCTTCCCCGTAGAGCACGGATATCGGGTGTCGGGACGGTCGCTTGGCGAGGGGGTCACGCGCGGACCTATTCACGCAATGTTAGCGTTAGTGTACATCGGTGTGCACTATCGGCTATAGTAATTTAGTGACGGGTAATGGGGCGGGACGCATCTATCCCCAATCCCGATGATCGATATTGTCGCGACTCTTAGCGAAGCCCTCAGGAGCGCAGTCGACGACTCGGACCGGCCAGGAGAGCGATAGTGCCCAAAGAACGAGGAGCCCCGGGGATACCTGAGTAATGGACACCGTTGCCATGAACGCCATTGATGCGGTTGCAGGTCGTCGATCCGTACGACGTTTTTTGTCGACGCCGGTTCCGCGCTGCACCGTCGAGGCGATCCTCGAGGCGGCGGCACGCGCGCCATCAGGGACAAATAGCCAGCCGTGGAATGTTCACGTCGTCGCTGGCGCCGCACGCGATCGTGTCTCCCATGCAGTGCGTGCAGCGGCAGAAGCGGGAACACGCCACGAGGAATATCCGTACGCTCCGGATCCCTTGCCCGAGCCGTATCTTGCCCGTCGACGCAAAGTAGGCTACGACCTCTACGCGCTCTATCGCATTGAGAAATCGGACTATCCTGCCCGCAAGAGTGCTTTTCTCCGTAACTTCGAGTTCTTTGGTGCTCCGATTGGCATATTTTTTACGATGGACCGAGCACTGCTGTACGGGTCTTGGATCGATATGGGAATGTTCATGGAGAACGTAATGATTGTCGCGCGCGGTCACGGCCTCGAAACCTGCCCACAACAGGCTTGGTGCGAGTATGGCGAGGCCGTTCATGAAGCACTCCAAATACCGCATGAACGCGTGCTCGTCTCTGGGATGGCGCTCGGCTTTGAGGACCGGGCCGCGCCGGAAAACGGGCTCCGCACTGCGCGCGAACCGGTAGCCGGCTTCGCTAGGCTAGAGGGTTTTTGATTTCCGAGGAGCATCCGCATGCCGAGAACCCTGGAAGGACGGGTTGCAGCCACGGATATTAGTACTTGAACAGCACGGTCTGAGCGGTGACGCGCCGCAATTCAGGTTCGAACCGTGCCTGCATTTGAAATTATCACCCCGCGTAGCGGGACTCGGGCATTCCGTGCGCACCAAGGCCCTCGATCACATAGACGTCCCCCGCCCCCTCCCCCGAGGGTTCGCCAAAGGGGCCCTTCTCGATGGTCGTCACATAGAGCTGATCGAGCTCGGGACCCCCGAACATAACGCTAGAGGTCAACCGTACAGGCATCTCCACGATCCTCTCGAGGCGGCCGTCGGGCCGGAAGGCCGCAATCTTGCCGCCGCGAAAAATCGCGATCCAGACGAGACCATCGCGATCCACGGTCGCACCATCGGGCAATCCACCGAGATTTCGGGTGTCGACGAAAACCCGCTTATTGGCGACTTCTCCGGTCTCGATGTCGTAATCATAGGCGTAGGTCGTATAGAGCCAGCTATCGGAGAAGTAGAAGGTTTTGAAGTCCGGCGACCAGCAGGGGCCGTTGGAGAAATGCACACCGGTGTCGAGCACCTTGAGGTCGTGATTCACCTCTAGACTGTAGAGGCCCCCATCGGGGGCGGGGTTTGCAAAATTCGCGGTGCTGGCGCCGATGACGAAGCGTCCGTGACAGTCGACCTTACCGTCGTTGAACACAAAGGGCGGCGGCGACGCCAGTGGGCTGAGTACTTCCAACGCGCCCGTCTCGAAATCAAAAAAATGGATTCCGCTCCTCAGTGTCACGACCGCGCCGCCGCGCTCACGCAATGCCATCGCGGTAATGACATTGGGCATGTCCCAGCTGCGCGTCGTCCCCCCCGCGGGGTCATACCGGTGGACCTTCTGACCGCTGTTATCGATGAAGTAGAGCGCTTGCTCGGCCGGGTCCCACAATGGGCCTTCGCCCCCCGCACAGCGGCGCGTCTCCACACGGGCTATTCGCATTTTCGATCCCCCAATTGGCCGTCGGCTGTCCAGCTGATAAGTTCCGGCCCCTCCTCAAGAAGCCTCCGCGGTTGCGGCGTTGGCCGCTTCGATGATCCAGCCGCCCGAGTCCTTGGCCTGCTCGTAGATATCGAGGTGCACGATCTTGTTCCGCTCGTTGAAGCGGTAGACCGCGATTACATTCTTGCGGATGAATTCGTCGCCCCGGTAGTGCCGTTCCTCGATCTCCTGGAACACCGCGTTGCCGACTTCTGAAATGTGGAACTCCGTCATCTCGAACCGGGTGCCGCCGGCCACCCAGGCGGTGAGGAACTTCTTGAAGTCGGACCAGTTTAATTCCTCGAGGTAAGCACCGACGCGCTTGAATTCATCAGGTTCGATGAATTCGGCGACCGGATCCCAGTCGGACGGCGAAGTGACGCCCGCCGCCATCACTTTCCGTTGTGCGGCTACGAAATCGTATACGGTCCGGGTCAGCGGACCGATTCGCTCGACGACAGCCGTCGCAGTGGCAATCTGCATGGGTATCTCCATTTCAGAACATCCGGTGGACCGGAAGCCGGTGTCCCAGGCTACGCGTTCGACACCGCGTGATCCACTCAGATCCCTCGACCGTGAAGCGCGGTAGCTGGTGTGACTCGCCGGTCGCTCTGGGCTTACCGATAGGTTGCGCCAACAGGGTGCTTGTCTCCCGCCCTTGCACCGCGACCATGTTGGAATAGAGCGAGGGTTCCCGACTTCCAGAAGAAGCCAGGGGTGTCTCGGACAGCCAATCGTGCACCGCGCAGCCGCACGCCGAGTCGAGAAGCGTCGCCGCGTAGCCGCCGTGCACGGAGCCGATCGGGTTGTAGGCGTGAGCGCCAGGTGTTGCCGAAAACACCGCGCGCCCCTCCGAGACCTCTACCAACGAAAATTTCAATGTCTCACCGATGCCCGGTTGGCGGCCGCTGGCGATCCAGCTTCGCAACTGCTCCAAGCCGTTCGCAGTTCCGCGTTCTTCCAGTAGGTTCATGTCGCTCTCCAGGGGTAGGGATTGAGTGCCTGATTCATCGCTGGTCACGATTTTTTTATCTCACGCTGACAACAACCTTGCCTTTTGCACGTCCTCGTTTCGACGTAAGCCATGGCCTCGTTGGTCGACTCGAATGGAAAGACCCGATCCACAACCGGGCCGAATAATCCCGGAATCGATGAGGCGCCCGATCTCGCGTAACTGATCTCCGTTGGCTCTCATGAAAAGAAATGAATAGCTCACGTCGATGACGGTTTGCTTTCTTTCCTGATTCGATAGCTCAACAGCCGCATGACCTGTCTCAAGATCCAGGACGATCCCAATGTCTTTCGCGAAATCGGGATCCGGCGGGCCGGAGATCGAGATGAGCTTTCCACCCGGCTTCAGCACTCGGAGTGATTTTTCGAGCACCTCTGCCGTCCTGAGACTATTCAGGACCACATCGTAGTCCCGCAGGATTGTTACGAAATCGTCCTTCGGTAATCGATGACGATATCTGCACCGAGGGCTTTACCCAATCGAGATTCGCCGTGCTCGTTGTCGTAGCGACGACCGCTCCCACATGCTTCGCCAACTGGATCGCAAATGTCCCCACTCCGCCAGAGCCCGCATGGATCAGAACTTTTTGCCCCTTCTTCAAGTTCGCTCGTTCGACCAACGCTTGCCACGCGGTCAAGCCCACCAGAGGGATGGAGGCCGCTTCTTCCATGGTGAGTGCTTTGGGCTTGATCGCCACGGCATCTTCTTTGATCGCGATGAATTCCGCGAACGTACCGATTCGATCTTTATCGGGTCGCGCATAGACCTCGTCGCCGGGCTTGAATCGCCGCACTCGCGATCCGACCCGAACGACGACCCCGGCCACATCGTTGCCCAGAATGAGCGGTAAGCGATAAGGCAAAAGGAGTTTGAACTCCCCGTTTCTGATTTTGGAATCCAGAAGGTTTACACCAGCGGCGTGGATCTGGACCAACACGTCATCCTGCCGCAGATCCGGGTCCGGCATTCGGCCGATCCGTGCGCCGTCGTTTTTTCCATAGCGATCGACAATGAATGCTTTCATGATGTTTTCGCTATCGGGCACCGCATCGAGCCGCAGATCTCTTCGAATCCCGGCGTCCACCAGGCCAGCAGGCGCAAACCTGCGCAGCAATCGCAGGCGGCTCGCGAGCCCGCCGGCTGTGTAGCGGAGTTTCGGGCGAGCCGCACTGGCGGCTTTCAGCACGACGTCAGCCACGACGCCCGGCTGTTCCGCAGTTGCCATCACTTCCTTCACCCTCTTGTTCACGGCCGCACGAACCTCGCGATACTCATCGAGCTTGGCGTCGGGTTCCAGGAAGTTCGCGTCGAACGGCGTCTTCGTGTAGGCGGGCTCGATGACCGAGACCCGGATGCCCCTCGTGCGCAGCTCATGGTCGAGCGATTCCGAATAGCCTTCGATCGCGTGCTTGGTCGCGGCATAAAGCGCCCCGTAGGGCATGGGCAGGAAACCCAGCACGGAGCCGATGTTGATGATGCGACCACTCCCCTGCTGTCGCATGTGAGGCACGACGGCGCGCGTCATCCGGACGATCCCGAAGAAGTTCGTCTCGAAGATCGACCGGGCCTGTTCGATCGAGCTCTCTTCCGCTCCGGCGGGCGCAACGCCGAAGCCGGCGTTGTTCACGAGCAGGTCGATTCGGCCTGCCAGTCGTATCACCTCATTTACAGCCGCTTCGACCGATTCATCGCTGGTCACGTCGAGGGGCAGCATCTCGAACGATCGCTGGCCCGATGCGCTCCGCGTCTGCTGGTGCCGAAGACCGTGTAGCCGGCCTTCGCGAGCCGCTCGGCCGTCGCTTTGCCGATGCCTGAGGAGGCGCCCGTAACGAGCGCGATGGGTCCTGGGGTGTTCATGGGAATGCCTTTTGGTTTGTTGATAAATTTATGATGATCATCATATTTATGCTCAATTTGAATCCGAAGCGTCCAGTGACGTCAGCCGTCGCTACGGGTGAGGTGTTTCAGCGCTGCGTCGCGCAGCGCGTCGGAAAGCTTAAGGTCGTCGACGGCGCGCGCCAGCACGAGCGCGCCGACGATCGTGGCCACAGTAACGAGCGCATGTTCGTGCGCGCCCGGTTGCCCCCAGTCGGGCGACTGACGGGCGACGACATCGATCATCTCCTTGATGCGGCGGGTGGCCACGCGCCGTACCTCGGGGGCCTGACGTGGCATCTCCGAACCGAGGGCCGCAACTGGGCAGCCCATTTCCACGCTTTTTACGTGCTCCTTCGACAGGTAGGCGTGCAGCAACCGCTGCAACGCCTGCTCCGGCGGAGCGGTGGCCGCGATGCGCGCCGATGCGGCGACGGCCTCGGCACCGGCGCGGTCCGCCGCCTCGGCGAGCATCGCCTCGCGCGAAGCGAAGTGCGCGTAGAAGCCACCGTGCGTGAGGCCAGCCTCCTTCATGATGTCGGCGACGCTGGTGCCGTCGTAGCCGCTGCGCCGGATGGCGCGTGCGGCGGCCTCGACGATACGTTCGTGCGTGACTTCCTTGGCTTTGGGGGCGGTTGGTTGCATATGATAGTCATCATACCGAATCCGGCGCAGAGTGCAAGGCGGCCTCCCTGCCAATGTGGCGTGCCAATGAAGGGGATCTGAGGCGATGACCAAAGGGCAAGCGGATGAACATGAACCGTCATCCGACAACGTCCGCCAGCAGCCACCTTTTATAAGGGGTGTTTTTGGGGGTATCTCAAACGAACTGAAGTCAAAAACCCTAGAATTCTCGGTGTTTTCCCGCCGATTTCGAATCCGTCCCGGGGAGCCAATTCTCTGAAAAATTCCATTTCAGGCCGACCGGGTTCCCGGACCGGTTGGCGCTAATTCGAACCGCCGACAGAAAACAAGACGGTTCGACGACGCCGCGCAGCGGCGGCGATCGCCCGCCAGGGCGACCCGCAGGGTGAGGCGCGAAGCGCCGAATAATCCGTCCCTGGGAGCAAATTACCTATATTAATCAATCGTTTATGCGAGTGTTGGCGACTCTACATCAATAAATGCAGCCGCTACAACCTTTGGCCATTTCGAATCCAACGCGCGATCCGGAGCGGTCGCGTTAAGTATCTGATCCGCGAATACTCTATCTAACGTTCCATACCGATACCCGCAAGAGTACCCCACGATATCAATGGCTGCTCGTGGATGCACTCGGAAGTTAATCGATGCCAGCGGCGATTCGCAGTTGGGAGAAGTGGTCCGGAGGCCCCGCTAATGTATAGGGCAGTGTATCGAGGCGCATACCCCCAATCTCACCGAAGGACGCGGCGATCGAGGGAGTTAGCTGCAAATCTTCACTGGCGCATTGACACATCTTTGGTGCGAGGTGTTGGCGACACGAACTTACGGTGCGGTGGGCTCGCATCTGCGACGTCGAAGAGTGCCTCCAGTTTTGGCTTCGCGGCTCTCGTGATTTTTCTGACCTTCAACTCAACTTCCGGAGTCGACCCAGAGCGGAAATCAGAGTTCCTACAAAGCGGTCATCGAAGCCAATGAAAGCGGACGTCCCGCCGACGAGAAACTCGAGCCTTTTCACCCAGGATTACTGGTGATAGTACGCCCGATGCCTGGAAATCCCACAGAATCCACGCGTTCATTGCTGCATTCGGTGGCTACCGGTCGATTTTCAGTAGACCTCCACGTCGATCCAGCGGTGGACCGGCACTCAGCGCCAATCGCCCAACCACTCGGAGGCGACATCCGCACGCGGTCACCCTCGCCAGATCTCTCCCAGCACGCGGTCACCCTCGCCAGATCTCTCCCAGCACGCGCTGCCAATTACCGCCGAGCACCAGCCGGATGTGCTCATCGCTGTAGCCTCTGCGGAGCAGCGCGGCAGTGAGTGCGAAGAAGCGATTCGGCCCTTCGAGTCCGGCCACAACCTCGTGCGTGCCGTGAACGTGGTAGCGCGGATCTCCCTTGGTCAGCATGTCCTTAAGAATCTGCGGTGACCCGAGGTCGTTGCTCTCAATCCCGGCATCCGAACCAATCCCGACGTGCTCGATCCCCACCAGGTCGCGCACGTGATCGATGTGATCGATGACGTCATCGACCGTCACCGGCTCACTGTCCTTGACCATGAAGGCGATGCAGGTGATGCCCATGACGCCGCCGCGTTTCGCCAGCGCGCGGATCGCCTCGTCGCTGGAGGCGCGCAGCGAACCGGGGTTGAGGGTGCGGCAGTTACCGTGCGACAGGATGAGCGATACCTTGGACAGCTCGCAGGCTTCGAGCTTGGTGCGATCGCTGGCGTGGCCGAGATCGACCGCCATCCCGAGACTGTTCATGCGCTCGATCAATTTTGCGCCGAACTCGCTGATACCGGCGTCGCGCGGCTCGAATGCACCGTCGGCCGCCACGGAGCGGAAGTTGTGACACAACTGCGATACCCGCTGGCCGGCCGCATAGCAGGCATCGACCGCTTGCAGGCTCTCGAATTGCGCGGCGGATTGCAGGCCGAAGATGACGCCGTAGCGGCCTGTGACCTTGCATCTTGCGAAGTCGGCTGCCTTGTTGACCCTCGTCAGCCACTGAGGGTACTGCAGGATAAATCCGTTCCAGCGCGCAAACAGCTCAGTAGCCTCAGCCAGCGATCCCGCACCCAGTCCAAAATTGATGACGCTGACGCCCGAGTCGGCGAACTGCAGAAAATCGGCGGACGTAAAGGCGTTCGGCTTCGACAGCCAGTCGTTCAGCGTGCTCTCCTTATCCGTGCGGTAGAGAAATTGATTCAGCATGTCGACGACCGTGCACTCCTTCATCAGACGCGCGACCCGCTGGGGGTATCGCCCTTCGAGCGCAGCGGTCGCTGTGCGCGGTCCACCAAGCATCAAGGGCGCTGCCAGGGCCGCCGAGACGGTGCCTCGGAGAAACGTGCGGCGCGATACCGGGTTCCTCATACCAACCAACCTCAGTGGACCGTCACGTGTGGGGCCGCCAGCGGCAGCTGCAGAACGCTGGCGTGGCGGCGGTCGTGAAAGATCTGGATGTGGGCCACCCGGGCTTGCAGCGGATCCTCGTAGCCGATACGGCCACCGGTATTGTAGTTCTTCTGAAAACTCGGTGAGTTCAGCGGCATGAGCACCAGGCGCAGGCGAGCTCCGGCCGGGATGCGCCACGCAGTCCAGGCGAACTCGAACGGTATCTCGACGATCTCCCCCGCCTTCAGCAGCTGCTGCCTAAAGACGCCGCTGCGGAACCTCGCCCGGCGGATATCAGGCTGACCTAGCTGCACCGCAGAACCGTCGGGCAGCACCATCATGACCTGCGCCCAAAGGTCAAAATCCGGGGTATCGGAGGAGCACACCAGAGTCAGGCGCATATGCCCGGCGATTTCGCTATCCTTCTCGAACGCGTCCGAATGAAAGACCAGCGCGCGCCTCTGGAACGAGCGAAACTGACTGTGCAGCCCTTCGTCGGGCAGATATCTGGCCACGTCAAGCTCGGGAAGCTCGCGAGGGTCGCTGACAAGAACAGCCGGTGGCTCGCTACCCGATGACCTTCCGCTCAGCCGCCCTGAGTGAAAGACGTCGGCAGGCGTTCCGCGCGGATCCGACAAATACAGCGCGAGCGTCTCGCCGGAGGACGCCTCATCGAGCGAGTGCGCGTAACGCCATTCATCGGCGCCCATCATGAAATAGGCAACCCGGTCTTTGAAGAGCGCGGGCAGCGGGCCACGGCCCAGTGCCCAGTCGTACCACTCCCAGTGCAGCCGCTTCATATCGAGCATCGCGGCTTCGGGGATCGTCAGTCCCTCGATCTCCCGGGTCGGCTCCTGCGTGCCGGAGTGATCCCAGGGACCGATCACCAGGTAGTGCCGGGCGACTGCGACCGCCGGAGCGTGTGCCACGTGGTTGCGGTAGTAGCGCAGTGCGCCGGGCTGATCGTCGTCGAAGAAGCCGGTTGCGGTAAGGACCGGAAAGTCCATGGCGGCGTAATCTGCAGGCTTCGGCTCGGCGGCGAGATTGAAGGCTTCGTCGCCGACGTGATCGAGCCATGCGGTCATCATGGGTACCCGCCGTCCCTGCTCATCGAGCATCCACCAGTCGTCCAGGGCGGCGACGCCCACCGCCCGGTCGAGCTCGGTGAACGGCCGTTGGGTGGCGTACTGCTCAAGCATCTTTCCCATCCAGTAACTCTGATTGCCAATGATGCCGCTGTTGAGCGCGCGGCCAGAGGTGTAGCTGAGGATCACCGCGGTCCATGCCTGCGGAATACCATTGGTGTTGGGTACGTCCCATCCCGGATAGATCGGTACGTACGGCGCGATCGCGGCCAGGTGCGGCGGGCGCTGAGTCGCGGTGCGCCACTGTGTCATTCCCACGAACGAGCCGCCGTACATCACCACCTGGCCGCTGCTCCACGGCTGCCGCGCGATCCACTCGACCAGGTCATAACCGTCGCGCCCCACCTGCGCACCCAGGTTGTCGCTCTTCACGCCGCCGGAGCGCCCGCGCCCGCGCACGTACGCCTGCACGAACACGTAGCCGTGCTGCGCTAACACCTGCGGTTCGCCGCGCCGCCCGCCGTCAATGTCGTACTGGGTCAGTTCGAGGATTGCAGGCGCCGGCGCGTTCAGCTCCGAGGGCTTCGTGATCCACGCCTCCAGCTCGGTGCCGTCGCGCATCGGGATCATGCGGCTCATCTCGATGTCGTAGCCGGGACCGGCCGTCGCAGCCCGCCCAATGGAGAGCGTTTCCAGCACAATACATGCCGCAAGAGCGAACTTCCGTCCCATGCACCCACCCGATAATGCGCGCGTGGCAAGACGGATCCGCGCGTCCCTACTTGATGGTAGAGCAGTTCGCTGGCAATGTCCCGTTATCGGCCCGAGACGCGGCGGCGAAGAGGCGAATCTCGAGGGATCGGGGGTTGGCCAACGATGTTTCGCCGCCTTGCCGGCTCACCTGTGCCGTACCCACGCGCTCTACGTACTCGCGTGTCGATGCGCTGGGAAACCATCCGGCGCATCGAGTGCCTCACGAAGTGATTGGTTATGAGTGCGCAGAGGTCAGCCATTCAAGCCTCGTACAGCGAGACGCCAAGTCTTCGGCATCCGCCACGACCTCAACTCCTGGCTTTCCCCAGCGGCAACTGGGCATTTATGGTTTGTTCTTCCCCGCGGACTTTTCTACGCCCGAAGCATCGGTACGTTTCCGGTAGACTGCAGCGTCGAAACCAGTCGGTATTTCCCTGCAGAATTGCGCGGGGTCCCGATCAAGAACGCTGCTGACCCGCGGATTTCCCGATGGAACCCTCGGTGAAGCTCCGGCTATGCCTTCTCTCGCACCTGTAACTGTGCAGAATCAAAGCGCACTCCACACGAGTGATCCGGGCAATAACCGCCCGGATTCTTCGCCAGATACTGCTGGTGATAGTACTGTTCGCGGGGGTCATCTCACAGGCGCTCTCTGTACACCCCATGTGCCTGTGTGACTGGCGATTCTGCGGTTTTGATAAGTGCCGCTGATAGAGGTCCCGTCGAGCGATAGTTTTGCGGGGTAATCACCCAACTGGCCAGTGATTACAAGAGTTCCGGTTGCGTCCATTGTCCCGCTCCAAGACTCATAGTCGTTAATGTTAGAGGAACAGGTTGCCGGGTCTCGTGTTATATCCCAGCAGAAGAAGCCAGTGATAGTTGATCCCACCTGCGTTTGAACGACGAAGGATTCAGTACCAGTTGTGATGTTGTTTGCGTTCGTCCATGTCCCAGTCCACGTTCCGAGAATCGACAAGATTTTGCCGCTCGTACCGCCTGACCCACCCGCGCTATGAAGAACGACCGGCATCAGCGCTGTGGCCAGGAAGGCAATCAGCCCCGGCAGCCGAACTCTATATGCCTTGAACATGCCGGCGCTAGAGTACGCGCCACTATGTTAGGCGACAAGGCCGTAGTACGAATCCGGACGGACATTCGCAATCGGTTGAATTAAAGCCGCATCCCATACAGGCATCCACAGTATCATCGGCCGTCCGCCGAGGAGAAACTCATCCCATTGGTGCGATCGGCCGCTACTGGCCGAGGCTTGTAAAAACGTTTGCTTAAAGTAAAATGGGGCAACGCACGGCACAAGGCTAATTCCATGAAACGATTCATTGAAGGCACGGACCGAAACCAGGTCATGTTGCTGCCCGAGAGTGTGGAAGATTACGTTGGAGCCGATAATCCGGTGCGCATTGTTGAAGCCTTCGTCGAACAGCTGGACTTGCGCGAGATGGGTTTCGAGGGCACCGATCCTCTGGCGACTGGCCGGCCTGCATATCATCCTGCGGTCATGCTCAAGATCTACATCTACGGTTATCTGAACCGCATTCAGTCAAGCCGCCGCCTCGAACATGAGACGCAGCGTAATGTTGAGTTGATGTGGCTCACCGGACGACTGACGCCGGACTTCAAGACGATTGCGAATTTTCGTAAAGACAACGGCCGCGCGATCCGCAAGGTGTGTCGGCAGTTCATCGTGCTGTGCCGCCAGTTGAATCTGTTCACGCAGTCGTTGGTCGCGATCGACGGCAGTAAGTTCAAGGCAGTGAACAACCGCGACAAGAACTTCACCGACGCGAAAATGAAGCGCCGCATGGCGCAGGTCAACGAGAGCATCGAGCGCTATCTGCGGGCGCTGGACAGCGCGGATCGTGCGGAGCCGAAGTAGCGGAGCTGAAGAAGGGCCGACTGCAAGAGAAGATCGACGCTCTGAGGCAGCAGATGGAGAAGCTCAAAGATATCGACGCTCAAATGCGTGCTTCGCCGACAAGCAAGTATCACTGACCGATCCGGATGCGCGTTCGATGAAGAACCGCGAAGGTGGGATCGTGGGCTACAACGTGCAGGTGGCAGTGGATGCCGAGCATCACCTGATCGTCGCGCACGAGGTCACCAATGACGGTCTGGATCGCCATCAGCTTTCGAGCATGGCAGGGAAGGCTAAGGAGGCAGTCAGCGCGACCGAACTCACCGTGGTAGCCGACCGCGGATACTTCAAGAGCGAGGAGATCCTGGAGTGCACGCAGTCCGGGATCATTCCTTTGGTGCCCAAGTCGATGACCTCCAACAGCCTCGCCGCCGGTCGGTTCGAGAAGCAGGACTTTATTTACATCGCCGAGGATGACGAGTATCGCTGCCCCGCCGGGCAGCGCGCGATCTGGAGGTTCAGGACCGTCGAGGACGGCTTAACGATCGATAAATACTGGTCCTCGGCATGTCCGCGCTGCCCGATGAAAGCGCAATGCACGACCGGTGAGTATCGGCGCATCACGCGTTGGAAGCACGAAGTCGTTCTTGAGGCGATGCAAGAGCGACTCGACCGAAAGCCCGACAGCATGCGAGTGCGGCGCCGCACGGTGGAACATCCGTTCGGCACGCTCAAGTTCTGGATGGGCGCCGTGCACTTCCTGACCAAGACGCTGCCGCGCGTCAGTACCGAGATGAGTCTCCAGGTGCTCGCGTACAACCTAAAGCGCGTGATGCAGATCCTGGGGATCGGAGAGATGCTGCGCGTGTTGCGGGCCTGAGCCCTTCTTGTCTCTAAGAATGATGCTCTCTGGGAGACATTGGGCTACCAAAACCAACTACCGCCTTAAATAAGGAGTTATCGCGCGAAAAATCCGCTCCGCCGGTCGGCACCCACGAGCCGGCTCTCGGTATCCACAGAATCCATCACAAAAGCGCTTTTTACACAGCCTCGGCCGGCAGGTGCCCGATGCTCCTCTCGGCACCGGCCATTCAACTCGAAGAAAGGATACGGTAGCCGTGCCCTAACGGTCATTGATACGCTAAAGATCGGAATCAACCCGAAAATAGAAACTTCACTTGCAACGTACGTACACTGTCAATACACTATGTCCGTGCGGATTCAGTACGAACTGCAGGGCGTCGCGTTCGAGTGGGACTCGGACAAAGCAGACACCAACGTTCAAAAACACGGCGTGTCTTTCCACGCCGCCTGCGAGGTGTTCTTTGACCCCTTCGTCAGGATAGTGGACACCAGCAACCCGACCGAATCCCGCGAGGCCGCCATCGGTTATACCGAAGGCGAACGACTTCTCTTTGTAGTACATGTGATCCGCCATGAAGAAACCATCCGCATCATCTCCGCGCGCGAAGCGACCCGTGAGGAACGCCGCCAATACGAGAACCCGTGAACTAGTAATGCGAAGACTTCGTAAAAACCGCGCGATGAGTTCGGTGACGCTTCGCATGCCCGAGGACGTGGTAGAGGATTTAAAACGAGTCGCGCCGACCCTGGGCTTTGCAGGATATCAGCCGCTGATTCGCGCCTACATTGGCAAGGGTTTGCGCATAGACCTCGCACGCTTGGACGAAGGGTCAGTTCCCCGGTTAATTGCAAGTCTAAAGCGTAAGGGGGTCGCCGACAGTTTGATCCAACAGGCGTTAGCCGAAACCGACCAAGCGACCTAGCGCAATCTCCCGGCGCGCTCGGGCACTACACGGCGCCCTGCTCGATCACAGGTTGCGCGAGGGCAGTCGAGGATTGTGTCTGACGGAAAGTTCACTTCAGACAGGCGTGAGTTCTTGCGGTCGAAAGTCGCAAGTACCATTCTCATCCGACAACGTCCGGCAGCAGCCACCTTTTAGAAGGGTGTTTTTGGGGTATCTCGAGCAAGCTGAACTCAAAAAACTCTGAAATTCCCGAGGTTTTCTCGCTGATTTCGAATCCGTCCCGGGGAGCCATCAATCAATAACTTAGAGTCGTAGTCGCTCCAGTAAGGCGTTGTCATTCGCCGAACTGATACGTACGCTGATACGGAGGGATGGCAAGGTGCCGGCGGGTACCCGAACGGCGTGAGGGGCCTGCTTGGCTCTATGGCCACCGGAAAACAGATCGACATCCATTCCGCGACGCGTCTAGGGAGGACACCCCTCCCTACCTGGACAAGCCCCCCCGGGGCCCCGGCACGGCCAATCTGTGCCGCCAATATTTGCGCACGAAAAGCCTATCGTCGCTATTTGCGATGAGCGCGCTCTTTATTGGCTCTGAGTCTTTGGTGCTATTGGCAACCCTTCTGCAACCTCAGAACTCGGAATAGCCTTCTGGGATTTCTTCGCCAGATACTTCTGGTGATAGTCGGCGCTGAAGCGCTTTCCTCTTTCCTCCACGGAAATCACGGAGTTATCTCGTCATGGGCACGTCGACGGTAGACTTTCGGTAGACGTTGATGCTTGAAGCGCTGGGGGACATCGGAGGAAATCGCGAAGGCGGTCCTCTTCCTTGGGTTCGATGCGACCTTCACGACCGGCATGGAACTTCCGGTCGACGGGGGTTGGTCGCAACTTGCGTCGCTCATCGTCACTGAGCCACCGCACTTCCTCCAAACGATCGGGGAAATAGAACAACGCCATCATCCCCAACAAGATGGTCGGCAGCGCCTCGGCAATCAACATCCATTGCCACCCCGCCAAACCCAGTGGCGTTCTCGCCATTTCGGTTCCCGTCCCTTCAGGTCAGTTGGGTAGACGCATTGGCTCATCCCAATACTTCAAGAGCGTAGTGCCGATGCCCGCGACGAACCCGGTAAGTCGCAAAGTCATTTCTGTCGAGCGTAAATATTTTGCGCGTCTCGAGGGCTTCGGCGGCGACTACGAGCGATGCATCGGCGAGGTCCATTGGGCGGTCAGCGTACAGTTCCATCAATTCAAATGCCCGTGTCAACGCGGCTAGATCAAAGAACCACACCGACATCGCTCCCTTGGCGATGAATTCTCTCAGCCTATCGGAGCCTAGGCTCTGTGGCTCGAGCATGTGAAATGCCTCGGTGAGTACCGCCACTGTGGCACACAACGGCTCCCGTATCGACCTGAGGACTCCAACGCAGCGTGCATGGTGATCGTCCTTCGGATCGAACAGCGCCACGAGCGGCCCTGTGTCGACCAAAATCATCGGCCGTGCTTTCTTTTCAACGCCAGCCGAACGCCCTCTCGCGTATTCGAGGACGAAGCTATCGCGTAGCCTCCGGGGCCCAAATCCAACTCACTGTAAATCTCATAGGCCGTACGCTCAGGGATTTGTCTCACGTGCGTCTGCAGAGCCCGAAGACCCCGCTTGAGTACTTCGGAAATCGGCAACCCGGTCGCCGCGCGCACTTCGCTCAGAACCTTTTCCGTTTCTTCGTCGAACCTGACAGTGCGCGTTGCCATAATCTACTCCACATGTATTACCTAATGTAATACATGACGTTTTGGATTGTCAATTATCAAGAAACGTGGCCGGCCAGCCGGCCTGCTCAGCGGGGCAAGTTCTATCCGCATTTGGACCGACCCAAAGAGGTGGGGTATGACAATGTCTGCGCAGTGACTCTCGATTTCCAGGAAACGCTAGGTTTATCCAGAAACAGCCAATCATCGGCGGGGGCATATTTGGGGGTATCGGGTAACACGCGGCCACGAAAAGACTGAAATTCTCGGCCTTTCCCTACGATTTCGAATCCGTCCCGGGGAGCCAGTAAAATCTGACACTTACATTACTTTTATAATAATTTACTGCGCTTTCATCGCGGAGACAATTGACCTGTCATTTGCCATTTCGAATCCGAACCCTGGGCCGCGGTTCGAATCAGCGCTTCGACGGAAGATACTCATACGTGGACAGCATGATCTGCAATGCCGCTGCGGGACCGGAATCGGCCTGCATCGATCGAAGGCGGCCGCGGTACGTGCGTCCAACTCCGCACTAAGATCAAAGCTCATACGTCGAGGAAGCGGGCACAGCCAGCCCATGCAGGCATGTGCGTCGCGCTCGAGCGGGCTGCGTCGATCACAGACTGTCCTTAAGCCGATCCCGGCTAAGGTGGATTTCTCCTCCTCGGGTCAAATATAACAGCGCCTCTGGCCGGAACCGACGTCTGCGGCGGATGAGTGCGCCGCCCGCAGCGATGCCGCCGAGATCGCGAAATGCTGGCGCGTTCGGTAGCAGCGGGTCCCCGCGGTTGTCATCATTCATTGGTTAGCTCGACAGTCCCATGATCCAACGCCGCGGCTGCGAACCGCGCCGTATAAGCCGTGTTGATGGCTTCGGTCTGGAAACGTGTTTCATTGATCAGGAAGATGAACAACCCGTAGACGATTTCCCGCCGATGCGCATCCCAAGCGGATTCGAAGGGTGGCGAAGGAATCCCAAGTGCCGCTAGCGACTTTAGGTAGTGCCGCAGAAGGTCTTTTTCCCAGCGCCGGCGGTCATGAATGTCGAGCGCACCAATCAGATGGTAAGTGACCTCGAGTTGCCACGGACCTTTGGCAACCTGGGCGTCGAAGAAGCCGGGAGTGCCATCAGACTCCATATACAGATTGCCCAGATGGGTATCTCCGTGGCACAGGCAGACCGGCCATTGTTGGTGGTAGCGTCCCAGGTACCGCAATGCGCGCGCCATCCACTCGCGATCCTGCAGTATCCGCGAAACTGCTGCGCCGCGCGGCAGTTCCATATAGTGCCGCCACACATCACGTTCAAGATAACGTTCCTGGTAGGTGACGCTCCAGCTTTCATGGCGGCTCGAAACCCAGTCCAGGCGGCCGCCGGCAGCGAACTCCGGCGAATTCCAGGTCTGGGCGTGATACCGGGCGATGGCTTCGAGTCGCAACGCAACCTGCTCAAAGCTCTGCGGTCGCAACGGATGGCAAAATTCCACGCCACGCGTGCGCAAATCCTCCATCACGACGATTGACTGATGAGACGCGGGATCGGTGCCCGCGAAATGGCAGGCGGGACTGCGCATGTCAACCAGCGGCTGCACGTCGCGGTAAAAACGCATCTCATTTAGATACATCGGTTGCATCGCCGGGCTGTGCGATTCGAATCCGCCCTTCACGATCAGAGTGACGGGCAGGTCGACGGGTGTGTCGCGGTGCTGACGGTAAACAGGGCGAATCCTGATCTTGGTGGATGTTCCGGGGATGATCTCCACGGTTTCCAGCCCTGTGACGTACACGCCAGGGTGCCGTTCCTGCAGCGCTCCAGTAAGCCACTCTGCGGTGATTTGGTCGGGCGTCAATGGCAGCGCCACGCTATTTACCCCCAAAACCTCCAAGGCACGGAGGGGTGGTTAGAATTCGGATAAGAGAGCATCCCGTGCCAGATTGGGTCATCGCGTTGTACCCGACCGCTCCGGGATCTGAGGATTGCCTCCATGGCTTGCCCTTCAGCGAGCGCCCATCTTCAGGCGCTCCTGCAACGCGATCACCGTATCCATCTCCTGCAGACCGCTGAGCGGTACGTCGAATCTACTTAAATCGTCAATTTGCGGCAAATGCGCCGCGATCTGTTCCGCGCTCGGCGCTATCTCGCCGGCTTGGTACCAGCCTTCCGTGAGTCCAACGAATACGCGCGAGTATTTCCCACCGAGCACCGAATACATATTTTGCGAGGTCGTGCATCGATCGCTCGCCAGGTACGTGACCAGCGCGGCGACGAACGAGGGCTGCATGCCGGCCACGTAGTGCGGCACCTTGAGCGCCGCGGCGGCGAGGAATTCCGCGTCAGGACGCACGTCACCCGGCTTGCCGCCCAGGCGCCCGCCGAGAGCGTTCGGAAATACGCAGTTGATCGCGATCCCTGCCGGAGCCTCCTGTGCCACGACGTTCATCAATCCGATCATGGCCGTCTTGGCGGATCCGTAGTTGCTGCGAATCGGATTGCCGAAAATTCCGGATTGTGAACTGACGAGCACGATTCGACCGTATCCCTGCCTCACCATCAGCCGATAGGCGGGCTGCGTAACGAAGAAAGTTCCCTTGACGTGAACCGCATAGACCGCATCGATGTCCTGCTCGGTCAGTTCGCCGAACCGCGCATTCCGCTGGTTCCCGGCATTGTTGATGACCATATCGACGCGCCCGAAATGTTCCGTCGCCGCACGGATGATCGCCTCCCCTCCAGCCGGCGTGGCAACCGAATCGTAATTGGCGACCGCCCTGCCGCCCGCCGCACGAATTTCATCGACGACGCGGTCCGCGTATTCGGTCGAACTGCCTTCGCCGGTCGTGGCGCCGCCGAGATCATTGACGACGATCGCCGCTCCGCGCGCCGCGAGCGCACGGCAGTATTCGCGGCCGAGAGCGCCGCCGGCGCCGGTCACGATCGCGACACGTCCGGTGAAGTCTATGGTGTCCATCGATGTTGCATCTCCTGCATAAAAATGCGGCGCGGTACCAGCGGCGCATCGCTAATCGACGATGCCCGCCAGTCGCTCCCGGACCAATTTCCGGGCATCACCGACGATGCGACTGATCAACTGCGCACACGTCGGCAAATCGTTGATCAAGCCAACGGTAATCCCGGCGGCAAACGCACCGCCCTCGGGATCTCCCTCCTCCGCGGCTTTGACCCAGCGTCGGCTTCCGGCCAGATCGATCAATTCGTCGTGCGAGGCGCCGCCGCGCTTCTCCATCTCAAGTATCTTCTCAGTCAGACTATTCTTGAGTACCCGCGTGGAATCGCCGATGGATCGGCACACGAGGGCCGTATCGCGCTCGTTGGCGCGTAGGTAGCGTTCCTTCACCGCCGGGTGCATAGGCGATTCGCGAGTCAGCAAGAAGCGCGTGCCCATGCTGATTCCCTCGGCACCCAAGCAGAATGCCGCGATCAGTCCACGGCCATCGGCAAATCCGCCCGCAGCGACGACCGGGATCTTTACCTTGTCTACCGTGGCTGGAATGAGAATCAGACTGGGCACGTAGTCCTCGCCAGGATGACCGGCCGCTTCAAAGCCCGTGATGCTGACGGCATCCGCTCCCAGCTGTTCGGCTTTGACAGCAAATCGGACAGCCGTGCACTTGTGCAGGACTCTGATGCCCGCGCTCTTGAAAGCTGCGATGTATTTGGCGGGATTACCACCCGCGGTCTCCACGTAACGTACGCCGGAGGCGATGATCGCCTCGGCGTAGTCGTCTGGTTTGACGTCGAGATTGGGAAGAATGGTCAGATTGACGCCAAAGGGTTTAGCGGTGAGTTCTCGGGTTTTTTCGATTTCCGTCCTCAACTCATCGACCGACGGGAACGTATGTGCGGAGAGAAAACCCAACCCCCCGGCGTTGCCGACCGCAGCCACCAAGGGAGCTCGCCCCACGTGGCGCATGCCGCCTTGAATGATGGGGTAGTCGATGCCGAACAGTTCGGTGATGCGAGTTTTGTACATGCTTAGAGCCGGTGCCAGTGCCGAACGAAGGAATCAACCGAATCGAGTGGCGACCGATACGGCCTCCCACGCCGCCAACTCCTGGGTCATCCCGGTCAACTTCTCGCGCAGGTACAGCACGGAATCGGCCCCCAAGGGCAGGCGCAGCGGCGGGTGCTGCGAATCGACCGCGGTGATAATCGCTGTCGCGCCCTTGGCCGGATCATTTTCCTGATGCCCGTGCATCTTCGCCAGCCCTGCGCGGACCGCGCCGGCGGTCGGCGCATAGTCCTCGATGACTCGGGCGGAGCGCACGATGGCGTCGTTGGATGACCAGCGCGTGCGAAAGGCACCCGGCTCGACGATGGTGACCTTGATGCCGAGATGGCCGGCCTCGGCCGCAAGTCCCTCCGAGAAGCCCTCGACGGCGAATTTCGACGCGCTGTAGATCGACATGCCGAGAATGCCTTTGTAGCCGGCCACCGAGGAAATATTGACGACGTGACCGCGTTTTTGCGCACGCATGAAGGGCAATGCAGCCTGGGTCACGGCCACCAGCCCAAAAAAATTGGTCTCCATTTGATGGCGAATTTCCGAGTCGGAAACCTCTTCGGCGGCCCCGGAGAGTCCATAGCCCGCGTTGTTCACCACGACATCGATGCCGCCGGCCGCTTGGATGGCCTGCGTGACGGCATCGGGGACTCGGCTCTTGTCGGTGACATCGAGCAGCATTGCGATCGCACGTCCCGGCGCCAATGCCTCGAACTCTGCCGCTTGTTCAGGCTTTCTCAATGTGCCGATCACCACTTCGCCGCGACCGAGTACGGCTTCGGCAAGTGCGCGGCCGAGGCCGCTGGAGACGCCCGTGATCAGCCAAGTACGTTTACGTTCAGACATAGGTCGTCCTCATGTGAAGTCATCGAGCCTGGCCGAGCGCCTCATCAATGAATCGCAGCTGCTCCCGAGCCGACTCGGCATCTTCCGGGGCACCAAAGAATCCACCATGCGGCATCGCCTCAAAGACGTGCAGATCCGCCTCAATTCCCGCGCTGCGCAACGCTCGGTGAAACCGTACGGTGTTTGACAGGAACAAATCGCGCGTTCCGGAAATGAGCAGCGTCGGCGGAAAACCGAGCCGAAAGTCGCCGAACAGGGGCGACAGATACGGGTCGCGCAAGTCGTGTCCGTCGGCATAGAGATCGATCGTTTCTGTCAGGCCTTGTACCAGGACATTGTCGATATACTTGTTGGTCTCGAACGTATCGCCGCTCTCGGTCAAATCCACCTCGGGCGTGAGCAGCACCGCGGCGCGAGGAAGCGGCAGGCCGACATCACGCAGCTTCAGGATACCGGCCGCCGCCAGTCCGCCGCCCGCCGAAGAGCCCACCACGGCCACTTCGGCTGGCGCATGCCGGGTGAGCAAATCGCGGTAACTAGCTACCACGTCATCCAGCGCAGCGGGGTACGGATGGTCGGGCGGCATCCGATAGTCGACCGCATACACCTTCATCGCGCTCTGTGCCGCCAACGGCTGCGCTGCCTTGGCGGCAAGTTCTCCGCCGCCCATCACGAATGCGCCGCCATGGATAAAAAGTATCGCCCGACCCAGCTTTTCAGTCGCAATGGTGTGAGGTGTAAGCTCATAGACAGTCGCACTCGCGACGCGTCGCGAGACAATCGAGCCCGGAAATGCGGGTAACGCCCCGAAAAGGGTGGCGATGCGGGCGTCACCCTCCTCCAAGAATCTCCGCCAGGCCGGTTTGTCACCCGACGGCGGCCATCGCGACGGCCCCCCGATCTTGGGCGCGGCGAGGGCCTGCTGTGCTTCCGGACTGATCGACGTCGGCACTGGGATTTCTCTCGGCGGCAACTTAAGCATAGACGGCATCCTCGGTGAGATGTCGGCGCTCTCCAGTTTCGCAGAGCTCCGAGGATACGTCAATTATGTGTACATCGTTCATATTTCTGAATCCAATTTGACATGCTCGGGATAACATTCATACTAGCGTACAGCGTTCAATTATCCGTTCCCATTCACAAGCTGCGACCAAGGGATAGCGACGTGGGCGAATTCGTCAAAGGCAAAGTCGTCGTGGTGACCGGTTCGGGCGGCGGCATCGGCCGCGACATGGCCCGCGTCATGGCGGCTCACGGTGCGCGCGTCGTCGTCAACGATCTCGGCAAGGCGGCGGGCACCGAGCAGAGCGCCGCTGAACAGGTGGCGCAGGAAATCCGCAGCGCCGGCGGGCAAGCCGTCGCCAGCACCGACAGCGTCGCCTCGCCCGAGTCGGCGGCCCACATCGTGCAGGCCGCGCTCGACAGCTTCGGACGCATCGATGCAATCGTGAACAACGCCGGTATCGTGCGCGACCGCATGTTTTTCAACATGTCCGCGGACGAGTGGAAGGCCGTGTTGGATGTGCATCTGAATGGCTCCTTCTACGTCTCCCGCGCTGCAGCGCCGCACTTCAAAGCGCAGAATTCCGGCGCCTATGTGCACATGACCTCCACCTCCGGACTGATCGGCAATATCGGGCAGGCCAACTACAGTGCCGCGAAGATGGGCCTCGTCGGGTTGTCCAAGTCGATTGCATTGGATATGGAAAAATTCAAAGTACGCTCGAACTGCATCGCGCCCTGGGCGTGGACTCCGATGACCGCCACGATTCCGGACACCCCGGAGAATCAGCCCCGCATCGCCAAGATGAAGAAGATGGAGGCCGCCAAGATTGCCCCGCTAGCGGTCTATCTCATCAGCGACGCGGCCGCACACGTGTCGGGACAAATCTTCGGCGTGCGCGCCAACGAGATCTATTTCTTTTCGCAAATCCGCATGCTTCGCTCGGTTCACCGCAGCGACGGCTGGACTCCGGAAAGCATCGCGGAGCACGCCATGCCCGCCTTCGAGCCCGGCTTCTACCCGAATGTGCCCTCTTTGAAGCTGACCCCTTGGGATCCGATCTGAGGCCGCTCGCCATGGAAACCGTCGGACTCGGATTTTGCTTTGAAGACCTGGCGCTCGGACGCCAATTCAAAACCGTGGGCCGAACCATCACCGAGGCCGACGTCGTCAATTTCATCAATACCGTGGGCATGCAAGAAGTGCTCTTCATGAACGTGGAGTTCCTCAAGGAGGAATCTCATATCAAGGGGCGAGTAGCCCCCGGCGCCCTGGTGTTCTGCATGGCGGAGGGCCTGCTCACCCAGGCGACCATGCAGGGGACCGGATTCGCATTCCTCGGAATGCAGTTCGACATCAAAGGCCCGGTGTTCGTCGGCGATACCATTCATGTCGAGTGCGAGGTCATCGAGGCGCGCCGCTCGCAAAGCCAGCCGAATCGCGGTCTGGTACGCACGCGCAATCGTATCTATCAAGCAAGACGGTACGCTCGTGCAGGAATACACGCCGCTGCGCATGATCAAGTGCCGCAGCGACGGCCGGTGATGGACTCCACCTCGAATGCACCGCAAGGACCGCCCGCCGGGCCGCTCGCGGGCGTGCGGGTGATCGATGTGACCGTCAATGTGCTTGGTCCCGTGGCGACGCAGATTCTCGGCGACATGGGTGCCGACGTCATCAAGATCGAGACGCCTCAGGGCGATCCGAACCGCGAGACGGGTCCCGCCCGCCACCAGGGCATGTCGGCGATGCACATGAACGTCAATCGCAACAAGCGCAGCCTGACCTTGAATCTGAAGCGTCCGCAAGCGCTGGAGGTTCTGATGCGGCTGGTCGATACCGCGGATGTGTTCGTTCACAGCATGCGGCCCGCCGCCGCGGAACGGCTCGGCATCGGCTATGCGAAGCTCGGCGCGCGCAATCCGCGGCTCATCTATGCGTTTGCGCCCGGTTACCGTCAGGATGGCCCACACCGCGACTATCCGGCTTTCGATGACGTCCTACAGGGCGAGAGCGGCATCGCCGCCCTGATGAGTCAGGTCATCGGCGAGCCCCGTTTTTATCCGACCGTGATCATCGACAAACATTGCGGCTACGTGCTGGCCTCGAGCATCGGTATGGCCCTCTACAGCCGCGAGCGAAGCGGCAAGGGACAGCAGGTGCAGGTTCCGATGTTCGAGACGATGCTGTCGTTCAATTATCTCGAGCACCTGTGGGGCGCGGCATTCGATCCCCCGCTCGATCCGGGGGTGGGCTACGTGCGCCTCCTCACGCCGCATCGACGCCCCTACGCGACCAAGGACAGCTACATCTGCGTATTGGCGGTCAATGATGAACAGTGGCGCCGCATTCTGCCGGCGCTCGGGCGTCCGGAACTCGTCGAAGATCCGCGCTTTGCGAGCACTGCCGGCCGAGTGCAAAATTACGATGCGCTGTACGGCATCGTCGCGGCGCAGTTGAAGCTGCGCACGACCGCTGAATGGCACGACATCCTCGATCGCGAGGACATCCCCAACGGGCCGATGCATACGCTGAAGGAACTCTGCGACGACCCGTATCTCAAGGAGACCGGATTCTTCGTGCGCTACGAGCATCCTTCCGAGGGGCCGGTCGTGACCACGGCGCCGCCCGTTAGTTTTTCAGCCACCCCATGCACACTGCACCATCCACCGCCGCGGCTTGGTGAGCACAGCGAGTCCATCTTGCAAGAGCTCGGCTACAGCGCCGCGGAGATCGCTTCCGTCACGGCTTGACCCCAAGCGCTGCACGCACCGCGTTCGCAACGACCAGAATCGCATCCTGATCGAGGGTGCTCGCGTTGAATAGACGGTTGTGACAGATTGCGACCGCGACGTTCTCATCCGGATCCGCCCACCCGATGGAGCCTCCCTGTCCTGGGTGACAAAGAGCTCGCGGACTCTTGCGCCGAGCATACTGGCGGATACGCCCCCCCGAGCCAGAAGCCGCCGATGCTGATCGGCAGCGGAATACCGAACATCACAGGATCCGGCTCGTCGCTGTTTGCCCGTGGCGTATTCAGCGTGTCGACCAGCGACTTCGACAGGATTCGAACGCCGTTGAGCTCGCCGCCATTGGCCAGCATCGCCCAAAAGCGCGCCTCGCTGCGCGCCGTAAAGATGCCGCCCACCCCGGCCACTTCCGCGCGCCGCACTGCCGGCTGCTCGAACACGACCGGCGAGAGCGCAACCTGCGGCGGCATCGACGCCAAAAACAGCGGCGGCAGGTACTCTGGCGGAATTGGAACCATGGCATCGATCTGCTTGGCGATGCGCCCCTCCACCTCGTCGGGAATTCCCACCCAGAGGTCGCGGATTCCCAGCGGCTGTGCGATCTCTTCGCGTATGAAGCGCCCCAATGATCGGCGCCGCGGATCCGTTCGGACGACGAGTTCGCCGATGATCCAGCCGAAGGTCATCGACAGGTACATCGTCCGGGTGCCTGGCTCTGCGAGCGGCTCGAGCGCTGCAATTGCCTGTGTCATCCAAGCCCAGTCGCACATCCTCTCGGGGGTCACCCCCTGCGGCATCTGCGGCACGCAGGCGCGGTGCGTCAGCACGTCGCGGACCGTCGTGCGTGTCTTGCCGCGAGTGCCGTATTCGGGCCAATAGCGCGCGACCGGCGCGTCGTAGTCGATCAGGCCTCGATCTGCCTGGACGTGCAACGCCGTCGCCGCGACCGCCTTGGTGACCGAATAGACGTTGAACAGGGTGTCGCCATCGACCTTGCTAGCCGTCGCCGGATCGGCCAGGCCTGCCCACGTGTCTACGGCGAGTTCACCGCCTCGGTAAGCCGCGACCTGGACGCCGATCTCGCGACCCTGCGCGATGACTTCCTCGATCGCCCTCCTGACGATCAAATTGGCCCGCTCAATTCCCGGGTTGCTCATCGATTGCCTCCCTGTGTCTGGAGAACTGCATGATGGAGGTCACCTTGCGTCTTCGAGAATGAAATCGGCCGCGCGCGCGGCGACCGCCATCACCGGTCCGTTGGTATTGCCGGACACCAACGTCGGAAATGCCGACAGGTCCACGACCCGCAGGCCCGCGGCTCCACGAACCCGCAGACGTGCGTCGAGCACCGCCTTCGAATCGGTCCCCATCCGGCACGTACCGGCGGCGTGATAGCCGGCCTGGCCACGATGCGCGAAGGCCTCGAGTATCTCCGCATCGCTTTGCACCATCGCGCCGGGCGTCGTTTCCTCGCCGAGGTATGGCGTGAGCGGCGGCTGCCGCATCCAGTTGCGCATCCAGCGGAATAAATCCACTGCGGTCTTGCGATCGCTCTCTGCGGTGAGAAAGTTCGGGCGAATCACCGGCATCTCCTCAGGATTTGCCGAGCGTGCGAGCACCGTGCCGCAGCTCTCGGGTCGCAGCGGATAGCCGAAAATCTGCATGCCGGGGAATGCCTCGAATGCATACGTTTGTGCACTGAAGTCGAGCGAATAGGGTGCCATCATGATCTGCGCATCCGGCCGATCGGCCTCGGTCCCGGTGCGGATGAAGCCGCCTACATCGGAGGAGCCCGCCGCAAGCGGCCCGCGCCGCGTCAGCAGATAGCGCAGTGCGTTGAGCCCGAGCGGCAGCCCCGAAAAGTCTCTGTTCAGGCTGCCACGCCCCTTCACTCGGTGTTGAATGAACAGCAGCAGATGTTCGCGCATGTTCCTGCCGACATCGGGACTATCGATGCGGACGCCGATTCCGAGCGAGCGCAGGTGCTCCGCGGCACCGATGCCCGACAGCTGCAGGAGTTTCGGCGACTGCAGCGCCCCGGCCGCCAGAATCACCTCGCGTGCAGCACGATATTCGAAGGCTTGGCCGGCACGTACACCGGCGACACCCATTGCCCGGGTGCCATCGAAGAGCACTCGATGAACCATCGTATCGGTCAGCACCGCCAAATTCGTCCGGCTGCGCGCGGGCTTGAGGAACGTCTCGGCCGCGCTCTGGCGCCGGCCGGCGCTGATCGTGCACGACAGATAGCCGATGCCCTCCTGGTCTGGGCGATTGAGGTCGTCTTTCACCGGCACGCCGAGCGCGCGGCCGGCCTCGATGACGGCATCGGCGAGCATATAAGGAGCGGCTGCCGACACTGATACCGAGCGGTCCCCCGGCACCGCGTACCTCGTCCGCGCCGAGCACATGGTCCTCCATCTTGCGAAAGTAATCCGCCATCGTGCGCCAGCCCCAGCCCGACAATCCCAAGCGCTCCCACGCGTCGTAGTCCTGCGGCTGCCCGCGCATGTAGACCATGCCGTTCACGGCGCTGGAACCGCCGAGGACTTTGCCGCGAGCCCAGTAGCGCGGCAGCTGTCCGGTACCGGCCTCGGGCTCCGTGCTGTAAAGCCACACGTGCCGGGGATCGGTTAGGAGTTTGCCGAAACCTTTCGGAATGCGGATCAATGGACTCGAATCCGACGGACCGGCCTCGATCAACAGGACCTTGGTATGCGGACTCGCCGACAGCCGATTCGCGAGGACACAGCCGGCCGAGCCGGCGCCGACAATGATGTAGTCAAACTCGCTCACCAGTTCCTAGTCCGGGTGTCCGCCGAAACGACCCTGCTCCATTCGCCGAGTCGTCGCCACAGCAGCTGCCGCGTCGATGCGAAATTGTGCATGTGAGCCATCTGCGGCACCACGTACAGCGAGACGTCCTTGCTGTTCCAGTAGGCAGAAGGCTCCGCCCAGGGATTAGGGCAGACATCGCGTTCACCGACGCCAATGAAGACCGGGACATCGATCATCGACGCTTCCGGCGTGAAGTAGCCGGGGGAGTTCATCGCCACGGCACAGACGGGTATAGTGGCGCTGCCGAAGTACGGTGCGGTTTTTCGAATTGGATAGCCGCCCTGCATGTCCGCGTCGAGGATGTCGCGCGGCACATCCTCCCAGTGAAAGGGATACTTGAACTCCGCGATGTTGGCAGCGGAGCCGCCGATCGACAATTCCTTGTTGGGCGTCGCGCGCGTGAACATGAAGGTCACGCGCGAGCGGCGCGCAGCTTCCAAGGTCGCCTGCGGCAGCTGCGTGTGGATCGCGCTCACGCCCAGAATTCCCACGGCATCGAAAGTGCGGTGACGTCCTTGCATGACGATGGTCACGCCGGCCCCCATGGACTGGCCGATGCCGATCACAAAGGGCTCATCCACTGCCGGAAAACCGGTGTTGAATGCCGCCCCGCGCAAGGCGCGCGAGGATTTCGGTTACCATCGCATGATCCGCCGCCGCGATCATCTCGACGGTGAGAATTTGATTGTGCTCTATCGTGCTGTCTCCCACCCCGAGGTGGTCGTAGGCCACGAAGATCAACCCTTGGTCTACGTGGTACTCCGCTTGGCTATAGCCAGAACGGCCATCGAAGTGTAGGTCGAAGTAGCGGCGCGAGTAGCCCCCGCCCGGCGAGGCGAACATGATCACCGGAGGCGACGTCAGTTTGTCCGGGTTTGGCAAATACACGGACGCAGCCATCATCGATGGCCCTGCCAGCGGTACGGCCGAAGATACGTCGATGCGAAGGTCGATGGCCTGCACCGAGCAGTCCGATATCGTGTTCAAAGCCTGTTCCTCACCAGAGTTTGTTACCGTCCGACATAGGGACTCATTGACATTAACCGCGGTTGGCGCACGACTAACACGGATCAAGAATGATCTTGCCTCCAAGGCCACCCGCCTCGACGAGATGGTGCGCCCTGACGGCCTGCTCGAGCGGCATCCGCCCCGCCATCGGTATCGGAATGCGGCCGGCGGCGACATCCAACGCCAGTTCCCGAAGCCGTCTTCCATCCTGGTGCACCGGCACGAACACCGGCTTGCTCGACAGCCCCTCGGGATTGATCGGCGTCGTTGATGCGGTACGGATTAGTCCACCTGGCACGAGATGACGGCAAAGGCTCGCAATCGCCGCCCCCCCACCGTGTCAAAGACATGATCGAACGGCGCACCCGTCCAGTCCTCCTCCCCGAGGACGATGACCTGCGCCGCGCCGAGTGCTCGCGCTTCGGCCGCATGGCTGGCACGCACGGCCGCAACGACGCGGGCGCCGAGACGCCGTGCGGAGAACAGGCCAAAGCGGCCAACTGCGCCGGTAGCGCCGGTGATCAGAACCGTCTCGCCCCGCCGGGGCTTGATGCTTTCCTCGATGATCTGTACGCCCGTGAGCCCCGCACACGGAATCGCCGCTGCAATCTGCAAATCGAGACTCGAGGGTATTTTCGCGGCTGCGTGCGCCGCAATCGCGACGAACTCCGCGTATCCACCCTTGGTCATGCGGATCGAGCAACGCAGCCACCCGGTCGCCGGGCGCAAAATCCGCCGCTCCGCTGCCGACTGCGACGACCGTACCGGCGACATCGTAGCCCAGAATGTGCGGAAAACTGACAGGTGCATGGGCACGGAACATGCCCGCGCGCCATTTCAGGTCCGCCGGGTTCACCGCGGCTGCACCAATGCGGATCAAGATCTGACCGACGCGCGCGCACGGCGTCTCAACCTCGCGCAACCGCAGCACCTCTGGTGCGCCGTACTCTTCAAATATGATCGCCCGCATTTAGAACGGCAATACGAAGGCGCCGCGCTCGATTGTCAATGGACGTTGGTACGAGGGATCACTGCGATCGCGCGAGGCGATTCCGGTGAGCGCGTACGCGGCCGCGGCCGTCGCAGGCACTTCCATGTCGTTGAGCGAGCCGCCCCACTCGATCACGCATTTACGCGCGGCGATGGCCCATTTGCCGCCGCGCTTTTCGAGCCGATCCAGGTAGCGCCCGCCGTGAAGCGACAGGGTGGGTGTGAAGGTGTTGCGGCCGGCGAACAGCCAATACGTTTCGGCGTGCGCCATGTCGCCATCCAATTCGCAGCGGTGGTTCAGGATGTAATGCTTGTGGCCATGCTGATACTTGCTGTGATAAGCGAACGCCCAGTCGACGAATTTCTCCGCAGTCCCCACGAACGCGCCGTGATCGTCCATCGCGCCGGGATGATAAGCGGACAACAGCATCTCACGATCGAATCGATCGACGCCGCTGCAATAGCGCAGTTCGCAGTCCAGTATCTCCTGGCGATCCACCAATGCCTGCACGGCCGGAGGCAAGGTCGATTCGGTCATCGGTGCCCTCCTTCAGGACTCTTTACGCCGGGGCAATCTCGTTTCCTAGTACTTGAAGTTCACCGCCGCTCCATACGTGCGGGGCTGCCCGAAGGTTCCCGCTGTGGTCGTCGCGGGTAACGTTGGATTCAGCGGGGCGATCCCGGGTGCGGCATACACGAACGTCTCGTAGTTCTTGTTGGCGAGATTCTTGCCCCACACTGACACATTGAGCCTGCCGCGTCCAACGGGAATCTCGGCCAATGAGAATCGTCCGTTGATGAGCGTGTAGCCACCGATCGCGGTCGACACATTCGGCACCGAGTAGTAGCTCGTCGTGAAATTCGCGTCTGCATCCAATCGCCAGACGCCGTAATCGGTTCGTACGATGTCATACAACGCGGAAATCGATCCCGTCCATTTAGGCAGCTGTTGCAGCTTGGCCTCGAACGGCACCGAGCCGCCGGCATACGGATTGGGATACGGACTGACGGTGGCACTCTGGTGACCGTGCAGATAATTCGCTGCGGCGTTGATCGTCAAGCTGTCAATGGGCAGGAAGGCGCCATCCAGTTCAACACCGTACGTATAAATGTTCGGTCCATTGAAGTATTCGACCGTTGAGGAGCTGACGGTCTGGATGTTCTCCTGCGGATCCTTCCAGGTCGAATAGAACACATCGCCGTTCACACGCACACGGTGATCGAGCCACTCGGACTTGGTCCCGAGTTCGAACGCGGCTGACCTTGCTCGGCTCGATGAACTGGAAGATTTGCCCCGCCAGTCCGATGACTGCCGCCTGATAGCCGGTCGAGTAGCGCAGGTAGCTATTGACGTCCTTGGTCCAGTCGTAGGCAACGGTCGCCATCGGGAGTGCCAGCGTGTGGGTATTTTCAGCCGAACATTGCGCGGGGCGCGGCGAGGCGCTGCAGATGTAATTAGGCGGAGGCGGCGTCGGACTCGGCGGTACGGGGTAGGTGACTTGGGTGTACACACCACCGACCGGACGCGAGTCGTTCTTCTTGTCCTGACCCACGCGTACGCCCGCTGTATATGAGAACTTATCTTGGGCACCGCCCGGCCGCCAGGTTGCCTGACCGAATACGGCGGTGGAGGTTTGGCTGATGTCGGCGCCGGTCTGGCTGCTCGGGCCTAAGCTGTACGGCGGATCGAGGCCGACGGCATTACCAGGCACCACGGGCACGAAACCCGGGGGACCCGAGGTGATCGCATTGGGAAACGCCGTTCCCAAGTATGTCTGTTCGAGCTGCGAGCCGTGCTCGCCCAACCAAAAGAATCCTGTCACCCACTTCAGCGTGTCGGAGTTTCCGATGAGCTGCAGCTCCTCGGATACCTGGCTATGATCGATGTCGTAGATCGGCGCGGCGCCCGTGAGGATGCCCAATTGCGGCGCCCCGACAAAAATCCCCGGCAACACGGCAGAGGTGGACGCCGTATTCCAAAGCGTCGACTCATCCTTGCGGTACGCTGTAATCGATTTCAACGCCACCCCGTCGCCGATATCCCAATTCAGCGTGACGCGATGACCGTAGAATTTCTGCGGGTCATCCGGACGGAAGGTGGGATAGGCAATGCTCGTGATGCGCGCGGTTTGGATCGGCCAAATCGTGTTCGTGAAGGCGGGCGCCGTGTATTGATACAGATCGTTGGTGCTGAGCAGCTGATTGAACACCTCCGTCGACTTCACCTGCATCCAATCGTACGAGTACTCCGCCTTGAACTTATCGGTCGGCGTCCACAATGCGGTGAAACGTGCGCCGATGTACTTGGTCTGTCCAAAATTTTCCTGTCCGGGTGCCGGATTGGTCTGCCAGCCGCTGTCGGCGCTATCCACAAAATCGATCTTGGTGGCCACGCCGGCGACGCTTGGGAGGTCGAGGTGCGTAGTCGTATTGTAATAGCCGTAGTTTCCGCCTTCGAGGTTTTGGCGAACACCGAACGTGCCGGTCGGCTCCTGGGTGACGAATCGCACGGCACCGCCCTCGGCATTTTTGCCGAATAGCGTGCCCTGCGGTCCGCGCAGCACCTCGATGCGCTCGATCTCGTTCAACTGCAACGCCACGGCGGTTTGACGGCCGTAGAACACGTCGTCGATGTAGATGGGCACCGGATTTTCGTTGGTGACATTGACGCCGTTCGGGTCGACGAAGCCGCGAATCGCCACTTCCAGCACCGTCTGGTTGCCCGCAAAGGGTTCAATGCGCAACGAGGGCACCTGGCCGCCCATCAAGTCATTGAGATTCGCAATATTGCGCCGCTGAAGCTCTTCGCTGCCGAGCGCCGTGATCGAGAGCGGCACGGACTGCAAAGATTCGGAGCGCTTTTCCGCCGTCACCACGATCTCTTCTAGGCCGACGGCCGGCGCGGGGGACGATGCCGTCTGTGCCCAACCGATGCTCCCGCCGAACAAAGCCACTGCAGCGATTGCAACCCCTGCGCGGAGATTGTTGCCGCCCTGATAGGGCCTATCCGCGTGGAGTTGATTGCCGGTCCATTGCATAAAGTGCCCCCTGTCTTCGGATTTGAGAATGCGCAGTTACGCCGCGTCTGCCATCGATATTACCGTCGAAAAAATTAAAAGTCGAATTTTCGCATAACGTTCAACTATATGAATACGCGATGCGCGGACACGACACAAGTCCATTGCCCCGAGTCGCTGCACCGATCACGGATCGACGGGCCCGGGGGCGCTCTCAAGTAAAGCGATGACGCTCGCGATACACGGCGAAGTCATTGCGTATCCGACGCTCGTTGACTCCGTAGCTGGCGAGCTGGTAGTGATGCTCGCCGTGCGCCGCGGTTGGATTTCTCGCGATCCATTGCCGCATGAGACGCTCAGTTTCCACCGCAAGTGTGAGCCCGAAATGCTCGTAAATGCCGCGCACTGTGCCGAGCGGGTCCGCATGAAACCCTCGATGATCGACGTCGTGGAAGCGCTCGGGACAGAATCGGCGCACCTGCTCGGTGTGTTCGACCGCGCGCCGCCAATAGGCACATTCGCGCGGCCCGAGCACATCGGGCCGCGCCGCATCCCCCTCGAACATGCGCCGCGACATGTGCAGGGTGCTGCACAACGAGGGGATCGCCTGCAGCGGATCACGATGCGTCTGCACGATGCAGGCGTCCGGAAACACCATGAGCAGCGCGTCGATTTGCGCGACGTGTCCGGGATTCTTCAGCAGCCAGCGCCGATCCGCATCGTCGGCTCCGATCAGCCGCAGCACATCGGCATAGCGCCGGTACGAGTCCCGCTCACTCTGTGCGAAGAACCAGTCATCATAGCTCGGCACGAACACGGCCGCGCCGAAGCGATTGGAAATACAGCTCTGGCGCAGTACTTCGAGGCCTCGTCGACTTCGTCGACCACGATGTCATGTGCCCGACGCATCTCGGGCATGATCTTGAAATAGGCGTCGAGTGCGGCCACCGAGGCTTGAAATGCCGGATTCGCCGCCCAGCTCGCCCGCGGCGGCCGCACCATCGGCGACTCGCTCAGCCAGTGCTCCAGACCTTGGAACTGCGTGTCCACGGACAAAAGCTTGTGCAATGCCGTGGTACCGGTTCGCGGCATGCCGGTAATCACCAACGGACGCCGAATCGGCTGCGCAAGACAATCAGGCCGATGGCTCCAGCCCTGCTGTGTGCGCAGCCGCGCAGTCAGCGTCCCGAGCACCATTCCGTAGGCGAACTGGCAACCGGTCTCGGTGAGCTTCGGATCACGATCCAGCGCGGCCAGCAACCTCTTCAGCCCGCTGCGATAATCCGCAGCGCCGAAGTCGCCGAGCTCCGTCTGCATCGTGGCAGCGCGGTGCAGTTCTTCCTCCAACTCGACGAACGGCGTCCTCACAACTGACCTGAGCGCCGTATGCCCGCCTACCAGCGGCGCCGCAGCTGAGCGCCGCGGGTGCGCGCACGGAGCCGCCGATCGCGCTCGGCGGCCGATACGACCGGCGTCGCCGCCGGCAAGTGGCGGCGTACCTCGGACAGCGGTACGCGCTTCATCGTCGGCAGCGGCTGCGAATCGGCGGCATACCAGCGGCCCATCACCGTACCGCTCGAGTAGCCGCCGGTATCGAGCCAATTCGTAACACCAGGATCCTCGAGCGAAAGCACGGCGCGGAAACGGCCGTCGGCGTCGACGGTGGCTTGATGCCCATTCAGACTGCTTTGCCGGTAGACGTAGTCGATCGCGTTGAACAGCGGATCGTTGAGCTGCACATTCCAGTAGCGACAGCTCTTCGGCACCTCGGTCTCGAGAATCAACGCTTCGCCGGGATCGAGTTCAAAAATACATTGCCAGTACCGTTGGATCCGCACCGCACCGATATTGCCGAAATCGGCAAACTCGAAGCGGTTGACGACGCCGCGGTCACGCATCGCATTCTGAAACTTGAGCCACATCTCGGTCAGTCGCGGCACAAAGCCGCCGAGCAGCTCACGAATGGCTGCCGCGATCTGCTCGGGTGTGAGTCGCGGCTTCGGATCCGCGCAATCGACTCGCTCGATGGCGATGCGCGCGTCGCACTCGCGTCCCCAATCGTAGGAACGCTGACGCACCAGGATGTAGTCGGCCCTCGGGTCGAGGTGCCACCAGTTGCCCAGCGCATCGGCGGGCCGCTCGTGACTCATCAGGACCTCGAAACTGCCGTCAGCGGCCAGTACCCACTCATCGACATCGTACTGTTCATAGCCCTGTCCGGGCGTCGCCGACATGCCCATCATGCGGGCGCCGGTGGAGAAGGTGAGCAAGCGCACGCTGCCGCGCTTGCCGGAGATGCGATAGACACCGGAGCCGCGCACGTGCGCCAGAAGATAGGTGTCGTCGGGATTCGGCTGTAGCAGGAACACCGAATTCATAAACGGCGTCCAATCGGGATGATCGGGATCGGATTGGAAATAGAGAAAGTATCCAAGCGCGACATTCATCAGCAGTTGCCGGTACAACTCGGTGCGCAGGGGGACATCGTGCGGGTACCATGTCAGGTCCGCCAGATTGCCGGCGGGCACCAGCAGGTTGATCAATTCCTCCCATGAAGGTATCGCCTCGTGGGAGGTCGTCCGCGGCATCATTCGGTGAGTCCTTCCGCGATGAGATGCAGATTGCGAATCTGCCGGCGCTGCAATACGACCAACAGCAGGCAGGCCAGTGAAGCGCACGCGATGTAGATGAAAGCCCTTGTGTAAGCCACGTTGCTTGGGTAGGGCGCCGCATTGGGCACATGGTTGGCAATCGTATCGCTCGCCAGAATCCGGTATAGGAATTGCGCTCCGACGGCCATGAAGGCCATGAGACAAACCTGACCAATACCAATGACCTCGCTGGTGCGTTCCACGGGCACGGAGTGGACCACGATGATATTGAGTGCCGGAAGCAGCATGCTGACGCCGACGAGGCTCAGCACCGACGCCGCGGCGGCGGCGAGCAGCGTCGCGTGAAACAGCGCAAGCGACAGCCACGCGACAATCGCAACCGCACCCCCGGCCAAGGCCGAGCGGCGCGCCCCGAAGCGATTCGCAAGCGACCCGCTCAATGGCGAGAACAGCATCGATACCGAATTATTGGCGAGCATGAACCAGCCGAGCGCGGTGGCCGAAAAGCCGAACCCCACCCCCGTCCACACCGGCTGCTGTAGAAATAGTGAATTCACCAGCCCGATCTGGATGGAGCCGATCGCCAAAAAAATGATCGCCAAATAGGCCATCGCCACCGCCCGCGTGCGCAAGATGCGCACATCGATCAGCGGCTTGGCCTGTCCCGCCTGGTGGCGCGTCCAGTAGCTCAAGGTCACCACACCGAACAGCAGGCACGCCAGAGTCCGAGGATCCGCCCAGCCCCACTCGCTGCCCCGATCTACGACCAGCAGCAACGCCCCGATCGCCGGCGCAAACAGCGCCCCGCGCACCAGATCGATACCGCGCAGCGATCCGGCCGCGCGTTGCGGTTTGCGAGTCATTACGAGCACCAAGATCATCGTGACCAATGCCAACGACAGCTTCAACAGGAAGCCGCCGCGCGCCGCAAAATGATCGATGACCAGGCCGGCCACCAAGTAGGCGATGCCGGCACCGGTGCTTCCGGCCGCCGCGATGATGCCGATGGCAACCGGCACGCGGCGTGCATCAAGCGATTCGCGAGCCAGACCAATGGCCAAGGGCGTGAGCGCGCCGGCGGTACCTTGCAGCGCACATCCCGCGATCAACAGTGTCAGGGAGGGGGACAAAGCGCTCAGCAGCGCGCCGGCCGCGGCCAACACCAGAACCACCAGCGTCATGAAGCGCCGCCCGAGAAGATCACCCAATCGCCCGCAAAATGCCGCCGAAATGGCGGCGACCAGAAAATAGCCGGTGACGGCCCATCCGGCCCCATGCCGGCCACCGAATTGACGGTAGAGGGTCGGCAGCATGCTGTAGAGCGTCGTAACCCCGGCGGC
Organism: uncultured Gammaproteobacteria bacterium; assembly: GCA_963801865.1. Lineage (GTDB taxonomy): Bacteria > Pseudomonadota > Gammaproteobacteria > Steroidobacterales > Steroidobacteraceae > Bog-1198. The sequence continues at coordinate 66,568 of CAWDGY010000012.1, read as the reverse complement.
CGAGACGAAGTTGATCAGGATGACCACCAAGTACACTGCCCATGGTTTGATGCGCCCATCCGCGTGGCTTTCACTGCCACCAGGTATTGCGTCCCGCAACGGTTCGCGGTTCACCCTTTGCTCGGGGGCGTAAAGGCGTCGGCGTAATACGGCTGATGGGCCATCAGACCGCCATCCACGCAGAGCAGGTGGCCGTTGATGAACTCCGCCTCGTCGGACGCCAGAAACACGACGGCGGATGCGATATCGGCCGGTCTGCCGAGCCGCGGCGACAAGTGATGGCGCAACATCATCGCGCCGACGGGGCCTGATACGTAAGTCGCCTCGGTCGCTGGAGTGACGATGAGGCCGGGTGCAATGGCATTGCAACGGATGCCATCCTTGCCGTGCTGCGTCGCCAAGTACTGAGTCAGCGTGATGATGGCCGCCTTGGACACGCCGTATGCCGTGTAACCGGTCGCCCCCGCAAGCGCCGCGCCGGAAGAGATATTGACGATGGCGCCGCCGCCGCGGGCACGCAGATGCGGAATCGCGAATTTGCTCGCAAGCATCGTGCCGCGCAGATTGACGCGCATCGTGGCGTCCCAAACGTCGGTCGGCATCTGTTCCACGACGCCATCGCGCGTGCTCGACATGCGCGTATCGGCTGCGTTGTTGCAAAGGATGTCGAGTCCGCCGAAATTGCGCACGGCGAACTCGATCAACTCTTTGATCGAGGCCTCATCGCCGATGTCCGTTCGAATCGAGTCCGCCAGAAGATTTTGCGCGCGCAGCGCCGCGGCGTGGCGTGCGGCGCCCTCCGCGTTGATATCCGCCACGACGACTTTGGCACCCTGCACGGCCGCCGCCCTGGCGATTTCTGCGCCGATTCCCGAGGCCGCACCCGTGACGATTGCGATCTTGCCTGCAAGTCTGCTCATGATCCGACCCCTCGTGCGCCGCGTCGCAATGCGCAGGTTCTAAAGTGCCGTATACAGTCCGCCGTCCACCTGAATGCTCTGGGCGGTGATGAAGCCGAAGTCGTCGCTGCACAGTGCCGCGACAGCGCGGCCGATATCTTCGCGGGGCCGCCCCATGCGAGCCATCGGAAAATTGCTGAGATACTTGGCACGCACTTCCGGGTGCTGGTTGAAAAATACTTCCGTGGGTTCGGTCGCCGCGGCGGGTTCAACGGCATTGACCGTGATGCCATCCGCTCCCCATTCCCGCGCCAGCGCCTTCACCAGGCCGCGGTCGCCACCCTTGAGGGCAGCATAGATGGGATTCATCGCTGCGCCATGCAGACCAAAGCAGGAACCGAGCACGATAAAGCGCCCGCGACCGGAATCTTTGAGGTGACGGTGGGCTGCCTGCGCCAGAAAGAACGCCGCGTCCCACGCGACGGCGGCCTGAGTCTGCCAATTCTCGTCAGTGACCGCCTCGAGCGCGATCGGCATCGCCGAATCACTGGCGTTGGCGTTGTGCACGACGATGTCGAGCGCCCCGTAGGCGGCAACAGCGGCTGCAATTGTCGCGGCCACCTGCTGTTGCTCGGCCACATCGCATTGAAGCGCAAGCGCCTCGCCCCGCTCGGCGCGAATCATCGCCGCAGTTTGCTCACCGGTCAGCAGCCGGCGCGCGGCGATGACCACGTTCGCGCCTTCTGCGGCAAGCGCCAACGCGATGCCTCGGCCGATTCCGCCGCCCGCACCGGTGACCACGGCCGTGCGTCCGCGCAATCTCCCGCCGTCGCTCATGGCACCATCCAGTTGCCGCCGTCGGCATTGAGGGTCGCACCGGTCAATACGGATGCCGCAGGGCCGCCGAAAAATGCGACCAGCGCAGCGACTGCATCGCCGACTTCGGGGCCGCGCCCCAACGCCGGGGGCGGTGGCCCGAGTTCCGGCACCTCGGGAATAGCCGCTCCCGCGAGTTGCGGATAATTCGCGTCCGCGAGCGCCAGCCAGTTCAAACGCAGACCCTTCTGTCCCCACTGGCGCGCCGCGGATTTCATCAAGGAGCGCTGTGCCTCGAGCGCCGTCGTCAGCGGCACGAGACCTGCCGCCCCGACCAGCGCCATTGCCGGCCCGAGCAGAAGCACCGACCCGGCGCGGTGCGCAAAATGTTCCGCGGCGGCCTGCAGGCAGTGGATTGCGGCGCGTACGGTCACGTGCGTCAGTTCATTCCACTGCGCGTACGAGTGAGCGGTCATCGGCAGCGCGCCGCCGGACGTGACCGGCATGGCATCGTGAACGATCAGGTCCGCATCCCCGAGCCGCTGAACAGCCTTCGCGAAGCCCTGTGCTACCGCAGCGCGCGAGCCGAACGACATCGGGATGCATGAGGCGCCTGCGGTGCTGTCGGAGGTGGCAGCCCCGAGCACGAGCACGCGGTGCCCGGCCGCCGCAAGCGCTGAAGCGAGCGGGCCGCTGATTGCGGGACCCGCGGCCGTGATGAAGATGGTCAGATTTGCCGGCATTGCACCGTTGCTCATAAACTAATATTTGAATAGTATTCACAAATATAAACAAGCGGCTCGACAGCGTCAATTCGAGCGCCGGACTGCCGCTGCGTGGAGCGGACTCGTTCCTGACAGGATGAACATGCGCAAATGGCAGTGTTTCTTTTGCGGCCACATCTACGATGAAGCGGCGGGCGATGCGGATGGCGGCATCGCGCCCGGCACACGGTGGGAGGACATTCCCGACAGCTGGGTTTGCCCCGGCTGCGGTGCGGCCAAGTCCGATTTCGCGATGATGGACGTAGGCTCTTGAAATCCCATCCCTTGCCGAGGACGCCGCAAGACGCGGCGACTGCTCATGGATAGCGTCACGCTGGGCGTTGAGCCGGATCCCAGCGCAGGGGCAGTAAGAGCACACCATTCACCGGTCCCGAACTGGTGCGCGGCCGGGCTCCCGGTCGGATGCGACATTCCGGAATTTGCCGCAGCCATTCTTCCAGCCACACCCTGATCTCCATGCGTGCCAGGAACGAACCCGGGCAGCGGTGCGGCCCATCGCCAAATGCTGCATGCGGCGTACGCCTGCGGCCAAAATCCACTGTGAGCGGATCGGGAAAGCGCCGCTCATCCAGCCCGTGCAATGCTTTGGAAAGCATCACCTGTTCGCCGCGCCGGAATTGCACTCCTTTGTACTCAAAGTCCCGCGTGATCTCGCGTGCCGTGTTCGGGATCCCGAAGCGGCGCAACATCTCCTCGATCGCCGGGGCGGCGAGCTCGGGCTTCGCCTTCAGCTCCTGCTGCACGGTCGGATTTTCCGCCAGAAATTTCGCAAAGAAGCTCATCGACGATGCCACGGTATCGAGGCCGCCGAAGAGGACGTTCGACAGCATGCCGAAGGTTTGGTCCGGCGGCATGTCGGCGCCATCGATCTTGGCGTTGACGATCTTGCTGAACAAGTCGCTGCCGGGATGCGCCCGTCGCTCGATGATCCACTTCTGCACGTAGGCATAAAGACCCTGAAATGCCCGCACTTGATCGTCGGGGCTCTGCGGACGCACGCTCAGCTCGGTCAATTCCAGCAAGTGCTCGCGGTCCGTGAGCGGCAAATCCACCAGTCGCAGAAAGATTTGGATCGGCAAGTGCTTGGCGAATTCGCCGACGAATTCGCACTCCCCGCGCTTTGCGAAACCCTTGATCAGCTCGACCGCCAGCGCGCGCACCCCGGCTTCCAACGCCTGGATCGCCTTCGGGCCGAACGAGGCGGAGAGGGTCGCCCGGCGCGGCGTATGCTCGGGCGGATCGTATTCCAGCGGGTTCAGCCGCGCGGTACGCTCCTGCTGCGGCGGGATGGTGATGTGCCGGTACGAGAACCGCTCGTGATCCACCTGCATCACGTCGATGTCGTCCGCGCGGGTCGCGATCCAGTGGCCGCCGTGGTAAGGAGTCCAGACGATGTCGGGACCCGCGTGCAACCGGCTCCAGGCAAGATGCACGTCTTCCTCGTGTCCTGGTGGACGTTGGTAGTCGAAGTCGACCACCAGGAACTTCGGCACGTGGGCAGGAATTGCTGCCAATGTCGCGGCCATCAGATTTTTGCCAATGCCGCAGGATCGGCGAGCGCATCGGCGAGGGTGCGCACGAAGCGGGCCGCATCCGCGCCGTTGAGCACGCGGTGGTCATAGCTCAATGACAGCGGCAACATCAGCCGCCAGGCCACGGAATCCTCCGGGCCGCGGGTGGGCTTCCATTGTGACCTGGTTGCACCGAGGATCGCCACTTCGGGCGCGTTGATGATGGGCGTGAAGCCCGTGCCGCCGATGGCGCCGAGCGAACTCACGGTAAAACAGCCGCCGGACATCTCCGCCATCGACAGGCCCTTCTCGCGGGCCTTGTTCGATACGGCGGCGATTTCGGCGGCGATCTCAGGCAAGCCCTTGCGATCGCAATCGCGGATGACACCGACCAGCAGCCCGCCCGGCGTATCGATCGCGATGCCGATATGAAAATACTTCTTCAGCACCAGTTGCCCGGCGGCGGCATCGAGCGAGGCATTGACCTTCGGATGCGCACGCAGCGCCGCGACCGCGGCTTTGACGATGAATGCGAGCGGTGTGATTTTGATATCGGGATGCTGCGCGCCCAAGGCTGCACGTGCGGCATCGAGCGTCGTGACATCCGCCTCATCGTGATGCGTGACGTGCGGAATGCTTACCCAGTTGCGCGCGAGAAAGGCGGCGCCCAGCTTCTGCACCCGCGCGAGCGCGATCCTTTCCACCGGGCCGAAGGCGGCAAAATCGACCTCGGGCCAGGGAGGCAACTCTGCACCGAACGGGGGGCGAATGGTGTTCATGTTCGAGCTCGAGCGGTCATGCAATCTCCGCCAGGACGGTGCCGACGGGATAAGTCTCGCCGGTCTGGGCGATGATCGTGAGCTTGCCGCTCGCCGGCGCCTCGATCTCCTGCACCGACTTGTCGCTCTCGAAGGCGTACAGCGGTTGACCTTCGGCCACGATGCTGCCATCGGGCACCAGCCATTCCGTCAAGATGCCTTCGTTCATCGAGAAGCCGATCTTCGGTACCAATACTTGCGTGCTCACTTCGATCCTTTTCGTTGCATTGGTTGAGCTATTTCAAGGTCCGGCGCACTGCCGCTTCGATTTGCGCCTGGCCGGGGGTAAACGCAGTCTCTAGTATTTTGGAAAACGGCACCGCGGAGAAATTGGCGCCCACCCGTTCGATGCGGGCCGCGAGCTGCCCGAACAGCGCATCGTTGATCTGTGCGGCGATTTCGGCGCCGACGCCGAACGGCTTGACGGCCTCGTGCACGATCACCGCGCGCCGCGTGCGCGCCACCGATGCAAGAATCGTCTCGGCGTCGAACGGCGCTACGGTGCGCAGGTCGATGACCTCGGCGCGGATTTGCTCCTTGGCGAGTTTGTCCGCGACGGCCACGCATTCGCCCACCATCCGGCTGTAGCTCACGAGCGTGACGTCATTGCCGGCGCGCACCGTGTGGGCCTTGCCCAGCGGAATTCTCACGCCCGCCGCCGGTGCCGGCCCCGGCGTCCAGTAGCTCGGCATATTTTCGATGAACAGGCACGGATCGTCATCGAATATGCAGGACAGCAGCAGCCCATACGCATCGGCAGGAGTGGACGGCGCCACGACCTTCATCCCCGCGGTGTGCGCGAACCAGGCCTCGAGGTAATCCGCGTGCTGCCCACCGGTGCCGAAGCCCGCGCCCGTCATGGTGCGGATGGTGAGCGGTACGTGCGTCTGGCCGCCCGACATGAAGCGCAGCTTCGCCGCGTGATTGACGATCATATCCATGGCAACGGTGGTGAAATTCATCAGCATGATCTCCGCCACCGGCCGCATGCCGACGACGGCCGCGCCGATGGCCGCGCCGATGATGGCCTGCTCGGAAATCGGCGTGGAGCGCACCCGGCTCTTGCCGTACTTGCTCGATAAGCCCTTGGTGCAGCCGACGATACCGCCGCCCTGCTCGTCGGCCACTTCCTCGCCGAGGACGATCACGTTCGGATCCGCCCCGAGCGCCTGATCGAGCGCCAGATTCACTGCCTGAATGGTATTGAGCGTCGCGGGCATCGCTGCGGCGTTCATGCGCTTGCCTCCGCCAGCACATCGCGCTGCAATTCCTCCAAACCCGGGTTCGGGCTGCTCAGCGCGAACTCGACCGCCGCATCGATTTCCTTCTCGATGCCCGTCTCGAGCGCGCTGAGCTGCGCCTCGCTGGCAAACCCTTGAGCGAGCAACCACGCGCGGAACAGCGGCACCGGATCGTTCTTCATGGCCGCTTCCTTTTCGCCTTTCTGCATGTACGCATCCGCATCACCGAACACGTGTCCCTGAAACCGAAATGTGCGCGCCTCGAGGAGAGTCGGTCCGGCGCCGACCCGCGCTCGTTCGATGGCGGACTGCGCAGCTGCATAAACGGCGAGCGGATCGTTGCCGTTCACCGTCACACCCGGAATCTGATAGCTCGCGGCGCGATCGGAAATCTTCGCGACCGAGGTGGCGAGCTCGTAGCGCGTATGCTCCCCGTAACCGTTGTTCTGGCACACGAACAGCACCGGCAGCTTCCACACCGCCGCCATGTTGAGCGCCTCATGAAACGCGCCGATGTTGGTCGCGCCATCGCCGAAATACGCGACCGCGATGCGCCGCTCGCCGCGGATCTGCGCGGCGAGCGCGAGCCCGTTGGCAATGGGCATGGAACTGCCGACGATTCCGGTGGTCACCATCACACCGCTCGCCGGATGGGTGATGTGCATCGGGCCGCCCTTGCCCTTGCAGGTGCCGGTCACTTTGCCCGCGTACTCGGCCCACAATTCACGCAGCGGCACGCCTTTCGCCAACATATCGTGCACGCCGCGGTAGATCGTGCAGATGTAGTCCTCATTCGTGAGCAGCACGGACACGGCCGCTGGTATCGCTTCCTGACCGCGCGGCGAATAGTAGGGAGCGACGATCTTCCCGGCTTTGATGAGGGCGCGAAAGCGCTCGTCGTTTTGTTTGATCAAGGTCATGCGCCGATAGATCTCCATCAGCGTCGCCACATTCGGCATCGAAGCATTCATCAGGCAGCTCCTCTTTCCAGTGTTGCCGAGACCGGCACCGACGATGCACCGCCCGCAGTGCCCAAGGCATGTTGGGCGGCGATATAGCCGAACACGAACGAGGCGGCGATGCTCGCGCCGGCGCCAGGATAAGTGCGGCCCATCACCGAGGCGGTCGCATTGCCGGTGGCGTAGAGTCCCGGTATGACCGATCCATCCGCGCGCTGTACGCGCGCATGTTCGTCGGTCACGATGCCGCCCGCAGTGCCTACGTCGCCGGGATACATGGCAACGGCGTAGAACGGCCCCTGCTCGATCGCGCCGAGATTGGGATTGGGCTTGATCGAAGGATCGCCGTGGGCGCGGTCGAACGCCCGGCCGCCGCGCCCGAAATCCGCATCGACACCGCTGCGGCAAAATTCATTGAAGCGCGCGACCGTTCGCTTGAGCCCGGCACCGTCGATGCCGCACAGCTGGGCAAGCGCCGCGATCGAGTCCGCCCGCTTCAGATACCCACTGTCGAGCCAGGATTGAGGAATTTTGCCCGGGCTCGCGGTCCCCCAGGGATAGTATTCGCGCTGACGTCTGTCCATGATCAGCCAGCTCGGCACCGCACGCCCGGTTTCTTTCTGACGTGCAAACATGCGCTGACCGATTTCCATGTAGGCGCCCGCCTCATCGCAAAAGCGGGTGCCCGTCTGGTCGACCATGATCGAAAACGGCAACGACAAGTCCAGATGATGCATGAACGGCAGCGGCGATCCGTCGGCCAGCGTTGCACCCTCCGGAAGGCTCTCGTTCGGCCCAAGCGAGGTCAGCACCCACCACGCCTCTTCCATGCAATCGACCTTTGCACCGAGCGCCATTGCCGCGCGAATCATCTCCCCGGTATCCCCTGGATTGGCATTGGTCCATCGATACGGATTCGGTTTGGGCTGGTATTGCTCGCGCATTTCACGGTTGTGAGAAAAGCCGCCGGAGTTGATCAGCACGCCATGCAGAGCCCGGATGCGCACGTCGCGGCCGCCGCGTGCGGCAATCACGCCGCTCACTCGCCCGTCCTCGATCACGAAATCCTTCACGGGCGTTTCCAGCCAGATCGGCAGGCCCGCGCGCAGCGCGATTTGCAGCATGCGGCCCTGGATCGCCGCCCCGGAACCGCGCAGCTGCTTGCCGGTCAGCTTTGCATAGAGCATACGGCGCAGTAGACGCATTGCCATCCGCTTGCCGGCCCAGGTGCGCTTGGCCAGGAACAGCGTCGGAAAATCCTCCGAGCCGAGCGGAGCGGGGAATCCCGGGTACATCGACAAGCGATCACGCCACTCGCCAAGTTCGTTGATATCGAACAGCTGCGCCACCAGCGAGCGGCCCCGCGGCTCGCCGCCCGGGCGCTCGTCGTAGTAGTCGGACCAGCCGTCGGCGTACTTGAATTTCATGCCGCGCTGTTCCAAGAACTCGATCATCCGCGGTCCGGTGCGCAGAAATGCCTCGCGCCGCGCTTCCGACGTGGCCGGGACCGTGGTACGTGACCACGGCATCGAAGTACTGCTTGGCGCGTTCGTAGGAATCCTCGACACCGGCACGCTTCATGATCGGATTGTTCGGAACCCACCAAACGCCGCCCGAAAACCCGGTCGAGCCGCCGACCTTCGGCAGTTTTTCGACGATCAGCGCGCGCTTGCCGAGTTGCTGGGCCAATAGCGCGGCGCACATCGATGCACCGCCGCTGCCGACGATCACGAAATCATAGGTATCGTCCCACGCGCTCACTGTCTTGACGTTGCTCATGTGTTACCTGCTTCAGCTGAAACTCTTCGGCAATGCTCCAGGCAGTCTTGGCATGTCGGATTCCGATTTCAGCGGCCTGCTCCGACCCTACCACGGATATGCTGTTTTTTTGAACGCCGTTCGTATATCTTAACGGCTGCGTTCCGGGTGTCAACGGCGATTTCGGAGGGTTTCGGCACACTGACCCGCCCAGGCATCCACCGGCGAGGTGCGTAAGCGCCTCCCGAAAGAGGCTTCATTGACGAAGGATTGACGCTTGAGCTACTCGTTGGATGCAGATCAGCTGGCCATTCAGGACCTGGTCAGGCGCGTGGCGCGGGACAAAGTGGCCGCGCGCGCGGACGCAATCGACCGCTCGGCGGAATACCCGCACGACATGTTCGATCTGTTGAAAGAGCTGGGCCTCTTCGCGCTTCCGTTTCCCGAAAAATACGGCGGCACGGGCAGCCTGCTGTCCGGCTGTCTCGCGGTCGAGGAATTCGGGCGCGTGTGCTACAACACCGGTTACTTGCTGGTCGTCCAGTGGGTCGCCTTCGGAGCGCTGCTCGCTGCTGGTACTGAGGAGCAGCAGGAACGGTTTCTGCCCGGCCTCGCGTCGGGAGCACTGCGCGGCGCGTTTTCCACGACGGAGGCACAGAGCGGCTCGGACGTGTCGGCCCTCAAGACGCGCGCCGAGCCCGCGCCCGGCGGCTACCGGCTCCGAGGTGCGAAGATCTGGTGCACGAACTCCGACATCGCCGACTTCATCCTGGTCGGCGCCAAGTGCGCGAGTTCCGGCGGCAAGGACAGCATCAATTTGTTCATCGTCGAAAAAGGCATGCCCGGATTTTCGGTGGGACGCAAAGAGGAGAAGATGGGAGCTCGCGGGGTCCCATCGTGTCCGCTATTTTTCGACGATGTTTTCGTGCCGGAAGCGAATCGCATGGGCCCCGAGGGTGGACAGGGTTTCAAGCTCGTCATGGAAGCGTTCAATTCCAGCCGCCCGATCGTCGCAGCCCGCGCCGTCGGTCTCGCACAAGGCGCCATCGATCATGCGACGTCCTTCATTCAGAACCGCCATGCCTTTGGGCGCACGATCAGCGACTTCCAAGGTGTGCGCTGGATGATCGCCGACATGGTCATGCAGACCGAAGCGGCGCGGCAGTTGACTTACAAGGCCGCCTCGATGGTCGATGCCGGAGTCACCGGCCAGGAGCTGGCGAGCTTCTCGGCCATGTCGAAATGTTATGCAGCGGATGTGGCCATGAAAGTCGCCACCGATGCGGTGCAGCTGTTCGGAGCCGCGGGTATCTCCAATGAATACCCGATCAACCGCTACTTCCGCGATGCCAAAGTGGTGCAGATCATCGAGGGTACGAACCAGATTCAACGCAACATCATCGCCAATGGCGTGCTGGGGCGTGAATCCCGACGCTGAGGGGCTCATCATCCGCCGCAAAGGATTCCATTCTCCATGTTCAAGACCGATCTGCTGAAGGGTAAACGCGCATTGATCACCGGCGGGGGCACGGGGCTCGGCAAGAGCATCGGCAAGCGCTACTTGGAATTGGGCGCCGAACTGATCATTTGCGGCCGCCGGCGCGAGGTGCTGGATGCCGCCGTCGCCGAGCTCGCCGCCGCCACCGGGGGCAAGGTGAGCGGCATGGTGTGCGACGTGCGCGACGCGGCGAGCGTCGATGCGCTGATGGATGAAATCTGGCGCGCGGGACCTCTGGACATTCTCATCAACAATGCCGCGGCGAACTTCATTGCGCGCACCGAAAAGCTCTCGCCGCGCGCGGTCGATGCGATCCTCGGCATCGTGCTGCACGGCACGTTCTATTGCACGATCGGCTGCGGCAAGCGCTGGATCGAGGCCAATCGCGGCGGCGTCGTTCTGAGTGTGGCGACGACCCCCTCCTTTACCGGGCTCGCATTTACCGCACCGTCCGCGGCGGCCAAAGCGGGCGTCGTCGCCATGACGCGCAGTCTCGCGGTCGAGTGGGGTCCGAAGGGCATTCGCCTCAACGCCGTCGCGCCCGGTCTATTCCCGACCGAAGGCGCCTGGGAACGGCTCTATCCACCGGGCTCGCAGACGGAGCCCCAGGAGATGGGAGTGCCGCTACGCCGCGTCGGCGAACACAGCGAACTCGCCAACTTGTTTGCTTACCTCGCGGCGGAGGAGTCCTCCTACATCACCGGAGATCTGATCGTCATCGACGGCGGTCGCTGGATGCAGGGGATCGGCGGTCCAACGTGGCGCTCCATGCAGGATTGGAGCGACGCGCAGTGGGACACGGTGAGGAAGCGTTGACCATGGGACCGCTCGCAGGAATCAGGATAGTGGAACTGGCCGGTATCGGCCCCGGGCCGATGTGCGCGATGCTGCTCGCGGATTTGGGGGCGACGGTGCTCCGGATCGATCGCAAGCAACCGTCTGGCCTCGGGATCGAGCGGCCGCCCCGAACCGACGTGCTGCTGCGCAACCGCAAGGTCATCGCTCTGGACCTGAAAAATCCGCTCGCCGTCGAAGCGACGCTCCAATTGATCAGCCGGGCGGATGCACTGATCGAAGGATTTCGTCCCGGAGTGACTGAACGGCTGGGACTCGGCCCTGAGGCGTGCCTCGGCAGAAATCCGCGCTTGGTCTACGGCCGAATGACTGGATGGGGCCAAAGCGGCCCGCTCGCACAGACCGCCGGTCATGACCTCGGCTATATCGCCGTGACCGGAGTACTCAACGCCATCGGCCGGCGCGGTGCCCCGCCCACGTTGCCGCTGAATCTCATCGGCGACTATGGCGGCGGCGCCCTGTATTTGGCGCTCGGGCTGTTGGCAGGGATTTTGGAAGCCCGCGGCTCCGGGCGGGGCCAGGTAATCGATGCGGCGATCATTGACGGCGCCGCATCGCTCGCCAGTACGTTCTTCGGCATGCGCGCGGCGGGCATCTGGCGTGATGAGCGCGGCACGAACTTCACTGATTCCGGCTCGCATTTCTACGAGGTGTACCAATGCGCTGATGGAAAATGGCTATCGGTGGCCGCTATCGAAGCGAAATTCTATGCCGAGTTGCTGCGGCTGCTCGAGATCGACCCGGCGGCGCTCGGTCGGCAGATGGACCCGGCGGCGTGGCCGCGCGCCAAAGAGATATTCGCCGCCATGTTCAAGCAACGCTCACGCGACGAATGGGTGCGAGTATTCGATGGGTCAGATGCCTGCGTTGCGCCCGTGCTCGACTGGGATGAGGCTGCCGAGCACCCGCATCTTCGTGAACGCGAGACGCTGATCGAGATCGACGGCATCGTCCAACCGGCCCCCGCGCCGCGCTTCAGCCGCACCGTTCCTGCGACGCCGGTGCCGCCGGCGCCGCTCACACCGGAGAACACGCAAGCCGGCCTCGAACCGTGGTGCGGCGCCGAAGAGATCACGGCGTGGCGCTCGGCCGGGCTCATTGACTGATATCGCGATTGACTGACATCGCAGGCGGCGCGGGAGGCTTATGGACTTGAGATTCACCGACGAGGAAATCGCCTTTCGCGAAGAAGTGCGACATTTCTTCCGCACGGCGCTGCCGCCCGACATTGCCCGCAAATGCCTGTTCGGACAGCGCTTGTCGCGCGAAGAGCTCGTGCGCTGGACGCGCATTTTGTTCGCGCGCGGCTGGGCAACGCCGGCATGGTCCCCGGAATGGGGCGGCACCGGCTGGAGCGCCGTGAAGCAATACATCTTCAAGGAAGAGCTGCACCTGGCGCCGGCGCCGGAGCCGCTGTCCTTCAATGTCAACATGATCGGTCCGGTGTTGATCGCCTTCGGTACCGAGTCGCAAAAACAGCATTTTCTGCCGCGTATCGCCCGTCTCGACGATTGGTTCTGCCAGGGCTTTTCGGAACCGGGCGCTGGCTCCGATCTCGCCTCGCTGCGCACGCAGGCGCGCCTCGAGGGGGATCACTACATCGTCAACGGGCAAAAGCTTTGGACCTCCACCGCCCATCACGCCAACTGGTGCTTCCTGCTGGTGCGCACCGACCCGGCCGCCAAGAAGCAGGCCGGAATCACCTACCTGCTCATGGACATGAAATCTCCGGGCATCACGGTGCGGCCGATCACCACCATCGACGGCTACCACGAGACCAATGAGATGTTCCTCGAGAACGTCAGAATCCCGGTCGTCAATCGCATCGGCGAGGAGAATAAAGGCTGGGACTACGCCAAGTACCTGCTCGGGCACGAGCGCAGCGGCATTGCCCGCGTGGGTGTTTCCAAAATGCGCGTGCGGCGTGCCAAGGAGCTCGCGGCACGTGTCCCTGCCGGCGATGGAATGCTCGGCGAGGATACCGGCTTTCGCGAGCGGGTTGCCGCACTCGAAGTTGAACTCAAAGCGCTCGAGCTGACGCAGATGCGCGTGATCGCCGAGAGCGCGGCGGTGAGCAAGGGCCGACCCGATCCGAAGTCCTCCATTCTCAAGCTCAAGGGTTCCGAACTTCAGCAAGCCGCCACCGAGCTGCTCCTGGAAGTCGCCGGCTATGCAGCGATGGAATTCGATCTTCCGTTCCTGAGCGGCGCGGCGATGAGCGAGAGCGGCGTCGATTGGGCCGCAACGCTCGCGCCCAACCATTACTGGATTCGGCATGTCTCGATCGTCGGCGGCTCGAACGAGATTCAGCGCAATATTCTCGCCAAATCCGTGCTCGGCCTGTAAGGACCATCATGGATTTCGACCTTACCGAAGACCAGCTGCTGCTTACCCAAACGCTCGATCGATTGCTTGCGGATCATTACGATTTCGAGCGGCGCAAGTCCTACGCGTCAAGCGCGCTCGGCTGGAGCCGTGAGCAATGGCAGCGCTACGCCGAGATGGGCCTCTTGGGTCTACCCTTCGCCGAGGTCGACGGCGGCCTTGGCGGCGGAGCGATCGAAACCATGCTCGTCATGGAGGCCTTCGGGCGCTCGCTCGTGCTCGAACCGTTCCTGGCCACGGTGCTGCTCGGCGGCGGCCTATTGCAGGAATGCGCCCGCGCCGAGCAGCGAGCCGAACTCATTCCCCCGATCATCGCCGGCGAACGGTACCTCGCCTTTGCACATGCCGAAAGCCGCTCCCGATATGATCTCTTCGATGTGGACACGCGCGCGCGCCGCAACGGCGGCGGTTGGATCATCGACGGGCACAAGCGACAGGTACTGCACGGGGACTGCGCCGATCAGCTGCTCATCAGCGCACGCATTGCGGGCGAGCGGCGCGACCGCAGCGGCATCGGGCTGTTTTTGGTCGATGCCGGCGCGCGCGGAGTCGAACGCCGAGGCTACGTGATGCAGGATCGCATGCGCGCCGCAGATATCGAGCTCGCCGGCGTCAGGGTCGATGCCGGCGCCGCGCTCGACGCGGAAGGCACCGCGCTGCCGGCCATCGAACGGGTCATCGATCGCGCGATCGCGGCGCTGTGCGCCGAAGCGGTGGGGGTCATGAGCCGTGCTCAGGAAATCACCGTGGAATACCTCAAGGTGCGCCGGCAATTTGGAGCGCTCCTCGGCTCATTCCAGGCCTTGCAGCATCGTGCGGTGGACATGCTCGTGCTGACCGAACAGGCACGCAGCATGGCCATGTATGCCGCCATGATGTGTCGAGGATCCGAATCCGGCGGAACGCTCGCGGGCCATGGCCGCCGCCAAAGTGCAGATCGGCAAGTCGGGCAAATTCGTCGGCGAGCAGGCCATTCAATTGCACGGCGGCATCGGCATGACCGAGGAATGCCAGGTCGGGCACTACTACCGGCGCCTCACGATGATCGAGGTTCTGTTCGGCGACCGCCACTTTCACTTGAGTGCGTTGGCGCGATCCGGCGGACTGGGGCAGGAGTAGCTCCGCGCGAGGCTTCGCCCTCATTCGTCGTTGAGCCACCGGACGAATCGCGACAACGGCAAGAATCCGTCATGCGGCAGACCCGCCTCGATGCGCATGGCGCTGCCGAGTTCCACCACCCGCTGTACGCCGGCCGACGCGAGCAGATCCCGCATGCCGCTCTTGCGCTGCGTAGGAAATACACCGACGGTTTGCGTTGCCACATTCACGTAACGCAGTGCGTCCTTGAGATCCTTCACCGGCACGACGTTGACCACGCGGCCGTCGGGGTAAAAATCGACCGGTTCCTCCGAGCGAATGACGATACCCTTGCCTTCATAGCCGCCCCAGACGCGATAATAGGGCTCGAAGTCCTTGAGTCCGTCGATGGCCGCACGCGTTTCCTCGGGAAGCGGACGATTCATGGCCGAGCAACTCGGTCGCGCCACGCCGAGCCGCGCCTGCAGCCGCGCGCAAAACCGATCGATCTGCTCGACACTGCCTTCGATGAATTGCACACGGCTCGATACGCAGGCCTGCTGATTCATCACCGTCGCATCGATCGCCGCCCGTTCCGCTGCGTCCGCCAGACTTTCTTCGGAGCCGAACGCCTCGCGGCCGATCATCGATATGGAAGTTTTAGGGTCGAACGAGACCAACTCGAAGCCCGGCCCGATATATTTCTGCGCGGTTCTGATGGTGCTCTCGCCGCCCCAGGCCACCAACTTGTCGAAATACTGCGCGCGGAACAGCCGCCCCTCGACCTGCACATCACCGCCCCGCCAATAGACGGCGGAGAATGACTGCGCCAACGGGTGACCCGGTGCCACGGCACTCAAGCCGCGCAGGATAGCGGTCGCCGTGAATAGATCATTCGAGGGAATCTTGATCAGGTGCACGCCTTTGGTGAGCGCGCCGCGAATCACGGTCTGTGCCGCAACGCCCGGGGCATTGCCGGCGATAATGTGCACCAGGCGCGGTGGAAAGGCGCGCACGCCGACGCGACGTCCCGAGGGTGTGACCACCTCGCGCCAGCCATCCACCGCGGCCACGCCGCCAAGTTCCTGCTGCACCTGGAATTCCATGCTGCGTCGGTCGACGAACATAGCGCCGAGTCCGGCATAGGACGTCTCGAGCACATCTCGCGGCAACGGGCTCGAACGCACGGTAAATTCGAGCGCCTCGGAGACCCAGCCCTTGGGATCTGCGGTCAGCCATTGACCGGTCGCCACCAGGATGTCCATGATTTCGGCGAGCGGCACGTCGAACGCCGGCCCGGGTTGCGTGCGCAGCCAGACCAATCGATCCATGTCGAGCTTCGGCGTAGTGAACCGCGCGCCGCTCGCGCCATACTCCAGATCGGCGCCGACGACCGTCGACTCCCTTGACGACGTGGCACAGTGGGACCGTCATGGGCTCGATTTGGGCATTCATTGGGCAATTGCTCCCTGGATATATGAATCGATGGTGCCGGCGCATCCGATATGATCATCTTCTCCCGGCTGGGCCCAGCGCGTAATGGTATCGAGAATGGTCGGGCCGAAGCGGCCGCAAGGACAGCGTAGCCCAAAATCCACGCTCACGCGGTCTCCCGAGATCAGTCCGCCCCAGCGGCCGTCGTACAATAGATCGAGGAAGGCGAAGCGGCCTTCCACCACACCGCCGACGTTGCCGGGAGGGTTGAGCAGCTTCTCGCCGGGCCCATCGAGGATCAACATGATCAGCGCCGGCGGACAATGGTAGCGCCGCGCGGTGCAGATCGGCATGATTTGCGCCTGCTCGGTCATGCCATAGGCGCCGCCGCTGCGCACATTGCCGTAAAAACGCTGCACACGCTCTTTGTAGTCGGCCGGCAATGCCACATGCTTGATTCCCCCACCCGCGGAAATATAGCTCTCGGGGTGAAAGTCGCCGTCGGGAACGCCGAGCGCGTGAGCGCGCTCGATGATCGCCAAATGCTGGGCCCACATGCCCGTCATCACCATCGGCTCGTGGCGGCTCTCCAATATCTTGTCGATCAGACCGGTCAAGCTCCCTCGTGCGTGTGCCGCGCGTTCGGCGGCATCGGCCTCGAACGCCGCGATCTCGCCCGGTGTCGCACTGCCCTCGGCCATGCGCTTGCGCATCGCCGCCATGGCGCTCACGTCCTTGATCTTCAACGGTTCATCCGTCAGAAAGTACGTCGCGCCCGGTCGCCCCCAGACCTCCGCACCGATGCTGGCTGCCTCGACGCCGCTGTTCGGCCCGAATCGTGGAAACAATTGGAATACCACCCGGTCGCGGTTGGGTTTCAGCCTGGGCCAACCGAGCGTATGGGCGAAATGGCGGACTTTGAGACGGTAGTCGCTCTCGGTGGCGTTCAGGAAGGAGCATTTACCGGTGGTCCCGCTGGTCGCGAGGATCTTATGGCCGCCGGCACCAAGCCGCGCGATCCACTCATCGACATCCCGTACACCGGCCACATCGGTATTCGTGACCTTCTCCACCGACAAGGTTTGCAGCCACTGCAGCATCCGGTCCCAGCGTCCCTGCTCGATGAAGGCGCCGGGGTAGGACTTGTAGACCGAGTGAGCGAACAGCAGCGGCACCAGATCCGCGAACGAGCGGATATCGCCCACCCCTGTCTCCTCGGCTCTTCGCCGCAGCACGCTGATTTGCGAGCGGCGCTCCTCCACCAATTCGCGCGCCGCGGCGAGCTGCAAGGGCAGCAACTCCCCGGGCGGGCGGTCATAGACATCCGGCTCGACGATCATGTCCAACAGCTGTTTACGAAGCGGCGTCATGGCACTCCTCGAACTGGGCGGGCGCGGCCGTGCGCGCGGAATGAATGACCAGCCTTTCGCCCTTGGTGTCTTATAGCCTATGATATCCGAATTAGCCATATATTAGTACGATGTTCTAATATGTGAACGATCCGCAGGGCAGGCGGCGGCGTCTGCGATGCAACCTTCAAGGAGATATCCATGGATGAGCGATTGGAACGTGGCCGGCAAATCGTGCGCGAGATGTTCGGCGATCAATTCTTAAAAGCGTATGACGAGCAAGTCAATTCGGGCGGGTTCGGCTCGGTGGCCGGCCGCCTCGGCCTCGGCAGTTCATTCGCCGATGTGTGGGCGCGTCCCGGCTTGGAGCGCAAGTACCGCAGCATGGTTGTCATGGGCGCGCTCATTGCGTTGCGCACCCCGCACGAGTTCAAGAATCACGTGCGCGGCGCAATCAACAACGGCTGCACGGTCGCTGAAATCGAGGAGGTGATCACTCAAACGATCCCCTATGTCGGCTTCCCTGCCGCCGCCATCGCCTTGGGTGCGGCCGGCGAAGTTCTTCACGAGCTCGGGCTCCTGAAAGCGGGCGAGACCGCCGAGGAACGCGGGCTGCGCTGACCGGTGAGTACCCGCACCGCACGAAGCTTTTGTCGGATCTGTGCCGGCAACTGTGCATTGCTGGTCACGATCGAGGACGATCGCGTCACCGGCGCGCGCGGCGACAAGTCGAATCCTCAAACGGGCGGCTATGCGTGCATCAAGGGCTTATTTCTGCACGAAGCGCATAACAGCCCGCAGCGGCTGCTGCACCCGCTGAAGCGCGGCCGCGACGGAAAGTTTCATCGCGTACCTCTGGAACAAGCCCTGGATGAGATCGCCGCGAGTGTCGGACAACTCATCGAATCGCACGGAGCCGACTCCATCGGCGCATTTCGCGGCACCATGAACTACTCGAATCTGAGCGCGAACCACATGCTCCCCGACTGGCTGCGGGCGCTCGGCTCGAGTTCCTTCTATTCGACCATGACGATCGATCAGTCCGCCAAGTGGGTGACGTTCGAACGCCTCGGCGGCTGGGCGGCGGGTCATGACGCCTACGAGCTATCCGACGTTCTGATGCTGGTCGGCACGAATCCACTGGTTTCGCTGTCGACTTTCAACTGCGTTCTGCAAAATCCCCTCAAGGCCCTGAAATCCTTTCGCGCGCGTGGCGGAAAACTCATCGTCATCGACCCCCGCCGCACGGAAACCGCACGCCACGCCGATGTCTTTCTGCAGCCGCGCCCCGGCGAGGACCCATGCCTGATCGCCGGCTTGCTGCGCATCATCCTCGAGCGCGGTTGGTACGATCGGGCGTTCTGCCATGATTTCGTCGCGGGACTCGAGCGCTTGCGCGCCGCGGTCGAGCCCTTCACGCTCGCCTACGTCGCCCGCCGCGCCGATGTGTCCGAATCCGACCTGCTGCGGGCCGCGCAAACATTCGCCGTAGACGGCAAGCGCGGCTCGGCGGCCTCCGGCACCGGGCCCAATATGGCGGCCCATTCGAACCTTGCCGAACACCTCATCGAGTGCCTGAACGTCGTTTGCGGCCGCTACGCCCGCCCGGGTGATCCGGTGCCAAATCCCGGCGTGTTGAGTCCACGCATTCCGCGCCGCGCCGAGGTGATTGCGCCCAGACGCTCCTGGATGTCGAGCCCGGTGCGGTCCGCGAGCGGCTTCGGCGTGCTGTTTGGCCAGAAAATGACCGGCGCGCTCGCGGATGACATTGCCGCAGACGGCCCCGGGAAAATCCGCGCGTTGTTCGTGGATGGCGGCAACCCGGCATTGGCACTGCCCAATCAGAACAAAATCGTTGGCGCGCTCAAACAGCTGCCCTTGCTGGTGACCATCGACCCCTTCATGTCCGCGACTGCCCGGCTCTCGCACTACATCTTGCCGCCGAAGATGATGTTCGAGCGCGCCGACCTGCCGTCCAGAGACTATGAGTCCATCATTCTGTTCCGACCGTACAGCCAATTTGCGGCCGCCGGTGGTGCCCGCGCCGAAGGGCAGCGAGCTCGTCGATGACTGGTATCCGTTCTGGGCCATCGCCAAACGACTCGGCCGCCAGATCGTCTACGACGGAGAACCGCTCAACATGGATCAAGCTCCCCACACGACCGACTTGCTGGCGATATTGTCGCGGCATGCGGCGATTCCGCTCGCGGAGATCCAAGCCCGCGACGGTGGTCATCTCTTTGCCGTCGAACCTCAGATCGTCGAGGCGGGCGAGCGCAATGCGCGCTTCGACGTCATGCCGGATGACGTGCAGCGTGAGCTGCAAGACTACCGCGGGGAAGGCCGCGGGGTGCTCGATACGCAATCGCGGCCGACCTATCGGCTGATCGTGCGCCGCATGCGCGAGGTTCAAAACACGATGTACCACGAGCTCCCTCAGATTCGCCGGCGAGTCGGGCACAATCCCGCGCTGCTGCATCCGCTCGAGCTCGCCGCGCTTGGGCTCCATGACGGCGATGAAGTCACGCTCATCTCCGCTCACGGGCAAATCCGGACCATTGTCGGATCGGATGATTCGCTCCGCCGCGACGTCGTGTCGCTCACGCACGGTTGGGGCGCGCTGCCGGACGATCCCAGCGTGGAAGAGACCGGCGCTTGCAGCAATCAGCTGACCTCGGATGCGATCCGTGATCCGATCAACGCCATGCCGGTCCTCACCGGCTTTTCCGTGCGCATCGAGAAACGCGCACCGCTCGACGATGAAGCAATGTCATGAGCGCCGCACGACTACCCTCGCACCCTCAGCCGAATTTCGCCTTGATCGGCGGCACCCGCGCCTCGGCGCGCAGGAGCCGGGCCGCGCGCAGATAGCAGAGGGCCGCGACGGTATACAAGATCGAGACACAGGCCATCGCATAGCGCAACGATTCGCTGCCGTAGCCGGCTTGCAGACGGTCGCTCACGATGCCTACCAGGAGTGAGCCCAGACCAATGCCGATGAGATTCTGGATCACGTAGGCGATCGCGAGCGTCGTTGCGCGCATGCTCGGCCGCACGTGATTTTGCAGAAAGGCAAATACAGGTCCGAATTGGCTGCCGGGAATCGCGCTCACCAACGGCAGCAGGATGTAAACGATCATCGGAGTGCCCGTGAGCGTCAATCCCAGCGTCAGAGGCATCCCCACGCCGGCAATGATGGCGGGCACCCACACCGTCCAGCGATCGTCCCGGGTATTCATCCGATCGGTTATTCGACCGACGATCGCAATCGTCGCGGCGGCGAATACGTGGCCGATCGCGATCAGGGCGCCGGCGCGCGTCAAGGTCATGTGGTGGCTGCGAATCAAGAACGAGAGCATGAAGGTCGACAGACCGACCGCCGCAACTGCCGTCGCGGTCAGCGCGCCCAGCATCCAGCGGATCGGCAGCGTCGCCAACAGCGTCCGCAACGTCGCACGGAACTCGGCCGGCCGCTCTTCGGCGGGCCCGCCGTCGGTGCCGCCCCGAAGCGGCTCGCGAAAGGTGGTCCATACCAGCAATGCCAACAGCAGTCCCGGCACACCGGCGGCGAAGAAACCGGTGCGCCAACCCCAGCGGGACGCAACCCAGCTGCCCATGGCGTAGGTCAGCACCAGAGCCACGGAGCTGCCGCTCATGTACAGCGCGATCGCCGCGGCTCGTGAGCGGCGCGGATACAGATCCGTGATCAAGGAGAGGGAGGCCGGAGGGGCACCGGATTCGGCTGCGCCCACGGCGACGCGGGCGGCAAACAACTGCCAGAAACTCGTGGTCAAGCCGCACGAGGCGGTCATCAGACTCCACACGCCCACCGCCAACGCGACGATGCGTCGCCGTTCGATCCGGTCCGCCAGAACTCCGATCGGAATACCGGCGATCGCATAGAACACGCCAAACGCGAATCCGGACAGTGCGCCGAGCTGTGTGTGGTCAAGCGCAAGTCGTGCTTGATGGGCTCGAGCACCACCCACATGATGCTGCGATCCACGCCGTTGAACACATAGATCAGCGCCAGAACACCGAGCATATAGGCGCGCATGCGCGAGGATGCCTGCGGGGCCCCCAGAATCGCAGGACTCAGCGGCCCTGGAACCGCGCTTCGCGCTTTTCGATGAATGACTGCACCCCCTCCTTCGCATCCTCGGTGTTGTACAAACGCTGCTGAGTCGCCGCCGTGCGCGCGTAGGAAGCCTGCCAGCCCTCGTTCAAGGCCATCCGCGCGCTTTGCATCGTCGCCTGCACCGCCAGCGGCGCCTGGCGCGCGATCTTTTCGGCCAACTCGACGGCACGTTTCATCTCAACACCCACCGGCACGACTTCCTGCACGAAATTGCAGCGCAGCGCCTCGCGTGCATCGAACTCGTCCCCGGTGAGCAGGATCTTCATCGCGTTGCCCCAACCGGCGCGTTCGGCCATGCGAAATGTCGCCCCGCAGCCGGCCATGATTCCCCGTTTGACCTCGAGCTGCGAGAAGCGGCAGTTCTCCGCGGCGATCGCGATATCCGCAGCCAGCATCAGCTCGATCGCGACGGTAAAGCAGATCCCCTTGAGCGCAATGACGAGCGGCTTGGTGCGGATGGGCTCGCGCAGATTGAACGGGTCCACCTCGCTCGGCGGAATCAACGGCTGTCCGGCCTTGCGCAGCGGGGCAATCTTGGGCATGTCCAAGCCCGCGGTAAAATGATCCCCCTCCGCGTATAGAACCCCGCACCGCAGCTCGTGAGTCGACTCGAGCCGCGTATACGCGGCGGCCAACTCGGCAAAGATTTTCGGCGTGAATCCGTTGCGCTTTTCCGGCCGGTCGATTCCGATCAACAGCAGGTGACCTTGGACCTCGCACTTGATCTGACCATCGGGGTCGCGTTCCATAGTTTTCTCGCTGTTCAATTCTGCGTACGGTGTTCAATTATAAGACAGGAGCGCCCCCGCATCCAAATTCCGCGCGCAGCGCAACCTTGCTGATCTTGCCGCTCGGCAGACGCGGCAGCTGCTGCACGAACTCGATGCTCTTCGGACATTTGTATCCGGCAATCAGTCCGCGACAATGCGCGATGAGCTCCGCCTCCGTTATGCTGTGCTGCGGCTTGAGAACCACGATGCCCTTGACCGCCTCACCCCACTTGGCGTCGGGCACGCCGATAACGGCTGCATCGGCGACGGCAGCGTGCGCCACGAGAGCTTCCTCGACCTCGCGGCTGTACACGTTCTCGCCGCCGCTGATGATCATGTCCTTCTTGCGGTCGACCAAATAAACGAAGCCGTCATCGTCCATGAAGCCCAGATCACCGGTGTGCAGCCAGCCGCCGCGGAGCGTCTCGGCGGTGGCCGCGGAATTATTCCAGTAGCCGAGCATGTTCTGCGGCGATTTGGTGCAAATCTCGCCTATCTGTCCGTTCGGCACCGCCTCCTCGCCCGGCTCCGACGATACGAATCTGCGCGTCGAGCACCGCTTGGCCGACCGAACCGAGACGCTTGATATCCTGCTCGGTCCCTTCGGGCCGGTGGTAGTGCTTGCGCAGTGTGGTCCCCCCACCCTCGGTCTGACCGTAGCCGTTGATCAATATCGCACCGAAGCGCTTGATGGCGCGCCTCAGCGTCGGCAGCGGCATGGGGGCCGCCGCATAGTTGATCGTGCGCAACGACGATAGATCGAAGCGCTCGTTATCCGGCAGGTCGAGTACCGCCTGCACGAGCGTCGGCGCCAAATGCAGCTGAGTGATGCGTTCGCGCTGCACGGTATCGAGAACTTCGCGCGCATCGAAGGCGCGCAGCACCACCAGCGTACCGCCGCGCACCGTTGCCGCGGCGCCCTGCGAGCGCGCGCCGATATGAAAAAACGGCATCGACAGCAGGATCTTGTGACCGAGATCCGTGCCGAGCTCAAAGGCCCAGCCCTCGCACAATGCGAGCATGGCCGCGTGCGTGATCATCGCGCCCTTCGGTCGCCCGGTGGTGCCGCTCGTGTACAGGATTGCGTGCACATCGTCCGGCCGCGGCCGCAGCGGCGCACCGTCGGGCGAACCGGACTCGAGCGCCGCTTCGAACGCGCTCGCCCAAGGCGGGACATCGTCGCCGATCACCAGGAACTGCTCCACGCTCGGCATCTCGCGCCGCAGCCCGTCGATGATCTGCACGTACTGCTGCTCGATGATCAGCACTTTGGGTGCCGCGTCGCGCACGATCCATGCCATTTCCGGCGGCGCGAGGCGGTAGTTGACCGGATTGACGATGAAAGGCGCCGCCTCGCAGGCGCCGTACACGTCCAAGTACTCCGGGCAGTTCATCGCCAAGATCGAGACGCGGTCCTGGTGACGCAGCCCGATGGCGTATAGCGCACTCGCCAGCTGCCGCGCCCGCCTGGCAAAGGTCGCAAAGCTGGAGCGATGCGCGCCGTAGATCAGGTGCAAGTCGGCGGCGTGCAGGCGCGCATTGCGATCCACCAAGTCCGCCATCGTCTGCAAAGCGTGACTGCCGCGCATCTCGCCTCCGGCCTCGGATCAAATCGGCGTTTCGGGGGAGAAGCTGGGGGCACGCTTCTGCAGGAAGGCGTCGATCCCCTCGCGGCCCTCGGGCCCCGCCATGCCCATGAACTCGAGCGCGAGCGAGGCATCGAAGATCGGCGCCGCCTGCCGCAGCCAATGATTGAGCGTCTGCTTGGTCCAGCGCGCTGCCGCGGGCGCGAGTTCGGCCAGGCGGACGGCGATCTCGATCGCCTTGGCGTCGAGCTCGGCATCCTCGACCGCGAGAGATACCAGACCCATCTCGGCCGCCTGCGCGCCGCTGAACGGCTCCGAGAGCAGCAGGTAGTACTTGGCGCGCGCCATGCCGCACAACAGCGGCCAGAGAATCGTGGCGTGATCGCCCGAGGCAATGCCGATCTTCGCGTGTCCGTCGGAGAACTTCGCATCCTTCGCGGCGATCGAAATGTCCGCGAGCAGCGCGCATGCGATGCCGGCACCGACGGCCCAGCCGCGCACCGCGCTCACGATCGGTTTGGAACAGTCGATCATGTTGAAGACGAGGTTGCGCGATTCCTTCATGGCCTGCATGCGCAGTTCGTAGTCATCGCATACCCGGCGCTCGTGAGCCAGGTCGCCGCCGGCGGAAAATGCCTTGTCGGACCCGGTGATGATCACGCTCGACACGCTCTTATCGGCATCCACGTCCCTCCAAATCTCCGAACACTCACGGTGCAAGGTCGCCGTCATGGCGTTGAGCTTGAGCGGCGAGGCGATCCGGATGCGCAGCACCCGCGGATGGGGACGATCGAACTTGAGTTGCTCGTAGCGGCTGTAGCGCTCTGACATGGGATGATCCTCGAGATTGATGGGCGGCATGATGGGGTAACACTAGTTCTTGACGCGGCGGCGGACGAGCAGCGCATCCACCGCCACAATGCGTTGTCCTGAACAGATGAGCGGATTGACGTCCAGCTCCACGATCCGTTCTCGCTGATCCGCGGCGAGCTCCGACAAGCGGCCGATGAGGTCGCACGCACGCTCGATATCGACCGGCTCGGAGCCGCGAAAGCCATGCAGCAGCGCTGCACCTTTGAGGCGCTCGAGCATGCCGCGGGCCTCCGCTGGCGGTCACCGGCGCGAGCTCGAGCGCCGCATCCTTCAGCAGTTCGACGAAGATGCCTCCGATACTCACCAGAATCAGCGGGCCGAGATGGGGGTCGATGCGCGCGCCGACCATCAGTTCGACGCCGGGGGGTATCATCGGCTGCACCAGTACGCCGACGATGCGCACGTGTTCCCCGGCTTTGCGCGCGTTCAGCATGACGGTATCGAACGCCGCGTGCAGTTCCTCGCCGTTGCGTATACCGATGCGAATCACTCCCGCCTCGGTTTTGTGCGGCAGGTCGGGCGACTCAACCTTGACGACGACCGGATAGCCCATATCTGCCGCGGCCGCGGCGGCGCCGGCCTGATCGTGGACCAGGTGCTCTGCGACGACCGGAATACCATAGGCGGCGAGCACCGCCTTCGCCTCGCGCTCGGTCAGCGTATCGTGCGGCGCGTCCTCGATCAGCTGCGCGGCGCGGGCCGCCGCCTCCGCGCCGGAACGCCGCGCGAGAACGCGCGGGCCGCCGCGGCGGCGATCGTCGCGCCGATGCCATGCGGCAATGCTGCGAAAGCAGCGGTCCATCGAGCGGAACATCGCGACGTGCGGGTCGCGCCTCGGCTTCCAGCGTGGCCGGTCCCTGCAGCCAATCGGAGACCAAGACGTTGCAGGTGATCTTGCCATAGCGCTGCGAGAGTTCGCTGAAGGCCGCAATACGCGGCTTGTGAAAGTCGAATGCCACCGGCTGCGGCATGACCAGCGCACCGAAGCACTCATCGGACAGCAGCGCATCGCCGCAGGCCCAGAGGGATTCCGGATTGTTGACGACCTGCGCCGTCACGTCGCAGGGATTGCGCGCGGAGCCGAAGTCTGGAATGTGCGCTTCGAGAACCGCGCGAACGCGATCGCTCGGCTGGGGCAGCGCCACCCCGTGAATCTCCGCTTTATCGGCCGCCATGATGGATGCCCCGCCCGAGGTCGCTGCCACCGCGACGCCGCGGCTGCGCGGCGGCGGCGCCTTGGCGAAGAACGCGGCCGCCTCCATCAGTCGCCTCGAACTCGTCGATCACGATCGCACCCGCGCGCGCGAAGGCCGCGCGGTAGGCGGCATCCGATCCGGCCAGCGACCCCGTGTGCGAAATCGCCGCCTCGGCGCCGAGCTGGCCGGTGGCGATCTTATGTATCAGCAGCGGCTTATCGGCCGACCAAGCAAGTTCCGCGGCCTCCAACAGCCGCTCCGGATGCACCATCCCCTCGAACACGCAGGCAATCGCGCGGCAGTGAGGATCCTCGGCGAGATACGCGACGAAGTCCGCGACATCGACGTCGCTTTGATTACCTGCGGAAAAGGCGTGGCTCACCGAGGTGCCGCGCTCCATCGCCTGGGCGAGCGATTGCGATAGCGCGCCTGATTGACTCGCGATGCCCACCGCGAAGCGAGTCGGTGCCCGCGGCGTCGGATAGTCCGCGAAGGTGATGCGTGCCGCACGCGTGTAGTTGGCAATCCCTAGGCAGTTGGGGCCCAGGATCCGCAGTCGGTATTCCTGCGCAAGTGCCGTGAGCCGCTCCTGCTCGGCGATGCGCTCGGGCTTGCGCGTCTCGGCATAGCCCGAGGCGTACAGGATAACGCCGCCGGCGCCCGCTTGTCCGGCCTCGCGAACCACGGCTTCGGCAGCTTCGCGCGGCACCGCGACCGCCACGCAATCGGGCGGCTCGGGCAGCGCCGCCAGACTCGGATAGCACTTCCGATCGCCCAACTGTTCGTAGCGCGCGTTGACGAGATAGACCCGGCCTTCATAGCCCGAAAGATTGGCTTGCAGACGCTCGCCGAAGGATCCGGGGCGAGCCGAGGCACCGACCACCGCGATGCTGGCGGGATTCAACACCCGTTCGAGATCACGATGCCGATAGACAGGGCGGCGGATCGCTGCCACGTAGCCTCACTCCCCGGTGAAGCGCGGTGCGCGCTTTTCGCGAAAGGCATTCACGGCTTCTTGATGATCCTTGGTCAGATTCGAGAGCGCCTCATACGCCAGCGAGGCGTCCATTACCTGTTGCGCCACCTGCTTGAGCGTCGTATTGACCGAGAGCTTGGTCCATTGAATCGCCCGCGAGGCGCCGTTCGCGAGCCTCTGCGCGATCTCGTCGACCGCGGCATCGAGTTGGTCGGCGGGCAGCGCCCGATTGATCAAGCCGATGCGTGCTGCTTCCGCGCCGGTCAAAAGATCGCCCGTCAGCAAGTATTCCTTGGCGCGCGCATAGCCGATCAGCTGCGGCCAGATGACCGCGCCGCCGTCCCCGGCAACGTAGCCGACTTTGACGTGCGGATCGCCGATCTTGGCGGAGTCCGCCGCGTAAATAAGATCGGAGAACAGGGCTATCGTCGCGCCGAGGCCGACGGCGGCGCCGTTGACCTTGGCAATCACCGGCTTCGGGCAATCGAGCAGCGAGAATACGATGTGCTTGGCGGCCGCCATGCCGTCGAGGAACAGATTCGGCTGGTCGATCACCCGCTGCATGTGCTCGATATCCCCGCCGGCGCTGAAGGCGCGCCCCGCTCCCGTCAGCACCAACACGTTCGTTTCGGCATCGGCGGCAACGTCGCCGAACAGATGCGCCAGATCCCGATCCATATCATCGTCGATGGCGTTGAGCGTATCGGGACGATTCAGCGTCGCGTGCAGTACCTTACCGTCGCGCCGAAATACGATTGCCTTGAACGCGCCAAAATCCATTCGATGGATCCCCTTATTGCCCGGCCGTGGCGGCCGATTGTGCGCCGGCCACTTGGGAGAGGTGATACTCGGTATCACCATACAGCTTTTCGAACACCACGAGATGCTTGAAATAGTGTCCCACCCGGTATTCGTCGGTCATACCGATGCCGCCGTGCAGCTGAATGCCGAGACCACCCACCAGTCGACCCGCCTGGGCCGTCACCGCCTTGGCTGCCGACACCATGCGCCGGCGGGTGGCGCGCTCCGCATCGAGATGGGCGAGCCCGCAGTAGAGAATGGAACGGACTTCCTGCACTTCGACGAACATCTCAGCCAATCGGTGCTGAGTCGCTTGGAACTTGAACAGCGGCTGGCCGAACTGTACCCGCGACTTGACGTACTCCGCGCTCACCTCGAGCACGCTTTGCATGGCCCCCAGTGCGTAGGCAACCTGCGCGAGCAACAGCCGATCGATGGCCTCCTCCAATACCCGCGGACCCTGCTCGGAGTCGACGAGCAGCGCAGGCGCATCCACACTCACTTCGTGCAGGTCGATGTCCCCCGCGGGCGTGGCATCGAGCAGCCGATAGCTGCGCACCTGAACACCCGGCGCCCCGCGATCGAGCAGGAACAATCCGTACCCCTCACCATCCCCCACCCGCGCGGACACGATCAGCTGATCGGCGCCCGGCGCATGCGGCGACCAAGATCTTCGCGCCTGAAATGCGATAACCGCCGCCATGCCGGTGCGCCGTGGTGGTAACGCGGCGCAGATCATAGCGCGCACCCGGTTCATCATGCGCCACCGCAACGCGCAGCCGGCCCTCGCCGATTGCACTCAAGCTGACCTGCCGGATCGCAGGGTCCGCGGCTTGCTCGAGAATGCGTGCCGCGAATACCGCCGTCGTCGCATAGGGCTCCAGGACCAGGGCCGAGCCCAGCTGTTCGGTGACGAGCGCGCTCTCGATCGCCGTACACCCCAGGCCGCCCGCATCCTCCGGCAACGTCAATGCGAGCCAGCCCAAATCGGCGAAGCTTTGCCATTGCGCTGCGCTGAAGGCTGGATCGGACGCGGCAATGGCGCGGCGAACTTCAAATCCGTAGTTCTCCGTCACGAAGCGGCTGACGCCTTCGCGCAACATGGCTTGTTCTTCGGTCAGGTTAAAGTCCACGGCTGACCCTCAGCTGCCGAACTGCAGCTTGGCGATGATGTTCTTCTGCACTTCACGAGCGCCGCCATAGATCGTCGTGGCGCGATGGAACAAGAAACTGCTCGAGGGACCGATCGAGTATTCCGGCCAGTTGGTGCATCGTTGCGGATCGTCGATCGACGGATCGCCGCGCACGAAGTGCCGTGCGGAGAGCGCGCCGAGCGCATCGACCTGCAGCTCCGTGACCCGTTGCTGCATTTCCGAGCCGCGGATTTTGAGCGCCGACACGACGGCATCCAGGTTGTAGCGATTTGGCTCGCCTCCCAGAATGCGCAGCACCGACCACTCGAGTGCCAACAGATCGGCCTCGACGCGCGCCACCTTCAGCGCAAACGGCGGATCGTCGATGAGTCGCCCACCGGCGACGCGGACCTCGCGGGCAATCGCCTTGGCTCGTTCGAGCTGCTGGCGATTGAAGTAGACATAAGCGCTCGCCGTGCGCTCCTTCTCCAACAGATATTTCGCGTAGGTCCAGCCCTGCCCTGCCTCGCCGACCAGATGCGTGCGCGGCACCCGCACATGGTCCAGAAAGACCTCGTTCAGTTCCTGCCGGCCGTCGATCGAGCGGATGGGACGCACGGTGATTCCCGGGGCGTCCATCTTGGCGAGAAGGAACGAAAGGCCGCGCTGCGGCTTGACGCTGCCGTCGGTCCGCACCAAGAAGAACCCCCAGTCGGCATCGGCCGCATCGCTGGTCCAAATCTTCTGTCCGTTGATGACATAGTGATCGCCGTCGAGCACCGCGGCGGTCTTCAAGTTCGCCAGATCGGAGCCTGCACCCGGCTCGGAAAATCCCTGGCACCAGATTTCCTCGCCGCTGAGAATCTTCGGCAAGAACCGCGCTTTCAGCTCCTCGGCGCCGAATGCGATCAGCACCGGCGCCAGCATGTGCGTGCCCTGCCAGGCGAAGTCCGGGGCGTCTGCGGCATAGACTTCCTGCATGAAGATGTGCCTACGGATTGCACTCCAATCCGTGCCGCCGTACTCTGGCGGCCAGTGCGGCGCTCCCCAGCCGCGGTCGGATAGAATCCGCTGCCAGCGGCGGTAATTGCGCATGCGCGGATTGAACCAGCGCGACACGTCTTCGGCGATGTCCTGGGGCAGATTCGCGCGGATGAAGCTGCGCACTTCTTGGCGGAAGCTCTCGTCATCGGTGCTGAATTTGAAGTCCATGCGCTGCGCGATTCCTGCACTTAGTATGCCGTGCCCGACCGGCAGCATCCCGGTGCGGGCGAGTCAGCGGCGGGTCCGGTTGCTCCCCTCCCGCCATTCATTTATGTGAATGTCATTCATTTTTGCAAACCTCGGGCTCGGGGTCAACATCCCGCTCTGCGGGTGGGGGACTCTCGAGCAATTCACTGCCTAAAACAGATCGACGATCGGCACATCGATGGATCCGGAAACCTTGTGTGCCGCCGACAGCAGCTGCTCGTACGGCCGTCCCGCGAGATACCCATCGATCAGCCGCTGATAATTACTGATCAGGCCTTCGACCTCATTGGACAGACGCATGTGTTCGAAGCCCTTGGTATGCAGGCCGCGCTGCTGCCGCGGCAGGTTCGAGAAGTCCTGGGTTGGAATGGGCGGCCAGCGCGGGTCGTTCCACTCCATCGGCGTCGGCGTCTTGATGGGGGGCGGCGCCTCGCCCTCCGGGAAACGCGTCAAGGACCAAAGTTCGAACAGGCACTCCTCCGGACCGAGCGGCCGTGATGCGGTATGAAGAGGCGCTGCCGTAGGTCGGCAGGAGAAAATAGTGGGGAAAACAGTAGTTCACCGAGGTCGCGTAGCCCTTCGCGTCCACCTCGTTGAGTTCCCCGATGTCCATTTTTTGAGCCCGTGTGGGCTTGCACCACCGCATCGTTGAGCTTGCGGCGCCATTCGATGGTGGCTGCCGCGATGTCGGAGGGTAAGGCCACTTCGCGCAAGGCCTCCGCCGCCGCGACATCCTTGCGGTGCGTCATTCCGGCCATACCCTCATTCAGCACCCGCATGAAATGGATGTTCATCTCGATGAACTCACGCGACTTCACCTCGGCCGGCATGCCCTGCGTGGGAAGCGTCAAGAAGTGCGTCATCGGCGAAACATCGGGCGGCATCTCGCGGTAGGCAAACGCCAAGGGATCGGGCGGTCCGGTCAAGAGCTGCGGATGCGTCGCCATGACGTGATAGCCCTCCATGAATGCCTCCATGGCGAGCTTCCAATTCACCGGCAGACGCGCAGCGAGCCACCACTCCGTACGCAGGGATTCGACGTGCCAGGCGTCGTGCATGGTCGCAAACGGCTCGATCGATGCGCGCAGCGGCGGAGCCTCGTCGTCGAAATTGATGAAGGCGCAGCCTCCCCAAACCTCGAGCCGGCATTCGCGCAGGCGCAAATCCTCGGGACGCAGCAGCTCGCGCTCGAAGAGGTGCGTGGAATAGACCGTTTTGCATTTGCCGTCGATCCCGAATTGCCAGCCGTGAAAGGGACAGGTGAAGACGCCGGGGCAGTGGCCCCGGTCCTTGACGAGCTGCACACCGCGATGGCGGCAGGCGTTGTGATAGGCCTTCACCGTTCGGTCATCCACTCGGGTGACAATCACCGATTGGTCGAGGATGTCATAGACGACGAAATCGCCCGGCTTGGGAATTTCCTCGAGGCGACACGCCATTTGCCAGACGCGCGGCCATAGCCGTTCATTCTCCAGCGCATAGAACTCGGCATCGTAGTAGCGCGGCGCCGGAATGAGACTCGGGCGCTCGATTGCGTACGGATGAGTCGCAGGGAAGGTCTTGCTCATGTGAGGGCTCCTAATCGGCATCAACGTGGATCGATCGCCATGGACTCAAAAACCCAAGCGCGCGTTCACGGCGCGCGCGCGTGCGGCGATCGTCTGTCGACGCTGCTGGGGCGTGACGTGCGGCGTGTCGGACGGCAACAGGTTCCGTACTGCCTCGACCGCAACCTTGCGCACCGATGGAACGGGGTGACGATCGGCGAGATACCAGCGCCATTGGGCGATGCCAAGCGAGGCGTCCACCGGATCCACCCAGTTTGGCACTCCCGGATCTTTGAATGAAATGACCAGGCGGCATTTGCCGTCCGCATCGATATGGGCCTGGTGGCCGTTGATCGAGCTGTGATGATGGGCGTAGTCGGTGGTTTGCCACCACATATCGGCCAGCTGCAAGCTCCAGTAGCGTGCCTGGGGAATTTGGGTCTCGATCAGCAACGCCTCGTCGGGCTTGATGTCATACACCATCTGCACGTAGCAAGCCCGCGGATTGCCGCCGACGTCATCGGCATCGTGCATGGGTGGTGCGAAGAACGCGTTCTTGCCGACCGACCCGAGCACGCGATCGGTCAGCTTGATGAAGAATTCCACGTCGAAGCGCGTCAAGTACCCGATCGCGCGAAGACGACGATTCACTTCCTCTTCGCTGTGGGTGATCGACTCATGATCCTTGAGATCGAGCGCCTCGATGTGAATCTTCATACCGGATTCGTGCTCCCAGTCATACCAGGCCTCGCGCGTCAGCACGGTGACATTGCGAACCGCCGGATCGAGCTTCAGCCAGTTGCCGGGCTGCGGGTTGGGCGAGGCGATGATTTCAAAACTCCCATCCGGCTCTTTCCGACAATTATCGAAATCATACGTCCCGAGCGTCTTCATGTCCCGGTCGCCCCAGAAACCGCGCAGCAGCTGAAATTCCGTCCAACGCGTCGTTCCGGCTTTACCCCAGATGCGATAGGTACGCGCGCCGTCGAGAAACGTCCAGAAATAGGCAAAATCGGGGCTCGGCGCACCGAAGGCGGTCTCGAACGGCAGGAAGATGGTCTGCGAGTAAAACTTCGGGAACGCCGTGCGCGGCGCGAGATACAGGTGAAAGGCAAAGGTCTGCAGCATTTGAATCAAGTACATGCCCTGCGCGCGAACGATCGGGTCGCGCGACCATTCGTGATTCAGCACGAGCTGGCGCGCCGCCTCGACGTCGTTGCGGTAATCAGCCCATGCTTGCTCGGTATCCGAAGTGACCATTAGGTCGGCCCCCGACCGAATTTGATGCTCAACTTTGCCCCCGTCTCAGCTCATGATGATGCCGCCGTCGACCGCCACCGACTGGCCATTGATGTAGCAACCGGCATCGCTTGCCAGGCCGACCACGGCCGCGCCGATCTCCGTGCGCGGATCGCCCAAATGTCCCATGGGATTTTGCTTCTTGATGAGCTCACGCAGGTTAGGATTGCGCTCGATATGCGCCTTGGTGGCGTCGGTCAGGCCAGCGGGCAGGATGGCATTGACGGTAATACCATGAACACCCCATTCTCGCGCCAAGGCGCGCACGAAGCCGCGCTGTCCGGATTTGACGGCGGCGTAGGCCGGATTCATCGAGCCGCCGGTCGCACCCTGCGCCGAAGCGAGCACGATGAGGCGGCCTCGACCGTGCCCGCGCAGATGCCCGTACGCTGCGCGCGCCAAGAAGAACAGAGCATCGAGAGAAACCCGGGTCTGTTCGTGCCAATTCTGTTCGGATATCCCGCTCAGCTGCGCCGGGATGCCGGACAAACTGCTCGCCGCATTATGCACAACGATGTGCAGGGCGCCGAATGCGCCGAGCGCCGCTGCAATGGTGCGCTCCACATCGGCGCGCACGCTCACATCCGCTTGGACCGACAGAGCGCGTCCGCCTTCGCGCTCGATGAGGTTGACCGTCTCGTCGCCGGTCGCCTGGCGGCGCGCCGCAATGACGACCCGCGCGCCCGCCCCGGCCAGGGCGAGTGCAATGCCGCGCCCGAGCCCGCCTCCCGCACCGGTGACGATGGCGGTCCTGCCGTCCAGATTCAGCGAGCCGCTCATGGCAGCATCCACTCCCCGCCATCGAGCATCAAGCTCAATCCGGTGCTGGAGCGGCCGGCTGCGCCGCTCAGCGCCGCGATCATGTCGACCACGTCGCCGTCGAGCTCAGGGACCCGGCCGAGCGGCAACGGAATTGCCTCCGAGCGTAGGGGCAAATCAGCTTGCGCCAGCGTGGCGGATAGCTCCTTTGCCGCTACCGCAATCCACACCGCGCGGATACCGTCGCAGCCCCATTGGCGCGCCGCCGACTTGAGCAGACCCCGCTGTGCTTCGCTCGCGGCCGCCAGCGCGACCAGTCCCTTCGCACCGCATTGCGCGAAGCTCGGTCCGATCTGCACCAAGAGTCCCGCGGTCGCAGCGAGACTCGCATGCAGCCCTTGCAGGCAATGAAAACTCGCATCGAGCGCCGCTCCGCACGCCGCTTGCCACTGCTCGTCCGATTGTTCGATGAGCGCAGCGGACCTCACGCTCGCCTCGGGCAACGCCGCATGCACGATAATCTCGATCGGGCCCTGGCTTGCGGCGACCGCCTCGAAGGTGCGGCGCATGGCGGAGGAGGAGGAGAAATCCGCCGCATGCAGCGTCACCGCGCCGATGGGAACGGCATTTGGCGGGTCCGCGAGCAGCGCGACTTTGGCGCCGCGTGCCGCCATGGCTGCAGCCAGCCGCTCGCCGATACCGCGGCCGTACACCGCGACCGCGATCGAGCGCCCGGCGAGCGGTGCTGCGGAGGTTGGGACGGTCTGCGTCATATCGGCCGTCGCATCAGCGTTCCAGCTGTACGCCGGAACTCCTGATGTACTCGCCAAACACCCGATCGACCTTGTCCACGTCCAAGTCGTAGTCCTCGAGGGTGTACACGTGACGGGGTCCCCTGTCGTGTTCGGCCCGATCGATCTCCAAGCCAGTGGGTCATGGCCGCCTCACTGTCCGCCGACAAGGGCAGGCCGAAGTGCCGATAGACCTGGCGCACCACGGCCATGGGGTCCTCCTGCACTTCGAGATAGTGAGCATCCACGAATCGGTCCTTGAACTGCGGTTGTGCACGGAAGTTGGCCACTCGCTCGAGTCCCTTCGCCTGCGCCTCGAGCAAGCCGAAATCACCGCGCGGCACGAAATCCGAGAAGGTGCGGCGCCAGACCGCCAGGTTTTTCGAGAGGGAGGCAAGCACTTTGGCCGGATCCCGATGACACTGCACCATCAAGGCATCGGGATAGATGGCGAACAGGGCGTCGAGCCATTGCATGTGCGCCGGAGTCTTCAGCACCCAGCGATCGGCGCGATAGTGGTGCTGCAGTTGCTGGAGCGACGCCCTGTGCTCGCGATACACCCCGCGGAAGTCATGCTCGTAGAGGGCGCGCGTGTAATTGGGCACGTGCCAAAAGGCCATGAAATTGACCGACCACAGTGAGGTCTCCCAGAGAAAATTGCACTCCTCCGGTCGCTCAGCATCGAATGGATGGATCGCCTGCAGCTCCGGGGCCATGAAGCCTTCAAACATCATGGCCTCGCGGGCGCGCTCGATGCGCGGATCGCGATCGTGTGTCGCGCGCTCCGGCGGGGGCGACGGATACATGATCTCCCAGGCGAGCGGCGCACGGTTGTGCGGGTCCCGAGCGAGTAGATTATGGAAGAAGGTTGTTCCGGAGCGCGGCAGGCCGATGACAAAGATCGGCTGTCGTATCGGTTCTGCGGCGATGCCCGGAAAGTGCTTGCGATCCGCGATCAACTGCAGCCGGCTGCACAGCACGTCGTGCAGACGCCGGTGCGCTCGCCTTACCCCCATTTCATGCAGCTTCGCCTCGGTATTCAAATCCGTGAGCAGTAATTCCAGAGGACGGCGAAAGCCCTCATCACCCCAGTCCGACAAACCGGTGGCACGTTCCGCCGCCGCCAGCATTGCGGCGGCCGAAAGCGGCGCCCCCACGATTTGATCGACCAATTGCTCGCGGACAGTCGTCACGGTTTGTCCTAGTAGAAGCGCCAGCCGCCGTTGACCGGCAACGTCATGCCGGTGATATACGAGGCGTGCGATGAGGCAAGCCACGCGACCGCACTGGCGACATCCCCGACGGCGCCCAACCGCCGCAGCGGGATCTGCGCAAGAATCGCCGACGTTCGCGACTCATCCCAATTTGTCGTTTGACCGGTCTCGGCGGTCATGCCGGGCGCCACCGTATTGACGTTGATGCCGCGCGGCGCGAGTTCGCGCGCCAGCGCCAGAGTCAGTCCATGCAATCCGGCCTTGGCCGGCGCGTAGGCGGTGTAGCCGGGCACCGAGGCGCCGCTTTGCGCCACGATGGACCCGATGTTGATGATTCTGCCCCCGGGGCCGGCCAATATCGGTGCCAGGGCGTGCGCCATCAGAAAGGCACCCTTCAAGCTGACGTCGACGACCCGATCGAAAATGGCCTCAGCCTGCGCGAGCGGCGCGCCGAGGCAGACGGTTTCGAGAATGCCGGCGTTATTGACGAGCACATCGACACGGCCGTAATGCGCGGCGGCCGCCACGGCGATGCGCTCGACGTCTGCGCGAATCGCCACATCGCCCGCTTCGATCGCCGCTCCCGCCCCCAGCTGCGAGGCCGCCGCTGCCAGGGACTCGCGGTCGCGGCCCGTGATCAGGACCCGATAGCCGTCGCTCAAGAAGCGCCTGGCAATCGCCAAACCAATCCCTCGACTTCCGCCGGTAATGAGGGCAACCGGCGCTTGCGGCGCGCTCATCGATTCTCCACGGTGGCGCTCACCGCGATGGCACCGGTGGCGTCGAGCGCCCACAGATCGAAGCTTTGGAGTGATTCGGCATCCATCGATTATCCACAGGTCATTGTTGCGGGGGCCCGTTCAGGGCGATGGACGCCCTTGCCCCCATGATCGTACGGCTGCAGGAGATCAAAATCCAGTTTTTCGCACATCGTTCGATTATATGAACCGCGCCAAGCCCGACGGCGCAGGTTGCGGTTATGATCAATGGCGCATGCGCCTCGAATCGAACCTTGACCGCGACATTTTGATGCTGCAAATGACCAGTCCGCCGGTCAATAGCCTGTCTTTGGACCTGCGCCAGCAATTGCTGCATGCCTTGCGCGCGGCAGCGCTCGATACCCGCGTTTCTGCCGTCGTTTTGTACGGCGCCGGAAAGTATTTTTCCGCCGGCGGGGATCTGCGTGAGCTTGGCACGAGTGCCGCGATCACCGCCCCGCGACTCTCGGCCGACCTTCTGCCTTGCATCGAACGCTGCCCAAAGCCGGTGGTTGCGGCGATCCACGGCGGTGCCATCGGCGGAGGATTCGAGCTCGCTCTGGCGTGCCACGGCCGCGTCGCCGCGAGCAATGCGCGAATCGCGCTGCCGGAGCTCAAGCACGGCATCATTCCCCTATCCGGCTCAGTGCGGCTGCCGCGCCTGTGGGGCATTGCTCGCGCCCTGCCGATGATGCTCGATTCTCGTACGGTGATGGCCGGGGAGTTTAGCGGAACCGCGGTGTTCGATCGCCTGGTCGATATCCACACGACAAATACCACGGATGCGCTCGCTGTCGTGCTCCCGGTTGCGATTGACCTCGCGCGGTCGATCGCCGACGGATCGTGCAGCGGTGCACTCGTGAGGCACCGTCCCTTCGCCGACGCCGATCCGCGCACCGCACTCACGGAAACCTTGCGCCGTCATAGTCCGCCGCAGCCGACGGCGGCGCAAGCGGCACTGATCGCCGCCGTTCGCGCCGGCATCGAGTCCGAGGATCTCGAGACTGCGCTCGCACTAGCGCAGAAAATCTACGATGAGCTCTGCCGGTCGTTATCGAAGCACACGTGAATGTGCTTGGGCACGCGCATCATGATGCCGCGAATTTCAGGCTTCGGGCGCTGCGGGTCCAGCCGCAAGTTCGGCAGACGATCGAGAATGGCGTTCAGCGCCCGCGTCATCTCCACCCGCGCCAGATGCTGACCAATGCATATGTGCGGTCCGAAAGCAAAGGCAAAATGCCGATGGGGAGACTTTCGAAAGATATCGAATCGATCGGGTTCAGTGAATTTTTCCGGATCCCGATTCGCCGCTCCGGCTGCCACGTCGAGAAAGGCACCCGCGGGAATTCTGACGCCGCCGAGTTCCGTGTCACGGGTCGCCATCCGGGTTTGAATCAGCACGGGCCCTTCCCAGCGCAGGGCCTCCTCGATGGCCTGCGGCACGAGGTTCCGATCTCTCCGCACCGCCTGCAATTGATCGGGATTGCTCAGCAGACCCGTGAGCAGAACGCTGGTGCCGCGGTAAGTCGTGTCGCCGCCTGCGTTGACCAACTGTCGCAGGAACGAAATCAATACGTCCTCGGGCAAGTGCTCGCCATCGACCTCCGCCTGCGCCAAGACGCTGATGAGATCGCCGCCGGGATTGCGCCGCCGCTCCTCGATGATCGCTTTGAAATACGTGCCCAGTTTTCGCGACGCCTCGGTGCCATGCGCAATATCGAAGGACACCACGATTTGCGCCATCGCGAGCTTATGGAATGTCGCGATTTCGCCTGGCGGCAACCCGAGCTGTCGGAAGACGATCTGAAATGGATAATGAAACGTGAATTCCTGCACCAGATCTGCGTGCCCGCGTGTGATGAACGAGCGCATCAGCGAATCGACGACCGGATCGACCACCGATTCACCCCAGGTCGACACGACGTTCGGCAGGAACGCTTTTTGAAAAATCCTGCGATAACGCGGATGCTCCGGAGCATCCATGGTCGAGACGCTGCGCCCGAAACTGATCCCGATGTTGCGTAGATACGCCTTGTTGGAGAAGGTTTCGGAATCCCGCAAACACTGCCCGACCTCATCGTAGCCCACCACGGTGAAATGCTCGACGTCGCTGCTGGTGATGTCGGCAGGCTCGCCCATATAAACGCGATAATTGAGCGCGTGCACCGGCCCCTGCCTGCGCAACTCGGCGAGCTTCGGATAGGGGTCCCGGCACTCGCCGAACATCGCCTCATCCGCGATGAAGGGATCGAATGCCGCATCATCGAAGTCCTCGAGACGCTTCACCGCACTCATAACCCTCCCCGCTTGGCCGCGACCTGTCGATGATGCACTCAGGCACTTTCAAATATCGCGGCAAGGCCCTGGCCGCCGCCGATACACATCGTTTCCAACCCATAGCGCAAGCCGCGCCGCTTCAGCTCATGCAGCATGGTGGCGAGTATCCGCACACCGGTCGCCGCGATCGGATGCCCAAGTGAAATGCCGGAGCCGTTGACGTTCAAGCGCTCCGGGTCGTCCCAATTCCAACCTTTCAGGACCGCCAGCACCTGGCACGCGAATGCCTCGTTCAGCTCGATGAGCTCCATCTGGTCGAAAGAATGGCCGGTGCGGCGGAACAGCTTTGCCACTGCCGGGACCGGCCCGATGCCCATGGTCGCGGGCTCGCAGCCCGCGGCCGCCCAACCGACGAGAAATCCGAGCGGTTCGAGATTCAATTTGGCGAGCTGATCTTCCGCCACCACCAGACAGCAGGCCGCCGCATCGTTTTGTTGACTCGAATTGCCGGCCGTCACCGTGCCGCCCTTCAGCAAGGGTCGAAGCGCCGCCAGCGATTGCGCCGTGGTGTCAGGCCTCACGCCCTCGTCGCGCGCGACGGTGAGCGCCTCGCCCTTTTTTTGTGCAACACGCAGCGGCACGATTTCATCGGCAAAGCGCCCCGTCTCCCACGCGTGCGCCGCCCGCCGCTGGCTGCGAGCAGCGTACTCGTCCGCCTGTTCGCGAGAAATGCCGAACTGCTTCGCCAGGTTCTCGGCCGTCTCGACCATGCCGGAGATGCGGCCGAAGCGTGACTCGGGCTGCGAGCGCTCGCGGCCGCGCTCGAGCCGGTCGTGCATTGTCACGGATCCCGCGCGCGTCCCCCAGCGCATGTCCGTGGTGTAGTACTCGACATTGCTCATGCTCTCCACGCCGCCCGCGATCACCACATCGGCGACGCCGCTCTGCACCATCATGGCTGCGGTGATGACGGCTTGCAGGCCGCCACCGCAGCGCCGGTCCAGTTGCATGCCCGGTACACCGACCGGCAACCCCGCCTCCAGCGCAATCCAACGCCCCACGCAGGGAGTCTCGCCGCTGGCATATGACTGCGCAAAAATGACTTCTTCGATCAGCGCCGGATCGAGGCGCGCACGCTCCACGACAGCCCGCAGGACGGTGGCGCCCAGCACCTCGACGGGCACAGCGCGCAGGCTTCCGCCGAAGGTTCCGACCGGCGTACGCAGCGGTGCAACGATTGCAGCACGACGCATGGTATCCTCCTAGAAGCCGTTGAATCGTGGCTCGCGCTTTTCCGCAAAGGCCGCCATCGCCTCACGCGAGTCCTGAGTCATGCGGCAGCGGATCATATTACGCAATTCGACCTCACATGCACGCTCCAGCGGCTCATCGAGCGCGGCATGCACATTGTCCTTGATATAGCGCAGTGCCACGGCCGGACCGCGCGCCAGTCGGCGCGCAAATTCGTAGGTTTGCGCTTCGAGTTCCGACTCCGCCGACAGCCGCGTAACCAATCCGAGCCGCAGCGCCTCTGCGGCGCTCACCCTTTCGCTCAACATGTATAGTTCCTTGGTTTTCGCCGGGCCGATCAGTTTGGTCATGAAGTAGCTGCCGCCGTAGTCGCCGGACATGCCGATCTTCGCGAATGAAGTGACGAAAACCGCATCATCGGACGCAAAGCGAAAATCACAGGCGAGCGCCAGCGACAGGCCCGCTCCGGCGGCAGGACCGCGCACCATGGCGATGGTCGGCTTGCCCATGCGGTATAGCCACAGCGAGGCCTCGGTGAGCTTGCGCAACCGATCGGCGCGCGCCTCAACTTCGCCCCAGGTGGGATCGGCGGCATATTGCATCGCAAGCGGATCACCGGGATCCGGACTGCCGAGCGACTTCACGTCCCCGCCCGTCGAGAACGCGCGCCCGGCGCCGGTGAGTATCACCACGCGGGCCGCGGGAGTCCTCGACGCATCGTAGAATACCTCGATCATGCGGCGCTGAGTCGCCGTATCGAACGCATTTTTCACCGCCGGCCGGTTCAATGTGACTGTCAATACGCCATCGGCATCGAGCCGGGTCAACACGCTGTCCTCGCTCATTAAGCCTCTCCGATCTGCTAACGCAACACTTTCAATGACTCTTCGCTGAACGGCAGCAACTCCTCGCCGGCGCGCACTTTGCGGGTCCAGTACGGGTCGTGCAAAAGCGAGCGGCCGACCTCGACGAGGTCGAATTCACCGCGACCGAACCGCTCCATCAGCGGCTCAAAGTTGTGCGCCGATCGCGACCCGCTATCGCGTTTGGAATCGTAGACCCCTTTGTCCAAGCCGATGCCACCCACCGCCATGCTGAGCTTACCCGTCACCTTCTTCGCCCAACCGGCCAGATTCATCGGCGATCCCTCGAACTCCGCGCGATTGAAATAGCGCACACTGGCATCGAACACATCGACGCCGGCCGCGGCGATCGGGCCCAAAATCTCTTCCAACTCCTGGGGAGTGGCGGCGAGGCGCGCACGAAAATCCTGCTGCTTCCACTGGGAGAAGCGAAATACGATCGGGCGCGACGTGCCTATCGCGGCACGAATGGTCTTGACGACTTCCGTCGCAAATGCCGAGCGGCGGTTGCGATTCCCGCCCCATCGATCCGTGCGCCGATTGGTCTCTTCCCAGAGAAAGTTATCCGGCAGGTAGCCGTGCGCGCCGTGAATGGCGATGCCGTCGAAGCCCGCCTCAGCGGCGTGCGCAGCGCTTCGACCGTACGCCGCGATCACGTCGGCGATTTCGCTCTCGGTCATCGCCGCCGTCGGTTCGGCGTAGACGGCGATATCCTCGGCAGCCAGCGCGGTGGTGCGTCCGACCGGCCCCCACAAACCCGAGGGCCGGCAGCTGGGCGCTTCGGGATGCGGGCCGGTGCCGGCCTTGCGCATCACGCCTTGATGCCACAACTGCGGGAATATGACGCCACCCGCCTCGTGTACGCCGGCAACCACACGTCGCCATCCCGCCAAGGCGGCCGCGCCGTACATTTGCGGCAGATCGCACTCATTGAGCCCGGCGTCGCCGAGCGCGGCAGGATGGTCGATGCCGACCCCTTCGGTGATAATCAGCCCCGTATCGCCTTGCGCACGGCGCCGATAATACGCGGCCACATCCTCACCCGGAACGCCGTGCGGCGAGAAGCTGCGCGTCATCGGCGCCATGACGATTCGGTTCTTGAGCCTGACGCTTCCGATTTGAAGCGGCTGGAACAGCGGTGCGACCAAGGGATTCATCCGATTACATCTGAGATTCGGGCAAGCGCACGATGAGTCCGTCGAGCGCGGGGGTGATGTTAACTTGGCAGCTCAATCGGCTGGTCCGCTCGACGTGCAGCGCGCACTCAATCATTTCCTTCTCCTCCTTGGACGGCGGATTCGCGCGCGCCGCCCAGGGTTCGTCGATGTAGACGTGACACGTGGCGCAGGCACAATTGCCGCCGCAGTCGGCAAGGATTCCCGGCACCATGTTGTTGACCGCTGCCTGCATGAGGCTCTGCCCCACTTCGGCGTCGACGCTATGTTCGGTACCGCTGAATTCGATGTATGTGATCCTGGGCATGAAGCAGACT
The DNA here is from genome assembly GCA_963801865.1 of uncultured Gammaproteobacteria bacterium. Taxonomy (GTDB): domain Bacteria; phylum Pseudomonadota; class Gammaproteobacteria; order Steroidobacterales; family Steroidobacteraceae; genus Bog-1198. The sequence goes on along the minus strand of CAWDGY010000012.1, from coordinate 24,208 downwards.
CTTTGCGGCGCTAGGCGGCGATGAGGACCTGGTCCGATTCGCTCATGAGCCGATCACGACCGATACCGCGCTCGCAGCGCCGGCTTATTGAGTTTTCCGGTCGGCAAACGTGGCAGCTCCGCCACGAAATCCACGCTCTTCGGACATTTATAGTGAGCGATCCGCGTCTTACAGAAGGCGATCAAGGATTGCGCATCAGTCATGCTGCCCGGCTTCAAGACGACGACGGCCTTGACCGCCTCGACCCACTTTGCGTCCGCAACGCCGATCACGGCCACATCGAGCACATCCGCATGGCTCGCAATCGTCTCTTCGACCTCGCGGCAATAGATGTTCTCGCCGCCGGAGATGATCATGTCCTTCTTGCGATCGATGAGAAACAAATAGTCCTGCGCGTCGAGCACGCCAATATCGCCTGTGGCGTACCAGCCGTCCTGGATCGATTCGAGGGTGGCGGCGCTGTTGTTCCAATAGCTATCGAGTGTAGCGGCGGAGCGCACCACCACTTCGCCGGGTTGACCCACGGCGCACGTACGGCCCTGGTCGTCCAGAATCCGATAATCCACCTCTCGATTGAAGTGACCTACGGACCCGAGGCGGCGAATATCGTCCGCGCTGCCGTCGGGATTCACTTCGTGACGCGGCAACGTGGCGATACCGCCCACTTCCGTGCAGCCATATTGCACGGAGAAGACAGGCCCCAGCACTTGAATCGCGCGACGCAGAAGCGGTACCGGAATGGGTGCCGCCGCGGTGACGATCATCCGAATGCTCGATAGATCGTGGCGATCGAGAGCCGGCTCGTCGAGCACCGCCTGCAACATGGCGGCCACCATGAACGTCATGGTGATTCGCTCCCTCGAAATCGTCTCGAGCATCGCGACAGGATCGAACGCACGGTGCAGTACCACCGTGCCGCCGACCCAGCCCGCGCCAAGCGCGTAGCCCTTGCCGCCGATGTGGTAGAGCGGCGTCACCTGCAGCAAGCGCGTCTCGCCCGTCATCTCCGAGGCAATGACATTGGCGCGCGCCGTTTCGCACACCTGTCTTTGTCGCCACGGGACGCCCTTGGGGTGTCCGGTAGTACCGCTGGTGTACCAGAGATAAATGTAATCATCCTCGCGCGGTACGACCGGCGCGCCCTCCGCCGTACCGAGCGCAGCGACGGACTCGAAATCCACCGCCCAGTCGCGGCGTCTCGCCGATGCACACGTAGTGCTTCACTTCGCGCAGCTCCGCGCGCAGCTCGTCGATCATCGTTGCGTACTGAGCCTCGAAGACCAGAACTTTGGCGCCGGAATCCCGCAGCATGAACAGTACTTCGGGCGGCGCCAAACGATAATTCACTGGAGCGAGGACGAAACTCGACACTTCGGCGGCCGCATAGAGTTCGTAGTATTCCAGGCAATTCATTGCCAGAATCGCCACCCGGTCCTGCCGACGCACGCCGAGTTTGTACAATCCCCCCGCCAATCGTCTGGCGCGGTCGAACCAGTCGTGATGACTCAGCCGGCGGGTACCGTAGATGTACGCTTCGCGACGCGGGAAATTGCGTGCGTTGCGCTCGAGTATCTCGCCAGCCGTGCGCATAGTTCTCGCCGATCAGCAATATTTGAACAGTATTCGAAAATATAAACGAGCGCATCCGGACAGTCAATCAGCGCGCCCGGTTAATGGGTCCGCCGGCGCGGCCGGCGGGAGCGGTTCGCAGATCATTTTCGCGCCGCTTTCAGGCGATCGATGATCTCCGTGAATTCCTCCGTAAGGCTTTCGGGAAAGGAAAGATGCGTCGAATCGGCGATTTCATCGAAGTGAGCCGCAATGTCGTCGACCGTTGGCGCGATCATGCGCGGGCCGATCCATCCCGCACCAGCGGCGATGAACACCCGGGCATAGCGGCCGAGCGATGCTGAATAGATACCATGGGTGGAGCGGCAGGTCTCGCTTACCAAGAACACCGCCAACGGCGACACAAATGCCGGCGTGCCGGAATTGCCCAACTCGTTTCCCGCCGATTGGTACAGTGCGCCGAACGCTTCCAGTTGGGCGGCCGGCATCTGTGCACCCATGCGGCTTTCGGCCGTCGGCAATAACGCATTGCAGAGCACCCCATGCGGGCGTCCCTCGTGCGACAGCACGTTCATGAGTCCGATGAGGCCGGCCTTGGCCGCACCATAAGCGGCCTGCTCGGCATTGCCGAACATCCCGGCGGCCGAGGAGGCGAAAAGAATGCGTCCGTAGCCTTGCGCTTTCATCAGCGAGAACGCCGGGCGTGTCACATAGAACGCGCCTTTCAGATGTACCTCGAGCATTGCATCGAGCGTGCCGTCCGGCAATTGCTCCAACGGAGCGTTGCGCAAAGTCCCCGCATTATTGATGAGCACATCGACTCGCCCGAAGGCATCGAGTGCAGCTGCGACGATCGCCTTGCCCCCGCCGGCGCTGGCGACGGAGTCATAATTGGCGCGAGCGGTTCCGCCGGCTGCATGAATTTCTGCGACGACGGCGTCTGCCATGCTCGAGGACCCACCGCTGCCGTCCGCGGTCGTGCCCAGGTCATTGACCAGGACCCGAGCACCGCGCCGTGCCAACTCGAGCGCGTATTCACGCCCGAGTCCGCCGCCGGCGCCCGTTACGATGGCGACCCGCCGCGCGAAAGAGACCTCTTTCATCAAAACCCCTGTTCACCGAGATTTCCGCCCCGGGGGCAACAAGTCCGTTGACAGCCACCGCGCGGCGTTTATATTATTGAACGCCATTCAATTATACAATTGCGCTGTCGGCCCCGCAATCGTGGCAAGCCGATCAGGCTTAGGCCAAACGGGCAGCTTACGGAGAATGCACATGTCCTCAGTTCAACCCCCTGGCAAGTCCCCCGTACCCGCTCACGTACCGGCGGAATTGGTGTTCGATTTCGACATCTACAACCCGCCGGGCGCGGAAACGGACTTTCACCTCGCGCTCAAGCGTCTTCACGATGAGAATTACCCGGATATTTTTTGGTCCACCGCCAACGGCGGGCATTGGATCGCGATTCGCGGCGAGGACATTCACAAGTTCTTCGCTGACTACGAGCATTTTTCCAGTCACAAGCTGACGGTGCCGACGAGTTCCGCGCCGCCCTTCCCGCTGTATCCCATCTTCGCGGACCCGCCCGAGCATGGCCTGTATCGCGCATTGCTCAATCCGTCTTTTTCTCCGAAAGCGGTCGCCGCCCTGGAATCGCGCGCCCGCGCGCTAGCGATCGACTTGCTGGAGGAAATCAGGCCTAGAGGCCATTGCGATTTCGTCGTCGATTTCGCCCAACACCTGCCGATCGAGGTCTTCATGAGCATCGTCGATGTGCCGGCGACGGATCGACGCGATCTGCTCGAGTGGGCGGACGGCATGGTCCGACCGAAAAGGCCCGAGGACGTGCACATCACGATCAAAAAGATATTCGAATACGCGGCCGCTAGAATAGCCGAGCGACGCGCCAAGCCCGGGGAAGACCTGATCAGCAAATTGACCCGCGCGCAAATCAAAGACCGCCCGCTCACGGACCAGGAAATCACCGGCATGGTGTCGCTGGTGTTGATCGGCGGCATGGACACCGTCGTGACCGCAATGTCGTTCTCCGCTCTGTTCCTTGCGCGCAGTCCCCTCCATCGCAAGCAACTCGTCGACAACCCCGCCCTGATTCCGAAGGCGGTGGACGAATTGTTGCGCCGCTTCCCGATCGTCAATCAAGGGCGCTGCATTGCCAAAGATCTCGTGCACAAGGGCGTCACGCTCAAGGCTGGCGACATGATCGTGCTGCCGACCACGCTGCATGGATTGGACGAGCGCGCGTTCCCCAATCCGCTCACGGTCGATTTCCAACGGCCGACTCCCATACACTCGACTTTCGGCAATGGGCCGCACCGCTGTCCGGGATCGAATCTCGGCCGCACCGAGATCAAGGTGTTCATCGAGGAGTGGCTGCGGCGAATTCCCGATTTTCACCTGCAGCCCGGCGGAAAAATCTGCATGCGATCCGGCGTCAACGGTACCGTGTACGGCTTGCCTCTCGCCTGGGATAAGATCGCTGGGCAGGGCGGGGCCATTCAATAATGGACAACGCGAATCTTCTCAAACGTCTGGACCGCGTTGAATCGCAACTTGCGATTCAACAGCTGCCGATGCGCTACGCCCTAGCGATCGATTCACGCGATTTGGATGCATGGGTTCAATTATTTGTCGAGGACGTTGACTGCGGTTCTCACGGCGTGGGCCGCGACGCGTTGAAGCGGTTCATCGATCCCACAGTGCGTACCTTCTATCGCTCACAACATCAGATCTGCGGCCAGACGGTCGAATTCGTCGATGACGACCATGCCACCGGCAAAGTGTATTGCCGCGCCGAACACGAATGCCGCGGCGAATGGATCGTGATGGCGATCTGCTACTTCGACACCTACGAGCGGCGGCAAGGCCGGTGGTTTTTCCTCAAACGCTCCGAAAAGCATTGGTACTCGACCGATATATTGGAGCGCCCGAGCGGTCCGGATTTTCAGCGCTGGGATGTCTGGCGCGACCGCAAGCCCGCACTGCCGCATTCCTTTCCCACTTGGAAAACATTTTGGGACAAGAGCGATCCCAGTTTGCTCAAGGAGCTGTCGAGCCAGCCCTGAGGTCGCCGCGGCGCACGGCCGCCGCGCGCCGGATAGCCGCCGGAAGCGCGGTTGACCTCTTCGGGATGGAACGTTTATATTCTTGAGCATCGTTCACAAAATAGAATGCGGGCAAGGAGTTCCCATGGCCAAGTATCTCGGCGACACGAAGTACATTCTGTTTGAGGTCAAGGATCGCATTGCGCGCATCACCCTCAACCGGCCTGAAAAGCGCAATGCTCTTCATCCTCCCATGCTGGCCGAATTGCGCGATGCCTTGATCGAAGCGGACGCCCTGGTCGACGTCAATGTGATCATCCTGGAAGGAGCCGGCAAGGATTTCTGCGCCGGCTACGACCTGGCCGGCGCTTATGCCGGCTTCAAGGACGGCGAGACGTCCGCCTTGGGACGAGTCCAAGTACCGCACGACCAACGGTTCCATCGACGACGATTGTTGGAATCTCGAACAGACTCAGAAGCTGAACCTGGTGCTGTTCGAGATTCACAAACCGGTGATCGCCAAGGTGCAGGGCAATTGCATGGCCGGGGGCACCGATCTGGCGCTCATGTGCGATCTCATCATCTGTACGGAAGAGGCCAAAATCGGCTTTCCGGCAACCCGCGCCAACGGTACCCCGCCCAGTCAGATGTGGATCTATCACGTCGGTCCCCAATGGGCCAAGCGCATCATGATGACCGGCGACTGCCTGTGGGGCCGCGACGCCGCCCGAATCGGGCTGGTACTCGATGCAGTGCCGGCCGATCAACTTGATGCAGAAGTGAACGAACTAGCCCGCCGCATCAGCTTCGTGGATGGCGAGCTGTTGTCGGCTCACAAGCGCATCATCAATGCGGCGCTGGAACTTCAAGGTGCCAAGACGCTGCAACGCTTCGCCGCCGAAATGGACGCCCGTGCCCACCTCAGCAGGGGCCCACGCCGCGCACAGTTCCGCACCGACATGGCCGAACATGGGCTGAAGACCGCTCTCAAGAATCGCGATGAGCCCTTCGGCGACGGCATGGTCAAGGTGCATTGGCTGAACAAATAGCGAGGGGAGCACCATGTCAGACGATATTCTGATCGATCAACCCATCGAGGGCGTCAAGCGCATCACGCTCAACCGTCCCGATGCCATGAACTCCTTCACCTTCATGATGTACACGGAGTTCGCCGACATCCTGAATGAGATCAAGTTCGATCCCAAGATACGGGTGGTGATTCTTACCGGTGTAGGCAAAGCATTTTGCACCGGTCATGACCTGCGCAACGGCGGCAAGCCGGACTGGGTCGATCCCAACGTGGGCAAGGCCTATCACACCAAGTACACCATGAGCGTTCTCGCTTCCATCCCGACCCTGATGCGCTCTTTGCCGCAACCCATCATCTGCGGTGTCAACGGCACCGTCGCCGGTATGGGATATGCTCTACCGCTGGCATCCGATATCGCGATCGCCGGAAAGGCTGCCAAGTTCGTCAACTCGATCCACAATGCGGCCACCGGCTGCGAACTGGGCATGAGCTATCTGCTGCCGCGAGCCATCGGGACCCAGCGTGCCGCCGAGTTGCTCCTGACCGCCCGGCCGGTACTGTCCGATGAAGCCGAGCGTATTGGTTTGGTACTGAAAACCGTAGCGGACGAGGAATTGCAGAATGCCTGTCTCGAACTGGCCAAGAACATCCTGGTCAATGTGCCGTTGGGCATTTGGACGACCAAGCAGTCTCTGTGGTTCAACCAGCATGCCGGCAGTCTCGAGCAGGCGATGGAGATGGAAACTCGCGCGGTTTTCATGGCTCAATCCACCGAGGATGCCGCCGAAAAGCGCAAGTCCTTCTTCGAAAAGCGCCCGCCCAAGTTCAACAACACCTAGGGACTGTAGCGCCAGGTGTGTATGCGACTTGAGCGCCAAGCGACGAGTCAGGACCGAGGAGAAATGAATGAACTACGAAACGATCCGCTATGAAGTCGACAACGGCGTCGCGACGCTGACGCTCAATCGCCCCGACGTGCTCAATGCCATGAACCGACATATGACAGAGGAGCTGATCGACAGCTTTGACCAAAGCGACCGGGACGATAACGTGCGCGCCGTGATCGTCACGGGTGCAGGCCGGGGCTTCTGCGGAGGTGCTGACCTCTCCAAGGGCGCCTCCATCTTCGATAAGTCGGGCCAGCCCGATTCCGCCGTGCGTGCAGACGGCTCGATCGACTACAGCAAGCCCTCGGCCCGCGACGGCGGCGGCCTACTGGCGCTGCGCATCTTTCAGAGCCTCAAGCCGGTGATTGCGGCAATTAACGGCCCCGCGGTGGGTGTCGGTGCATCGATGGTGCTACCCATGGACATCCGCCTCGCAAGCGAAAACGCACGCGTCGGCTTCGTATACGCGCGCCGCGGTATCGTGCACGAGTGTTGCTCGTCGTACTTCCTCCCGCGTATTGTCGGCATCAGCCGCGCACTCGAGTGGAGCTACAGCGGCCGCGTCATGCCTGCGGCCGAACTCAAGGCGGGCGGGCTCGTGCGCGATGTGCTTCCGCCGGAACAACTGCTCCCGGCCGCACACGCGATCGCGCGCGAAATTGTGGATTACACCGCGCCCGTCTCCATCGCGCTCATGCGCCAGATGCTCTGGCAGGGACAGGCGATGCAGCACCCGATGGATGCGCATAAACTTGAAAGCCGCGGGATTTCCACGCGTGGGCGCAGCGCCGACGCGAAGGAAGGCGTCCAGTCCTTCATGGAAAAGCGCCCGCCGCACTTCCCGTGCGTCGTCTCCAAAGACATGCCGGACTACTTCCCGTGGTGGCAGGAACCGCCCTACGGCTGAACACGGAGAGGCAAAAGTGAAGACATCCGTTACGGAATTGTTTGGCATCAGGTACCCCATACTCAACGCCGGCATGGGCCGCGTCGCACTTCCCAAAATGGTCGCGGCTGTATCGAATGCGGGAGGGTTGGGCGTTTACGGTGCGGGGTCCAACCCACCGCAGATAACCAGAGAGAGCATTCGCGAGATCCGGTCCTTCACGGATAAGCCCTTCGCCGGCAATGCGCCGCTGGCGTTACCGAACGGCATGGAGAACGCGGAGGTCCTGCTGCAGGAAAAGGTGCCTGTCATCAACTATTCCATGGGCAAGGGTGACTGGATCGTAAAACGCGCCCATGCATACGGCGGGAAGGTGATGGCATCGGTTACCAGCGTCCACCTGGCGCAGCGCGCCGAGGCTCACGGTGTCGACGCGATCATCGCTGCCGGACTTGAGGCAGCGGGCCACGCAGGCGAAATCACCTCCTTCGTCCTCATTCCCAGACTAGCGGAAGTCCTGAAAATTCCCATCATCGCGGCGGGCGGAGTCGCGAACGGCGCTGGTCTGGTGGCGGCACTAGCCTTGGGAGCGGGCGCAGTCTCCATGGGAACTCGCTTCTGGACCACCCAGGAAAGCCCCATGCATCAAAATTTCAAGAACAAGGCCGTCGAATTGGATGTTGGCGACACGCTCTTTTCGAATCGCTTCGACGGGATACCGAACCGGGTGATGAAAACGGCGGCAGCGGAACGAATGCTGACGTCCCGGATGAATATCTGGCAAATCTTCAAGGACTCCTTTGGAATCGCAAAGGAGCTCAATACTCCCTACCTCAAGCTCCTCACGCAAGTCCTGTCCCAGGGGCCGGCAAAGATCGAGATCATGATGCGCATGTCCCAAATGCTCAAGATGCATACGATAACCCTCACGACGGGTGATCTCGAAACAGGGATGACCGCCTCGGGTATGTCGGTCGGATTGGTTCACGATGTGCCAACCGTCGCCGAGTTGATGGAGCGCATCGTCGAGGAGGCGAAATTGGTTCAACTCAACCTCTCCGCGAGCATGGCGGTGTCAAACGCGGTCACCGCGCGCGGCATAACCCACGCAGAGGCCGGCTAGTGTCGAATCCTGGCGAGCATGCGTGAATTCAGCGTCCGGTAAAAACCGGTTTACGCTTCTCGGCGAAGGCGCTCGCCGCCTCGGCAAAATCGGCGCTATTTTGTAAAACCGACGAAAAGTTCACTTCGGTGGCGATCGCCATATCGACCGTATCGTTTCCCGTATTCAGGGCGGAGCGCATCAGCGCCATCGCGACCGCGGGCATGCGCGCAAACTTCGCGCCGGCCTCGAGCGCCGCATCCAGCGCTCGACCGGGATCGCAGACGGCGTTGATCAGTTGAATGCGCAACGCTTCGGCCGCGTCGATGCTCTCGCCGAACGCGCACAGCTCCATGGCTTTGCGATGCCCGACTTTGCGCGGCAGCGACCATATCCCTCCCACGTCCGGCATGAGGCCCACCTTGATGAACGCGCAGCTGAATTTCGCGTCGCGGGCGGCCACCGCGTAATCGCTCGCCGCCACGAACGATACGCCCGCCCCCGCCGCGTTACCCTCGACCGCGCAAATAAAGGGCTTCGGCCCATTGACCAGCAGCTTGAAGATGCGGGTTGGCAGATCCATGCGCGTGCGCGCCTCGAGGATCTCGCGATGTTTCATCTCGGAGATGTCGCCGCCGGCGCACAAATTGCCGCCCGCACCCGTCAACACGATGGCGCGGCAGCTGTCGTTCGCTTCTATCTCGAGCAAGCGCTCATACATCGCGGTGCGCATCGCCCAGTTGAATGCATTCAAGCGTTTGGGGTTGTTCAAGGTCATGACGGCGATCTCGCCCTCATACCGCACCTGCAGCACATCCGCGGATGTCTCGCTCACAGCAGTTCTCCATACAGCTCAACATGATGTTCGACGTTGCCCCAGCTCATGTCGATGGCCGTCAGCCTCTTGAAGTAGTGGCCGATTGGCATCTCGTCGGTCATACCCATGCCCCCGTGCAGCTGCACCGCCTGCTGTCCGAGGAAACGGCCGGAACGGCCGATCATTGCCTTTGCCGCGGAAACCGCCCGGCGCCGTTCGATGCGATTCGGATCGTCGATTCGCGCAGCCGCGAGCAGCGCCATCGACCGCGACTGCTCCAGCGCCACCGCCATGTCTGCGATCCGATGCTGCAGCACCTGGAACCGTCCGATGGGCTGTCCGAACTGCTTGCGGGTACGCAGGTATTCCGCCGTCAATTCCAGCAATTTTTCCATGGCACCGACCGCCTCCGCGCAAAGCGCCGCAATGGCGCGATCGACCGCCCACTCGAGCGGCGCGAACCCGGCATCCAATTCGCCGAGGAGCGCCCCTGCCGGCACCTTAACCTCATGCAGCTCGATCTCGGCGGCGCGTTGTCCATCGATGGTCGGGAAGCCTTGAATCGCGACACCGGGAGTCTTCACATCGACCACGAACAGCGACAAGCCCGCCACCGAATCAGGGGCGCCGGAGGTGCGCGCAACGACGATCAACTCATCCGCTGAGTCTCCATGCATGACCACGGCCTTTCTTCCGTATAGAACGAACTGATTGCCGGAGGGTCTGGCTGTGGTCGAGACGCGCGCAAGGTCGAAGCGGCTGTCCGGCTCGAGCGCCGCCAACGCGACCCGTCGCGATCCCGTGGCGATCTGCTGCAGGAGTTCGCTGCGCCGGGGCCAGGCGCGCTCGGCGTTGAGCAGCGCGACGGCAATGACCGCGGTACCGACATACGGATCGACCACCAGTGCGCGGCCGAAGGCCTGCATGATCAAGAGCGTCTCCACCGCGCCGCCGCCCAAACCGCCGTCCGCCTCGGCGATATTGAGGCTGAGCACGCCCAGCTCCGCCAGCTGCTCCCAGTTCGTCTGCGCCTGTCGATGATCGGCCGCGTAACGGCGAAAGTCCTCAAAGCGATAGCTGCTTTCCAGCCATCGGCCCACGCTGTCGGCCAACATGCGCTGCTCGTCGTTGTATTCGAAGTCCATTGCTTAGAACCCGAGCACCGATTTGGCGATGATGTTTCTCTGGACTTCGTTGGTCCCGCCATAAATGGAGACCTTGCGCAAATCGAAGTAGAGCGCGGCCACGCCGTTCAGGTGGGTTCCGCCGGCAGTCGCGCCGGTAAAGCCGGGTTCGAGTGCCTCGCCGACGAATGGCAGCGCATAGGGGCCGGCAGTCTCCATGAGAAGCTCGGCCAAATCCTGTTGTATCTCCGAGCCGCGGATCTTGAGCATCGATGCCTCGACCCCGATCGGCGCGCCAGACTGCTCCGCGGAAATCAAGCGCATCAGGGACCATTCGTGGGACAAGAGCTCGATCTCGAGCTTGACGATCCGATCCCGGAACCGTCCATCGGCGAGCAGGGGTCGCCCGTGCTTCGTTTGCCGCCGGGCATAATCTTTGAGGCTTGCAAGCAACCGCTTGCACATACCGATGCCCGCGATATTGGTGCGCTCGTGACCGAGCAGAAATTTAGCGATGCTCCAACCTCGATTCTCGTCGCCCACCAGATTGGCGACCGGAATCCGCACCTCGTCGAGAAACACCTCGTTCACGTCAGCGCCGAGATCCAGCGTGCGGATGGGTCGCACGCGCACGCCTGGGGACTTCATGTCGATGAGCACGAAAGAGATGCCTTCCTGCGGTTTGCCGTCGCTGCGCGTGCGTACGAGGCAAAACATCCAATCGGCGAACTGCGCGAGCGTCGTCCAGGTCTTCTGCCCGGTAATGACGTAGCTCTCGCCCTCGCGGCGCGCACTGGTCTTGAGCGATGCGAGATCCGATCCGGCACCGGGTTCGGAATAACCCTGACACCACCAGTCCTCCAGGGTGATGATGCGCGGCAGAAAATGCGCCTGCTGCGCCGGCGTACCGAATTTCATCAGCACCGGGCCGATCATCGACAAGCCGAAGGGTATTTGACGGGGAGCACCGGCCTTGTAGCACTCGTCATCGAAGATCGATCGTTGCACGGCAGTCCAGCCGGTGCCGCCATATTCTTGTGGCCAGCCCGGTGCGCCCCAGCCCCGCGCGGCCAATATCTTCTGCCACCGCACGTAGTGTTCGCGACTCGGATGCTGGAAGGTCAGCACCGCGTCGCGGATGTCCGCCGGCAAGCGCGCGACGAGGAATTCTCGTACGGTCTCGCGAAATGCCTGATCCTCGGGGGATTCGGACCAGGTTCATGTGGGTCCCTGCTCCCTACCGGCCGGTGAAACGCGGCGCACGCTTTTCCATGAAGGCGCGCTTTCCCTCCTGGAAGTCCTCGCTCACATTGGCGCGCAGCATTTCATCGCTATCGGTGAGCAGCGCCTCGTGCAGCGATTGAAAGGGCAATTCCCACAACTGTCGTTTGATCACTCGCGCCGAGCGCGGCGAGACGAGTTCGGCCAGCTCCTTGGCATAAGCATACGTCGCCGCGCGGAGCTGCTCTGCGGGGTGAATTTGATTGACGAGCCCCAGGCGCAGCGCCTCGACGCCCCGCACCTTACGCCCTGACAGCAATAGATCGAGCGCGTTCGCGTGCCCCACGACCCGATTCAATATCCAGCCCATGCCGTATTCGGAAGCGAGACCGATCCTCGAAAAGGCAGTCGTCAGGGTGGCCTCATCTGACGCGAAACGCACGTCGCAGAACAAGGCATGGACGAGCCCGAGTCCCGCCGCCGCACCGTTCAGCATGGCGACGATCGGCTTTTGAATCGCCGGAAAATACGCGGCGCGGCTCTGATAGTCCGGACGCCTGCTGAAATCGTAGGGACGCGGCAGCTTGTCGAGGAGCTGACGCGGGTCGGTGCTCTTGAATCCGGTCACGTCGCCGCCCGCACAAAACGCGCGTCCGGCACCGGTCAGTACGATCACGCGAACGGCATCGTCCGCGGAGACCGCCCACATCGCGGCGTGCACCTCCTCCGCCATGGTATCGGTCCACGCATTCAGCTGCTGTGGACGATTCAGCGTAATCGTGGCGATGTGATCCTTGCATTCGACGATGATCTCTTGGTGCGCCATGGTGACCTTTGGGTCGATTTAGATGACCTGCTCGAGGCGTAGCCGACCAATGCGCTCGCTGGATATCCCCAATTCGCGCAAAATCCCATCCGTGTGCTCTCCGAGCGCGGGCACCGCATCCATCCGCGCCTCGACACCCCGCAGCATGGCGGGCGGCTTCAAGGCGGGAACGGGACCTGCTGGCGTATCGACCGAGGTCCAACGCTCGCGTGCGGCGAGCTGCGGGTGCGCCCACACCTCCGCCACCGTGTTGATGCGCGCGTTGGCGATGCCGGCGGCATCCAAGCGGGCGACGATCTCGCTCGCATCGAGAGCGGCGAAGACCTCGAGAATGATCGATTCGAGTTTCTCGCGCGCCGCCACCCGGCGCGCGTTGCTGGAGAACTCTTCCGCCCTCGCCCAATGCGAAGCCCGTAGGACTTGCTCGCAAAAAATCACCCACTCGCGCTCATTCTGTAAGCCCAACATGACGAGACCGCCGTCCCCCGCTTTGAACGGACCGTAGGGATAGATTGTCGCATGCGCGGCGCCCGTGCGCGGCGGGGGCGGAGCACCCTGATAGGCGTAATACAGCGGAAAACTCATCCACTCCACCGAGCTCTCCAACAGCGACACGTCGATGTGCGTGCCACGGCCGGTCCGTTCACGCTGCAGCAACGCCGCGAGGATGCTGCTGTAAGCGTACATACCCGCGGAAATGTCCGCAATCGATATGCCCGCCTTGCAAGGCTGCTCCGGCGTGCCGCTGACTGCGAGGAAGCCGCATTCGCTTTGGATCAAGAGATCGTAGGCCTTTTTGTCGACATAAGGCCCCGAATTGCCATACCCCGAGATGTCGCACACGATCAACCGAGGGTGGCGCTCGGCGAGATCTTCGAAAGCGAGCCCAGGCGCCGCGCCGCGCCGGGGGCGAGATTTTGCACCAACACGTCGGCGCGTGCGACGAGTTCTCCCAGGATGCCGCGCGCCTCCGCATTCTTCACATCCAGGGTGATGCTTTCCTTCGACCGGTTGGTCCAAACGAAGTGCGATGCCAGTCCTGCGACCCGGGCATCGTAGTGCCGCGCGAAATCACCGCTCCCGGGGCGCTCCACTTTGATCACACGGGCGCCCAGATCCGCCAGCTGGCGGGTGCAAAACGGAGCGGCGATTGCATGTTCTATGGCGACGACCGTGATGCCGTCGAGGGGACGCGGCGCCGTCGCCGGTTCAGAATGAGCGTGGAAGTCCGAGCACATGTTCGGCGATGTAGGAGAAGATCAGATTCGTCGAGATCGGCGCCACTTGATAGAGACGCGTCTCGCGGAACTTACGCTCGACGTCGTATTCGCTGGCGAAACCGAATCCCCCATGCGTTTGCAGGCACACGTTCGCGGCCTGCCAGGACGCCTTGGCGGCCAGATACTTCGCCATGTTGGCCTCAGCACCGCACGGCTTGTGAGCATCGTAGAGCCCGCAGGCCTTGAAGCGCATGAGGCTCGCGGCCTCGACGTCGATATACGCTTCGGCGATCGGAAACTGCACGCCCTGATTGCGCCCGATCGGGCGATCGAATACCACACGTTCGTTTGCGTATTTGCTGGCGCGATCCACGAACCAGTAGCCGTCGCCGATGCACTCGGCGGCGATCAAAGCGCGTTCGGCATTCAACCCATCCAGTATGTATTTGAAACCCCTGCCTTCCTCGCCGATGAGGTTTTCGAGAGGAATTTCCAAATTGTCGAAGAAAACCTCGTTGGTTTCGTGGTTCACCATGTTCGGGATCGATCGCAGCGTGATGCCGTTGCCGATCGCCGCACGCAGATCCACGATGAACACCGACATGCCCTCGGACTTGCGCTTGACTTCGGCGAGCGGCGTCGTACGGGCGAGCAGCAGCATCAACTCCGAATGCCTGACGCGCGAAATCCAGACCTTTTGACCATTGACCACATAGCGATCGCCTTTGCGCACCGCCACAGTTTTGAGCTTGGTGGTGTCAGTGCCGGTGGTCGGTTCGGTCACCGCCATCGACTGCAATCGCAGTTCACCCGACGCGATCATGTTCAAGTAGTGCGTCTTTTGCCGCTCCGACCCATGGCGCACGAGAACGTTCATCACGTACATTTGCCCGTGGCAGGCGCCGGAATTGCCGCCCGCACGATTGATCTCCTCCATGATGACGGAGGCTTCCGCGAGGCTCAGTCCCGATCCGCCGTATTGCGGCGGAATGAGCGCCGCGAGCCAACCCGCCTTGGTCAGCGCGGTGACGAACTCGGCGGGATACCCGCGCTCGGCATCCACTTTGCGGAAATACTCGTCGGGAAACTCGGCACAGAGCGCACGAACGCCGCCACGGATATCTTCGTACCCTTCGGGCGGGTTCATTCCATTACTGCAGTCGCAAGCCGCCGGCGGAGCGGACGCGGGCTCAACGCGGCGCCACCCGCATCACCGTCCGTGCGAGTAAGCCCTGAGGCGCGCGCGGCAATATCGGCGATGATGGGCCTCAGTTCGGCTAGGCGGGGCTGCAGACGCTCCGCCGGGGCGCCCACGGCCATCGCGGCGGTAATGTTGCCGTCGGCGCCGAAGACCGGCGCGGAAATAGCCGCGGAATCCGGAAACATCTCGCCGATACTCACTGAAATATGAGTCTTGCGTATGCGCTCCAGTTCCTCGCGCAGCGCCTTCTGAGTGGCGATCGTGCGCGGCGTGCGTGCCTGAAGTTTCGTCGTCGAAATATACATGTCCTGCCACTCCTTGTCGGCGAAGGCGAGCAGAACCCGTCCGGCGGCGGTTGCATACAGCGGCCGCACCGCGCCGACCGGGACGGAGTAGCGCACCGAATGCGGACTGTCTATTGCGTCTACATAGGTGATGACCTTACCCGCGCGATCGAGCACACCCAGGTAAACAGACTCGTGCGAGCGCAGCGCCAGTTCTTCGAGGAACGGACGTACCACATTGGAAAAATTCCAGACCGACATGATGGTGCCCGCCAGGCGGAAGATCGAGGGCCCCAGTCGATACTTGCCGGCCTCGAAATTGAGGTGCCCGGTGGACACCAGCGGCCGCAACAGATTGAGCAGGCTGCTCTTGGGCGACTTCAAGACGGCGTTGAGTTCGGCGAGCCCCAGACCATCCTTCGGCGACTTGGCCAGTGCATCGAATAGACCCAGCAGGCGCATCAGCGAGCGCGGTCCGGCCACTTCACGTGGCGCGGCGACGGGGGTGCGGGCTTTGGGCATAGTGGTCGGACCTTTGAGGTGAAGCTGTTCTTATATTAGTACGCCGTTCGCATATGTGTCTAGCCATGCGAGCGCGGAGTGTGCGGGGCAGGAAGGCGGTGATCGAGCCGCCGCCCATTGGCCCATATTTGAATGGAATTCGAAAATATAAACGACGAGTCGGTGCTAGTCAATCCGATCTCCGCACGCCCCACTACCGCAACTGCGGCAAGATCGGTGCAATTTTCCGGCGCTTTCGGACAAATTCGAGCAGACCGGAGAGGTTCTCGAACCGCGCCATTTCCTCCAGTATCGTTCGGGTCGGCAGCCGGAGCTGCAACCGCTCCGCGGCGTGCTCTTCGAGTGCGCGCGCGGCGCTCAGCCACAACAAATCCGACATCTCCTCGCCTGAAAGGGATGCCTCCTGACCCGCCGGGGCAGCGGCGACAAAAAATCGCGTGTCGAAGCGGCGCGAGCGTTCGATTGGCGTGATCCAATGACTGAAATAGGTCAGCTGGTCCACCGCCAGATGCCAGCCTTGTGCCGCACAGAGCGCTCCGAGATCGAGCCGGCCGGCATGCAGTTCCGCGCGCATGTGCTGCAATTGATGAACTAGCCTCGCGCCAGCGCCGATGAGTCGATCTTCACGTTCGTACGCGAATAGGATTCCGCACTCCTCGAAGCACTCCCGCACCGCAGCGACGAAAAATTGGAGACCGTCGCGCGGCATGCCGAGGATCTCACTCGCTCGAGCGTCCTGCAGATTTGCACACAGGCCGTACATACGTTCCCCGGCGTCCGCGGCGTCGAGCGAGCCTCCGGCGAACACATAGGCATCAGGCATGAACCGTGAGCGCGCATGGCGCTTCATCAACAAGATTTCCGGCGCAGCCGCCCCTGCGCGGACCACAATGAGCGTGGAAGCGAGACTCGGCACGACCGGCTCATCGGCCATGAGATGTCCTATTCGCGCGCGCAGTAGTGCATCGGCCACAAGCGCGCGCTGCTTCCCTGGCGTTTGCCCATCAGCGCTTGAATGGCGACGCTCGCCAGTGTTTCCATCAGCGCGACGATGCGCGTGCAGCCTTCGGTGTATCCGATCCGTTCATGCATGGCCTTCTTGAAGCCCCCGAGGATCTTCAGGCCAACCAGGCGCGGCGTATGCGGTGTGACTTCGCGGCAAATGGGATACGGGGATCGGTCGGTGGTGCTTCGGGTCAGGAATCTACGGGTGGTTGGCGTTGAAAGTGGCATGGGATCCTCGATCGAACTGGCAGGGGCTGCTGCGCGTCCGCGCTAAGAAAGTTCGACCATTCCATTATTGAGTACGATGGCATCGCGCGCGGCAATCCTCGCGCGAAAGTAAAAGGAACTCGAGTCGCGCTGCCAGAACTGAAACCTGATCGTTTCGCCGGGAAATACTGGCGTCGTGAAGCGCACAGCCATCGACTTGATGCGCGAGGATTCGTAGCCGGCGAGGGCTTTGAGAACCGCGTGCGCAGCCATGCCATAGGTGCACAGTCCGTGCAATATCGGCCGCGGGAACCCCGCCGCGCGCGCAACGTCGGGATCGGCATGCAAGATGTTGTAGTCGCCGCTCAGCCGGTAGATCAGTGCTTGCCTCTCCAGGGTCGGAAGTTCAATTTCGAACTGCGGGGCGCTGTCGGGCGGAGCTGCCAAGGCCGGAGGCGCTGGATCGCTGGTTCCAGAACCCGCGCTGTAACCGCCGTCGCCTCGTAAGAATGTACCGTGCACGACTTCCGCGAGCAGTTCCCCGCTCGCCTGATCGCTGATCTCGCGCTTGATGACCGCGACGGCGCCTTTGCCCGCGCCTTTGTCCGTGATCGACAAGACGCGATTGCGCGCGATAACCGTTCCACTCGGCGGCAACGATTTGAACAGCCGAATCGCTTGCTCACCGTGCACCAGTTTGACCCAGTCGGCGCCCGTTCGCTCATCACGCCACCAAAATCCCGGACTTCCCAGAACGGTGCACATCGTGGGCACGGTCTGCAGATCTTTTTCGTAGACGAAGCGCAATTGGTCGCGGTCGAGCGGGTCCGCTCCCATGCCGACGCCCAGCGCGTACAGCATCGAATCGCGTATCGCGTACGTCTGAACGATCTCGCCGAAATCCCAGTTCTTGACGGCATCATAATTCAGCATCTCAGCCGGCCCCTCAAGAATGACCGACGGTGTTCGGGGAGCCTAGAACGAGGACGGCCTCGCTCGATAACTCGCCGCCATTGCCGTGCGACACGGCAATATCCACGCCGGCCACCTGCCGCGCGCCGCACACCCCCATGATTTGCTGAGATGCTTCAACCATCGTAAACAACCCATACATCCCCGGATGCGTGCAGGACAGTCCGCCGCCGTTGGTATTGACGGGCAAGACTCCGCCGGGAGCGATGGCCCCGTCAGCAACGAAGCGCCCACCTTCCCCACGCGGGCAGAACCCCATGTCCTCGAGAAATAGAATCGTGTTGATCGTGAACGCATCATACAGTTCGACGACATCGACCTGTGCGGGCTCGATCCTCGCCTGCGCGAACGCACGTCGTGCGGCTGCCGCCGTACCTGTCACCGTAAGGTCCGGCATCAGCGCGATCTCGCGGTGCGTGGTTTCATGTGCGGCGCCGAGCAGATACGCGGCGCGCGGGTTCAACTCGCGCGCACGATCGGCTCGCACCATGACCACGGCCGCAGCCCCGTCGGTCACCAAACAGCAGTCGCGAATGCCGAAAGGATCGGCGACCATGCGCGCGGCCAGATAATCTTCCATCGTCAACTCATCGCGCATCGTCGCCTCCGGATTTAGCCGTGCCCACTTCCGTGCCGCGAGTGCGACTTCACCCAGCTGGCGTTTGGTCGTTCCGTACTCATGCATGTGCCGTGCCGCCGCGAGGGCGTAGGACGAAATGGGGCGCAGCGGCTTATAGGGCGCCTCCCACGGTGATGGCCTCGATGTGCTGATTAGCTTGCCGGCGGCACTTCGCTGGTCGCTCCCGTAGGCGATCAGCACCACGTCGCATTGTCCCGCTTCCAATGCCAGCGCGGCAATCGACGCCTGAATCTGAAAGGAAGACCCGCCGGTGCGCGTGTTGTCCATGAAGCGCGGCTGAATCCCGAGGTATTCGGCGAAATTGAGCGTGCTCAACGTCTCGTCCATCACGACGATGGCGAGACCGTCGACATCCTTCGGTTGCAAGCCCACTTGCGCGAGCGCCTTGATGCTGGCATGTGTGGCGAGATCGAAACTGCTGAAGCCCGGTGTCGTCCCGATCCCGAACGTGGCAGCCGCCACGATGGCCGTGCGCCCACGGGGAAAGGCATCGTGCATCACGTCGCCGGCTCGAAGACGACCAAGGGGCCGCCGTCTTCTCTGATGATTTTCGCCTTCACGCGCATCCCGATTCGCACGCTCTGCGGCGGCGTGTTCTCCACGCGGCTCATCATGCGCACGCCTTCCGCCAGGTCGATCAACGCGAGGTTGTAGTCCGCCTTCGGCGGCTTTTGCCGAATCACGGTGGTCGAATAGACCGTGCCGAGGCCGGACGCCTGAACCCATTCCAAATCGGTACTGCCGGTTCCAGGCGCCGCGACACGCGGATAGAAGATGAACGCGCCGCTGGATTTGCAACGTTGGAGCATGAATTCGCCACGCTCCAAGAATGCCAAGTAATCCCGTTCAGGATGCATGGCTCACCCGTGCATGGTGAGGCCGCCGCTCACGCTCATTTATCGCTTCTCCTTCGCCGCATTGCGCTCGAGGAACGCGCCGATCAACGCCTGTGTTTGCTCGGATTCCAACAGAGCGCCGCCGAGATCGCGCTCCAACGTGTATCCCGTCGCCGAACGATCGCCCGCGGCCGCGATGCAGCGCTTCGCCGCACTCTGCGAATGCGCTGGCAGTTGCGCGATGCGGTCGACGATCGCGCGCGCTTCATCTTGCAGACGCGTACGTGGGAAGCTCCAATCGACCATGCCCAGGGACTCCGCGGTCTTGCCGTCCACCGGTTCGCAGCCGAGAATCACGCGTGCCGCCGTGCCGCGCCCGCAAAGATGCGTCAATCGTTGCGTGCCGCCGGCCCCCGGCAACAGTCCGATGCCGACTTCCGGCAGCCCGATCTTGGCTTCTTCGGCCGCGATCCGCAGATCGCAGCTCAAAGCCAATTCGTAGCCGCCGCCCATTGCCGCACCGTTGATCTCGCACACGCTCACTTGGCTTAAGCCTTCGATGCGCAAATACAATTTCTGCAGACGCTCGATGTATGCGGTGAGCGCGGCGGTCGGCGACGGCGCATCTTTCCAAGAACGGATCAAATCGAGATCCGCACCGGCCGCGAACACCTTGTGAGCGCTGCGCACATGCAGGACCTGCCAATCGTCGCGCTGCGCGAGGCGGTCGAGAGTAGCGTTAAACTCCGCGATCATGGTGTCATCGATCGCGTTCACCGGCGCTCGTGAGAGCGTTACGATGGCGATGCGCCCGTGCTGCGTGAGTTCAATGCTCATTTCTGACTTCCCATCGGGTCGAGAACTCGGTGCGCGCTTTTCCAGAAAAAGCGATTGCTTGGTCAGCCATACGCCAATTGGATCCATTCAGATTCTGTGAAAAACTTGGCCGTTGAGTTCCGATACCGAAATACCGAAAACGTATTGTTGAATAATGTTCAGTAATATAAACGCAGGGTCCGGCCGCGGTCAATGCGCGGGGGCTATTCCCGCGCCTCCGTGGCGCACCGCAACGTGCGAAGGACATATGAGTTGCGGGAAACCGGGTTTGCGCAACACGTGCGCGAGACAATCGCGAACCCGCGGCCGGTGTAGACTGGTGCTTCCAGTGAATTCGGGTCCCCGGAAATGAGTGAAAAGCCGCTATCGGCTGCCGCCATGCAGGCGCGGATCGATCGAAGCCCGTTCAATCGCTGGCTTCGGCTTCGAGTATCCAGCGTCGATGAGGGCGGAATCGAGCTGGAAATTCGATGCCGTGAGGAACTGACAGGGAACCCCGACGTCGGAGCGATCCACGGAGGAATACTTGCGAGCCTGGTCGACGTGACCGGAACGATGTCGGTGATCGCTCAGACGGGCAACAGCGTAGTAACGGTGGACCTGCGCACGGATTATCACCGGCCAGCCTTGGGAGCGATGCTCTGGGCGCGAGGCACGATCGTGAAATTTGGGCGACAACTGTCGAACGTCGATGTACGCATCTTGGATTCCGGTAAACGCTTGATTGCCAGTGGTCGGGTCGTGCTGATGAATACCGCATTCAGCGGAGCTGGCGGGGGTCCGGAAGGCCCCAGCGACGCCTAGTTTTGCTCAATTGCGATCGTCGGTTTCATCGATGTGTCGCAGAGATCTGCCCGATCTTCGCACACGCGGATGGCACCTGAGCGCTCGGCGGGTTTCTCGGGCTATGGCGAATCAGCCGTGCATGGTGAGGCCGCCGCTCACGCTCAGCACTTGACCGGTGATGTAGTCGGCGGCAGGACTGGCAAAGAACAAGATCACGTTGGCGATCTCGACCGGGCTCGCCATGCGCCGCAACGGAATCGCCTTGACCAGGGATTCGCGCAGCTTTTCATCCATTGCCACGGTGAAGAGCGGTGTGTCCGTCGGCCCCGGAGCCACACAGTTGCACTTGATGCCATACCGGGCTGTCTCGCGAGCAAGCGCCTTGGTGAAGCTGATGACGGCGCCCTTGGTTCCCGAGTAGAAAGTCTCCCCGGTACTGCCCACGCGGCCGGCATCGCTCGAGATGGTGATGATCCGCCCGCCGGTACCTCTCTCGATCATCGTCGGCAGCAGCCTATGGATCATGCGCACGGGACCCAGGTAATTCACTCCGATGATCTTGTCCCAGACCTCTGGTGTGTTCTTCAGAAAGGGCTCGATTCGATCAATGCCCGCGATGCTCGCAATGATGTCGATGTGCCCGGCGCTCCGCCGCTTGATCTCATCGACGAACGCGTCGATGGAGCTTGCCTGGAGCAAATCCAGCGGCACGAATTCGGCCTGACCGCCACTACGGCGGATGGTTTCGATCGTGGCGGTCCCGTCGCGCTCATTGACGTCGCCCGCATAGACCTTGACGCCGGCGGCCGCGAACTGCAGCGCGCTCGCTCGCCCGATCCCCGAGGCGCACCCCGTGAGCACGACCGTTTTACCGGCTAACTCCGTCGCTTGTTTCCAGCTCAGCTCGGTGGATTCCGGCATGCACCAATCTCCTAGCGCGGCGTATTGCGGTCCGAGAAACCGGCAGCATGAAGCGGCCCGGTTATATTCAGTTATGTGAACGATGTTCCAATTTTCGCAGATGCGGATCGGCCGGTCAACGAGTTCATGAAGCCCGAGGGCGAGTGCCACTTATCGCTTGATCAGATCCTTGACCAGGGGCATGACATCTGCTGCGAATCGCTCGATCTGGCGGTCGCGGTCCTCGTATGGCCCGACGAAGTCGAGGATCAGGTGCCGAACGCCGGCCTCGTGATAGGCAAGAACCTGCGCCGCGATGTCAGCAGGCCGACCGAGTGCGGCGTACCGGCGAGTCGGCTTGCTAAAGTCCATCGCATAGCGAACGCTCAGGCACTGGTTGGCGGCCCGAAAGGCCTCGTCTGGGTCGTCGTCGATGCGGAGGAAAAGCAAATGGGCCGTGCCGAAGCTCGTTACGAGACGCTCGGCCTCGGCGGCGAAACGTGCGATCTTCGCGAGCGATTCGGCGAACATTGCCGGCGTTACCACGTACGAGATCCACCCGTCTGCCAGTCGCGCCGCGCGCGCGAGCGCGGCATCCGAGCGGCCACCGCACCAGATCGGCGGACCACCGCGTTGCCGAGGAGGAGGCTGCATCGCGACCTCGCTGAATTGAAAGTGCCGGCCTTGATGGCTGACCGACTCGCCGCTCCAAATCTTGCGAAGCACCTCCATGCTCTCCGTCAAGCGGGAGCCGCGCTCGTTGAGCGGAACTCCGCACAGCTCGAACTCTTTCGGAAACTCCCCGCCTACACCGACGCCGAAGATCAGGCGCCCCTCCGCGAGATGATCGAGCGATGAAACCATCTTCGCCACGGGCCCAGGGGGTCTCAGCGGCAGCAAATAGACGGCTGTGCCCATGATCAGGCGCCGACTCACGACCGCAGCTTGGGCGAGTTGCAAAAGGGGGTCGAGAATCGGGATGGCGAAGGCAACGTGATCACCCGCCCAAAGTGAGTCGTAACCGCAGCGATCTATTAGCTGCACGTACGTTCGCATATCATCGATAGTAGGCAACCACGATTCCGACGCAGGCTCGGACCGCCGGTGTATGGTTTGCACTCCGATGCGCAACTGAGGCTCGAGCGGAAGTCCTCCGGGCGCGTCGGACATGCGTGTCGCAGGGTTCGTGGATATGTCAGCCGACATGCGGGATTCTCCAATACTGGGAGCACGTGCTTAGAGGCTACCGCATCGGCCGCCGCGAGGCCCCCCGGGGAGATCGTAGTTTGAGATCTGAGTTGATGCAGCCTCAGGCGGCTATGTGACAGCTATGAGATCGAGGCACCTTGCGTCTTCCAAGAAAAGCTAGGAATGTCCGGAAACAGCCGGTCGTATTTGTGTGGGGGCACCCACGAAACGCCGGAAAATTACCGGTCTTTTCCGCATGATTTCGGTTCCGTCCCAGGGAGCCAATAAAATCAATAAGTTACGCTTCTTTCATCAGAATTTAGTACGCTATTTTTGCCCATGCAACTGACCACTCGCTTGCCACTTCGAATCCGAAGACCGGGCCGCGCTTCGATTTAGCTCTGCGGCGCCGAAAGATCGCATCCGCAGGTGCTTGACTCATGTTGAGTGCATACCCCAACGGATATACCCCATTAGTCATTGACGGACCTCTTTGCGTTTCTCTTTGGCTAGACTAGACTTGACTAAGTTAGGATGGAGGATGCAATGAAACCGGTTAACATCTACGATGCGAAGACTCGCTTTTCTCAGCTGGTCGACAAGGCGGCTGCCGGCGAGGACGTCGTGGTGTGCCGAAATGGAAAGCCAATCGCGCGGATTACTCGGCTGGAGGGTCGTCAAAAGCAGCGCCTCGTATTTGGCGTGCTTAAGGGCAAAGTCAAAATCGCCCGCGACTTCGATGCTCCATTGCCTCCCGATGTCTTGGCGAGCTTTGAGGGACGTTAATGCGCCTCCTGCTCGACACGCACGTTTTTCTATGGGCCATCGGCGGCAGCCGCTCTCTCAAATCGGCCGCCCGCCGAATCATGGAAGAAGCAGACCAGGTTTATGTGTCGGCGGCCTCCATTTGGGAAGTTGCAATCAAGACAGGGCTAGGAAAAATCGAGGTCATCACCAGCGATCTGGTCAACGCCATCGAGGCAAGCGGGTTTATCGAACTTCCGGTCCGCGGCATACACGCTGCCGGGGTCGCTGCACTTCCGTTGTACCACACCGATCCATTTGACCGCCTGTTAGTTGCTCAAG